>CAZPOL010000050.1:30137-38700 GCA_964588195.1 uncultured Pirellulaceae bacterium | reverse complement strand
TTGCCTCGGTTTCCGGTTCAGGGTTTTGAACAGTTTTGGTCGTCGAGTTATCTGGTCGCCGGTTCTTGACGGCAGACGACGATTCGGCAAGTTCGGTGTCAGCAGATTGTTCGGGCTGGAAATTGATTTCGTTAGCAGGCAAATTGGCTGGCTGCAATAACGAAGGTGAATGGTCTGCGGCGGCAAGAGGCTCGGTTTTCAGCAAGTAGTCTACGTTCGGTAGTTTCCAGCCGGGTATCCAAAGGGTCGCCAACGGAATGATCAGGCAACAAACCAGACAGGCGGCAAGCAAACTGTGTTTGACAGAGGCCGATACGCGGCGGAGTACAATTGACAGAGTCAATCCGATCGCCAACACGACAGAGACCCTGATCAGCACGTCGATCGTCCAAGACCAACTGAAAATTTCGATTCCGATTTCGCTGAAAATGTGCATGTTACTTTCCCTCTTTTCGAGCGCGGTCGATCATGGCACGAAGCTCTTTGAAGTCTTCGTCCGTCAGGTCCTTGGTGGACGCGTCCAGAATGGCGTTGACGGCGTCCGTCGGTGACTCGGAGAAGTAAGTCGAAAGCAGTCGCTTGACTGCTGACTTGCGGGCTCGGGATTGCGATACCGTTGGTTTGTAAACGTACCGCGTCCCTTCCTGGCGATGAGTCAGCACGCCTTTCTGTTCCAGCACCGTCATCATTTTGCGGATCGCCGAATAGCTGGGCGGATCCGGAATATTCTTCAGAACGTCACCCACTGAGGCCTCACCCAGTTGATGCACGGCGTCCATGATTTGACGCTCACGATGTCCCAATCGCTGTTCAGATTGCTTCTTCTTGCCCATGTGGTCCCTGCCTCGTCAACTTGATACCGAAGTGCTACTGTAGGAGCATGTGCGATTGTAGTAGCAGGATGGGCGCAGGGTCAAGGAAAATTCCTGGAATTCGTTTCAGGAACTTTCGGAGTCTGTATCGGAAAAGAACCAATCTGCATCCGCCGATTTGCCGTGATTAAAGCTTCAGCTCAACCACCGTCGCAGTGTGCGGCGGGCATTTGATGGTGAATCCACCTTCGACTGGATCGAGATTCTCGGTGACCGGACGAAGCTCCGAATGATCGGGCCCGAAGCGAAACGCTCTTATCGCAGGTGCATCCTGAACTCCCTCCAGCCGGATTTGCTTGGCGAGCGAGTTGCCAGCTTGCTTGTTGATCAAAACTACCGTGACCGACTTTTTATCTTCGCTGCACGCGGCGTAGATCGACTCATGTTGTGGCACAACCGATGGCACACCGATCGCATGTTTCTCAAATCGCGATCCTCTACCGTCGTAGTCAAGGTAAAGCTGAAATGCCGCTTCTTCATAACTGTGGTCTTCGCCAACACGCCACGAACAGCCCGCCACTCCATACTTTCCGAAGATCCCCAGCACGTCAGCCAATGCCAAACCGCCACTGTAATGATGCACCGCACCATAGTTGTATTCGAGAATGGCGAATCTGGTTCCCGGGTAGTGTTTCTCGATAATCCTCTGCATACGTGGGATCAACTCAATCGGTTGACCACCATTACTGTCCGTAATCCAACTCTCTTCGAGGTAAGTTGGATCCCACAAACTCCTTGGAGCTTGTATCCGCGCCTCGACGACTGCAGCGCCCACATCCTTTCCGCTTTCACCAAATGTTATTCGCTGACCTCCCCCGGTTGCTTCGGGGTACCAGTGAAAATCAAACAAGTGCAAAAGACGTTTGCCGCTTTGCTCGGAAGCCTCGCGCATTCTCGAAAGGAAGTAACCACTGAAGCTTCCGTGAGTCTTATTAAAACGATCCTTGTTGGCAGCGTTCTGAAGTGTTACATGGCCGTACCAACCGTACAAAGCCGGCCCAACAATCTCGGCGTCCGGATCGACAGCCAGTACAGCTTGTGCAGTCGCGATCGCTCGATCGGCGACTTCCTCGTAGCCGGTCTTCCTGGGATGTAACCTGGCATGTGTATCGCTCCAGATTGAAGGTTCATTGTCCAGGCTGTAGTACTTAACACCTCCTTCGGACGCCGTTCCCAGCTTGGATACCAACCAGGCAACCATTTCGTCAGCGTAAGCTTTGCCATCCCCGAGATCGGGAGCACCAAATTCTCCGCCAGGTTTGGTCGCTTCGAATTTTACCCAACGCTTTGAAGGTGCCGCATCGCGCCGGCTGACCGATTCTCCGCTGCCATCGGCTACGACATAACCGGCCATCGGGATCGTCACCAAAGTATCTGCCGATTCGGCTCGATGAAGTTCTACATTTTTGAGTATCCAGGCCGCTGGACTACTGTCGTCTTTTTCCATTTCGACCAGCGTATTGAGCCAACGGTCGCTGACGTATCCATTGTCATTGCCCGCATTGCTGGAGTTGATCTCCCAGTTGTAACCCGTGGTCCGATTGCCACCGAGCCGACGAAAAGACGCTTGCGGGATCACAGGATCGTTGACGCCATAGCAAAGGCTGTCGATGGTTCCCAAGACGTTGTCCAGATTCAACGTCAACTCCGCTTCCATTTTGGGCGGCGGCTCATCGGCACCGCTGGTCTTGGTGGAAGCAGACTTGTTACAAGCCAGAGTCGAGCAAATTACCAACAGTCCCAGTAAACAACATATATTTTTCACGTAAGCCACTTCATTCCCTCACGATGCACGACTTGAGCGAGCAGTTGGATGCGTTCGAAACGTTCGAGAATAAAAAAAGGCCTGTTGAATATCAACAGGCCAAAGTATCTCAAATTGTCTTTCAAGGTTTATTCTACATTTGTATAACCTTTGACGTGGCTGTTACCGCCCTCAACAATTTTGTCGAGGTGTATTGGTTTGGCACATTACGTCGACAGCTTGCCGTTAAACGAAGGTGTTGAAAACAATACAAGCACGAAGCTCAAGAGCGCAAGCGAGTGGTTTTGCTGCCTGGAACTACTCGCTCGCGCCCTCGCGCGTCGTAATGGTACTTTCGATCGCGGAGGTTTTAGAATCCTCGCAGCAGGCCGAATCGCAGCAAGTCGATGGCGGTGTTGCCGAGCACATCTGCGGGAGTATCGCGGATTGTGATCGTGTCACCGGGCCGAATCTGCAAAGCGTTAGGATTGTTGGTCAACCAATTGACGTTGTAACGCCGTGATTGATTGCCGCGTGTCAAAACCAGCTCCGAAGGGCCAACGCCGCTGCGGCCGAGTACACTGCCGCCCGTTTGAGCAATGGCCTGAATCGCATTGAGTGGTGCGCCGGCTGGAATTTCGTAGCGTCCATTGTTCAACAAGCCGCCGGCATAGTAGAAACCGGGTTCGGGCAATGGAGCTTCGACGATATCGCCATTTGATAACGCACTGCTACGTGGCGGACTCTGACGCAACACCTGGATATTGCTGGAATCGAAAAATCCGCCAGCTTCGGCCAGTGCTCGCAGAGGAGTCGCGTTGTCGGCAGGCACTTTGACTTTGGTAATGGTCTGTCCGTTTGATCCAGGCAGGCTGCGTGGAAATTCGTTGTGAATGACCAATACGTCTACTGTTCGTTTACGCATCAAGTTGCAGGAAACCAGGTTCTTACCCTTCAGAATATCCGTCTTCAGATAGGCCTTCTCGATGGCATCTTCGGCTTCCAACACGGTCATGCCGCGGATGTTGACTGGATCGATCAGCGGCAAGTTCAAGGTGCCGTCGTCGCGAACCAACATGGGGTAGCCGATACCCGGCATGATGTCGTTCCCGTTTTGCGGCCAGTGAATCGGCGCGGTGGCGTAGTCGCCCAGCACTCCGTGCACGATCAAGGAAACGATATCACCGCCGTCCAATCGATATGATCCGGAACCGTTTGAAGACGTTGTCCTTGTTGGCCGGGCGTGAGTCCTGCGTGGTTGTGTGCGATAGGTTTGTTGAGATCGATAGGTTGGCTGCGATCGATGCGTTTGCTGTGTGCGGTACGTTGGCTGAGAGCGATAGGTTTGCTGCGAGCCATAAGTCGGTCGTCGCACGACACGATACGAACGTTGTTGGTTGCTGCGTTGCGACTGGCTTCGTTGATGTTGGCTGCGTTGATATTGGGCAGCACAGTCGTGCGCGAAGTGCAACAGAAATACGATTCCGAGCAAGACAGAAAGCAGCTTGTTCATTTCGAGGTACCGGGCGAATGAGCGATTGAGAAATTGGGCGAATGCACAATGGTCGAGAAGTCAGGTTGCCTCGCAAAACGAAGCGCACCCTTGCAACCTATTGCAGCCCAAAACGGCATGAGCGTCAACGACTCGCTATCACTCATTGTTCGAATCGTTCGCCGGGATTCCTGAATGCCCAGGCGATTTGTTCGGTTCTACGGCGACAACATCAGCAAAACCGAATCAAAGCTCAATTTCAAGATTCAGTATCGAGGATTCAGCCCGTTTGCTTTCGTCGCAATTGCAGTCGCGAATCGACTCAACCGGCTCAATCGGCTACTCAAAATGGAGGGTCCAACACCCGCAACGCGATCCCGACGGCAGAGCCACAGGTCAATTGCGCGGCGCATTTAATTCCGCACTAACTGACTTCCAGAACTCGCGAGCCGATCACATCCATTCGTGGCTGGATTCCCAAGCCCGGTTGGTTGCTGGCGGTCATTCGACCGTTGATCCGTTGCGGTGCTCCTTCGGCTGTGCTGACCGTGACGTAACTGTTGAAGTCCGTCGCCGTGAACAGGAATTCGGTTGGAGTGCTGTGGGCGATCGACGCGATGGCGGCGGTGACGATGTCTCCGCCCCAACTGTCCTCCAGCGTCATGGCAACGCCTAGTCGCACGCAGAGATCCCGAGCCAGCCGCGCTTTGGTCAAGCCACCGAATTTGCTGATCTTGATGTTTACTACATCCATCGCATTTTCGTTTGAGGCGCGAAGCAATTCCGGCATCCCGTGAATCGACTCGTCCATCACAAAAGGGTGATCCGTCCGCTGGCGAATTGACAGGCACTCTTCGTACGACAGGCAGGGTTGCTCGATGTAAACGTCGACGTCGCGAACGGCGCGAACAACCCGCGCAGCCTCGTGCATCAGCCAGCCGGTATTAGCGTCGGCGATCAACTTGTCACCCGTTTGCAATTGCTCAGCCACGGCATGAATTCTCTGAATATCGACATCCGGGTCGCCACCAACTTTCAATTGGAACCGACGGTAGCCCTCGTCGCGATAGCCGGCAACTTTTCCAGCCATGGCATCCGGATCTTCTTGCGAGATGGCTCGATACAGCACAAAGTCATCGCCGAAAGCGCCGCCCAACAGATCGCAAACACTGCGTCCGGTCGCCTTACCCAGCAAGTCCCAGCACGCCATATCGATACCCGATTTGACATAGGCATGTTCCTTGAGTGCCGCATCCATCATCTGGTTCAGTGGCCCAAGGTGCAGCGGATTCATGCCGATCAGGTGAGGTGCCAGTTCCTTGATCCCTGCTCGAACGCCGGCGCCATATGCCGGCAGATAAAACGGACCCAGAGGACATACTTCGCCGTACCCGATTTGTCCGTCATCCGCTTCGACCTCGATAATGGTACTGTCAAAGACGTTGACCGATTTTCCGCCAGACCATTTGTAGCTGCCTTCGTGCAGTGGCAGATCGACCTGATAGGCCGAGATACGTTTGATTTTCATGTACGACTGGTTTTCTTTTGCTTTCTGGATTTCACCGCGTCAATAACGGCTTGAGTATCGGGCCAGCCCTTTCGCAGGATGACCCTTGTAAAAAAGCCACCGGTGCGACTGGCCACCAGGGTCGTATTGACGAACACATCGTACTGACCATCGACTCCCGTTGAAAGGATAACGTGTTCGCCAGTTGCTTTGGTGATTTCTGCCGCGAGTCGTTCCGCTTGTTCACCGAATCCGCTGGTGGTACGGCAATGCTGTATTTCGACCGTCATGATTTCTCCCTCAACCATAGAATCGCCTGCCCGGAAGCTTATGATAGCCGATTCGATCGATATGCCGACATCGAATCCGGTGAATGTTAAAGTTTTTGAAATGGTACAGAGTTGAAACGATGTTGATTCTTAATGAACAAGAAATCAGGCAGGTCTTGCCAATGTCTGATGCGATCGAAGCGATGAAACAAGCGCTTGTGATACTCTCCAACGGAACGGCCGACGTTCCATTGAGAACTCACGTCGGACAAGACCATGGAACGACTCTGGTCATGCCGGGACTGGTCCACGGCAAGCTTGACGGTGAGTCGTTCCGGTCGTTGATCGTCAAAGTCGTTTCCATCTTCAACCAGAATGCCCAACGAGATTTGCCCAACATCATGGGAGTGATCAACGTTCTGGACCCCGACACGGGACAGCCGCTTGCGTTATTGAATGCCGCAATCGTTACGGCGATCAGAACCGCAGCGACCTCGGCGGCTGCGACCGATGTCCTGGCCAACCCGGATGCATCCAGATTGGCGATTGTCGGCGCGGGGATTCAGGCCAGGTCACACTTCGAAGCAATTTGCGCCGTACGAAAAATCAAGCGGGCAACTTTTTACGGACCGACACGATCGAAAGTAGAATCGTTGTTGGCTGGTTTGGAAACGGAAGTGGAATTGGTGGTGGCGGAATCGTCTGCCGAGGCGACGAAAGATGCCGACATCGTTTGCACGACCACGAATGCTTCGAATCCTGTGATCGAAGATGCGGCGATCAAGCCGGGTTGTCATATCAACGCGATCGGATCTTATAAACCGAACGTCGTCGAGATTCCGGAGGCTACTGTTTTGCGAAGCCGCATCTATGTCGATCATCTGGATTCGGCGTTGCAAGAAGCGGGTGATCTGATTCAGCCAATCGAAGCAGGAACCTTGCAGGTCGATCAGATCATCTGCCAGGCTGGTCGATTGTGGATGGGCGATCTTTGCGGTCGCCAGTCAGTGGACGATGTGACGTTATTCAAGTCCGTTGGCAATACAGTCCAGGACGTGGTGGCGGCCCATGTCATTGTGCAGAACGCGAAACGTTCCGGGCTGGGAAGGCAAATCGATTTTTGATCGGCTATTGAACCGGTGAATCGTTTGGCAGAACGTGATCCATATTGACGACGGGTGCCGGTGTCGCTGCATCGTTTGAGTGCTGCATTTCGCCAGGAATCGGCTCGTATTCAATGCCGTGAAAAATGTCTGGTTTCGAAAATCCGTTCGTCGATTCGTTCAGGATCCCCGAGGCGTACTTGCTGAAACGTTGCAGTTGTAAATGTTGATCGCGAAGCACATCACGAATCCAACATGGAATCGCTCGGTCAAATTTAACCTCCATGATGATCAGGTTGGGATCAAGGCAGTCCTTGCCGGTGTTGTTTTGGACTTCGGCAAAATTGTGTGGGCCATATGCCTGGCATTGCGAATCGAATGTGACTCGCAAACGATGGTCGACGGTGCCCAGCCACGCTTCGCGGAGATAGGTGATGACGGTCGCTGCACGAAGTTTTTGCAGAGTCGCCGAGCGCTGGATTTCGTCGATCAGAAATTGCTCCTGCTTGATCGCCGAGTCGTGAACGTGATCTGCCAGGCGGCCCAGTTGGCCGGCATCGGTCAAGATCGAGGTGGCGCCTTCCGCAGTCAGCTTTGCCCGCTGTTTGTAAACCGTGTTGTTGATCCGGTGTTTGATTTCCATAAAGGCGTTGTCAGCGGTTACTTTTGAGTCGCCACCTGCCATCGATGTTTCGTCCAGCGTGTAGTATCGCAACCGAAATTTTCGACGCACGCTTTCGCCGTCCAGTTTTTCCCACACGGCACGGTAATCCGGCGTGTCAAAGTACAGGCTGGAAACACGATAGACAGCGTTTTGTCCGTGAGGATCAGCCGTCAGGTTTTCCTTCACGGCATCCAGAAATCGTTGCTTCGTTTCAGCGTCGACGACAAACTTTAGCTCAAAGCGACCTTGCATCAGTTGGCCTCTCTTTTTTGCGGAAACGGTAATGGCTTGATCAATGTGTTCCATTCGCTGGGCAGTTCGTCCAGGTGCTGAACTCGTTTTTTCGATTTACCTGCGCGTGCCGTAGGCTTGTTCGTCGAGGTTCGTACGAGAACTGCCTGGCAACCTGGTTTCATCTCCACGTCGGCGTCGTGACTGTTTTTGACTGTGCAATCGACCAGGGCACAAGTTCCACCGGCCGAATAGAACCACTTCTTTTGATAGGAGCGTACGGCAGTACGACAATTTTCGAATTCAGACTGAGTATATCGGGCGACCGAATCGTCTTTGATTTCCGTTCCGATCAAACAACCACGGATGGAGATTCCGGTGGCTTGCAAACGAGTGTTCTCGCCAACGCTGATACCCTTGTCGCCCGATCCTGAGATCTCGCAGTCGCGAACGGTGATGGTGCAGCTCATTAAATCGAGTCCGTCATTGCCGCTATTGAACCACTGACAATTGGAAACGGTTCCGCTGCACATATCCAGATCGAGCGCGTCGGCTTTGGCGTCGTCCCAACGACAGTTGTCGACGGTGATTTTTGATTCGGCCAGGTTAACGGCATCGTCACCAACATAATTGATACCAATCTTGCAGTGAGACATCGTCACTTGCGGGCAATTGTAAACA
>CAZPOL010000050.1:24880-30037 GCA_964588195.1 uncultured Pirellulaceae bacterium | reverse complement strand
CGACCGTCAGTGATTGTGTATCAGAAATGATCAAGTCGCGGTCCATCTGCACCAAACCTGGACCAAGTTCGATGTGGTCCCGTTTGGGTTGAGGGAAGTCGTCAATGTGAAGCGAACGCGACTCGCGAGCCAAGGCAGATTGAGTTGCTGGATCTTCCGGGTTGTTTTCGGGTGTAATGATTTGACCGGTGATCGCGTTGCGGAATTCGATCTGGTCCAACGGTGCGACCAGTCGGTAACTTTGCGAAGCCGGTCGCAGGTACAGGAATTGGATGTCTGCTTGTTGTTGGTGGCTGGTATGCACCCAACGTTTCTTGCTGATGCCGGGGTACAGAATCCGGGTCTCACCGGTAACGCGATTTTTCATTTCGACAGCAACCGTTCCAAAAACATTGATTTGGCTTTCGGCCTGGTTGGTTTCGACTGAAAATTTGGCGTGGGTCAGGTATCGATTCAGGTATTCATTTCTGGCTTTGATCCAGTTTAGTATTTCGCTTCGCTTTTGATCGATGTCGGCGACGCTGGTTGGCACCCAGTTCCATCCGGTGCCGGTGAATTTCTTGAGATCACCCAGGTGACGGTCGGCATCCAGGTCGTCACGCATTTCCGACAGGCACCGTTCGATCGTTTGCGTCGTTTGTTCCAATGATCCACTCTCTTCAATGAGCGTCTGAATCCACTGATTTCGACGATGGACCCAACGCGGATCAGAAGCCAGGAATCTGAGGACTGGTTGCACCTGAACATCGACAGGTGAATCGGGTTGGGTGTGCAGGCCGTATCCGTTGCAATCCCATGGCATCGGTTCCAGCTTTCCCTGGTTCGAGCAAAAAAAGTACGAGTGATTGTGTCGGTCATCCGTATGGATGCTGCCGACGACTGTCATCAGCGCGGCCCAGCGAGCGAACTTTTCGGTGTCGAATAAGTTGCGAAAGGCTTCGATGTTCGCCGGCGTTGGTTGGCTGGCCAGGATTTCCAGCCACTGTTGCATCACAGCAATGTCCTGTGGATCCTCTTGGCCAAATGTTTTCCAGGCAGAGGCGGACTCCCACATTTGTTCACTGAATTCGGCTTTGAAGAATGTGCCCGGCATGCGGCCGTTGGCCAGAGCAAACGGCTCACCCGGTCGATTCGACTGGACGTACACACCAAAGTATTTCTTGTTGATAAACAAGCGGACGTGCCGTGACGCATCGTTCATCAGGTCTAAATCCGAGGCCAGTTTCATGGGCAGCCAGTTGTTCAGGACCAGCGAATCTTCCGGGGTGGTCAATTCGATGTAGCGGTCGCCAATCAACACGTCGTCCTTCTTGACTTTGACACGAAAGGATGGCTTGCCGGTACGGTGGTGCCAGTGCATGGTACCGCGCAAACAAACTTTGACTCGCTGCGGAACGCCGTCGGTTTGCAGGATCGCTTTGAAGTAGGGTTTGATTCCGCCGGGATCGTGGTTGAGTTCGGCATCGCCGGTTCGCAATGCCGTTTGCATTTTTTGAAGCGTGTTGTCCGGCAGATGAAGATGGAAGGTCGGGATCTGGCTGTTGACGGGTGGCCGGGAAACGTGAACAACGTTTTTCAAAGTCGAGACAATCGAATGACTCGATACCTTGGCGGCGTCGTTCAATTTGGAAACGTTACCTTCGGTCAATGCCTGACCCATCAGACTCATCACAACCGGGTTCGCGACCAGGTAAATCAAACCGAGCGCCAACGCACCGTATGCCAGATGCATTCGACGTGGCAATCGAAACCAGGTTACTCGTTGTTCACGAGTAACTTTCAGGCGTCCCTGTTTGATTCTTGTTTTCATCAGATTCCCGACGGTCTCAACCGCTTACAGTTCGTCAACGTGGGCTGAGTTGTTGTAGCGAATCTTCAGGTTACTGTTGACGCGAGCGATCTCGTCGACCACCTGACTTGGTGATGTGGCATCGAACGGACGAACGGAATAGGTCGCTTCCAGATACAGTCCTTGACGGACATTTTCCATCGATACCAGGCTGAAAGTTTGAAACAGTTTCGACAACGTTGGATGGAGGGCTGTTTCAGTATCCAGACCTGATGGCAACTGCACCGACAACAAACGTTCTGGCTTGATGACCGAGCCACCAAAGTTGGTGATATGCATAACAACGATGACGGCACAGTTGATGACGGTAGCCAGCATCGCGACGGAATAGAAACGAGTTCCGCATGCCATGGCAATTGCCATTACAAAGAAGATAAACGCGACATCACGTGTCTCCTTGATGGCGTTGCGGAATCGCACGATCGACAACGCTCCCACCAAAGAGAACGCGCGAGCGATGTTTGATCCAATCACAACCATGATCAAGGTTGTGATCAGGCCGAGTAGCAAAAGGGATTGCACGTACGATTGCGAATATCCGGTTCCTTTGTGAGTGAACCGATAGACTCGGGCAATTGCCAGTGAGCAGACGGCGCTAAGCGCCAACGCGCAGACGACCTCGATATTGCTGAGGTAGTCGCCTTGTCCGCCTTGGGAGTTGAGGAGTTTAAAGAGCTCGTCCATTACGCGCATCATCCATCATGTTGAATCGGTTATGCGGCGAGCATTCGAAAGGGCCGAAGGGGCATTCGGGATGAGAGTAATTACGTTTTCGTCCGCTAAAACGCGAGCAAAATCCATGCTGGCGGTGCGGTTTTCACTCGTTTCGCAGGCCGCAATCGATATAACCGTTTGAATCTGCCCCGCAGGCTCGGCCCGAACCGTTTGGTGCAAGCCGGTACACAAATGTTCCCGGACGAATTTTTGACCATAATGGGCACTTCACATCCATCATGACTTTGTTGAGAAGCTCTCCTATGAAAGCCAATGCAATCCTGGTTATATGTTTTCTGTGTCTGCTCGGTGGGACGATAAATGCCCAGACATTCAATGAGCGAATGGATGACTGGCCACTCGACTTGAAGATCAACGGCCGAATTATGGCTGGCTCAGGTGACGGGATGGATGAGACCCATCTGGTCAACTTCCTCAGGTTCGCCGGGAGTGAAGAAGCCAAATTGATTTCGATCGGTCTACAAGACGATTCAAAAGACCTGGTCCAATCGGCATGGGGCGATGTAGCCAGTCATGAGTCCATCGAAACAACTGGCTTGGTCGAATTCGCAGCTGCAAACGAAAAGGACTCGTCGAAAATGGAACAGGCCACTGGCGTCTGGATTTCATTACCTGCGTCGTTGGATCGAGAACATCGGAAAGCACTGAAACAGATTGAGCCATCGCTACGAGCATTGATACAACGTGGTGGTGTGCTGTTCACGTCGGCCGCTGTGACGCAGATGTTGGGCAAGCACCAAATTATGGGAGGACAGATGCTGGGTGATCGGAACCAGGCGTCGATCGGAACCGGTCTGCATTTGATTCCGGACGTTGTGATTCAGAACAGGTTCGCTGAGACATGGCAGCAGAATCAGTTGCTTGGCGTGCTGGCCTCGCACCCACGATGCATCGGAATCGGGATGGAGCCGAATACAACATTGGTTCTGCAAGGCCGCAAGATTAGAGCGTTAGGCCAGGGCAAACTGCATTTCCTGACGACGGCCAATGATCGCAGCCCTGAACGTCGCAAGACGATTGGCATGCCAGAAACGCGTCGCGTCGATCCGTATCAATACATGGTCGACCTGACAGCCTGGCGACGGGACGCCATCGATCGAACTCTGGAAGCGTTCCCGGCGGCCAAGCCTGAAACTCCTTTCGTTGAAAATGGCACGTTGCTGATTGTTGGCGGTGGTGGGATGCCAGATGGTTTGATGGCCGAATTTATCGAGCTGGCCGGTGGAGAGAACGCTCGATTGGTTTACATCCCGTGCAGTGAACGAGACGAAGTGACTCGTCGAGACAGTAGAACGGTCCAGGTTTGGAAACAGCAGGGCGTTGCCTCAGCCCATGTGATACACACCAAGGATCGTAACAAAGCGAACAGCGACGAGGAGTTTCTGGAGCCACTTAAAAACGCGACCGGAATTTTCTTTGGTGGCGGTCGTCAGTGGAACTTCTCCGATTCGTACTACGGCACCAAAGCTCATCGATTGATGAAGAATGTGCTGGAACGAGGTGGAGTCATTGCCGGTTCCTCGGCAGGCGCCTCGATTCAAGGCCGCTATCTGGCTCGCGCCAACCCGCTGGGCAACATCGATATTATGGCGACCGGTTACGAACGTGGCGGCCTGGGTTTTATCAGTGGCGTCGCGATCGATCAGCACTTCACGCAACGAGGTCGACAGCCCGACATGTCCAGCCTGGTCAATCGGTACCCTCAGTTGCTAGGCATTGGTATCGATGAAACCACAGCGATCGTGGTGAAGAAGTCAATCGCCAAAGTCGTTGGCAAGGGTGAAGTCTTCTTCTACGACAGAGGTCAAACATCTGCCGACGACGATCCCGATTACATTGCACTGAGTGCAGGCTCGACCTTTGATCTGGCCAAGCGAGTTGTGGTTGAGCAGGATTCGAAAGATTGATTCCACGGATGTTCGAAAAAAAACGGGCGAGATCGACTCTCGCCCGCCGTCTTTGAATCGAGCAATTGCGGAATGGCATGAACGCTGCTGCGTCTGATTCGTTTACGGGTCGCCCATCTCAACGGAGTTTAATTCGTCGAGCAAGTCAGCAATCGCTATCAAATTCTGTTGAGTCTGATGCACGATGATGATGTTGTTCAGCGCAGTGATACGGCCGTTACCACCGCTTCTCACCCATGAATCGGGATCGACCATCTCTTGAATCGTTTTTATCAGTTGCTGGCGACCTGACACAGTTTCTTGCCAGACGGCAGGGGATGTTGGTTGATTCGATTCGGCAGCCTTCGCTTTGTCAGAATCCTTGTCAGTTTCTTTTTTGCCAGCTTCTGGTGTGGTTTGGGCTTTGTCATCGCCCTTTGATTCTTCTTGTGGCTTGGTCGTTGGCAGAGAAAACACACCACCACTGCTACTACCACCGAAGCCTCTTTTTCCCTTGTCACGAACCGTAATGACCAGTGGCTCGATTTTTTTGACTAATTCGTTGCAGTCAAAAGTCATCAGGCTCATGTTGGAAATATCAAGCGCGGCATCTTCCGAAGTGATAATAACCACGCCATCCAGAATGGTCCAGGTACAAGAGAATTCGGCCAACATCGACCTTAGTAC
>CAZPOL010000050.1:18494-24780 GCA_964588195.1 uncultured Pirellulaceae bacterium | reverse complement strand
CACACCATGCAAGTTGGGAAGTGACGAGGCAGGAATATTATCGCTGTTTGAATCACAGAAAACAAGCAAACGTTGGCTGGAATTGGCCAGTTGGTGGTGTCGTGCGATTGCCAAAACGGCGGTAGCCTGCTGTCGAAAAGGTCCAGGCTGAGAACGGGAACGTGAGCCAACGATAAATTCAGCGAAAAAACTTAATGGTATTCCGGATGGAGTATATTAAAATATGTAAGGATGAGTCGCTTCGCCGCCTCTCATTTGTTGTCGTGATCGTGACGGTTGTTCGTCGCTTCATGAAACCTGCTAGTCATGGATGGCCGGCGGTTGTTCAAGGAAGATGGTACTGTCTAAAAGACCCACTTTGAACAGACTGATCGCTTACCATGTTTATTCTTGGATTGACCATCGCTTGCTCGTTGTGCTTTACGACGATGATGTGGAACCGTGTTGACTCTGATGCCGAGAACGCCAGTTTCTGATCGGGCACGCCGGTTTGCTTAAACCCTTAAACCGAAAAGACTCGGTCTTCAGTCGCAGGTAGGCGATCGTTGGCGCGAATGAAGCGGCGCATCGATTTGGCCGACTCGTCGCAGAAGCGAGCTTGTTGACGTCGCACAATCGGAGTCGCGATTTTGATCAACAAATTGCCAGGACGTGAAAAGCTGCGAATGCCGTAGATGACGTCACCGGTTTCGTGTTGCAGAGTCACCGAAACCTGCTCTTCGCCAATTGCCATGTGTCGCGGCAATGTCCCGATCGTAAACGACCAGGTTTGGTCACCCGTCCGTTCATCGATGTGCCCCGGATTGGTGGCGACGACACGACAACAGTTGACCGACCACGTTCCCAGAACTTTCGCCACGACCGCCAGTTGATGGCCGACTTGCGGGGTTCCATCGAAGATCGTTTGAGTCCATGGCAAATGGAAGCTGTTCCATTGTTGCATCGCCAATACGGCCGTCTCGTAAACATTCTGGCCGCGGCCCAGCACGTTTTGGAAATCGATATGATGGAATCTAACCGGCATCGATTCGTCATGTGTTCCACACAGATGCGCATGGGTTATGGCTTGCGAAGATTGGTCATCCAGCCATTCGCGAATTCGTTCAGGTTTTGGTTGTCGTAAATACAGCATCTCGATCCCGTTTGTCCGTGTATCATTGAACCGGAAGGCTGCGTGCTGGATAACGAGTTTGTCAGAAATTCAGCGCTGACGCGATCTCCAGCAATTTTCTCAACCAGATTTTCACCCGAGCATTAAACAGATGATGCATCAAACGATACGAAAGTACTCGATATTAATCTTTGCCATTTTGGCGATTGCAGTATCGGCGGTGAAAATCACGGCTCAGGACGCCGATGCGAAACAGACTCCGAGCACGAACCAGGCAAACTCTGCCGTCAATGTCTTGTTCATCGCCGTCGACGACCTGCGTCCAGAATTGGGTTGCTACGGAACCAGGCACGCAATTAGCCCGCATTTGGATCGCTTCGCAGAACAAGCGGTTCTGTTCGAGAATCACTTTGTCCAGGTTCCGACCTGTGGTGCCTCACGATATGCACTGTTGACCGGGCGATCGCCAATGCACAGCGGCGTTCTGGGTAACGCCGCGTTCTATAAAGGGTCGCAGAAATTGCAGGCTGATCGGCAGCCATCCGCGCAGACGTTTCCCGAGTTGTTTCGACGCAACGGCTATCGCACAGTTTGCATCGGAAAAATTTCACACACGCCAGACGGAAAAGTTTTCGAATACGACAACTCAGGCGATGGCAGACCGGAACTGCCACATGCCTGGGACGAACTGGCGACACCTTACGGCGATTGGAAACGAGGTTGGGGTACCTTCTTTGCCTATCAGGGTGGACGACATCGAGAGGATGGAAACGGAAACAAGGATCTGATGGAATTCGTTGCTGAAACGGATGACGACCTTCCCGATGGCATGATGGCTACGACGGCGATCGAAAAACTGAAGCAACTGAAACAGGCCCGCCAGGAAACTGGTCAGCCGTTCATGATGGGACTCGGATTCTTCAAGCCGCATTTGCCGTGGGTCGCGACACGTGATGATTGGGAGGCTTTCGATGATGTGGATATCGAATTGCCGACTCAACCAGACAAACTCGATGCACTATCCTGGCATCGCAGTGGAGAGTTCTACAAATACGACATGAGCCTGAAAAAAGAACGGCCGTTGTCGATCGCGGATCAGTTGACCGCCAAGCGAGCCTACCTGGCGTGCGTTCGTTATGTCGATCGTCAAATTGGGCGTGTCCTTGATTCGCTGGATCAATTGGAACTGGCTGACAACACGATCGTCGTGATCTGGGGCGACCACGGTTGGCACTTGGGCGAGTCGGCGATTTGGGGAAAGCACACTCTGTTCGATCGTTCATTGAGAAGTGTGTTGATGGTTCGTGCTCCTGGAGTTTCCAGAGCCGGGCATCGCTGTGCGGAACTGGTCGAGACGGTCGATCTGTACCCAACGTTAATTGATCTTGGTGGATTAAAGGATACGGCGACGACATTTGAATTGGACGGAACCAGTCTGCGAGGGCTTTTGCAGGGAGACGAAACGCCGATTCGCAACGTTAGCCTCAGCTTTATGGGTGGCAGTTTTTCGGCTCGTTCCAGGACCCATCGCTACACGGCTCGTAGTAAGAAGTATCCGTCGACTCAGGCCGAGTGGGATGCGATCACGGATCAGGAACTGTATGATTTGAGTGCCGGTTGCGATCCGGTCCAGAACCTGTTGCCTAATCGACAGGTGTTGGCAGAGTTCCTCAAGACGTTGCCTGGAAAAGAGTAAACAACATGCTGGCCTGCCCTTCCCTCTTTCGTTTTCGTTTCTATTTCCGTTTCCATCAAATCAGTCGTCGATCACTGGCGGTTTTTTCTCTGGTTGTAGTCGGTTTGCTTTCGATTTGCCTCGGTGGGTTCGGTCCTACCCTGGAGGCACAAGAAACGACCGCGAGTAAGGAACTTCCTTTTCCAGGCTTTCCCAGGTTGGAATTAAAGGCGAGTGGCGAATGGTGGAAGGTCAAGGAACGGAACCTGATGGTTCCTCGCGATCAAGTCGTGGCCTTTGCCTTGTACACTCACGAAAATGGAACGCTGAAATTGTCGGCGCAGCTGTATCCGCTGAAGCCGGACGAAACGAAAACGGTGCGGCTGGAATTCAAACAAGGTGACAGTTGGGAAGAGATCCAACGCCAGGAAGTACTGTTTCCTGGCTGGAGCGCGCACTTTCGAATCGACCAATGGGACAACTCCAAAGATGTCTCGTATCGAGTGCGACATGGTGAGGCGGCAATCTTCGAAGGCCTGATTCGCAAAGATCCGATCGACAAAGAGGTGATTGTGGTTGGAAACCTGTCATGCAATTCGTCGCGTACGCCGGGACCGCGCGCAAAGATTATCGAGAATCTGAAGAAGATCGATCCCGATTTGTTGTTTTTCGCTGGTGACCAATCGTACCGCCACCGCGAACATACGCTCGGGTTTATCGAGTGGGGGATCCAGTTCCGCGATGTCCTGAAGGACCGGCCAGTCGTTTCCATTCCGGATGATCACGATGTGGGCCAAGCCAATATTTGGGGCGAGAGCGGAAAGAAAGCCACGAATTCACAGGGCCCCAGTGGCGGATACTTTTTCCATCCTGATTACGTCAACATGGTGCAACGATGTCAGACATGGCATTTGCCGGACGCGTTTGACGATACACCGATCCAGCGCGGGATTTCGGTTTACTACACGCGATTGCGAGTCGGCGGGATCGACTTTGCCGTCATTGAAGATCGCAAATTCAAAAGTGGTCCGCAGGGCAAGATTCCAAAGATGGGCCCTCGTCCCGATCACATCAACGATCCCTCGTATGATCGAGCGGCGGTCGATTTGCCGGAACTGGAATTGCTGGGTGATCGGCAACTGCAGTTTCTGAATCAATGGAGTGGCGATTGGACGGGTGCGAACATGAAGTGCGTGCTGTCGCAGACTGCTTTTTGCGGAGCGGTTCACTTGCATGGCAAAAAGGACAATCGCTTGCTGGCCGACCTGGATAGCAACGCTTGGCCACAAACGGGTCGCAACAAAGCGCTAACAGAATTGCGACGTTGTCAGGCAGTCCATCTGTGCGGAGACCAGCATTTGTCAGTGGTCGTAAAGCACGGCATTGAAAACCACCGCGACGGCCCCTATGCGTTTACCAGTCCGGCCATTGTCAACACGATTTACGGTCGTTGGTGGCACCCGGAGGATGAACAAGCCGGTCCCAACGCGATTGCTGACAGCCCGCTACCCTGGACCGGCGATTACCTGGACGGGTTGGGTAACAAGATTCAGATGATGGCCTATGCCAATCCAGAGGATCCGAAAGACGAACTGAAACGAGCGGACGGATTCGGCGTAGCCAGATTCAACAAGAAAGATCGTACGATCACATTCGAATCATGGCCAAGATTTTCTTCCGTCGATGATGGCGACGCCGCTCAATTCCCCGGCTGGCCGATCACGGTCAAGATGCAAGACAACGATGGTCGCAAGGTGATCGGAAATCTGCCGACGATACGAGTTGCTGGAGTCGAGAACCCGGTGTTCCAGGTCCAACACGCCGCCAGCG
This sequence comes from uncultured Pirellulaceae bacterium, assembly GCA_964588195.1. Classification (GTDB taxonomy): domain Bacteria; phylum Planctomycetota; class Planctomycetia; order Pirellulales; family Pirellulaceae; genus CAJQPP01. The sequence goes on along the minus strand of CAZPOL010000050.1, from coordinate 20,164 downwards.
GTGAAGTGCTGTATACGGTTCGTGCCAAGTCGAACGAGTTCACTCCGTCGGTCTACTCGGACGGAGCTCACGTGGTCCGAATCGGTCGCGACAAGCCGGATGGGTTGGTGCTGGATAACTTGCAGCCCTTACTCAGCGGAGAAAAAGCCAATGGAGAGAAATCGGTGCTGGAAGTCACGCTGAAAGACGAGTAAAAAGAGCAAGCAACAAGCGGCGGGTCAATCTTCAACGAACCATGAAACCAACGGATTGAATGTGACGACCTCAACGAATTCAACGACCGGGACTGATGCGGACTCAAAGTCCCAATCGGTTGAAACGGACGAAAAAAGCAAAACTGGCAAGTCGACAAAAGATCGGTACGATCGGTATCGGCCGATCATCGAATACGTGGCATCACGCGAAGCCTTTGCGCTGGAGAATGTGAAGGATCAGTTCGCCGACGAGAAGCCCGGCTTCATTACTCGCAACATCAACGAATTGGTTCAACAGGGTTGGGTGATTCGCGAGGACGATCAGGATGCCTATCGCTGGAATCCAGGTCGTGGTGAATTTTCTGTGGCCAGGTGGCTGGATCAAAAACTGTTTGGTACTCAGGTGAAGGTTGCGCCGGAAGGCGAAAGGCCTCGCGAACGCTTGTTGGCTGTGGGTGCTGAGAAACTTCGTACGTCAGAACTGTTGGCCATCCTGGTGCGGTCGGGACGTCCGGGTGAATCGGCGGTGATGGCTGGTCAGAAAGTCGCGAACCATTTTCAAACGCGATTAGAGGATCTTCCAGCGGCCGGTCGCGGGGAACTCAAGTCGATCAGTCCGGCGATCGCCGACGCTGCCTACTGCCAAATCATGGCCGGGATCGAATTGGGGCGTCGCGTCGCTGCATTGTCCGATGAGCAGATCACTCGAAAAATTGGCTCGACCAGTGAGGCGATCGAGTTTTGCCAACAGCACTTTCGCCGGTTGGCGCTGGACGCCAGGCAAGAGGAGTTTCACATCGTGACTCTGGACACCAAGAACCAGGTGATCGACACACATCAAATTACGGTGGGCACGTTGGATGCCAGCTTGGTTCATCCTCGCGAGGTGTTTCGGCCAGCGATCAAGGACGCGGCATCGTCGATCATCCTGCTACACAATCACCCGTCCGGCGACCCGACCCCAAGTCCCGAGGATCACGCGGTCACCCGTCGCCTGGAATCATCCGGTAAGACTCTGGGAATCGATGTACTGGATCACATCGTGCTGGGACGAAATTCTGCCGTCAGCATTCGCGAAGTTCAGTAGCAACTATCAGTTTTGATACTCAACTCAATAGTGCTATCTGTTGCGATTTAGTGCGATCGAGTGCGAGCAAATCCAAAAACAGCAACTTTCTTCAGTTCGGTTGGCTGATATTGTTCGAAACGGATTCTGTTTGAGCGGATGCAAAACACGAATCATATCGAGGACAGACTGATGAACTTTCAACTATTTGACGTTTCGACTCACGAAGACATTGTGGCGACCGATGACTGCGTTTGTTCCAAATGCGGGACTGAGCAAGCACATCAGAGTATTCAAAAGACGACGGTGATTCGTATCGCGCTTATTCCAGTGAAAACGAAGCTGCGTGAATTCAAGAAATGTTTGGGCTGCAAGACCAAACTGGAAACGACCGTTGCCGGGGCGTAGTT
>CAZPOL010000050.1:14435-18394 GCA_964588195.1 uncultured Pirellulaceae bacterium | reverse complement strand
AGAAATGTTTGGGCTGCAAGACCAAACTGGAAACGACCGTTGCCGGGGCGTAGTTGAATTCGCCTGAAGTTTTCGAAAACCTGAAGCGAAGTGGCTCGTTATCGGCCGACTTCTCTTCAGGTAGTCGGGCGATCGCGGTAGCATGACGGCCTGTGGGATTTGTTTCCACAATCGTTGCCAGCCGATCCAATTACCGATTCGTCAATCGAATCGACGTCGACGCCGATGAACTTCAATCAGTCACAAGACCTCGATTCCGAAGCCCGCAATTTGAAGCGGCAAAATTTGAAGCGGCAAATATTGCGAGTCCTCCTGTACCTGGGAGATGTGATTCTATGGACATTGGTGTTGGCCGGCTTCATTTGGTCTGCGGGCGCCATCTGGTTTCTTGAATTCTTGCCGGCTTGGCTATCGAAACCATTGGCCGTTATTTTCCTGGCGTTTGGCATCTGGTTGTTTCGTCGTGGCAATCGTTCCAACAAGAATGGCTTCAATTGGAAGCGTTGGGCCCGGCCGATCATGGCCAGTATGGTTCCGATCACCTATTTCGTCACATTGTTCGTGCAGCCATCCAATGAACGAGTGTGGGCGGAAGATCAAAGGTTGTTGCCAGAGATTGTGATCGACGGGCAACAAGTGACGATCAAAAACTTTCGCGACTTTCGTTATCGATCCGCCGACGATCCGATACCTCAATACCAGGACTTCACCTTTAGCCTCGATCAAGTCGAATCGGCCTGGTTTCTGATTCAACGCTTTACTCGTTTCGAAGGGATGGCTCATACCTTCGTCAGTTTCGGCATCGATACTCCGCAAGGAAAAAAGTACTTCAGCATCAGTGTGGAGATTCGGCGTGAAGACCAGGAATTGTACTCGCCCATCCGCGGCATCTATCGCAATTACGAATTGATGTATGTGGTTGGATCCGAACAGGATTTGATCGGAGTGCGTACCAACGTGCGCGAAAATGATCGGGTGTTTCTTTATCGGGCGAACGCAACGCCGCAACAGTCTCGTGACCTGTTTTTGCAGTTCGCCAAACGGATCGAATCGCTGCGGATCGACCCGGAATTCTACGGCACGTTTTTGAACAACTGCACCAACAATATTGTGGCACACACGTGGCAGTTGACTGCTGAGCCGATCAACCCGCTTTCGCCGCGGATTATTTTGCCCGGATACTCGGCCTCCGTGGCCTACGAACTTGGTTTGATTGGCAGCCCGGATCGATCGTTTGACGATTTGCAAAGTGCGTCGCGAATCGACCAGTTGGCTCGGGAGGCAGGCATTTCAGATGCGTTTTCCGAGGCAATTCGCTCGCGGTAAGGCGAACAACTTGCAATTGCAACTGGTTAAGCGAGAATAGCCGCTTGCATGACGCACCAATCTTTCCAATATGGCATTCTGATCGACAGGCCCAACGATGAATCAAAAGAAGACAAACCAGGACCGCCGAGGCTTTTTGAAGAAGACGACGGCTGCTGGAGCCACCATTGCGGCGGTTCCTTATTTCCATTGGACTCAACCAACATTTGCCAACGTGTTGAAGAACGACCGACCACAAATCGGTTGTATCGGTGTCGGCAGCATGGGCACCGGTGACGCACGCGGCCACTCGCAGTTCGGCGACATCGTTGCGGTTTGTGATGTCGATAGCCGACGAGCCGAAGCGGCCCGTATCGATGAAAAGATTGGCAAAGGCAAAGCCACGGCCTATGGAGACTATCGCCGGGTACTGGAGCGAGACGATATCGATGTCGTCAGCATCGTGACTCCCGATCACTGGCACGTGAAGATCGCGATTGAAGCGCTTGAGGCTGGCAAGCACGTTTTCTGTCAGAAGCCTTTGACGTTAACGCTGCAGGAAAATCAGCTGATCCGAAACGCCTGCAAGAAGCACGCGGACAAAATCTTCTTTATCGGTACCCAGCAACGCAGTCAAAAGAATTTGTTCTTGCGAGCTGTGAACATGGTCCGCAAAGGCCTGCTTGGTGACATCAGAAAAATTACCGTTGGAATTGACGGCAGCCCATCCGGCGGACCGTTCGCGGTTGCCGAAGTGCCAAGCGAACTGGATTGGCCGATGTGGCTGGGTCAGGCGCCGTTGGTTGACTATCGCGAAAAACGTTGCCACTACGAATTCCGTTGGTGGTACGAGTACTCGGGAGGCAAGTTCACCGATTGGGGTGCTCACCACGTTGACATCGCGACCTGGGCGATCGGCATGGACGGCGAAGGAATGGGACCAGTCGAAATCGATGGCACCGACGCCAAGCATCCTGTCGAATTCAAGGATGGTAATCCAACCGCCGATGACTCGTACAATACCTCGACGGACTTCAATATCGTTTGTCGATTCGAAAACGGCATTGAGATGCATGTGACCAGCCGTGAAGATAACGGCATCAAATTTGAAGGCACCAAAGGTCGTATCTTCGTCAACCGAGGTAAAATCACCGGAGCTCCGATTGAGGAAAACCGGGACGCTGATGAATTCTCCGACGAAGATGTCCGCGCACTCTATAAAGAGAAGCCATTCGAAGGGCACAAGCAAAACTTCTTCAGATGCATTTCCGAAGGTGGCTTGCCAGTCTCCGATGTGTTCACGCATTTGCAGGCAATGAATACCTGTCACCTGACGGCCATCGCAGCTCGCTTGAACCGAGTGGTCAAATGGGATCCGGTCAAGGAAGAAATCCTGGACGACGCGTTGGCTCAGTCCATGTTTGCACGTACGCCGCGTGAAGGTTTCGAGATCGTTGATGTCGGTGACATGGTCGGTGCTGGCGACAAGTAACTTCGCTGGAAACCTGATACTGGAACAAGTGAAAGATCGTTTTACCCATCGTGTTTTCCATGCTGAATTCGACTCTCCGTAGGTTTGCTTCGTTCGTGTTCGTCTGGTCCGTATGTGTCGTGGGTTCGTGTCTTTGCGGCACTGCCATTGCCCAGGACGCAAAGCAGGATGAGCGGTTGAAAATGCAAGGCGAATATGTAGGCAACGTCTTGCTGGATGGAAATGATCTACGGATCGGCATCAACCTGATTGCCGGATCAGACGATCAGTTTACGATGAAGGTCTATTTCGACGGCTTGCCAGGCGATGGTGCGGAAGCCGCACAGGAAACCGACAATTCGATTACTGAAAAGATGGTCGATGGAGTTTTAGAGTTCCAACATAAAGGCCAGCGGGGCGTCGTTGAAAACGGTGTCTTCAAATTCTACGAGGCCGACAAGTTGGTCGGTGAGCTCAAACGAGTCGAGCGTGAAAGCGAAACGCTCGGCATGGCGCCGCCTGAGGGGGCGATCGTGTTGTTCGACGGAACATCGGGTGAGCAATTCGAGTCCAGAAAAGGCAAGGAGTTCTTTGTCGACGGATTGTTGCAGCAGGGAATCATCAGCAAACAAAAGTTTGGTGGAGACTTCACGTTGCATATTGAATTTAAACTCCCTTTCGAGCCGAACAAAAGCGGTCAAGGCCGAGGCAACAGCGGAGTCTACTTGCAAGGTCGGTACGAAGTTCAAATGCTGGACTCGTTCGGTTTGGCAGGCGAGCATAATGAATGCGGCGGAATCTACAGCATCAAAAAACCGGATATCAATATGTGTTATCCGCCGGAGACCTGGCAGACCTACGATATCGAATTCAAGTCTGCAAAATGGGACGGCGATAACAAGACCGAGAATGCTCGAATGACCGTTCGACACAATGGTCATCTGATTCATGATGATGTCGAGCTTCCCAAGATTACGACCGCAGCCCCTTTGAAAGAGTCAGCCGAACCGGGCTATTTGTACCTGCAAGATCACGGCAGTCCCGTCCGCTACCGCAACATCTGGGTTAAGCAAAACGATGACAAGTGATTTGCAAAACGACTAGCCGCAATTTACCTCACACCATGAATACCTCCCAACAAACCCCACCGAGTCGATCATGTATGTTCGAAGTTGTTCCCAGA
>CAZPOL010000050.1:0-14335 GCA_964588195.1 uncultured Pirellulaceae bacterium | reverse complement strand
TACCTCCCAACAAACCCCACCGAGTCGATCATGTATGTTCGAAGTTGTTCCCAGACCCATTGTTTTTGGCAAGGCATTGTCACACTGACATTGGCAGTGATTCTGCTTGGCAATTCGCACCGCTCATTGATCGCGCAAGAATCCTCGACACGACCTGAATTGAATCAGGAAAATCTGGCGGAATGGCGTCAGCACATCTTGCCTGTCGAATCGGATCTGGCTTGGCAACAAATTTCCTGGCTGACGACTTTTGCGGAAGGTATCCAGGCGGCGAACGAACAGGATCGACCGTTGTTGCTGTGGGTGATGAACGGTCATCCACTGGCCTGCACGTGAGGCAACGGCGTCTTGGGCCGGCGGTCCATTTGGTCAAAGCAAGAAGTCATCGATCTATCCGAACAGTTTGTCGCCGCGACAGATGAGGTCTGGCGTTTGCAAAACGGGGATGATCCGGAGTGCAAACACTTTCAAAAGTTTGCCGACGTCGGGCACTATCGAGCGCACAAATCGACGCGTCAGGGCATTTACGTTTGCACGCCCAGCGGCGTTCTGTTGGGGTCCATGAACACGCACAACACCGACGCAGTATTAAACATGATGAAGGAATCGCTCACCAAGTACGCGGCAATGGAAAAGCAGGAACGATTGTTACCTGCAGACGCTGACATAAAACCGAAAAGTCGCCCGGAATTTCGGTTCCCTGAAAACGGGTTGGATTTGAGCATGTTTGTTCGAGATCTGCCAGCGTCTGGCGAACCGGACGGGGAGCGCGACGCCGCCTGGAATCAGGATCGCATCTGGTTTTCACAGGCAGAGGCCAGGAAGTTTTTGCCCGAGGACGTCGGCTCGCTGGCGGTTGGCGACGATTATTCCTTGCCGCAAATGATCGTTGACCGATTCGCTCGATTCGCCTTGATCGATACGGCCAGAGGCCAGACGACTCACTACCAACCTGAAGAGGTCGCAGATTCCAGGGTTCAGGGCACGATCACAGCGATCAACGGATCAACAATCCAGATCAGCTTCGTCGGATCGACGTCTGCGTCGTCCCCTAAGTCTCGCGGTCGCGAATATCCGCACGGCATCGGTACGAAATTACTGGGCAAGGCCAGTTACGACCTGGAAAAAAATCGATTCGTAGAATTCGAATGGGTGGCGATCGGCACGCGCTGGGGCCGCACCGTCTTCAATGGTAGGAGTCGAAAATTGCAGGAATCGCCGATCGGATTCGTGATTCGATTGGCAGCCGAAGATGCCCAGCGGATCGCTCCGGCTTTTCTTTTTGCTTACGGTGCCAATTGGTAGGCGTGGTGGTTTTAACAATCAGACGGATGGTAAATTTCGAAGTATAATACAAGCAAGAATTTTCTTAGGCGTTCAACATTCTGATTGAACGAACTTGTATCAACTTCTGACCAAATTCCGGATTGTTAATCTATGACTCGCCATCTGAAAACATTCATTCTGATGTCCTTTATCGGATTGTTTTTGACCTGCTCGGTTGACGCTCAATCGAAAACGTGGGTGCGGTACCCTGCGATTTCGCCTGATGGATCGCAAATTGCATTTTCCTATCTCGGAGATATCTGGGCCGTATCAAGCGAGGGTGGCGCAGCCAGAATGATTACGTCTCATGAGGGCTACGAGCGTTCTCCCATCTGGTCACCCGATGGAAGCATGATCGCCTTCATGGCAGATTGGAATGGCAATGGCGACATCTATCTGGCACCGACCAAAGGCGGACCACCGACTCGATTGACCTGGCATTCCAGTGCAGACGAGCCAACAGCGTTTACGCCAGACGGAAAGAGCGTAATGTTTACCAGTCGTCGTCAGGATCATCACGAGGCGATGATCGGAACGGCTGCGATGAGCGAATTGTATTCAATTCCAATTGAAGGCGGACGACCCGTGCAGATTCTGACAACGCCGGCAGAGGCAGCCAACATGAGCGCCGATGGCAAGCGGATTTTGTTTCACGATTACAAAGGCTTTGAAGACGCATTCCGCAAACACCACACTTCCAGTGTTACTCGTGATGTCTGGATGTTTGATACTGACAGCCGTCAATACACTCAGTTGTCCGGGTTCGCCGGCGAAGATCGCAATCCCGTTTGGGCGGCCGACGGCAAACGAATCTATTTCCTTAGCGAACAAGTCGAAGCGACCGCGCCGGGCGATGAAGGCAAGAATCAACCGGCTCCTGCGGCTGATGGCCAGCGAGTGATCCCGCAATTGGCCAGCAGTTACAACATCTGGTCGATGGATCCCGATAATCCATCAGACCAACGACAGGTCACGGCCCACGACACTCACCCCGTTCGGTTCCTGAGTATCAGCAACAGCGGTAAGCTCTGTTACGGATTCAATGGCGAAGTCTGGACGACCGACGGCGACGGAAACTCAAAGCTGGTCAACATCACATTGCGGACCGGACTGCGTAGTAATTCGGCCAACATGAAAACGATGCGCGATTCCGCCACCGAATTTGCCGTCTCGCCCAACGAAGAGGAAGTCGCATTTGTCGTCCGTGGCGAAGTGTTTGTAGCCAATGTTGAATTCGGGACCACTCGCAGAATCACCAGCTCTCCACAACAGGAACGCAGTGTTACCTGGGGCGACGATAACCGTACGCTTTACTACGCCGGAGAACGTAACGACTCGTGGAATATTTACAAAACAACCATCGACCGTCAGGAGGAAGAAGGGTTTGCCAACAGCACGATTCTGAATGAAACGGTCGTGTTGGAAACGGAAGACGAAACCTTCCAGCCTGTTTGTTCCCCCAATGGCGAACACATCGCCTACTTGAAGAACCGCACCGAGATCATGGTGATGGACGTTGAGTCCGGTGAATCGAAAACGATGATTCCGGCAATGCAAAACTTTTCGTATACCGATGGCGATATTTCCTATCAATGGTCCGGCGACAGTGCCTGGCTGGTTATGACCTACCACGGACACGAAAGCTGGATTACGGAAATTGGCGCCGTGAATATCGAGACTGGCGAAGTGACCAACCTGACCGACAGTGGTTATGCCGAGAGCAGTCCTTTGTTCGCCAAAGGAGGTCAGGCGATTCTGTACTCGTCAGATCGCTACGGTGAAAAGAGTCATGGCAGTTGGGGCGGCGAGAACGATGTCGTGGCGGTCTACCTGAATCAAGCCGCTTACGACGAGGCGACACTCGACGAAGAAGCACTGGCGCTCAAAAAGAAGCAGCAGGAAAAAGCGAAGAAAGAGAAAGCAAAGAAGGACAAGGAAAAGAAGGACGAGAAAAACGACGACTCTGATTCAGAAAAAGACGAAGCCGCCGACGAATCCTCTGACGGAGAAAAGGAAGACGGCGACGAAGAAAAGAAGAAGGTCGAGCCAATTGAATTTGATACTAGCGATCTCGATTTACGTCGTCGTCGCTTGACATTGCATTCGTCGGCGCTCGGATCGTTCGACATTTCGCCAGACGGAGAGCACTTGCTGTATGCCGCGCAAGTCGATGACAAGTGGGCTCTGTGGCTGTGCGAGGTTCGCGATCGATCGACCTCGAACATTCTTTCATTGCAAGGTGCAGCCAACGTTCACTTTTCCAAAGACGGAAAGAGCGCTTTCTTGATGCAAAACGGCAAGTTGGCCAAGGTTGACTTGGCGGCGGCCTTGAAAGGTGGCGGCAAGGGCAAGAGCAAGCCGATTGCATTCGCTGCAGAAATGAGCATCGATGGACCGGGCGAGCGTGCTTATATCTTCGAGCACACATGGCGTCAGGTGAAACGCAAGTTCTACGACGAGAATCTGCACGGAGTTGATTGGGACTTGATGAAGGAAAACTATTCGGCCTTCTTGCCCACGATCAATAACAATTACGATTTCGCCGAATTGCTTAGCGAGATGCTGGGCGAACTGAACGCTTCGCACACGGGAGCCCGCTTTCGACCTCGACGCCCCGATGGGGATTCGACGGCCGCGCTTGGGTTGCTGTTCGATGTGAATCATGATGGTGTTGGCCTGAAAGTGGCTGAGATCATTGATCGCGGTCCTTGTGATTCAGCGGATTGCAATATTGAACCCGGCACAGTGATTACTCATATCAACGGGACGGAATTGACCAGCGATGTGAATCCCTGGAAACTGCTCAACCGGATGGCTGACAAGCCAGTTCGATTGGCGCTGAAAGGTGACGACGAGTGGGAAGAGGTTGTACGACCGATCAGCGGTCGGGCCGAAACCAATTTGTTGTACGAGCGATGGATTGCCAATTGCCGCAAGATGTGCGAGGAGCTTTCTGACGGAAAGGTTGGCTACGTGCATGTCCGTGGCATGAACGATGACAGTTTTCGCCGCGTCTATTCTGAGGTATTGGGAAAGAACAACGAAAAGCAGGCCTTGATCGTGGATACGCGGTTCAATGGCGGCGGTTGGTTGCACGAAGATTTGGCGACGTTCCTTAGTGGAAAAACGTATTGCCAATTCGCACCACGGGGCCATGAGAATGGCGGGCTAGGTGGCGAACCTGTGAACAAGTGGACGAAGCCGGTTGTGGTTTTGCAAAGCGAAAGCAATTACAGCGACGCTCACTTCTTCCCATGGGCCTTCAAGGAAAAGGGCGTTGGCAAGTTGGTCGGTGCTCCTGTGCCCGGAACGGCAACGGCCGTTTGGTGGGAAAGCCAAATCAACTCGGCGATCGTATTCGGCATTCCTCAAGTTGGAATGGTCACCAACGATGGCAAGTACCTGGAAAACAACCAACTGGAACCGGACGTGAAGGTACTGAACGACCCACAATCAGTCGCCGAAGGCAAAGACCCTCAGATGGCCAAAGCCGTAGAGGTCTTGCTGAACGACCTGCAAGAATAAGGCACGCACCAACGCATCGTTCGATCAGCCGCGGTTTTATCAGCCGCGGTTTTATTTTATTTTGGCGATAGCCACGGTTTTCGAATGTGCAACTGTGGCTACCGCTAGTTCTTTACCGCCGCAAACCGGTGGTTGATTACGCCGCCTCACGAGTCGACGGCAAAGGCAACGAAACGAAGTTTGCCAACAACTACCAAATCCTCGATATCGATTTCGTCGGCCACGTCGATCTCGGCTCGCCAAACCGTCTTCTTTTCATGATACAGCCAAGCGAAACCAAAAATTTCAACGGACGTGGTATCACGTAAAGGTGGTTCGACCGATTCAAATTGGCCGGACAATTTAAACTGGTCGGAAGAATCGATCTGAATCTCGGTTGCGAAACCCCCTGTGCTTTCGGCTTCCTGTTTCAAAGACGAAACCCGAAAGCCGTCTTTTAGTTTCAGCACAATTTCCAAATAGGCTTTGTCCCGTTTTGGATTCCATTTGATTTCGGACATGATGAATTCGACTCGTCCACTGGATTCCCATGGGCTCAAGCCAGATTCGACCGAGGCACTCGATTCGTCATTCGAGAAACTGTTTTTAGAATCTTGTCCGCTGACTTGAGCAGACAAAATCATTGTGAAAACCAGCAGCATGCATGTACAGAAAACGCGAATTTTCATTGTCACCTCCAGCAGTAAAACAGATCTTCACAGTGGCTGTCAGTCACCGATCCGTGGCTGAGACATTTTCAGGCCGATGCAATATCTACGGATCGGTTTGCGGGCTTGTTCGGTTCGTCTGATCCGGCGAATGTCCATCCCGGAAAAAGATAGAGTAGACGATCAAGGCGACCACGATCCAGATCAGTCCAATCCAGGCACCATTTCGATACTTTTCCAACATGAAAGCACCCGCCAATACGCAGATTTTTCCGATGACAAACAGGATCGGCACGATTGGATAGAAGGGCACCAGAAACCTGGGTGCCTCGGCGTGGTTAGCGTCGGTCTTTCGACGCAAGCGGAAAATTGCCAACCCGGTGACCAGGAAGAACACGGCGTCAACCAACACGACTCCGTTGATCAACGAATCGATGCGGCCGGGGTCGCGAGCGATCAACAGAATGGCCAATCCTAAACCGCCAAGCATGAAGATTGCCGCCAGCGGTGTGCCAGTACGTGGTGAAATGTTCTTGAACATGGAAAAGAACTTTCCTTCCCGCGCCATGCCGCTGATCAAGCGAGGACCGCTCAGCAGCTGGGCATTCAGCACACCGAACGCGGATGCTGCGACCGCTGCGGCGATCAGTTTTCCACCGTATTTCGGCCAGCGTACCGAGACGGCGTCGGCCGCCAGCGTGCCACTGTTAGCGACCCCTTCGAATCCCAGCAATTGAAAATAAGCCCAGTTGGCCAGCAAATAAACCGTCGTGACAACGATCAAGCCGACGACGATGGCAATCGGGATCGTCCGTTGAGGCCGCTTAACTTCGCCACCGATCCACAACGCGTGTTGCCAGCCTCCGAAAGAAAAGAAGACCGGCACCATTCCGGCGAAGACCAACGCGAGCGGACTGAGTTGTCTGGCCGCCTCGACTTTTTTGGCGGCAGTTTCCGTTAGCACGACTTCGGAAACAGCCGGAGCCCCCAGTGCCAAACCGGTTATCACCAGCAACGTCGCAATTTTGGCAATCACGGTGACGTTTTGAATTCCAGAACCCCAGCGGATTCCAAAGGCGTTGGCGATTGTCAAACCAACGATCATGACCGCGGCAATCGTAAAGTTGGCCTGGTTGGTCAGTTCCGTGCCCTGCACCATCAAACCAAAATTCTTGGCGGCGATAAAGGCGATGATGGCGATCGCACCTGCTTGAATGATCGTCGCATTGCAAAAGACGTAAGCGAATCCAACCGGGGCCGACCAGGCGTCACGCAACAATTCGTATTGTCCGCCATTTCGTTTGCAACGACTGCCAAGCTCGGCAAACGTCAACGCTCCCAACATAGCGATCATACCCCCGACCGCCCAGGAGATGAGGGCCAGTTTTGAGCTGCCTGTGATCAAGGCGACGTTGGTTGGCGTGAAGAAGATACCGATGCCAACGATCGCACCCACAACAATGCAGGTAGCGCTGAAGGGGCCAAGTTTTGCCTGGTCAGGCTGTATCGGATCCGGCTCGGCGATGTCATTCATGACGTAATGATCGACCATCGCCGTTCACTGTGCAAGTGATTTGCTACGAATTGTCTGGTTGTGAATTGGCTGGTTGTGAATAACCACTCAATTCAAGTTGGGGTGAGCACAAAAAAAGAGCGTCCCTTGATTGGGACGCTCTTTGGCGATATGACGTTTCGAATTGGTTCGAATTGGTTGCTTCTGATCTCGACTACTTGTCGTCTTTTTCGTTCATCAATTCCTTGATCTCGTCAGGGATCGCGAAAACGCTCTCGTCGATTTCGGAATTCACTTCATAAGAGTCGATCGTAGTGACCATTGAGATACCCATTGGCAATTCTTGTGTCGAAGAGTGTGCGACCTGAATTCCCGCGATTTCCTTGAAATCGGCAAGCTTGGTAACGATTTCCAATTTGCCCTGATTCGGGTCGACCATCGTGATTTTGGATCCGACTTGTAGTGATGATTCGACAGAGAAGTAATAGTACATCGGCTCTTCGTCGCCATTCTTCAGAACAATCACATGACAGTCTTCGCCATTGAATTCTTCTTCGCCGCCGTACTCGACGGACTCATTGTCCTCTTCCAGAGTCAACAATGGATGCAATTTGGAAGTTCGTAGAGTCATTGCTCGCCGCTCATCATCAATGATCTCTGGTCCAGTCATGTCTGAAAGCTTCCAGACCGTTTCGCCATCGTGTCCACTGACTTCTGTTCCAAAGTTTGGAATGTCAACTTTCGAGTACGAATTCGTGCCCTTTTGGGCGGTGTACATTTTGCCTTCCATGCCCATCGCTGCCACAGACATGGTTGCCTTCACGGCGACAGACTCAATCTCCTTGTGGGCCATCTCGCCGCCACTAGCTTCGATGCAATTGGCGATCACTGTCTTGGCATCTACCTTTTCCTGAGTCGCGGTTTGGGCGAACAGATTGGCCGAAGGCGTCATCAACAGGCCAACAAAAAGGCACAGGATATGTTTTTGAACTTTCATTTAATTCCTCGTTGAACAAATTCTTGAAGGGTTGGAAATGGGTATCCCGTCCCGAAAATGGTGGCCGACAATTCCAGCCAGGTTTTGTTAATGCAGTAAGTGAATTCAGAGCCTGATCCTGCGATCCGGCTATTTATTTATTCGTCGTCCTGTTCCAGTATCCACTTTTTGGCAGCAGATAGAACAGGGTCTGGCGAACTTGACAGCATATCTCGCGTTAGCACGATTTCTTCGTCAGGTGTCACACCAACTCCCTCGATCGAATCTCCAGATGCTGAATAGTAAGCCGAAACAGCGTATTGGAATCCATCTCCATTGGGTAATCTGACGACCGTCGATGGAAGTGATAGCCCGGCAGTTGTACCGCCAAAAACCCGACCAAGTTTCAAGTCCTTGATTCCTCCCGCCATGATTTCGGCAGCGGAAATCGAGCATTCGTCGGTAATAATGGCTACCGGTTTGTCCCAGTAGGGCCGTCGCGGATTCAGCACCAGATTGATTTCGTTGCCACCCGACATCGACATTTTGCCAATCGCTTCTTTCTCAGTCGTTATCCAGCCGCACATGGCGGATACCAGGATGACCATGCCGCCGCGGTTGCCTCGCAAATCAATGATCAGTCCAGATTTGTCACGGTAATCCTTGATCGCTTTTTGATATTCGCGGTTCAAACGGGGGCCGCCCAGGAAGGAATTGAATGCCACGTAGCCGATCTGTTCATCCAACACTTTCGATTCGAAATTGACGACGAAGGGCGGCAAGTTGCCAAAGGTTTCAGGCTGGCCGGGTGCACGAGTCAGTTTTAGTCTCTCTTCTCGCTCGTCTCCGTCATTGTCAACGAAAGAAAAAGTAATCTGTTCACCGATTTCGCCTGCTGTGCGGTTATCGCAGACCAAGCCAACGGCCGTGTTCTGACGAACGACCGAGTGTTCGCCAACGACCTTGGCCGCCTGCAGTATATCTTCTGCAGTTCGTGATCCGATCTGTTTGACGATCCAGCCAGGTTGAACGCCCGCAATGGAACCGGCCGAGTTCTCGAAAACGCGAGTGACGATCAATTGCTCTTCGACCAGGCGAATTTCCAGGCCGGCTGTCCCTTCGCCCTCTTCGTCTTCCTGTTCGGTGTCTGTATCTTCGTCCTCGCGCTTTTCGGCATCATCCGAATTGTCGTCGCCTTTTTCTTCCTCGGCGTTGGAATCTTCACGGCTGGTCTCAGCCTGGTACTCTTCGTAGTCATCGCTGGAAATGATCCCGAAGTGAGACATTTCCAAGGTGTTGAGCATCTCGTTGATCGTGTTTCGGACGTCGCCTGCATTCTCGGCCGCTTCGATTCGCGGGCGAAATTTCTCTTTTGCGGCGTCCCAGGAATCGCCGACCAGGTCCTTGTCCCAATGCGTCTTTTTGATGGTGGACCAAACAACGTCAAACGACTCCAGGTGGATCGCCGTATCAAATTCATCGGCCTTCGACTCGGCAGTTTTTTCCTGTGCGAACAAGGCGGCAGGAGAGACTGCGAACAGGATCAAAATCGCACCGAGTAATCTGGAAAGCGAGTATTGTTTCTTCATCGAATTGGGTCTCAGGTTTGAATTGCAAAGTTTGGATGCAGGCATCACAGGACAGAAATACGATAGTCGGTATTGGTGACCAGAGTAATACAAGCCCGACGCGCAAGCGAGGTGGTTTTGTGTGCCTGGAACCACCTCGCTTCCTTGGATTGTGTGTCGTGCTTGTCTATTCCGCCTTGTATTTTCACTTGAGCATTCGTCCGTGACTTGGGGATATTTGCCAGTTCCCGCGTTTACGGCCCGGAATCAGGGAGTTTTGCCAAATATTGGCCAGCTTGAAAACACCGACATGCATTGACCGCGACTCAGATTCCGATTTTCGCTAATTTGCGGAAATGGAAACGACGCTGCACCAACAATTGAAGCAGTACTACGCAGGACCAGGTGCCAGGACCGAGGTGCCACTGGGGCGCTACCGAATCGACATTGTCGATGGTGACCGATTGATCGAGGTCCAACATTCCGGGCTGTCATCAATTCGGGACAAGGTTCGTGACCTGTTGAAAGATCATCCAGTGGAAGTGATCAAGCCGCTGGTGGCGCGGCGCAAGCTGGTGAACCTGAAACAGAAAGGTGGCCCGGAATTGAAACGCCGCTGGTCGCCCAAACGCTGCACTCGCCTGGATATGTTTCACGAGTTGATGTACTTCACCAAGGTCTTTCCACATCGGCGACTGACTTTTCGAGTACCGTTGATTGAAATCGAAGAGACGCGATATCCGCACAAACGCCGCAACCGACGCCGCGGGCAGTTCAAGGTGCAGGACCAGAGTCTGATTCGAGTCATCGATGAAGATGTCTATGAGACTCGTGCCGATCTGCGAAAACTGTTGCCCGCAGATTTGCCCGCCGTGTTCGGGACTTTGGAGTTGTCTGAATCGATGGGTATCGAACGCTGGTTCGCACAACGAATCGCCTATTGCTTGCGAAAGACGAGTACGGTGAAAGAGATCGGCAAACAAGGTAACAGTTTGCAGTACCGTTTTGTGCCTTCAGCCCGATTGAAGTCGTCAGGTTCGAAACGGGCTCGCCCAAAACGAAAAGCAGCGCAAGTCGACGGTGCGTCAGAAACCAGGAAGAAGGTGCGCCGCAAGAAACGGAAGAAGCGAGCAGCTTAATGCAGATATAAAAAAGCCCACTCTGGAGGATCAGAGCGGGCTTTGATATGCGAGTTTTTATTCGGCTAAATCAGGCGCTGGCCGCCTTGGTACGTGCCTCACGCAATCCACGGCTGAGAATGTCACGCAGGAACGGCGAGTAATCTTCAAACTTGGATTCGTCGGGAGCACCATTGCTGTACTGATAGATGGCGTCGCGAGGCTTCTTGCCAAGCGAAATCAATGTGGAACTGACCGTGCCAAAATTGGGCTGGCGAACCACCATGCCAGGTCGACCGCCACCCATTGGGGCTCGGGCAAAGACCTTGCTGGCAACTGCCAGGAACTTGACCGGCGAATCCAGCATCTGCAGAGTCAATAGACGGCGAGCCAACGCGGCTCGTTCATCCATCGCATCGTCCACGTCCATCTGCCCAACGATGCTGAGGCCTTCCTGCAAAGGGACCACATTGATGTCGTTACCGGCATGAATAACCCAACCGCTCTCGGAGTCGGCAACGACAAAGTTGGCGCCATCATATTGATTGCCATGCAGCTCTTCCATCGCCAAGTCAACCGCTTGCCGCGCCGAGCTGGTTTTCAACATCTCACGGCATAAAGTGCCACGCGATTTGGGATTTGGCGGCACATACATCTTGCGACGCGTTGTCAGGCCACAAAACATCCCGGATTGATTGACACCCAGGTAGGTGCCGCCGGTTTGCTGATCAATACTCGCCAAAATCCGTGGCTTTCCTGATTGAATGCTGGGTGTGGGGCAGACGCGGTCAAGCTTTTCATCGCGGTTGGCGGCTACCAAAATAGGGGAGTCAGGGACAAGTTGATATAAGATTGCCAATAGGCTCATATTTACTTTCTTATCAAGTGGTCTTCGAAGCTTGTTTGTAAGCTCAGTCCGATTCGACGCTCCGCATCGATGAACTCGACGAGCCGATAATTTACCGCATCTATTCCCAAAAAACACCCCAATATGGGGTGTGTGTATGCGGAAGTGCCCAAAAACGGGGCCTTTCCGCATGCCATCCAATCAGGGAAAACGACCTAAGCCAATGCGCAATAGTGATTTACAATCGGTGGGTCTGTAAGTCGCCAAGTGGGTCAGCGGCGGACCTGTTGAGTCCAGGCAGTGGTTGCGGGTATTTATGTGGGCTCTTTTTGACCAACCAACCTGGCTATTATTGCCATTTTGACAGACCAAAAGCAGGGCAAGGACGACTCAAACTGAGTACGACTAGCTGATACGTTTCGTTAATTGGTTTAGTTCATAGGGGTTCGCGGCCGGCCGTTGTTTGAGCCTGAGTGTTTGAAATTGTGTGGGCCTGATGAGCTGTGCGGACTTGAAAAACTGTTCGCAATCGAAAAACTGTCCGCAATAGACGGGATAGAGGTGGAATAGTCGAAAAATAGCCGGACAATTGACTGGCAGGAAACGCTTAAAACCTTGACTGGAATCGAGTTACTGCGGAAACTGTTGGCGGGCCCATGTTTAAATGCGGATGCTGGGGTATACAGCTCAGCTGAACAGCCGTATTACCACCTTGTAGAACGACCTTTTAGCGCTGCGATTGGCGACAGGGCTCAGATAGAAATACCTCAACGGTTCCTCAATGGCGATCATTACACCTGAGAATCAGGCAACGGACAAACCCATCCCACCCAACACCAGCCTGCGAGGAATTCAGATCGTTGCGACCGGTTCGTACGTCCCTCCTGTGGTGGTAACCAATGCCGAATTGACCAAATTGGGCTGCGACGAAGAGTGGATCACTCAGCGAACCGGGATTCTGGAGCGGCGTCATTGTGCGCCTGACCAGGCGACCAGCGATTTGGCTTATTTGGCCGGCAAGAAATGCCTGGAAAATGCGGGAGTCGATGCCGCAGAAGTCGACATGATCATCGTTGCCACGATGACCCCTGATCACTTTACTCCTTCCACCGGAGCGATTGTTCAGCATCTGTTGAAGTGCCAGGCAGTGGCCTACGACTTGAACGCGGCCTGTTCCGGATTCGTTTACGGCTTGATCGTCGGAGCTCAGTTCATCAAGACCGGTTCTTGCAAGAAAGTCCTGGTGATCGGTGCCGACGCCATGTCTCGAGTCAGCGACCCGGAAGACGTTAAGACGTATCCGCTATTCGGAGACGGAGCGGGTGCCGTTTTGTTGGCACCGGATCCGGAAGCGACCGAAGACGAAGGGCGTGGAATTCTGGCCAACAAAATGGGTACCGCCGGCGACCTCGGCCATTTGATTACCGTACCTGGATCTTGTTCGCGCATGCCAGCCTCGGAAAAAGTTCTGGCCGAGCGGCAACAATTTCTGAAGATGAACGGCAAGCCTGTTTTCAAATGGGCGGTACGTATGATTCCATCTGCGGTCAGCGAAATCCTGGAGATGGCAAAGATGACGATCGATGACATCGATGTGTTGCTGTTGCACCAGGCCAACATTCGTATCATCGAAGCCGCCTTGGCAGACTCAGATATTCCACCTGAAAAAGTCTTCACCAATCTTCAACTCTACGGCAACACGTCGGCGGCCAGTATTCCGTTGTTGCTGGACGAGGCGATTCAGCAGGGCGTTGCCAAGCTGGATGGTCGCTTGTTGATGTGCGGTTTCGGTGCTGGATTGACCTGGGGCTCTTGCATCTATCAAGGCTGAGCCCGGCGAGTAAACGAGCGTAAGTCGATGACCCGTTAATTCGCAGCATTAATTCCCAGAATAAAGCTCAATATCCGGGAACGATGTGACTAAAGAAAACCAAAAGGTAGAGCGAATAGGAAGTGGCTCTAGTTGGGTTCCGGCTAACTTCCCTGATACTGCCAGGCCCGACAAAGACCACTTGGAGTCTGTTTGTTCATCCTGGTATTGGCCTTCAACAAAGCGGAAGGTTAGGGTTTGATTCTCAAGTTGAGTTAAAAAAGCGGCTCCGGTGGGGCCATCACGAAGGCTAAAGATGACAAGAGGTGTTTCATCGAGGGTGTCATTGATCACCCCATCACCAATTTGGCCAATGGCGTATGCACGTTGGGTATTGCCGACTTCGACCCCCAACACCACCTCGCCCGGCTTCAAACGATCATCACGTGCCGTTTCAGAAACAGGAAAAATAAAATCACCGCCCTGATTGAGTTTATCACCCAAGCCGATAAATGGGTCGTTGGTATAGTTCCGTTGATGACCGGTATCAAGCGAAAGCACTTGGGTTTGCGGGTGTTGCTCAAGCCATAAGTCCCACGTTGTGGTTTGGGCGGGCAGTAAGGTCAATTGCTCTCCTGTTAAGGTTCCAGCGATGGCTTTGCCGTTGACCTGCTGCCAATAAGAACCGCTTTTGTGATCAAACATGACCATGTCTGACTCATACAAAGCACTGGTGTTACCAAATAAAAGCGGTTGGCCTTGAATGGTGCGGTCATACACGATGCCGCTGCGACAGGGCGGTCAGTAGGTGGCTAAAATGGGCCGCCCATTAACCTCGTGGCTGACAATTTCATGCCAGTTCATAATTTTGATGGGGTAGGCGTAGGCTTCACCCCCGTCAGCATAGCCAATCACAATATCGCTATCATTCATCCAAAATTGACTCTCTGAGGCAGAGGTGAATTTGGGGGCGTAAAAGGGAGGGATGACATCCTGCAGGCTTAA
>CAZPOL010000049.1:23224-38761 GCA_964588195.1 uncultured Pirellulaceae bacterium | reverse complement strand
TCACGTCGTAGCCGAGGCCGGTGCTGAGGCTAGTTCTGGTTGCCGGTCGGCGACTCAAAATCACAACTGTCCTTCGTCAATTGACGGTGCGACAATCAAGAAAACCGGTTTCTGACGCGGAAAAAACGTTCCGCGTCCGGCGCCTTGGCGAAACGGTCAAGGATTGCGATAATCATCGAGAACTTAAACTCGTTGACCGGAGCAAAAATGGATAAGCCAAAATGTGCAGGGACTGCCCCAATCGCAGTCGATTTGGAAGAAGGAAAAAAGTACGCATGGTGCACGTGCGGACTTTCTGAGTCACAGCCCTTTTGCGATGGCAAACACAAACAGGACGGGTGCGATTTTACTCCCCAGGTCTTTACGGCTGAGAAATCGGAAACGGTTTACATGTGCACCTGTAAACAAACAGCCGCCCCGCCGAAATGCGACGGTGCTCACAAGAATCTTCCCGCATCCGATGGCGGAGCGACTCCGACGGCCATCGACTAACCTTGCATTCGCTGAACGTTGCCAGCGAATCGGCAATGTTTAGCGAAGCCACCGTAAAACATCCTTCAATTTAGATTGGCCCACTGTTATTGGTTCGCTGCTATTTTCTTCAATCGTCTAC
This sequence comes from uncultured Pirellulaceae bacterium, assembly GCA_964588195.1. Lineage (GTDB taxonomy): Bacteria > Planctomycetota > Planctomycetia > Pirellulales > Pirellulaceae > CAJQPP01. The sequence goes on along the minus strand of CAZPOL010000049.1, from coordinate 38,148 downwards.
GCTTGGCACATTCCATGCTGACAAACACAAGAATGCTTGAGCAACAATTTTTGATGAACCACCGACATTAACGGCCCTTTCCTGAGAAACGAATGACTACCCAAATCCTTGCCGCTCGACGTGGCGAAATCACACCCGAAATGGAATACGTTGCCAAGCGGGAACAATTGACACCCGAATTGATTCGGGATGAAGTTGCCGCCGGCAGAATGGTGATTCCCGCCAACGTAGTCCACGCGAAAGGTCGCTTGGAACCGATGTGTATTGGCATCGCTTCGAAAACCAAAATCAATGCCAACATCGGCAACAGCGCAGTTACCAGCAACGTGGACGAGGAACTGGAAAAACTGCACATGGCCGTCCACCATGGCTCGGACACCGTCATGGACTTGTCGACCGGCAAGGACATCGACAACATTCGCAAAGCGATCATCGAAGCCTCTCCCGTTCCCATCGGTACGGTTCCGATCTACCAGATGCTGGAAGAACTCGGTGGCAACATCGAAGACATGCGAGCGCAACACTTCCTGGACATGGTCGAGCACCAGGCGAAACAGGGCGTCGATTACATGACGATCCACTGCGGCGTGTTGATGGAACATTTGCACCTGACGACCCAACGTGTGACCGGCATCGTTTCACGAGGCGGTTCTTTGATCGCCAAGTGGATGATGGTGCATCGAAAACAGAATCCGTTGTACGAAGCTTTCGATGACTTGTGCGACATTATGCGTCAGTACGATGTGACGTGGAGTCTGGGCGATGGCTTGCGACCCGGCAGCATTGCCGATGCCAGTGACGCGGCACAATTCGCGGAACTGGAAGTGCTCGGTGAACTGACCAAACGAGGTCAGGAAAAGGGCACCCAGGTCATGGTGGAAGGCCCTGGTCACATCCCGATGCACCAGATCGAAATGAACATCAAAAAGCAAATCGATATTTGCCATGGTGCTCCGTTTTATGTGTTGGGGCCTTTGGTCACCGACGTGGCTCCTGGATACGATCACATCACCAGCGCGATTGGTGCCGCCATGGCGGGATGGCATGGTGCGGCAATGCTGTGCTATGTGACTCCCAAAGAACACCTCGGTCTGCCCAACGCAAAAGATGTGAAAGATGGAGTCATCGCTTACAAAATTGCGGCACACTCGGCTGACGTCGCTCGCGGACGCCCCGGCGCTCAGGATCGGGACGACGCACTCTCCAAGGCTCGCTTCGAATTCGATTGGAATGAACAATTCCGTTTGTCGCTGGATCCGGAAACGGCTCAGTCGTTCCACGACGAAACGCTGCCGCAAGAGAGTTTCAAAAGCGCTCACTTCTGCAGCATGTGCGGTCCAAAATACTGCTCGATGAAAATTACTGAAGACATCCGCAAGATGGCTGCCGAAAACGGCCCGCTGGTTCCTTTGGAAACGTCCAACAAACAGTAACACGAGCGGACGCGCACGATGGAAAAGAGCAAACTCCGCGACTACCTCGAGACGCTGGCAATCATTTTCTTTTTGCCAGCCGTCTTGCTGTTTGCAACCGTGATGTTGTTGCTGCTTTCGCATATGCGAGTCACTGGCTTGTACGCAAAGCATGTCGCGTGGTGGATGGTCGCCATCTCGCTGATTTCCGGCTTGGCCGTTTGGCTATGCCACATTGCCGACGCAAATTCGAAAGACGAAGTCATGTTTGCGTTCGCCGGCATCATCGTTCTGTCGGCCGGAGTCCTGGCGACCACGTTAAGCTTGACCTGGTGGTGGGTCGCGCTGGGCGCGATTCCGTTTCTGTTGGCAGGAATCTTTTTCCGAGTCAACGAAACCAAACTCGGTCAGTCATAACGGTTTCCTTCCAAACGAAATTCGCACCGGCTTTTTCAATCTGATTCCTTACAAGTGTTGTTCCTGCAAATTCATGTCTAACCTGATCTACAAAATCGTTGACGAAGCCACGTGGCGCAAGGCCGAGTCGCAAGGCGAATTCGCCGGAGCGTCGATCGATTTGACGGATGGCTACATTCACTTTTCAACGGACCAGCAAGTTCAGGAAACAGCCGACAAACACTTCGTTGGTCAAACCGGACTGTTGTTGGTTGCCGTGGACACCGACGTTCTGGAGGGCGATCTGCGGTGGGAGCCCTCGCGAGGCGGAGACCTTTTTCCTCACCTGTACGGAAAACTGAACACGCAACAGGTCGCGTCTGTGTCAGCAATCCAGCTGGACAAAAACGGAAAGCACATCATCGATCTAGCCTGATTCCGTTTGGTTGCGGTTATTCATCGGGACTGCGAAACTCGGCCAACGGAAAATCCAGAACGGAGATCCCGTCGGCTCCTTTCAATTCGCACAAGCGTCGAAATGCCCTGGTCACCAATTCCGTTTGCTGCTGGACATACGCTTTGTCCAGGTTGGCAGCGCCCATATCGCCCTGGACAACGACAGGCGAAAATCGGTCGTCATCAATGAACTGAGCCAGCACTGGGTTGCAGCGAATGTGCCGCTCGGGTGTCGTATGCAACACCTCGGGGTCGACTTTTCCAAGCACATAGCGCAAATACAGATCACTTTCCGTGATCGATTCCACGTCTTTGTTACAAACCTGGCAGATGTAGCCTTCGTCACACTTGGCCATTTGGAGACTTTTGGGGAACTTTGGGGGAGGACTTTGGGTCTTGAAACAGTTGAAAACGGGCCTCGCCACAGGCGACTAACATAAGTCGTTGCATTGCAAAGGCTTACCAATTCAATACGTTTTGTTTTACCACGAAATGTTTGACGCTCGCAATTCACCTCCATAGAATGTGTCGCTCGCTGGACGGCGGGAAACGGAACCCACAGCCTTATCAATACTATCACGTGTTCGCCCGGAACAAGATCAGGACGAGAGACATGAAAAAAACTGAAATGAAACCCTTTAAGGAGATGCTGCTTTCGCTGCGAGCGCGTATGCGAGGCAATGTTTCTACTCTGGCAGACGCGGCCTTGGCCAAATCTGGTGGCAATGGAGGTGGCGGCGGCTCGTCCATCCCCAGCCACATCGCCGATATGGGCAGCGATACCTACGAACAGGACAATACCCTGCGTTTGATGAACAACGAGGGCGAGGGGCTCGATCAAATCGAAGCTGCTCTTGAACGTATCGAAGAAGGACATTATGGTTCTTGCGTTGAATGCTCAGGGCGTATTCCAAAAATGCGTCTCAAAGCCATTCCTTACACTCCATATTGTGTGAAATGCGCCTCCGAGATTGAATCAAACAACCGCTACTAAATCGGTCACTCACAAGGACGTTCGATTGCCTGTCAATCGGTACGTCCTTTTTTTCGCGCTAGCCATAATCGGTGTCGCTGCCGACCTGATTACCAAGACCCAGGTCTTTGCAAGCCATTTCAAACCACTCGTACCTGATGTATCTCACTGGTGGATTAAGGATGTGCTGGGAATCCAGACCTCATTCAATGGAGGCGCTCTGTTCGGCATGTTCCAGGGAGGCAGCTTTTGGCTGGCTGGCCTGTCGTTGGTCGCTCTCGGCGGCATCCTGGTTTGGATGTTCTATTTCAAGATGGCGATCAGCCGCTGGTTAACCGTAGCGCTTGGCATGGTCACCGGCGGAATCCTTGGCAATCTGTATGACCGGATGGGATTTGGCTACGTCGAACGACACCCCGAACAGACGATGTACCATGTTCGCGACTGGATTCACTTCCGCCTGGAGGGTGTCTGGATGTGCGACCCTTGGCCAAATTTCAATATCGCCGACAGCCTGCTTGTAACCGGCGCTATCATGTTGTTCATTTACGCGATTCTGGTGCCCGACCCGATGGCCCAGTTGGCTGCAGCGGCCGCGCAACAAAACGGTGACACTGCGTCGAACGGAGACACCGCGAATTCCAGCGATTCCGACTCTGAGCAGAAGTCCGAAGGATCTGCTCAGTAACTGCCAGCATTCAGGGATGCCTCGCCCGAGTACCGTTGCGCTGGTAGATTTGTAATTCACCTGCAGGACGGATATGCAAGGTGGAATTGCGGTTCAATCGTCGCCAACACGCAAAAAGGATTGTCGTGGCAAGCCGAAGCAAGGATCTTCAAAAGACTGATGCTGAAAAACGGCCGATCCGCGACCGTTCGGAAGCGTTCCAGGGATTCGGTCCTTCCTTGTTAGCCGATTGTGCACTTCGCCCGCTGCAACACATGGTCTTTTCCAAGGACCTTGCCGAAGCACGAGCCACGGTCCGCAAACACATTCCGGTTTGCGCTGGAGTCTACGGCTGGCTGAACCCCGACAACACTCTGATTTACGTCGGCAAGAGCAAGTCATTACGTCAGCGTTTGCTAACCTACTTCGCCACAGAGACTTCCGATCCCAAGATGTCGAAGATCCGACGGCACAGCAAAACGTTGGTGTGGGAACCGATTTCGCATGAGTTGCTTGCGTTGATCCGTGAAGCAGAATTGATCGACCGCTGGCGGCCACCATACAACGTGGAAGGTAAACCGGAACGCCGCCAACCGGGCTTTATTTGCGTCAGTCACGGCTCGGCCCCCTCACTGTTTTTTGCAAGGCAGGTTCCCAAGCGAGCCAGCGAAGCGATTGGACCAATTGCCGGCCGGGCTCGTTTGAATGAAGCGATCAGTTGTTTGAATTATGTGTTCCAGCTGCGGGATTGCCCGGACAAGGTAAAAATGCACTTCAGCAATCAATTGTCTCTGTTCGGAAACGATCGAACGGCACAATGCATCCGCCACGAGTTGTCGACGTGCCTCGGTCCCTGTGCCGAACATTGCACTCGCGAATCCTATCGACACAACGTCGAGAAAGCGCTGAAATTTCTGCGTGGTCGCGACTTCGGAATGATCAAACGACTCGACGAACGGATGCAGCAGGCTGCGACTCAAATGTCGTTTGAACGAGCCTGCGTTTTGCGGGACCAGTTGAAACAAATGAAATGGCTACAAAGGCGGCTTCAACAATTGACGACGGCCCGACGCAAGCTGGACGGCGTTTGGAAACTGCCAGGTTTCGATCGCCAGGAACACTGGATGATCCTGAGAGCGGGCCAATTGCTGTCCTGTTGCAATGGCGACGATTTGGAAGTTTCGGAAACGGCAAACAATATGATTCGTGAGGCTCAAAACAGCGATCCGCAGGTACCACAAACGCACCTGCAGATTGGCGTGCTGTTGATGCTGGCTGCCTGGATCAAGAAACACCCGCAGGACATATCTTCGCTGGTCAAATTCGCCGAGCTTGCCGTTTAGTATGCTCCTCAGGAGTACCTTCGCGAAAAGCGATCTGGCAGCTCGTTCCACGTGCGGCACCGCTGCGAATCCTGGAAAACCACCTGAAAAACCGGGTTCTTTGCCGTTGCCAGACCGATATTGACTGGTATACTGGCGAACTCGAAAAACAAGATTTTGTGGACCATCCAGGGTTACAGGTACGTCATGGCACGCATGTGTGAAGTTTGCGGCAAAAAGCCGTCCAAAGGAAATTCAGTTGAGACTCGCGGTAAAGCGAAGTACTTGGGCGGTGTTGGTACCAAGAAAACCGGTATCACACGCCGACAGTTCCGACCCAACCTGCAACGAGTTCGCGTTCAGCAACCAGGTGGCGGCGCCAAGGCGATGAAAGTCTGTGTCCAATGCATCCGTAGCGGCCGCATCAAAAAGGCTGTCAAAGCCAAACCATTCAAGGTCCCAACTGCCTGATCCGCTAACCGGATCAGGATCTGGCGAAAAATCCAGACATAATTCAAACACAGGCAAGTGTCTTAATTGGCACTTGCCTTTTTTCGTGTCAAAATTTGTTGGTTAGTATCGAACCAGCTTTGCAATCGTCGTATTCTCCATCTCATTGAAAATAACCATCGGTAATTAACCATGCGACTTTCGAATCATGTAAACAACCGGGCTTTGGCTACTTCGATCTTCCTGATGCTTGCCTTCATGACGGCCGATTCACGGTTGGCTGCCCAAACCGAACGCGAACTCAATGAACACCTGACAGCGTTCGCTCCCTATGTCGGACAGTGGACTTGTGACAGCAAATGGCAAGCGGGCAGCGAATTCTGGGCACAAAACGACTATTCCGTCGGCATGAACGGGAACTTCCTGAAGGCCAACACTTCCACCAAAAACGCTTCCGGTGGTATCTACCAACGTTACGAAACGACGTGGCTGTACGACCAAAAAGAAGAACGATTAGAGACATACGGATTCGCTTACGACGGGACAGTCACCAGGACTTACCCGGAAATCGTTCAGGTCGACGACAAACATCCGATCATCCGGTCGGCATGGCAACAACCTGACGGCTCCTTCATCAAACAAGAAGTCCAAATGGACGACGGCGAAAAATCGTATCAATGGCGAGTCTGGTCCAGCTCGGACGAAAAAGAATGGGCGCTGTTGATGGATGGCGTTTGGAATAAGTCAGAGTAGGAGCAGGCGGCCGCGTCTGTCACTTGTTCGATCATCAGATCCGACGAATCACCCGTAAAAATCGTCATTTCCCAGGCCAGACGGGCCATCATCCGGGTTGAATTCCTGTCCCCACTGACATTATTATGTGGACAGGATATTGGGGCAGGTAATTTCACTCACTCGCACTGGGGCACTTCGTTGATCAAGAATTGCGTTGAAGGCTGCGTAAAATCTGTTAGTTCTACCGGTGACCTGCTTACTGACATCGACGTGAAGAGTGTCGGTGAAGCTCCCAATATCCTGGAAGTGAAAGTCAAGATCGGAGCCCACGAGACGATTGGTATCTACCCGGAAGATCATGATGAACCAGCCGGCACCTTGATCGCTGTGCAAGGCAACGACGGCCTGGTGAAAATCGGGATCACCGGTTTGAGTATCAGCGAAATGTTAGGACTCGGCGTCGACGAAAAAGTCTCGATCAAGTGGTAGCCCGATCCGACCAAACAAAACTTCGAGCAAACTTGAACCGCTGAATCAAACCGTTCTGTTCGCTTGATTAACGCCGCGTGAACGCGCTTTCAACGCCATTTTGTACGCCTCATCATCGCCGTACTTGTCGATCGAAAAACTGCGAGTCTTGCGTTTTCCTTTTCCGTCCGTCCACTGGGCGATCCAAAACGTATACGTGTAGATGTATTCGTCGGTCTCTTCGATCTGAGTCGCTTTGCGGACTCCAACCACGCCCGAGCTGTTGCGAACCGATGGCTTCTTTGCCAATTCCTTGACGGAGTAAGGCTTCAAACGAGCCTCCAATTCGTCGCGGAAAACCTTGGCAGCCTGCAACGCGCCTCGTCGCCCCCCAAATTTACCGTCGGCAAAGAACTTCTCGTGTTTTTTGCCGCGCCGCTGCATTCGGACCTCCCACCCACCGTGGGAACTGCCTGATTTGGAGTACATATCGATTCTGGAAATATTACGCCGTGGGTTTTTTCTTGCCATGGTTTGCTTAGCGAATTCTCTATCAGTTTGCTTGCTGGGGAAAGAAATTCTACGGTAAGCAGAATACCGATTTTTTCAAGCGGTGCAGCTGACTTTTAATCGAATTTGAACTCATTTGCGAGCGAAAATCCCTCGCATGGCATCTGATCCATTGAACGACCGTACTAGCCGATCTCGTCATGCAGTACTCGGGCAGGAGTGCCCAAGTTACGGTTTGGGCTCAACCACAAAACCCGTGAGACTTACTGTGCCGTGGATCGATAGCCGGAAGGTCCACCAGAGATCGGACTGTTGGTTGAAAGTGGCCAACATGCGGTCTTGAACCCGTTTTCGTAGAGCAACTTTTTCAACCGATTGAAGTCCTCGAATCCGTCAGGGTAAACCCAAACGGAAACAGTCGTTTTTTCTGCCGAAACGGAGTTCATCCAATTTCGAAAATCTGACCCAGCAGTCAATGCCTCATCGACTTCGACACCGATTTGGTCTCCGACAGGCACCATTACAAACCTGGTAAAGTCGATGGAGCGTTCCTTTTGATCGCCGTACGCCGTCCGTACGACGCGTTCTTCCGCCTGCAGATGGTACTGAAGGCGGAATTCGCCGATCGGCCCGACGGTTTCCAACGTTTCGTCGGCAGATTCCAGCTTCCTGGCTTTTTCCTTCCATTCGTCCTTCATCAATTCGATCAATGGCTGCATTGGCACACGCACTAATCTGCCACCACGCAATCGAAAGTGAACTTCATCGCTAAAGACAGTTTTGGCGATCGGAGTCGGAAAGTGTTCGATCGTCTCGGCCTTCGTCGTTGCCGACTTCAGAGAAGTGTATTGGCTGTCCAGCTCGCGGTACTCGGAGCGCAGTGTTGCCAACTGAGTCGCATGCTCCATGGTTTGTTGTTGTTTGTTCGACAGCTTTTCCTTACGGCTGGCAAGTTCACTACGAGCCTGACTGACCTTCACCAACAACTGATCGCGTTCCGCTTTTCTCGCATCGGCCAACAACATCTCAGATCGAATCCTGGCTTCCAGTTGATGGTTGTCAGCTTGCAAGCCACTGGCGTGCTTGCCGGCTTTCTCGTGGCGTGCTTCCAGATCTGTTAGTTCGGCTTTATCGACTTCGCTAATCGCGATCTTGTGGATCCGGGATCCTGCGTTCGCGCCAACCACCACGACCAGAATGATCAACACACCGACAAGATTGGCGACGATATCCAAAAACGAATCGTCACCCGGTTGGGCATCTTGTGAGTTGCGTCGGAATCTTCTCGATCTCATCGCCAGATCCTCTCAATTTCGATTCCGCTATTCTTCAACTTGCCGGCCAGTTCGTCGGCTCGCACAGCGCCAGTGCGGCTTTCGGCCGAGAGCCTCAATACAGGCTTCCAAAAGCCGCCGATTTCGGCGATGCCCCAATCTTCAATTTGTTTCCAAACCTGATTTACGATTTCATCGATCGAGACTTCCATCGATGTATCGATATCAACTCGCACAGGCCCACGTTGTGGATCACTGTTATAAATCAGGTAATGATTTTCATTGCATTCGACCCGAATCGGTCGTCGATAGGCCGTCGCACCCGGAGTCCGTGTGGGTAATGCCCAGTTTTCGCCGCGTTGTTCCGCTAACGATGTCACTGCGCCAGTCGATGGTCTGGACAGGCTTGACGGATCGCTGTCCAGATTGCCAACGCTGGACGCGGAAGTATCGGAAGCTTCCGTCGCACCGCTGGGCGCAAAACTGGCCGAGCGATCGCCAGACTGCTGCGACTGTCCTGATGGTTGGCGGTTTTGCGAGCTCTCATTGCCGGATCGCAGTGGATTGCCTGAATTCGAAGTTCCAGCCCGGCGTTCGGCTTCTTCCTGGGCAAAACGGCTGAGGCTGTCAGGTGTGCTGGTATCGAAATCGCCAAAGTCCGCGTCGGACCCGGGTGCCTGCGATTGATTAGCCCACTGTCCGTTTCCAGTAACCGCTGAATTCGAATTGCCAGACCTGGCCGAGTTGCTGGTGGTGGATGACCTGGCCGAGCCCTGTCCTCCGTAGGCTTGCCGGTAGCCTCCTGCCAGTCGGGGCGATTGCCCGCGTCTTCCATCGATCCACTGAACTTTGCCTGACGCGACGCTCTGGCTTTGTCGCTGCATCGCAATCTGAATCGATTGCGTCAGAGTCTCTTTCAGATTTAAATCTGATTCTCCCCAGTCCAGTTGTTTTTCTGCTTCGACCAACTCGTAACCGAATTCATCATCCCAACTGGCCATCGCACGCCGTGCAACCGCGTAGGCCGTGGCGCCACCTGGTCGAACAACAATCAACGGATACGGTTCGCCTTCACTCGATCCGGCCTCGAATTTATTCCAGTATTCGCGAGTCGCCAACAGGGCGGCATCCAACGGGTTGCCGGCAATAATTGGCTTGGTGAATTCATCCAACCCGATTTTGATTCCAGAAGGTTGTAGCTCAATCCCGGTGGGTGTGCACTCGACATAAATCGGACGTCGCAACGTTCCACTTTTAGATCGCGTCGGCACAATCGAGTACAACAACGGTCGACCAGCCACTTCTTCGCGCAGGTCTTGCAATTCCAGTCGCCTTTGCGAGATCGCGTTTGCCAGCTCGTCGATCTTGTCCGCTTCTCGTTGATTCACGTCCAGCACGAATTGGTCGTCATCGGCCAATTGCTGAAACTGTTCCGATATCCATTTCGCATCCTGAACCAGTTTGCGAATTTCATCGTCCATGTGACTGCGGCGCAGTTTTTCTTTTTCAAGTCGATCTTGCATGCCAGGTCGCAACTTGGCGATTTCGCGAACGCGAAGTTCTTCGAGTTCCAATTGCAGCGTCAATTCATCCCGTTGCTGTTGGACTTCGTCCGCGTGTTGCTTTTGCGCAGCGTCGGCCTTGACCGCTGAACTTTTCACAGCCAGCACCAGCATTACGATCAGCATCCCCATCGTGCAGATCAAGACTGCCAGAAACGGGAACAAGCTGACGGCCAGACCTGTTGCCTGCCTCCGGTTTTTTCTCATGCTGCGCGTCTCATACGGAACCGTTCTTCTTCAAAATCCTTGCCGTTCTTTTCGATGTCTTCCAGCTGCGACAGCCGGAATTCCAACAAACGGACAGCGGTCGTCAGCTGCTCGGCGGCCATGCCAAAATCTTCACCATTGGGAACGTTGGCCAGGTAGTCGACGATCGCCTGTTTTGATTCTGCCAGCGAGCCCACGTTTTCGAGTGCTTCCATCATCGTCTTGGAGTACTCCACCAGTTGTTCCTGGTGCGAGGTCAACATGCGGGCGTTTTCGGAGAGAGCAACTTGCCATTGCTCCCAACGTCGGCCAACAGCCTCGTCACTGTTTTTGATTGTCTCTTTCAAAGTCTCCGCCAGATTGTCGGTCGAAGCGGTCAAAGCGGTTTGCAAGTTTTGCTGCACGGCGTTTTGGGCCGAACGAATCGAATCAACCCATGCCGATTCTGCGGCGTCGATGTTTGTTCGCCAAAGTTTGACTTGTCGATCCACCAATTGTTCCGTGGAATCCAGCATTTGTACGCCGATCGCTTCGACGGTCTGCACGTAGGTGTCTTTGGATTGGTTGGTGATTTCCAGGTGCTGATCCAGTTCATGTCGTGAACGCGAATCGACTCGCGTCAAGTGATTGGTTTCCATTCGATCGATACCGAACATCAGAAACATCAAGAAGATCGCAAAAGTCAAAGCGACCGCGGTCGTGTCGAACGCCACGTACAGACTACTGCGAAGGCCGCCCATCATCTCCTGAAAATCGCCGTCGTCACTAATTTCAATTCCGCCCAGCGCCTCGGAGATACCCAGTACCGTTCCCAAGAAACCAAGCATCGGTATCGCCCAAATCAGAATCCGGGCAAATGAATATCGATCGTGTTTCTCATCCTGGTCCTGATCCGAAGCAAACTTCAGTTCTTCTTCTAATCCATCCGAGCTTCCGTTTCGTTGGACGAAGTCCAGTGCTGTATACAAACGCCGCCAGAAATAAGTGCGGCGATCCCGGCCTTCGTATCTCTCCAAACCAAGCTGAAGTTGTTCCGTTGTTGGCTTGGCTGGCGTTTCGCCTTCGATCAATTGCTTTCGCTTGGATCGCTTCGCCATCAAAGTGATCTTTGGCATCCTGCCTTTTTGGCGAACCACATCCCAGGCAATGAACAACAACGATGCCAAGCCAACCAGGAACATCGCCGTGGTTACTTTCGATACCGCGTGACCTGCCAGGTATCGTTTCACTAACTGGTTGTCGATCGTGCCATTGTCGATCAACGAAAACAGCAAGATGAACGCACCCAGTCCAAACAGAATTGGCGCGACGATTGAAAACGGCAGAGTAGGGCGAGTCGTTTGTTTTTCAGACATCTTAAATTACTTTTCGATGTTTTGACGGTTGGATTCCAGCAACTGTAAAAGTCTGGTTATTCCTGAAAATCGGCAAAGTCGAGCCGGATAGATTAAAGAATCGTCAAAGTTCCACAGGATTTCCTGCCAACCGATAGCACTTTCGCCCGTTTCATGGACGACTTCGATTTCCGTCAGATATAGCAAAAGTATTCCGGGTCGCGCTCCGATAAGTACTTGTGTTGACCTGATCAACACATGGGAAATTGCATCTGCATTGCAGTATCCCAGGGGGGGACTAGTCCGGAATTAGCCACTTGGCTTTCCGGGCTTATTTTTTGCGCCGACAGAAACATGCTGGCGGTTCTTCGCTTGCAATATCCGAGGCAGATGCCTTTAATTGCTCAATGAGCAAATTCAACGACTACCTTCGCTTGATGCGAATCTCCCTGCTGCCCACCGCCTGGTCGAACGTCTTGATGGGCGCAGCGATGATCGGCGACGTTGGTCAATGGCCGCTAATTCTATTGCTGTTGCTGTGCAGCAGTTGCCTGTACATCGCCGGAATGGTGCTGAACGATGTCTACGATGTGGAGATCGATCGAAAGGAACGACCCGAGCGAGTGCTACCAAGCGGCAAGATCCCGGTCTCACACGCCAAGGCGTTTGGCTATTCGTTGCTGGCGGCCGCACTGGCAATCGGCTTGTTTCTATCGCTCGATTTCAGCGGTAAAGGCGGAGACAGTTTCAGGCTGAATGCTCCGACATTCGCCGTCGTTGTTGGCTTGATCATCTTGATCCTGTTGTATAACCGAACGGCGAAGCACTCACGTTATGGACCGATCGTGATGGGTTTATGTCGTAGCGGCAATGTCGTGCTGGGCGGATCTTTGACCCGCGACTTGCTCGACTTGCCGATTAGCGGAGGCCTGCTGTTCGTCGCACTAAGTGTCGGGCTTTTTGTCGCTGGAATCACATGGTTCGCCAAACATGAAAACGACGCAGGAATCAAAAGCACATTGTTCCTTGGTGCGGGATGCATGGCGGCAGCAATCGGGGCACTGTTCTGGTTCCCGTTCACATCGATGTTTCAATTCAGTTTCCTCGCAGTCCATGGTGCAACGCCTAACCAATCGCCGCTGCTGTTTTGCGGCTTGCTGGCGATGATGATTTTCCCAGTGGTGCGAAAAGTAATCCTTGCCACAGTTACGGCCAGCCCTTCCGACATCAAGCAGGCCGTAATTGGCAGCTTGTTGACGATCATCATGATAGACGCCTCCATTTGCTATCTGGTTTCACCTGGTAATCCGGCGTATGCTTTAGTAGTCGCCTCGCTAATCGTTCCAGCATTCCTAATGACTCGCCGCATCATGGCGACGTAACTCTGTGTACCTCGGATACAACACCAACGGCTTTTCGAATCACGATCCTTTCGAGGCGATCGAGTTAATCGCTGAGTTAGGCTATCGGGCGATCGCCATCACGGTAGATCATCGCTGGCTAAATCCGTTTGCCGTCGACTTCGAGGCTCAACTGGAGAAGTTTCATCGCCTGACCAGGCTCTACCGTCTGAATACGGTGATCGAGACAGGTGCCCGGTACCTGCTGAACCCAAACGTCAAACATGAACCGACGCTACTGAGCGAAGGGGCCGAGAATCGCCAGCGACGAGTCGATTTCCTGAAACGCTGCATCGACATCGCCGATTATCTGGACAGCGACTGCGTCTCGCTTTGGTCAGGGAGCCAGCCGGATACGATCAATCTACAAACGGCAATGGATCGATTGGCGGCGGGCCTGGAACCGGTGCTTAGCTACGCCGAAAACAGCGGAGTAACGATCGGGTTCGAACCGGAACCGGGCATGCTGATCGATACGATGGGCGCCTACGAACGACTGCTTCAATGGATCGATCACCCCTCGTTTCAATTGACTCTGGATCTAGGGCATTTGTTTTGTCAGGGCGAGTTGCCACTGGTCGACTTTATCGAACGTTGGCAAAACAAGATCGTAAACATTCATATCGAAGACATGAATCAGGGCGTTCACGAGCACTTGATGTTTGGCGATGGGCAAATTTATTTTCCGCCCGTGATGGAATGTCTGAGGAACATCGGTTACGACCGAGGCGTTTTCGTGGAACTCAGTCGCCACAGTCACGACGCACCTCGAATCGCCAAGCGGTCGTTCGAGTTCCTGAACCCGATGATGCCGCATTCCAATTCACGCTCCAACCGAACAGCTCCCAATTTCCATCCAGGCTCGATCAGCGAAGACACCAACAACGGTTAATTCGCCGAGCCTGACTTTTTATGACAGACATGCGACAGCAAAAACAACTTGCTCGAAAATCTGCGGCGCTCAGGCGGGACCAGGCAGAGCATCGAGACGTGGCCAGTGAAAAAATCAGGCAGACGATCCTGAACACATCGCAGGTCCAGGCCGCGACCTCCGTTTGCTGTTACGTTAGTTTTCGAAGCGAAGTGGCGACTCACGCGTTGATCAACGATCTACTTGCGCATGGCAAACAAGTCTGTGTTCCATGGTGCGATGGAGACGATTTGCGACTCTGTGAAATCGAATCGCTGGACGAACTGGCCCCCGGAACATTCGGCGTTTTGGAACCACCTGAAACGCTCCGTCAACAAGCTGGAAGACAGCAACAATTGAGCAATTGCACTGTGGCACTAATCCCGGGCCTGGCATTTACAAGTCAGGGTCACCGCCTGGGATACGGCAAAGGATTTTATGACCGATTGCTCAACACTTCATTGGGCACCTTGCGAATCGCCTTGTCTTTCGACTGCCAAATTGTTCCAACGGTGCCGACGACCGAACACGATGTCGAGATGAACATGGTTGTCACTGAAACAACGACGCATTTGCCGAAGATTTAGTTGGCCGGTTGCTTCGACATTTTCATCAACCCGTTGCTTCGATCAAGGCTGTATCACAATTCCGCCACGCGGCGCCAATTCGTCATCCAGCTGGAAGAAACCGTCTTGCGAAATCTCGGTGTGCGAGACGTTCAGGTATTTCAATTGCTCCAGTTTCAGCAATGGCCCGATCGATTCGTCTGTCAATTTGGTTTTGCCCAAATGCAGCCACGTCAGCTGGCTCATCGATTGCAAAGTGTCGCAAGCTTTGTCAGTAATTTT
>CAZPOL010000049.1:18009-23124 GCA_964588195.1 uncultured Pirellulaceae bacterium | reverse complement strand
CAAAGCCGCATCGTCGATCAACGGTCCCCAAACCTTGAGAAATTTCAGACTTGGCAATTTCGCAAGGTAAGCAAGGCCCTTACCAGATACTCGATTGCAATCGCTCAAATCGATCGCCTTCAACGTCTTCAGGTTCTCCAGATGTTTCAGGCCGTCATCACCAACCCGAGTCTGACCGCAACGGATTTGCTCCAGAGAATTCATACGAGACAACACGGCCAGCGAATCGTCATCGATATCCGTTCGAAACAGTTGCAGAAATTTCAGCTTGGGCAGATCCACCAGATGTTTCAGCGCGGCCGTGTTGGCGGCCGTCACCTCACAATCGACTCGCTCCAAAGATGGCATCGTGCCAAACACCTTGAACATCTCTTCCGTCACCCATGGCCCACTGACCGCAACGCTTTTTATTTTTCGAAACGAAGCAAGTTGCTCAATCACCGACTGCTCAAGCGGAAACTCGGTTGCCCGAACCGACAGCACGTTCCCAGCATCGTCTTTCTCAATCGAAGCACCGGCCGATTCAAAAGCAGTGATAGCCGCCTCGATCTCAGCCGCAGTCGGTTCCGCCATTATTACGACGGCCGGAGTGGCCTCTGGCTGAGCAGAAGTCGGGCTGGCCTGACTCGTCTGACCATTTTCGATCGATTGCCGAAGTCGGATCACTTCTTCCTGAAGCCGGTCGATTGTGGTTTGTAATTTCTTGCGATCAGTATTGTCACCGACTTGGTCCTGCAATGACTGAAGTTGTTGTTCCAACTCCTTCACCTTCGACTGAAGCACAATCACATCGTATTTGCTTTGTTGCTCACAACCGGCGAACAGAAGTGCCAGCACTGAAAGACACAACAAACTGCGGAGAATATTCATCAATTCCAATTACCTTCTTTTGTTCGAACTCAGGGCCAGCAGGAATATCTTTCCTATTTTTCGCAGCCCTTACGATTCGTAAATGCCTTACTTCAAGAGTACTGCGAATAACCGTTCCGTTCCGTACCGAATACTAACGATAGACCGACACAAGAATCTTTACCTCATTCACATTCTAGTTCATTTGGCCGGATTTTGACCCATGTCTTGCAAATTCATCCACGGTGTCATTCTTTCAGCGTCTTTTACTGTATTCGCAGTATTGATAGTCGGTTCGGCGACTTTATGTGAGGCTCAGGACTTCAGGTACAGCACTGGTGAATACGAAGTTGCAAATTTTGCAGAGGGTGAATTCCTGCCGGGCTCGCAAAACTTTCACGCGCCGCATTTTCACTCGCCGCTCTCTGAAACCAGAGCGTTCGATTTATACACGGACTACGACCGAGCCCAATCTTGCCCCAACTGTAACCACGAGCTTCCGCGTCTGAATCTAAAAGGCTGGAAGGGACAACCGCATCGCGACAAGCGACCCGGTGGATGTAAATGCGGCAAGAAGAAAGGCCTGACTTGGTACAACGCCTACCACCACTGGCCTAACCCCTGGTCGGTTTTACTGGATCATGGAAGAGACGGTCGCGGCTGGGGCAAATTCACGGACACAACATGTCCACGAAAGCGAGACTGCCTGGACGTGCTGGCCAACATTCGTTTGTCCGGTCCAGTTCGAAAAGACAATGGCTACTTCGGACCGCATTGCGATCCGTACGGTTTGCCTGGCAAGAGTCGCAGGGGAGTCGTTGTTTCGGATGGTCCTCATCCGGCCCAACCAACAGCCACCCAGCCTTCGAACCCGCCAAGCCAGGCCAGAAACTTGCCACCTGCAAATTTTGGACATCCGCCAGCTGCACAACATTACTCAGCATTCCACCCGCAGCCGCCGTTTCCACGAACCGCCCAACAGACGCTGCCTCAACACCAAAACCAGCCCCGAGTCCTGCGGCGACACCCGCTATCAACGGCGATCTCCAATCAAATGGGGAACGACTGGAACAAGTCTCTGCAGCGATAAATCCCTGCTGTCACACAGAAATCTACGCAGCCGCAACGAATCCACGGCGCGAACAGCCTTGCGGCATCTATCCAAACGAACGCCAGTTCATCAAAATATTTTGATGGAACTCTATTCATGAATGCCCAGTTTGGATTAATTGATTCCGATCGAACAATCCACGTGATCCAAATACGGCAACACGAAAACGGATTCGTTCGTGGACCAATCGCAACCAACCTATCAACCGCTCTTGCGCATTGCCTTGGCGATCGCCTGTGGCATCCTGCTTGATCGACTGCTGGATGTACCTATTGGACTCTGGTGCATCTCGGTCGCCATTGCATCGACATGTTGGGCAGTCGCTTTTCGAGCCCGCTGGTTTCGCAGTTCCTCATTTGCTCTGTTGACGTTGTTGTTGATGTTGGGCGCCGCTTGGCACAGTTTCCATTGGAACTGGATTGGAACTCGCGACGTCGCCACGTTTGCCACACTGGACGCTCAACCTGCAATGATTCAAGGACGAATTGCGGGACAGCCAAGACGACTGGCGCCGGATAAACAGCAAGAGAAGTATTCGCGGATACGCGGCGAGCGAACGAGGGTGCTGATCGAAATTTCAGCGATCCGGAACCGTGGGACGTTTCGTCAGGCAAGCGGACTCGTCGAACTGTTCATTGACGGACGGCTGAACGACCTTCGCTCAGGAGACCAGATTCAGTGCGCGGGCGATCTGGCAAAAATCTCTCCGCCATCGAATCCCGGTCAGTTCGACTTGCAGAACTACTTTCGCGGCAAGCGGACCCTGTGCTGGATGGACTTGTCATCCGCCGAATGCCTGCGAAAAATCGAGGCCGGAAACCTGGTTGCCAAATCAGCGAGCTCGTTGCGTGTTTCACTGGATTCATTGTTGTGGCGTTACCTGGATGCTCAGACTGCTCCCTTGGCGTCTGCAATGCTGTTGGGAAATCGTCAGCAACTGGATCAGCTGACTCGCGACAACTTCATGCTCAGCGGCACCGTTCACTTGTTGGCGATCTCTGGCCTGCACGTCGGAATTCTGGCGAGTTTGATTTTGATGCTCTCGCGAATCGGCCTGCTTTCGCGACGCAAGGGACTCTTGATGACGATTCTGTTCGTCGCCTTATACGCGTGGCTCGTCGAGTTCCGACCGCCGGTCACTCGAGCGGCGATCCTGATTTCGATCTTTTGTTATTGCCGTTGGATTGGACGAACCCCCTTTTCATTCAATAGTTTGGCGCTGGCAGCGATCGTCGTGTTGGCGATCAACCCGGTTGAATTGTTTGGTCCCGGTGCGCAACTTTCCTTCCTTGCCGTTGGCACATTGATCTATGCCCGACACTGGATTGCTCCACCACGCAGCGAGGACCCGATCGATCGACTGATTGAAAACAGTCGTCCGTGGCACGAACGATCGATCCGTTACCTCGGCAGTCGAATGTATATGGCGTTTGCGGTCAGTGCCATCATCTGGCTGTTTGCCTTTCCGGCCGTTGCCAACCAGTTTCATATCGTTGCGCCGATCGCATTGATCGCAAACCCTTTGTTGTTGATCCCAATCACCACCGGACTGGTCTGCGGATTGGGCGTATTGGTGTTCGGATTCTGGATGCCGCCGGTGGCTGTGATCATGGCGGCCGGCTGCCAAGCCTCGTTGCAACTGATTCAAGGTACTGTGGAAGCGTGCCAACTGGTCAACCACGGTCACTGGTGGACCGCCGGGCCTCCACTGGTCTCGGTTATCTGTTTCTATTCCATCTTGATGTTGGTGTACCTGCGATACGACGGACTTCGTTTTCGAACCGTCGCATGTGGTATCGCGGTATGGATCGTTATTGGATGGGTTGTGCCCGATTGGCAGCACCGCTCGATTCAAAAGACTCGCACGACGATGCATTGCACGGTCATCGATGTTGGACACGGTGGGTGCGTGTTGATGCAGTTGCCACACGGCAAGAATGTACTTTATGACTGCGGCAGTTTCGGGTCTCCACGGAAAGCTCATCAAACGGCCGCCGGTGTACTCTGGCACCATCGGATCTCACACCTGGATGCCGTCGTTATCTCGCACGCCGATTCCGACCACTTCAATGGATTGCCCGCACTCGCCAAACAATTTTCGATCGATCGGGTGATCGTTTCACACCACTTCCAACGTTCGGCCAGTGACAAGCCGATGATCAAGATGATGCTGGACGAACTGCAACAGGCTGACATTCAAATTCAAACGGTCAGCATGGATGAACATCTGGACATCGGAAGCGAAGTCAAGATGGAAGTTTTGAACCCACCCATTTTCGGTTTTGCAACTTCCGACAACGCCAACAGTATCGTACTCGACATTGAATTCAATGGTCGGCGGATCCTGTTGCCTGGCGACCTGGAAAAAGATGGCTTAAATCAGTTGCTTCGCCGCAAGCCTCACGATTACGACGTCGTGATGTCACCTCATCACGGCAGCAAGAACAGTCGACCTGCAGAGTTCTTTTCTTGGTGTGACCCTGAGGTCATCGTTACCAGTAGTGGCCGAGGCAAGAATCACAATCTTGGCGAATATCTTCCCGAGCATCTCGAAGGTCAAATTCTGCACACCGGTTACGACGGAGCCGTTCAAATCAACCTGACCCCTGCGGCCGCCCGGATCAGAACCTGGGCAGACGATCCCTGGTAGATTAAAGAACGTTGTAATCGGATTGGCAAGCGTTCGCGCGGAAGCCTTCCAATCAACCGTCATGGAAAATCCTGGTCAGACTTGCGAGTCTTCCAGAGTGATATATTCACGTGTTCGAATGATAAAGGCGGCCAATCCGAGCATCAGTAGCGTCATGCCAAAGATTGCTGCTAGATGAATCGAGGGATGCATCTGGCCATACATTTGCAAGAACTCTCGCTCGCCCTCATCGGGAATAATATAGCCGACCCAGCGAAATAGCAACTGGAACATGTGGTATGACATGGAAACCTTTCCAATGATCGCCGGGATCAACGCAAAAAGGATTTCGACAATACCAAAATACCCAACCGCAAACGCCATAGCGCGACGCTGAATGATCACTCCAAGGAACGAGAAGATGGCCGAGTAAACCATACTGGCCAGGAACAGAAGCGTCGACAAATAGGCCCATATCATGAACCGTGAAATACCTTCTGTCTGTTCGTCGTCACTTCCCGTCGTT
>CAZPOL010000049.1:3580-17909 GCA_964588195.1 uncultured Pirellulaceae bacterium | reverse complement strand
GTCCTGACCGTTGTCCTGGCCGATGTCTTCGCCGATACCTGACTCTGCCATCGCATTAGCTTCCAGGATCATTTGATTGTAGCGCTGGGCGGTAGCCGATATTGGTTGCTCCTCCGTCAAGAACGGAGTATCGGCAGCGACCAACATGCAAAGTGACAAAGCAATCCACGCGATCAAAAACGACAAACAGAAACCGATAAGATACTTGCCAAACAGGATCGACCAGCGACCAAACGGACGAGACGTCACAAAAGTCCAGCTCTTGCCTTCCAGTTCGGCGTAGACATTGGACGTGGACCAAAGCAGCAACGACAGCAAACAAATCATGCCGCAGAATAAACAGATAATGAACTCAGGGGCGACTAATGTTCCCGTCGATTCAAGGATGTAAATCATGGTTGGTGGAAACAACGTCATGATCACAGCCACGGACATACGCTGAGCGGTCATGACCCGAGACAATTCGAATCGAACGGTTGCCAAAATGCTGTTAACGATTTCCATGATTTATCCTGGCACTCGAATCTCGCCGCGATGAATTCTCATCAGCGTGCTGAAAATTTGTTGTAACGATTCATCGGAAGAGCGCAATTCGGAAATCGTCAACTCGAATTCGACGGCCAACCGCGGCAACCCGCTCAACAAATCCATCGGACTCCGCGACTCGATTTCAATTTCATCGTGTTCGGAATGAATCTTGATCGAATCCACTGAAAAATTTGCGGTAATCAGGGAAGCCAGGACCTGTGGCTGGTCACATCGTAATGAAACAGAATTCGGGCAGTCGGCCAAAATCGACCTGACTTGCTGCGGGGAACCGGAAGCCAACAATCGTCCACCGGAAATTAACAGCAGCGAGGGGTCCAGGGCCTCGACTTCATGCAAGATATGACTGGCCAGAATCAGGCTCTTGCCACGTTTGACCCACTCTTTCAAGAACAAGGTCATTTCATAACGACCTTTTGGATCGAGTCCGTTAAATGGTTCGTCCAGAATCAACAACTCAGGGTCATGAGCAATCGACTGTGCCAACACCGTTCTCTGTCGCATCCCCAACGAGTATCCGCTCATCGCGCGATCCATTGCGTGTGACATGCCGACCTGTTCCATCGCCTGAGTGGCCATGTCCATCGACTCTGAGCGACTAAACCCTCGCAGCTGCGTCAGATAGGCAACCCACTTAACGCCCGAAACAAATGGATAGCTGGCCTGCAACGCGGGACACAAACCGATCCGGTTTAACAAATCGTCACTCTTCCAGGGATTCTCTCCAAAAACCGAAACGCTACCCAACGTGGGGCGCAATTGGCCCATCACAAGATTGATAAACGTCGTCTTGCCCGATCCATTTGGACCCAGCAGCCCATAGACTCCGGGCTCAAGACGCAACGATATATCGTTAACGCCAATCACCGTTTTGTAGAGCTTCGTTACTTTTTGAAATTCAATCACTTTAATTCAATCACTTTCAGACCCTGATCGGAGCCGAGATGCGTCGGTACAGCAAGACGAACGAAAACATGGAAAGGCCAACCAGAGTAGTGATCGACGGCACCACTTGCGACACATTCATTTCCAACCCAAAAATCCAGGATTGAACTCGCCCAATCGTTGAGTAAATCGAAATTAACGACCAGTTGCTATCGAAAGGAATCGTTCCGCCTTGCGAGTTTGATCCATAAATCCCGAACCAAACAACCGCTCCCAATCCCCATACTGTGAACCATGCGAAACTGGCAAACCGACTTTCCTGAGTCAAAGCGGAAAACAACAAGCCAATCAAACAAGTCGGAACGATGCACACCACGGTTGCCGCAATGACACGAAACGGCAAATCCCACGTGTCACCAATCACCGATAAATCAGGCGACAGCATCAGTGCCAGAAAATAAAGGACCAAGCCAGGCACCAACGTCACCAACGAAAGCACGAAACCGGGAATGGCAATCTTGCCAATCAGGTATTCCATGCGGGTGATTGGGCGAGAGTAATACAACAGGAACGCCCGCGATCGCACGTCTCGCGAGATTAACGGCGGCACCACCAACCCAACGATCATCAACGTCATCATGCCTTGCGAGTATCGCAGAAACGTCGATAACAAATAGCCCCAGACCGTCCGGCGAAGCTGCGACTCATCACCCGATTCCAATGAAGCAACCAGAACCTCAGCGTTCGGCAACCTTCGAATCATAGGGTTATCGGCCAACAACTTGCTTTTGACTTTGTATTCCGCATTGTCTTTCCGATCGCGCAACATCTGAATTTGCTCGACCTGATCAGCGGCGTCTGAAACCTCGTCGCTCAACTGGATTTCACTTAAAAACTCTGTGCCGCTAGTCTGACGAGCAAGATCGCGGAACGAAGTTTCCATCATTGTTTCGAAAGCGAAAAATAATATGCCGAAGTAGATCACGGGAAACCAGCTGGCCAGAATAATTCGGCGAATCCAGCGACTGGCAAGTGCTGCCCGAACGCCCACCTCGGAAATCGTCCACCAGCGCGTCCACGCCGAAGTTAACGATCCTTTCCACGAGCGATATCCAACATCATGCAGCGGCATTATGTGTCGCCTCCTTGCGCCGTCGCTCCAACCTCGGAGCCCTGAATCGCCGCCATAAAAATCTCTTCGATTGAGTTGCGTGCGGGAGTCAACGACTTCAAGACGATGTCATGACGATCACAGATTTCAGATATAGTTCGAAAGTTCGAGTCGTCTGCGATCTCGATCAACATCTGTCCTTCCTCTCCGAATTCGCTGGCGATGCCCTCTGCCCTTAACAGCCTCGCCAATTCTTCGTCGGATCCAGCCAACACCGAGGCAATGTATTTGGGAGAAGTCGGTTTGTTCAGAGCCTCCAGAGTATCCGACACCCGCACCTGGCCATTCGCCAAAATGATGACGTTGTCGCAAATCTGCTGAACGTCGGGCAGGATGTGAGTCGAGATGATTGCCGACTTGTTGAATCGATCGCAAAGTACCCGCACGCGATTCAGCAGCGCCTCGCGCTCCTCAGGATCAAGACCGGAGGTCGGTTCATCCAGAATCAGCAACAGCGGATCGTGAACGATTGCCGCCGCAAACTTTGTCTTTTGACGCATGCCGGTCGAGTAACCTTCGACGCTGCGATATCGTTCCTGATGAACGCCACAAAAATCCAGAATCTCGTGTGCGCGTCGCAAGCCTTCCACCGAAGGAATTCCGGCCAAGGCCGCCGAGAAAGTCACCATTTCAATGCCGGTCATACCCGTGATGTAGCAATCGTCTTCGGGCATGTAGCCAACCAGCGAACGAATCCTGCGATCCTCTTTTCCCAGTCGGTGCCCCAAAACCATTCCGTCGCCACCATTGACCCTGACCAAGCCCATCAAAACTTTGATCAAAGTCGACTTTCCGGCGCCGTTGGGCCCCAACAGGCCAGTGATCCCATCACCCACACGAAGCGAAACATCTCGCAAAGCCATCATTTTCTTGTATGACTTTCGGATATTGTTCAGTTCAATTAGATCGCTCATCCGCGTTTATTTTTCCCGCAATCATCAATTAACTGAACACTGGCCACACACTTGACCTTCGCTGGCCATAGACTTGCTACCATGAATCGTTCTATGCCTCTCCGACGAACACACTGGATATTCAACAATCTTACGAAGCATACAGTCGCTGTCCAGCATCCCACAGTCGCTGGAAACCCTTTGGCCGCAAACCGTTACCGTTCCCGCCACAGCCAATTCAGTGGTGGTCTGAAACCATCTGATTGAACGCAAGCATTCAGCCAGCCCACTTCGTTACTGGAAGGAAAGCAATAGCCTGCCAGCTAAATTACCAATAAATATGGGCGAGTCGCGGTCCGCCGGTAGGTTAGTGTTCGCCAGGCAGGCTAATTTCTGGTCGCCGTTTTGAGATTTCTATGGTGATTTCTGGATAAATCCTGTATTCAGAGTGCCGCTAAAGAAGCCCTGAACCAGCCGCCTGAATTGGAGACGCAATGACTCAGAAATTTATTTCATGCTTGACCCTGTTTTTGACGTGCGGAATTATGGCCGCTTGCTGTGATCAAAGTACTGCCTGGGAAATAAAACCCTCAACCGAGACCGAGTTCGAAACTGAGACCGAAACGGAAACCGACTGGTCGCAATGGAATGGCACGTGGCAACTGGTCTCTGGAAAATTTGCTGGAAACGATATGCCGGAAGTTTTGGTCAAGACGATGTCATTGACGATAAACGATGGAAACTTCGAAATTAAATCGACTCAACTGACCGAGACGGGCAAGCTGGTCCTGGTCGAATCCAATGATGAGTCGAAACCAAAAGAGTTGCAAATCAACACCGAATCCGGTCCTAATGCCGGCAAGAAGCTGTCAACCATCTATCGATTCAAAGATGGAAATCTGACCATCTGCTATAGCATCAACGGAAAACGACCCGAGGAATTTGTTACCAATCAGGAAAACGGCTTCCTGCTTTTGGAATACAAAAAGCAAGAAGACCAGTAACTGGCTTGGCAAGCCGCCGACCGTTCATGCAGCGGTCGGCAATCGGTAATGCACGACTCGTGTTACCTTGCCTTGCGTTTGCAAATCAAGACTACACTGTTCGGCCGATTTTTGATTTAGAAAAACGGCCGATCTCTTCCAGAGGTTTTGATTTCCTACTTGAATCTGCACGCAAAACTGTCGTGGCTGACCGCCAGGGTTGTTCACTGCGATTGTCTTGTGGTCTGTGTTACTTCTCATCTCTTGGGTTTCCGAATCTGTTCTCATTTTCATTGAGGCCCGCATTCCGCCACCGAACCCTATCGGTCGTCAGACTAATCTGTCAATTGTAGAATTGACAAAATGAGAATCTGGCATTCCAGAATCGCAATCTGCTGTACTCACGGACAAGCCAACAAAAAGCGCCAAAAAAAAACGCCGGCGATCAACCGGCGTTTTCAATGCTTCTTAAAAGTTGCTATCAGATTGAATCGGATTGGATTGCTACCAACCCATGACCATATTCGATTCGACTACCTTGCGAGCATCGTCCAGGTCCGTTCCGGTTTCATGCATATACAACCGGATGGCGTGAACCTTGTCCCCTGCGGCTTTGGAAAGGCAGTCTCGTGCCACATTGCAGGGGGCCGATTCTTCCTGCACGATTCCCAAGACTCCCTTGGAGATAACCCAGGTATCTCTTGGCCGCTTTGTTAGTCGCTTGATGGATTCGGACGGGTAAGAGTCAGTAGCGATTGCGGATGCCGAGTCCTCGCTTTCTGCCCATGTGATGATGATATGCGCGTCAGTCTCTACTTCAAACAATGGCATGCTAAACCTCCAAAAGAGAAAAACTGGCAAGCGAACCGGGAGCAAAAAGAAACTTTCGAAATTCCTTGCGGATCGAAGTCATTCGTATCGCTTGCTGTTGTAGGGTGTCGAATCATGTGGCGTTGCCGATGAGTTACCACTGGCACCATTACAACAAACCTCTGGTGCATTAAGCAATATGGTATCCCAGGACTGAACAAGATTGTACCGAAAATTGATTTCTTCAACGAGTTAACCAGTGCCGTATGTTTTGATGAAAAAGGCGGAATTCTTTCATTAGTTTTCAAAATCCCGGCTTTCGTCAAGCTCCAGTTTGCTTAAGGGCCGAATGCTTCCCGAATATGCGATTCGCGATCCGCTGGCATTTTCCAGGATCAACCCGCCATCGTCGGAAATCCCGCTCGCTTGCGCAGTCAACTGATCCTTGCCACGTACCCACCGCACTCTCTTTCCGTACAAGACGTCTCGTGCTCGTAGATCTTTCAACAACGAATCGTTCGCTTCATCAGGGTCCAACGCATCCAGTCGCGCCAGTACTGAATTGACAACGTTGATCGCAAATTGACATAACGAAACGGGAGCGGACAAGACCTCTGGTTCGTGAATTGAAATCGAATTCGCCACCTGGCTAACATCGTTGTTGACATTCAAACCGCATCCAATAATCCATCGTTTGCCGGAAGTCTCAACCAGCACGCCACCCAATTTGCGACCGTGCAGATGAATGTCATTAGGCCACTTTATTTTCGTTCGACTGTGCATCGAATCGGACGCTTCTTTTTCCAGCAAGTGAGCCAGCAATTGATCGACGGCATCACACACTCCGCAACCGACGGCCAAAGGGACCAACGACAACAGGGTTGGTGATTCAAGACTCGAAAACATTTGAGGCACCGAAAGAGTAAACGTCAACGCGCCTGCGCCGGCCAGCCATTGATTGTCGCCTCGACCTCTGCCGGCCGTCTGCTCGCTGGCCAGGAACAAGGCCCGTTCATTGGTCGCCGGACCTTGCGATGACTCGACCGCCTCCATCGCCCACGAATTGGTCGACCCGATTTGTTGTTGGTAAAAGACCCGGTCCACATGGCATTCCGCACCCAGTCGATCACGATCGATTCGGTTCTGCTGTGAATATTCCGGTTGGTTGTGCGAAGAATCGTCGATGCTGACACTCTATCCAAAGCAAGTTGGCTGGAAATTCCGCGGTTTGCGCGTTAGTGTGTTGTTTGAAGAAGGGAGTGGAAAACCGTATTTGATCGTCCCACACGCCCTCTGAATTTATTGAAAAAGCTGACCCATTCGTCAACGACCTGGGCTCAGTCCCGAAAATCCCAGCAAACCATCAACGAGGTTAGCCGATGTCTGATCCAAAGCAACCGACTTCATCCAGCAAGCCGAAAACGCCCAACCGCCGAACATTCGTCAAGACAGCCTCGGCCGCAGCCGTCGGAGCCGCCGCGTTGACGCACGAATTGCCGATCGCCCGCGCCGCTCATAACAGCGTTGACGAAACCTTGAGGGTTGGATTGATCGGTTGCGGTGGTCGTGGCAAAGGCGCTGCGGTAAACGCCACTCACGCCGACCAGAATATCAAGATCGTCGCTTTGGCGGACGCGTTCCAGGATCGGATTGATGCGGCCAAAGAACAACTGAATGTCGAAATCGAAGACTTCATGGACGTCGACGATGATCACTGCTTTACCGGAATCGACTGCCACAAGCAATTGATCGACACAGACATCGACGTCGTCTTGCTGGCCTCGCCACCATACTTCCGACCTTTCCAAATGGAATATGCAGCCGAGAAGAACAAACACATCTTCTGCGAAAAACCGATCGCGACTGACGCACCTGGCATTCGCCGAGTCATGGCTGCCAGCAAGATGTGTGAAGAAAAGGGACTCAGCCTGGTTTCCGGTTTGTGCTGGCGCTACGACCTGGGCGTTAACGCCACCATGGAAAAGGTGATCAACGAGAAGGCGATTGGCGACATCATCGGCATGGAAGCGAATTACCTGACGGCAGAACTATGGCACCGCGGAAACAAACCGGAATGGAGCCAGATGGAGTACCAACTTCGCAACTGGCTGTATTTCAACTGGTTGGCTGGTGACTTGATCGCAGAGCAACACATTCACACACTCGACAAGTGTTTGTGGCTGATGGGTGACGAGCCTCCTGTTCGCTGCTACGGAACGGGCGGACGTCAAAAGCGCACAGCCGAAATCTATGGCAACACTTACGATCACTTCGCAACCGTTTATGAATGGGCCAATGGCGTGAAGGCATTCTCGCATTGCCGACAAATGTCCAGTTGCTGGTCGGAGAACGAATGCCATGTCTTTGGTACCAACGGCTCGGCTGCGATTCTTGCGCATCGCATCAATGATGGCGAAAACGAATGGAAGTACTCGGGCAAGAAACGCAGCATGTACGACGTTGAACATGACCATCTGTTCAAGAGCATTCGTGAAGGCAAGCCGATCAACAATGGCGACTACATGTGCAAGAGCACTCAAATGGCCCTGATGGGTCGCCAGGCTTCCTACACCGGCAAAGAGATCAAGTGGGACGAATTCCTGGCTGACGAAGACGTGCTTGGCCCAGCCGAAATGAGTTGGGAATTCGGCGATTACGATGCCGGACCTGTGCCTGTTCCCGGCAAGCGGTCTTAAAACCTGTTTGCTACGCAAGCGATAACAAGCGTCAACGAATTGGCGACGAACTCATTCACGCAGGATGCAACGAAAACTCTGACCCATGAACCAGAAACCTGGCGGCCTGTACTACGGCGATTATTTGCAGCTGGACAAACTGCTCGACGCTCAGCACCCTGAAAGCGACAAGCAGGGAGATCCAGCGCACGACGAAATGCTGTTTATCGTCGTGCACCAGGCATACGAAATTTGGTTCAAGCAGATTTTGTTCGAAGTCAATTCGATCATCGAAATGTTCAGCGATGACGTGGTGGATGATCGGCAGATGGGGCGGATGGTCGCTCGACTGGAACGAGTCCACAAAATCCAGCGACTGTTGATCCAGCAAATCGACGTGCTGGAAACAATGACGCCACTGGACTTCCTGGAATTTCGCGACCTGCTAATTCCTGCCTCCGGATTTCAAAGCGTTCAGTTCAAGCAGATGGAAATCATGCTGGGACTGAAGCGCGAAATGCGACTGCCGGTTGACCGCGATTTCATCTATTCGCGACTGAGCGAAGATGACCGAAAGAAGATGGAAACCTCCGAATCGCAAGTCAGTTTACTGGACGTGACCGAACAGTGGCTGGAACGTCTGCCGTTCCTGAACTTTGGCGACTTCGATTTCTGGAGTGAGTACGGTTCGGCCGTCGACAAGATGCTGGAACGCGATACGAAGATTATCGAAAACAACCCCACGCTTCCGGACGTCGTGCGAAAGCATCAACTGGCCGAACTGGAAGCAACTCGCTCCCGATTTTCGGCAATTCTGGATGGCGAAAAATACGATTCGATTCGGAAGGAAGGCGGCAGTCGCTTTTCGCATCCGGCAATGCTGGCCGCCATCTTCATCAATCTTTATTCCGATGAACCAATGCTGCAGTTGCCGCATCGATATCTGACCTGTCTGGTCGAAACCGATGAATTGCTAACCACCTGGCGTTCCCGGCACGTCATCATGGTTCACCGCATGCTCGGAGCGAAAATTGGCACGGGCGGTTCCTCCGGTCACGATTACCTGAATCGAACGACCAAACAGAACCGGGTCTTCGTCGATCTGTTTAACCTGCCGACATTTTTGATTCCTCGCGCGGACTTGCCCGCGTTGCCCGACAAGATCACAGATTCGATGCGATTCAGGTTGAGTTAGATTGAGTTGGATTGAGTTAAGACACGCCAGATTCGGCAGAGCCCATCGATCGAGTCGAAACAATTTCCAGTCGACTCAACTTTTCGTTCACCAATCGTTCTGCCAGTGCGTGATCTACCTGATCCACACTTTCGATCCCGTCTACCAACTGATTCAAGATCTCGTTTTGGATTTCGCCTCGCGCAAACGCTTCGGCGTACGGGATTCGATGGAACATTACCATCGAGTACCTGGGGATGAATTGACTCGGGTACTTGCTCTCCAATTCGAACCCCAATGTCTTCTTCAGCCGAAACTTTGAATCCGTCACGCTGTCTCGCATCGTCACGTAATTTTCCAATGCCATGTCGGCAATCGCCTCAGCGTTCGGGATACGCAGTTTTTCAAATTCGGGCAAGACGACTGACCAGTCATCGTCATGTTCATCCAACAGCCGAATCAATTCGCTGCAATCCTCCATTCCGGCGTTCATGCCTTGTCCATGAAACGGAACGATCCCGTGGGAAGCATCTCCCATGATCAGCGCCTTGTTTTCGTAGACCCACCGATCGCAGCGGACGGTTCCCAGTTGACCAATCGGATTTCCAAAATACTCGTCCTGAAATTCCGGGATCAGATTTTTAGCGTCGGCGAACTGGTCATCAAAGAATTTTTCCAGTTCATGCGGTTCGTCGATCAATTCGAAACCGGGGTCTCCTTTGTTGGGCAAAAACAGTGTCACGGTAAAACTACCGTCCAGGTTGGGCAGCGCGATTAGCATGTGGCCGCCTCGAGGCCAGATGTGCAGAGCCTCCTTTTCCATTTGCCACAAACCGTCCGGACCGGAATCACCCGGCGGGATGCTGAGTTCCTTATAGGCGTGGTCCAACATTTCGATCGAGCAGTTACCCTCGGTCGCCCCGATCACTGCCGTGCGAACTTCCGAGCCGACCCCGTCACAGCCTATCACCATTTCGAATTCCAGGCTGGTGACTTTTTCCGCGACGTGATCCTTGATGCGAACGACGTTATTGTCGAAGTCAAAAGTCTCGACCGACTGATTGAACAGGATGTCGACGTCAAAGTGAGTCTCCGCAGCCGTCATCATCAACTTGTTCAATTCGCCCCGTGACACCGAATAAATCACTTCGTGAGGTCGTTGGCCGTAGGGCGAGAAACTCAAAGCGTCAGCCTCCACGCCATGCAGCATCCTGCCTTTCATCGGAATCAGCAGCGGTTGCACGTCATCCATCAGGCCTGCCATTCTTAAGGCATGCATACCTCGTTCGGCCAACGCCAAGTTGATGGATCGACCGCCAGCCATTTGCTTGCGTCGCATGTCATCGCGTTTTTCCAACACCGTTACGCGATAACCACGTTGCCCAAGCAGCAAGGCAATCAGCGATCCGACAAGCCCGGCTCCCGCGACCAAAATGTGATGAGGTTTTTTCATGTTCGATAATCGCAAACTTCAAAAAGGCACCGGTCGGCATCAATCAAGAAACACAATCGCTCAATTTTTCGACCAACCAAAAACAGTCTTCGAAACTGTTGTACAGCGGAACAGGCGCGACGCGAATCACATTCGGCTCACGCCAATCCGTTTCGACTCCGGCATTCTCAAGTTTCTGGTGGATCGTTTTTCCTTTGATGTCACCGAAATCCATCTCCAATGACAACTGACAGCCTCGATTCTCGACCGGCGTCAAAATGTTGACCCGATCTCCCAACTGTTTCTTCAATTGAGCTTCCAGATAATTGGTCATCAGAATTGACTTGCCGATCAAAGCTTCCATTCCGCCAACTTCGCGGAAGAGATCCAGAGAAGCACGGATGGCCGCCAGAGAAAGAATCGGCGGGTTACTCAACTGCCAGCCCTCGGCGGTCGGGATCGGTTTGAATTCGTTCTTCATCTTGAACCGCGAGCCCTTGTCGTGCCCCCACCAACCCGCCAGACGAGGCGTTTCCGGGTTCGCGGCATGTCTTTCGTGAACGAAACAACCACCAACCGAACCAGGTCCCGAATTCAGATACTTGTAACTACACCAAACGGCGAAGTCGACATCGTGATCGTGCAAATTCAATCGAACATTGCCCGCAGCATGGGCCAGGTCGTAGCCGACTTTGATGCCTCGAGTTCTGGCCGAGGCGGTTATGGTTTTGATTGGGAACACCTGACCGGTGTAGTACTGAACACCAGGCAACAGAATCAAGGCGATTTCTGTTCCTTGCTGCTCAATGATCTCCATGATCGCATCGATCGCAATCACACCATCATCATTCGACGGAACCACCAGCAACGATTCAGCAGGGTCGAATCCATGCCATTGAATTTGCGATACGGCCGCCTGGGAATCTGACGGGAACGCATGCTGTTCAATCAAGATCTTGTGGCGCTGTTTGGTAGGTTGATAGAAAGAGGCCATCATGAAATGCAAATTCGCCGTTAACGAATTCATCATCACGACCTCATTGGGTTGAGCGCCCACAAGGTCAGCCATCGTTTCCGTCAGGAATTCGTGGTAGGGCATCCACGGGCGCTCGTGTTCGAAGTGGCCTCGTACGCCAAGCTCACGCCACTTGTCCAGTTCCTCCCGAACATAGGCTTCGGTTCGTGTTGGCTGCAGTCCCAGCGAATTGCCTACGAAGTACAAGATCGGATCGCCATTCTCCTGCAACGGGAAATGAAACTGCTGACGATAGCCGTTCAGATCATCATTCGCATCTAATTCCCGAGCCAGCGACAGTCGCTGTTCCTGCGTCTCTTGTTCAGCCATAGTCGGCAACTTTCTGATCAAACCGTCCAAATTCTGCTTTAAATGCTTCAGCAGACCATTAGACAACCTGCTCCCCGAATTTCAAAGCCGCCAATCGAATGTTAACATCAGGCGAAACATACTTACCGAAAAATGGAATTGGAAAATTCAATGAATCTCAACCTCAAAGGTCGCAAGGCCGTCGTTTGCGGAAGCACGCAAGGGATAGGTCTTGCCACAGCGGTCGAATTGGCGGAACTGGGCGCCAACGTTTGCCTGCTGGCCCGTAATCCACAATCACTCGAGACGATCGTCAAACAGCTGCCTTTTCAAACTGACAACCAACACGAATTTTTGGTAGCCGACTTTTCCAAACCTGCAGAAGTAAAATCGGTCATCCAGGAATGGACGGGGCAGGGCAACACGGCCGAAATCCTGATCAACAACACCGGCGGACCACCGGCCGCCCCGGCCATGGACGCCGATCCCGAGCACTTTCGAATCGCCTTCAACAACCATTTGATCTGTAACCAAATCCTGGCTCAGGCGTTGGTACCCGGAATGAAACAGGCCGAATTTGGGCGGATCGTTAACATCATCTCGGTCGGCGCAAAGATGCCGATTCCGGGACTCGGTGTCTCCAATACGATTCGCGGGGCCGTGGCCAATTGGGGCAAGACGCTGGCCACCGAACTCGCTCCCTTCGGAATCACCGTCAACAACATGCTGCCAGGTATGTGTTGGACCGGCCGACTGGAATCCCTGGTAAACGCTCGAGCCCAAAAAACGGATCGCACTCCCGAACAGGTCGCCGATGAAATGAAGACAACCATTCCGGCCGGGCGCTTTGGCGAGCCGTCAGAACTCGGTTCAGTCGTTGCCTTTTTGGCGACACCAGCGGCGGCCTACGTCAATGGAGTTAACATTCCCGTCGATGGAGGACGAACACCATGTCTCTAACCCAAATCAAAAATTACATCGATGGCCAGTTGCTCGCTCCGGCCAGCGGCGATTACCTGGACAACGTTAACCCGGCGATCGGTCAGGTCTATTCACAAGTACCAAATTCGGGTGCCCCCGACATCGACGCGGCCGTCGCCAGTGCTCAAAAAGCATTTCCCAAATGGGCAGGTTTGTCGCAAACCAAACGCTCCGAGATCCTTTGCAAGCTGGCCGATCTGGTCGACAGCCAACGCGATCGCCTGGTCACCGCAGAAACTGACGACAACGGCAAACCATTACGCCTGGCCAGGTCAGTAGACATTCCAAGAGTGTCCGGGAACCTCCGATTCTACGCCGGGGTCGCGCTGGGTTTTGCCAGTGAATCGCATGCGATGCCCGACGGAATCAATTACACGCTCCGCAATCCACTGGGAGTCGTCGGAATTATTTCGCCATGGAATTTGCCGTTGTATTTGCTTTCCTGGAAAATTGCGCCGGCCCTTGCTATGGGAAACTGTGTGATCGCCAAACCGTCAGAAGTCACTCCGATGACGGCCTATTTGTTTTCTGAACTTTGCATCCAGGCTGGCATGCCGCGCGGTGTCCTGAACATCGTGCACGGTAATGGCGCGAAGACCGGCGACGCCATGTTGACTCATCCCGGAATCAAAGCGATCTCGTTTACAGGCGGCACTCAAACCGGCCAGCATATCGCTCGCACGGTGGCTCCGTTATTCAAGAAGTTCTCACTGGAACTCGGCGGCAAAAACCCAAACGTCATCTTTGACGACTGCGACTATGAACGAACGATTCGAACCAGCCTGCTTAGCTCGTTTGCCAACCAGGGACAAATCTGTCTGTGTGGTTCGCGAATCCTGGTGCAGAAAACGATGTACGAACGATTCGTCGACGACTTTGTAAAACGCGCTGGCCAGATGAAGGTAGGCGACCCTCATCAACCAACCAGCGACCTGGGCGCGGTCGTTAGCCAGCCGCACCAACAAAAAATCCTGGGCTGTATCGAAACAGCCAAACAGGAAGGTGGCAACCTGCATTGTGGAGGAGGTCCAGTGGCACCCTCGGGTCGCTGCGAAAACGGTTACTTCGTGCAACCGACTGTCTTCACCGGCCTGGCGGCCGACAGCCAAACCAACCAACAAGAAATCTTTGGCCCCGTCGTCTCAATCCAGCCTTTCGACAACGAAGAGCATGCAATCGAGTTAGCCAACGGTACTCAATACGGATTGTCGGCCAGCGTTTGGACGAACGATATCGGCCGTGGCCATCGAATGGCCGAACGGATTGATTCCGGTGTCGTCTGGGTCAATACGTGGATGGTTCGTGATCTAAGAACGCCATTTGGCGGTATGAAATCCAGTGGCATGGGGCGTGAAGGTGGACAGGAATCGTTACGCTTCTTTACCGAGCCGAAAAACGTTTTCGTGAAGTATGGAGAGCCGAAAAGTTGAACGAGCAAGAAAAAGCGGACAACAC
>CAZPOL010000049.1:0-3480 GCA_964588195.1 uncultured Pirellulaceae bacterium | reverse complement strand
TTCGTGAAGTATGGAGAGCCGAAAAGTTGAACGAGCAAGAAAAAGCGGACAACACGAAAACTGAACAAACGAAAACTGATCTAACAAAAACCGACAAGGCACCCGATCCGGTCGGTTTGTATCCACATTCGCGGCGAGTCGGCGAGTTGCTGTTCTTGTCCGGCGTCGGGCCACGGCGACCTGGCACCAATGAAATTCCCGGCAACGTCACGGACGAAAACGGAAAGCTGACGGCTTACGACATCGAAACTCAATGCCGCAGCGTCTTCGACAACGTGAAAATTATTCTGGAAGAGTCGGGATCTGGTTGGGATCGACTGGTAGACGTAACGGTCTTCCTGACGAACATGGCCGACGACTTCAAGACCTACAACAAAGTCTATGCCGAGTACTTCAAGGACGTGCAACCTTGTCGCACGACGGTCGAAGTCGGATCGTTGCCGACGCCAATTGCGATCGAGCTGAAATGCATTGCAACAATTTGAAGAAATGGCCGCAAGAAATCGCAAGAGACGCAAAAATTTTCGAGGACCGAGCTATGAAAGATCGAGTGTTCGAGATTTGTGACACCATACGAGAAGTTGGTTTCGCAATGCATCAACATTTTGGGCCCGGGCATTTGGAGAAGGTCTACGAGAATTCGTACGTTAACCGATTGCAAAAAACTGGCCTCGATGTCAAACAACAAATTCCAATCATGGTTCATGATGAAGATGGAACCGTTGTGGGAGAATATGTCGCGGATTTATTGGTCGACAACTCAATTATTGTTGAAATTAAAGCTGTTCGAGCAACCAACGACGATCACGTTGCTCAACTAATTGGCTACCTCCGAGCGACCAACATCGAACACGGCTTGCTAGTTAACTTTGGCGCCCCAAAGTTCTTTATCAAGAAATATGTACCGTCTGGTAGAACAACCCAATGAAATTTTTTGGCCGCAAAGAACGCAAAAAATCGCAAAGACTCGGCACGGGTAGCTTGTCAACTTCAGAGCGCAAAAACTCAACCCACATACATCCTGCTTTTTGCGGATTTTGCGTTTCTTTGCGGCAACCTAATCCCACCACCAGGCATCTTCATCTGCGGGTAACGCAATCTTGACCTTTGCTTCCAGCAACTTCGCTTCGCCGCCTTTCAGCAAATTGGATTCTCGCAACGCCTCCGCTGGCACAACACAGACTCCACCGGCTGGTGCCACCATCCTGTTGTTTTTCCATTGAGCGTTGGCCAGCGAACTGGCTCCACTGGCTGGCTCGTGAATGTCGACCGGGATCTTTTCATTGTCCAACAATGTGACAGGGTCAAGGCCTGCTCGCTCAAACAACCTTTCTCGCTGGATGTAGTTGGCGACGATCAAGACGTCGATCATGTTCCGCAACTGGCCGAACACGGGACTGGCTGCAGCAATCTTTTCGTAGTCCTTGGTAAATGCTTCGGCGTATAACCTGGCCGCCCGCAACGGCTTTGTCTTCTTTTGAATCAGGTTCCCCTGGCCGTCCTGTTTGTACTCTTCGGTCCCCAATTGCACACCTTGCCCAACCATCTGGAAAGAGAGTTTGTCGTCGGAAACCTGCACGCATTTGTAATTCGGGGTAAACCACCAGCGTTGAAAATTGTTACGAGGTGCGCCCTTCAGCTTTCCAATGAACGTTGGCATTTCAATCGGCGGAGGCTCACGACCGATCGCGATCAGCTTCATACGAAAATCTGCTTCCAGTAAAACGCGAACCATGTTCGTCTTGTCTGGAATTCCGAACACGCTGACTACCGCCTCGCCAAGCGCCTCTTCAATTTGAGGCACGATCCATTCGGCGTAGGCTTGTTCGTCTCTCTGCGAAATCTGACGCGGCAACCTTCGCTCCAATTCGGACAAGCGGCGTCGGCCCTCGGTTGTGGACCCGATGCTGCAACCTACCCAGGTTTTGGGAGCCAGGTCCTGAGCGTAAATCCGCAAGGCTGTCAGCAGATCCTCCAACAGAACGACCGGTCGCCCAGAGGTAATTCCCACCGTTCGACCACCTGCATTTTGCACCCAGCCTTCGGCAGGACCCGCGATCACAACGTCGTTTTTATCCGGGAATGCAAACACGTATTCGATGCGTTGCAATCCGGCCAGTTTCAGGATTTCGTCCGGCAATTCCTGGCCATTGTCCAATTGTGATTCAATGGCCGCCTGCAAACGCTTCAACGAAACTTTGCGGAGTGGGCTTTGCTTCAACAAGTCTTGATCCATCCGAACGGCTGCCGCTCGCGCGCGTTCGAAAAAAATCTGCCCGCCCGCTGGTGCGAACTGCACGTGTTCCAGGACTCCATCAGCATTTACCGACACGCCAAAGACAGGCAACTGAACCGTCGTCGCCGGCTGGAATTGCACTTCTTGTGCATGAGAGGACCCAACGGCCAACAGTTGGATGCTCGAAAGAAAAAGTAGATGAACCAGAGAACAAAGCATCCGCAGGTTTCGTGAGTTACCACTCAACACGTTTTGATTGATATTCATTGCGATACCTGAAATAGTGCCGAAAATGCGCCACGCCTTGCGATGGTCATTGTACCGCAGCGTCTTGTCAAATCAAAACCGACCAGAATGCTTGCCTAATGCAGGTGTGACTGTTGTGGAAAAAGTTAGAGGCCACCTCACGCCGCGTTGGTAACAACACCTTACGCTTAGTTGCGTTATTTCCATAGCGACGATCTGTGACTGTCCCTTTTGGATTTCCAACAGTGTTGTTACAAAGGCGATAAATTGATAACGGGTGGTCTATCTGCTGGTTCGCCAGATCGCGGAACTACCATGTCGGAGCACACTTCAGCAGACGTTACGCCTTGGCTTTGCGCCATGATTTTGGATGGAAAATTCAAGCATGGACGTGGTGTTGGAAACGGGATACGCGGAGCGCGAATAAGTGTATTTGTCCCCGGAACGGCTGGTGCGCATTTGAACGAATACCTTCGACGTCGGCCACCCAACAACGGAAAGGGTTGCGAGGAACTAGTATTGAATGGGCAAGACCTATGAGTAGCAAATACGTATTGACAACAATTGTGTTGATTAACGCAGTTTTTCTTGTGACAGGTTATTGGACCGCCGATCTTTTGGGCATTCAATTCATTGCTTACGTTTTAATGTTCTCTTTGGCGGGCAACTGGGTGGCGGTAGCTGGATTAGGTAGTCTAATTCTTTGGCGCTTATTGTTCCAACGTATCGATAGCGTGTCCTACCTAGGAGCCCTAGAGTTGTTCCTTATAATCGCAGGACTGATTGGGTGGCGTGTTGTTGGCTATGTGACTTCTGGCCT
The DNA here is from genome assembly GCA_964588195.1 of uncultured Pirellulaceae bacterium. Classification (GTDB taxonomy): domain Bacteria; phylum Planctomycetota; class Planctomycetia; order Pirellulales; family Pirellulaceae; genus CAJQPP01. The sequence continues at coordinate 178 of CAZPOL010000049.1, read as the reverse complement.
ACTCGCGTAAGACGGGAACACGAATGGGGACAGGCAATTTTTGAAGGTCCCTGATTGATACGTGAACCAGAGCGTCGTGAGATTCAACCGATCTCGCGACGCTTTTTTGATGGAATATTTCCGACGGCGATGCAACGCCGTCTGTTTCGAGTAGCTTGGCGCAGCACTTAACTTCGCT
>CAZPOL010000048.1:35470-39023 GCA_964588195.1 uncultured Pirellulaceae bacterium | reverse complement strand
CGCATGTATCCGGTACGAGCGGCCGGAGCGATGTCAGGTCGCTGGAACAACTCGATCACGTAATGCCGGTGCAACGACGGATCGTTCAATGGCTTCAGCAGCAACAGGAAGGCCATTGGATTGATCACTTCGCCGCTGTTCTGGTCCCGCGCGTCCGGTTCAATCAAAGTCGGACGGGCACTACTGACCACCGTACGGACCAGTCGTTCATGCATCGTCAATTGCTCGGAGTTCAATTCGGCATTCGTCGATGTGCTACCGGCCTCGTGAACTACCGCCACCTGGCCTTCGTCGTTGACTTGCCAGATCGTACAGCCAGCCGCGCCTGTCGATTCCAGGGTCCGACTAACCAGTTGCGACAAAAACTGTTGGTCCGTCACCTCGGGCGACTTGGCCATCTGCTTCAGTTCGCTGAGCATTTTTCGAATTCGTTGCTTTACGGCGTCGATCTGCTGCTGCTCGACTTCTCCGATTGGCTTATCGATCATCTGATTGCTTTCGTAGTTTTCCGGTTGATTCTATTCGCGGCGAAAATCACGTTCACATAAATTGCCGATTTTCCGCAATCCATTTGAGTGCGTTCCGCAGCCTTGTTGTCTAATCGGCAACGTCCAGATATGGGTCCCGACCCGATTCGCGGAGCACTTTGAAGTTCTCCTTTTGCGAATGCATCATGACCTGACGTTGCTTGAAATGTTCGTTCTCAATTTTTCGTTGTGCCTTGCGAAACGTGTTGATCCACCACTCCTCTTTGCGCCAGCGGTACACCTTTCGCATTCTTTCCGCCTTGCCTCGGCCAAAAGCCAATTCCAGCAATTGATCTTCGGCAGAGATATACAAGCGAGTCGAACCGGGATCGCCTTGACGTCCACAGCGTCCAAACAGCTGTCGATCAATCCGAGCCGAATCATGAAGTTCGGCACTGATGACATGCAGTCCTCCCAAGTCCAGCACACCCTCGCCCAGTTTGATATCGGTTCCACGGCCCGCCATGTTGGTGGCGACCGTAACCATTCCCTTTTGGCCAGCTTGTTCCACAATCGCCGCTTCGTGTTCGACATGTCGAGCATTCAAAACGACGTGGCGGATATCAGCTTTCTCCAGAAAACCGGAGAGTAATTCCGAATTCTCAATCGTACGAGTCCCGATCAAAACGGGACGACCCGTCGACGAAACCTCCGCCACCTCTTCGACAACAGCGGCCCATTTTTCGTCCTTGCTGAAAAAGAAACGCGGAGTCAATTCCCGCCGTTGGCTGGGACGATTGGTCGGCACGCGACTGACCGGACTCTTATAAACGCGTTTGAATTCCCGTTTGCATTCGATACCCGTTCCTGTCATCCCTCCGATGATCGGGTAGCGATTGCACAATTGTTGAATCGTGATTTGTGCTGCGTTGTTCGTTTGAATTTCGATGTCCAGCCCTTCCTTGGCTTCGATCGCCTGGTGAATTCCTTTGCTCCAGCGTCGCCCGTCGGCAATCCGGCCTGTCGATTCATCGATGATCACGATCTTGCCATCCAGCACAACGTAGTGTTGATCCATGTGAAAATCGCGAGCCACCTTAATGGCTCGCTCGGCAAAATCGTAGAAATCAATCAGGCTCAAGCCCATCAATCCTTCCGACTTGGGAGCTGACCGGACGTGAGTCATTCCGTGGTTGGTCAATTCGACCTTGCGTTTCTCGCGGTCGTATTTGTAGTCAACGTCGTCTTCCATCTCGGGCGCCAGCTTGGCGCACCAGTTGTACAGTTCGACCTCTCGCTTCTGAGCATCCGAAGGCGAAGCACTGATCACCAGTGGAGTTCGCGCATCGTCGATCAACAAACTATCGGCCTCATCCACCAGGATGTAATGCGGACGACGCTGAACGAATTGTGATTTAGCCGACTTCGCCTGACGCTCTCCGTACAAAGTCTTGCTTTCCTGAATCTGTCGTTTTCGCAACCGGTCACGCAGGAAGTCAAATCCGAACTCGCGACATGTGCCGTAAGTAATGTCGCTCATGTAGGCGTCTCGACGTTCGGAGTCGGTCATTCCGTGAATCACGCAAGCGACTGTCATCCCCAACGCTTCGTAAATCGGCTTGGTCCATTCGGCATCGCGACTGGCCAGATAATCGTTAGCGGTCGCCAGATGAGATCCCTTGCGAACCAGCGCGTGCAGATAGACGGGCAGCACCGCCGTCAGCGTCTTACCTTCGCCTGTTTGCATTTCGGCCACACCGCCGCGAGCCATTATCTCGCCGCCAGCGCGTTGCACTGGATAAACTTTGAAGCCGTAAGTCAATTTCACAGCCCGAGCTACCAGGTCGGCTGCTTCTGGATAAAGCGAAACGACGTCGTCACTCATTTGCGCCCGCGCGGCAAGGTCAGAACTCGCCTGCTTTAGAGTCACATTTGAAGCTGGATTTTTAGTTGTGGATTCAACCGACATTGCACTAATTTCCGGGTATTTGCAGCAACTTGCATTGTACCCGTAATTCCCGGTCGGGGAACAAACAACGCGAAATTCGGGCAGTGATTGAACTTGATTTGCTACAATTCCGCCGACGAATGTACAAGACATGTTGGTAAGGCGGTTCAGGCGGGTTGTGAGGCCGCACCATACGTACATTCCTGACGACCTGGCATCCAACAAAAGGCTCGGCCATTGGGCATCGAAAACCGAGATTACGTTCGCGACGAAAACCCGTCCGGGGGCAGTTTGCCAGCCACCGAACATCCTGCGGTTCGGTTGCTCATCATGATCACCGTGGCCGTCTTCGTGGCCCAGATTTTTATTACGCGGCCAGCGACCGAAGTTGACCAGCCGTACTATCCGCAACTGGAACAGCTCAGCGAATCCGCAGACACGATGACGGACGAGCAGCAATTGAAACAACTGGATCAACTGCGGCAACAGCAAGAATACTTCGTCCGCAGCGCCAGCCCAAAAGTTTCTCTGCCCGAGTACTGGTTTAAACTGGATACATCCAAAGTCTTAAAGGGACAAGTTTGGCGACTGTTAACGTCCGCTTTCTGCCACGACCGGATGGGGATGTGGCACATCATCTTCAACATGTTGTTATTGTTCTGGTTCGGTAGAGAACTGGAATCGATTTACGGCAGCAGACGCTTCATCTGGTTCTATGTCACCGCCGCAATTTTCAGCAGCCTGGCATACGTAGCATTGCAATCGATCATCGGCGAGCGGATTCCGGCGATAGGCGCCTCTGGCGCAGTGATGGCCGTGATGATGGTTTACGCCATCTTCCACCCGCGACGCGAAATCCTGGTTTTCTTTGTGCTACCGGTGCAGATTCGGTTTCTTGTCGCGATCTACGTGTTGTATGACCTGCATCCGGTTCTATGGCAGTTGTCCGGAACGTTTGCTGGTACCGGGATCGCGCACTCTGCGCATCTGGGCGGTTTGCTGTACGGCTACGTGTTTTGGCGAACAGGACTGAGCCTGTTGAGTCTTTGGCAGCGTCTGCCGTTTTCGAAACCTGGCGAATCAACACGCCACCGCCTCACCAGAACGAGCGAGCCTGAAATCTGGGCCAACAGCGCCC
>CAZPOL010000048.1:0-35370 GCA_964588195.1 uncultured Pirellulaceae bacterium | reverse complement strand
ACACGCCACCGCCTCACCAGAACGAGCGAGCCTGAAATCTGGGCCAACAGCGCCCAACCTGCCACTCGACCGGGCAATACCGATGCACTGGATCAGAAGGTCGATCAGATTCTTGTCAAAATCAGCGAATCTGGAAAAGAGAGCCTGACCGACAAGGAACTGGCGACACTGGAACGAGCCAGCAAGAAATATGGTCAACGAGGCGGACAAGATGATTGACTTCGCCTACGCTCGTTTGAATTTACGTTTCAATCCCTTTGGCGAACTGGATCGGCAACAGAAAATCGATAACGCAATCCCGCGCTGTGACCTGGAATCGATTTGCGAATTCCTGAGCGAACGCAATGCAAGTAATGGCAACTTTGATCACTGCGAACCAGCGCAAGACAAGCGAGCCGTACAGTTCATTGGTCGTCCGGGCAGTGGCAAGTCGACGCATCTGTTGATGCTGGCCAGCCGTTTAGGAAATTACGCGTACGTTCACATTCCTCAGAATTGCCGGCGAAAAATTCCAGCCCGCAATTTCCTGATGGTCGATGAGGCCCAGCGGCTAACGCGTCGGCAAGGCAAACACCTGCTTCCACAAGCCAGTCGCCTGATCATCGGAACCCATCGCTGCTTTGATAAAAGACTGGTTTCTCAGGGATTTCAAGTAAAAACCATTGGACTGGACCTGAATCCAGACGCCTGCTGGCTAGCCAATGCATTGCAACGAAAAATCGAATCGGCTCGGCGAGAGGGCGGCACAGAACCGCCAAAAATTTCTCACAGCACGGTGGTTAAATTGATTGACGAATTCGGAAATAATATACGGGGGATGGAACGCAAACTCTACGAAACGTTGCACCAGGCCAACGCATCATCGACTTCTGTGACATCGCTTTAAGGGTAGCCAAACGTGTGCGCACCCAACTTTTTTGTCACCCGCTCAATCGCGAATCGGAATCCACGAAACACAAATGAAAAAGTGTGATATCACTATCGATTTCTATCGACCCGATCGCGAATTTCGCACTGGCCAAACTGTGCAGGGCTGGGTCCGTGTTCGGGTAAACAAAGAACTAAAATGTCGCGCCCTGAACATGAATGTCTATTGGAAGACACATGGTCGTGGAAACACCAGTCGCCAGAACTATCACCAACTGATGCTGTTCAGTGGCCAATGGCAAGTCGGCGAAACGTACGAGTACCCTTTTGAATTCTCACCGCCATTATCGCCGCAAACCTACCATGGCCACTACCTGAACATTGATCACTTCGTATCCGTACGCGCGGATATTCCCTGGGCGATCGACGCCCGCACGGAAGAGGAATTCCTGTGGCGTATTGGAACCGAGGCTGAAAAACTGACGGACAGCGCACCGGTGTTGGACGATGGCAATCGTCTTGGCAACAAAATCGGTCTGGCCTTTGCGGCTATCATCGCCAGTGTCGGGATCGTTTTTGCTGTGGTCAGCAAAGCGACGTTTGCATTACTGGCGATATTGCCTGCGCTGCTGATCGCTTTCTTTTGTTTGAGAAGCCGCCTGGCCGAGGCCCGCATTGGCAAGGTCGAATGGGGCACGTTGGGCAGTTGTTACGCTGGCGAGGAAATGCCTTCGCGGCTGTTGATTGGCCCCATCGGAAACGTAAACATCAAAAACATCACTGCCACACTTTATGGTTGTGAAAGCGTCACGTCGGGCAGTGGCACAGACGCCACGACCTACACACACCAGCTGTACAATCAATCAATCGTGCTGACTGATTCGCCTGCCGTGACACCCGGAAAGGTGATGGAATTCGAGCCTCAGTTTATGATTCCGAGCACCAATGCGCTTTCAGTAGATTTGCCTGACAACAAAATTCGCTGGGTCGCCACCCTGGCGATTCGTTTGAAATGGTGGCCCGACTGGGTACAGTCTCGTGAAATCAAGGTCGTTGCTGCCCCGCAATCGATCACAGTCGAAAACCCGAATCCGGCCTTTGATACCAGCTCCCTCCAGGAGTTGATTGCGGTCGTGCGAAAACTGGAAAACAGTGGACACGACGAGGCCCAAATCGAAAAAGTCATTGCCACACACGCCGATCAGCTATTCACAGTCAGCGTCCAAATCCAGGACGTCGATGAGGCCAACTCAAAATTCGATGACCCCGAATACCAGGCTGGACGCACTGTGAAAGGGACTATTACGGGCTCGAATTTCGTTATATCTCTACAACTTCCCTCTCGATACAATGCAGAAGTCGACGCCCTGATTCGCGGAGCATCATGGGCAGCCGAGGGTGCGGTGATTCAGTGGAATTCGCTACTGAAACAAGTCACCGTGCTTGGCATCTGACCCCCGTTCCAGGATTTCGTGTCGCACTTTGTGTAGCCGTTTTCACACCCTACGAAGAGGAACTGACGTGGCTCAATCATCAACACTAGCGTTGCGTTCAATTGCGAGAATTGTCCTCGTGGCGATTTCGGTTCTGATCGTTCCCATTTCACCGGTCTGTGGCGGCGGTCCGGAAAGTGTACTGGTCGTCGTCAATGCGAACTCGACGGAATCAATGGCAGTTGCCAATCACTTTATCCGCTTGCGAAACATTCCATCCGTCAATGTGGTGTATCTGGACAACGTGCCCAATCCGGATGCCATCACCTGTTCGCTGCGGCAATTCAAACAAAACATTTTGGCACCGGTTATCAAAGAGATTTCCGATCGACGCCTTCAACACATTGACTGCATCGTATATTCCGCAGGCTTTCCTACGGGGGTGAACATCAAATCACATGTCGACGATCTGAAGAAGAAAGTCAAAAACGTCAACGCACGAATGTTTAATCCAGTCGCCTCAATCAACTCGTTGACCTATTTCTACCAGGACGTTTTGCGGGACACGCCCGGATACCTGTCGATGGAATCCAACTGGTATTCCCGAAAGGTCGTCAAGAACCTTTTGAAAGTCGCGTTCGTTGGCGAAACCCAAACTCAGTACGCCGAGGCGATCAAGAATTTTGAGGCTGGCGATTTTGCCAAAGCCGAGACGACCTTGCAAAAAATCGTTGCCGAAAACCCTGCTCAAGTCGCCTGCCGTTTCTACCTGGCAAAGACGTTAAACAAGCAGGGCAAGTCAGACGCCGCACTCGACCAGGTGCAGGCTTGCATCAAAGCAGGCTGGAACCACCGCGGCGTGATCGAAAATGACGAGGCCTTTGCGACGCTGAAGGGAGACGCCCGGTTTTCCAAATTGCTAAAGGACTGCCCCAATACTCTGTACGGCAATTTGCCGACGCGCGGTTTTCGCAGCCGACACTTCTGGTCACCCAACGGGTCGGTCAATAGCACATCGCAAGGACAGCAATTCGTGCTTTCTACCGTACTGGCAACAACGTCTGGTCGCGGCAGCACGCTGAACCAGGCGATCGAACAGTTGGAAAGGAGTGCTGCAGCAGATCACACACACCCGCAAGGAACTTTCTTCTTTTCAAAAAATGGTGACGTGCGAACCAAGGCTCGCGAGCAGCAATACATCATTGCCATGTCGGAACTACAAAAAATGGGTTTCAAAACAGAAGTGATCCGAGCCGACCTGCCAAGCAATCGCATCAATGTACTTGGGGTAACGTTGGGTAAAGCAGAACTGGATTGGGTACGCTCTCGTAGCAAGTTTGTGCCTGGTGCACTCTGTGACAACCTGACAAGTTCCGGAGGTCGAATGCAGGTCAACGCCAAGCAGACACCGTGCACTCATTTCCTGGCATCCGGTGCCGCGGGGGCCTCTGGAACAGTCACTGAACCGTTGGCGATTCCCAACAAGTTTCCTCATTCCCGACTTCACGTTCACTATGTTCGGGGCTGCACCTTGGCCGAATCGTATTACCAGGCAGTCCAGTCGCCATTCCAGTTGTTGATTGTTGGCGATCCACTCTGCAAACCGTGGGCGAACAAGCTGGAGTTTTCTGCCTCGGGAATCGAACAGGGGCAGACACTGACATCCGATAATTTTGAATTGACGATCAGCGGCACCGACGACAGCGACGACATTGAAGCGTTTGAACTGTATGTGGACGGGCTGTTGGCCGCCGCCATTGAGCCCGATAAACCTACGAAAATCCAGCTCGATAAAATCCCCGACGGATATCATGAATTGCGAATGGTCGCAGTAGCGAACAATCTGATCGCCAGCCGAACCAGTCAATCGCTTGGCTTCCAGGTCGACCGCAAGGGTCAATCGGTTTCGCTGAAGGCCAGTGGCAACGGCTCCTACCAGTTATCGCGATCTCTACCGCTGTCGGTGGAGTCGACCATCGGTGATTCGATCGACATCTACCAGAACTCCAGAAAAATCGGGACTGTCCAGGGAAAATCGGGCGAGCTGATTGTCGACTGCAAAGACCTTGGGCAGGGGCCGACGACGTTATATGCGATCGTCAAAACCGCAGAAACCAGGATCGTCAGTGAGCCGGTCGCCATTGAAATCGTTCCCTGAGCCGGATGCCACTCGCACCACCTGGAGTCGATTTGAGTGCAAGACCCTGGCTGCTGTGGTGACATTCGTGATCGATAGCTAAACTATTCGACTCGGCCAACGCCGTATTGCAGAAGAGTTCGATCATATCGATCAACAGCCCTGCCCTCCTTAACCCTGAGTGCCCGATCAATGCGCGGATTTTCATTCCTGTTTTTTGTTGCCCTGACAGTTCTCAGCTGGGGCGTTTACGGCCCCGTATTGCATGAAGGCCAGGCGGCGCTCGGCGACGGGAAAAACCTTTCACGCTGGACACCGTTTATCTGCGTTGGAGTGGCCTATTTCCTGATCGCGGTCGTCTACCCATTGATCATGATTCCCAAAGAGGGCAAAGGGAATTGGTCGCCATCCGGTGCGTTCTGGTCCTTCTTTGCCGGAGCGATCGGCGCGATTGGTGCCTTGGGGATTATTCTGGCGTTCATGTTCGGCGGCAGTCCCGTATTCATCATGCCGTTGGTGTTTGGATTCGCGCCGGTCATCAACACGCTGGTCACGATGTTGATGTCACGCACCGTCAAACAGGCATCCCTGATATTCTACCTTGGCGTCTTGATCGTAGCCGTTGGCGGAGCAGGCGTGATGTTTTTCAAGCCCAAGGCTCCTGCCAAGTCAGCGATGATCGTTAACCTGAACCAGGAAGAGGAGGCGACGGGTGAAACGTCCAGCGAAAAATCGGCAGCGACCAATGAAACGGATTCTGCCAGCGAATTGGTTGCAGCCAACGACGAAAAAGAAAACAAGAATTTCGGCTGGATGATTGCTTCGGTGGCGTTGACCGCGTTGTGCTGGGGCGCCTACGGACCAGTGCTGCACAAAGGGCAAGCCAAGATGGGAGGCAGCCGTTTGCGGCCCTTCCTGTTTGTTGGCCTGGCGTACTTTGCCATTGCCGTCGCCTTGCCGCTCATCTTGCAGAGCGTGTTGCCACCAGACCCCGGCGAATTGAACACGGTTGGTATCCTGTGGTCGTTAGCGGCCGGTGCCGCCGGTGCGATCGGCGCGTTAGGAATCATTTACGCTTTCCACTTTGGTGGCAAACCGCTGTTTATCATGCCTCTGGTCTTTGGCGGAGCCCCGGTCATTAACACGCTGACTTCGACAATCGCCAGCCAAAGCTTCGGCAATATCACGCCTCCCTTTTATATCAGTCTGTTCCTGGTGATCGCCGGTGCGATTACAGTGTTGACCAACGCGCCGCGGAACAAGCCGAAACCCAAACCCGAGATTTCCTGATCGTGACCGAACCATTGTCTGACGCCGCGAAAGTCGCACGACTGGATGAACTGGTCAGTCATCTTTGGATGGTGCGCACGTTTCTGAAACATTGCGAAGAGGCCGAAGAGGACGAGGAATTGTGCGAAGTCCATCGCGACCTCTACGATTTCATGCTGGCCATCGGTGGACCAGCCAGCGAAAACGACGACGCCGGCTACCTCAAGGCTGCCAAAAAGAAACTCAAACGGATCAAGGCGGCCACCAAACTGTTTCTGGAAATCCAGCCCGAAATCTCGACGCACACCAATTTTCAGATGTGCGCGACGTCGTTGAAAACCGTCGTGCAGGAAATCGAATCGATCATTACGGCGGGAAAGTAGTTGCAACACTTCCCTGCAGCTCTTCCCAGTGGAATGCCTCAAGTACCACGCTTGTTGCCGAACCAAACGATGTGCATCCGCCGACAAAGCTGAAACTGATGCTGGTCGCAAAACGGTTTCACCCACTGCTCACGTTGTTGCAGATCCTCGATGACAACGCCTTGTGGCATCAACAGCACCCGATCTGAATTGATATCCGGAAACTCGGCCAGGTAACTCAGGATCTCTTCGCAATCTGACGGCTCGTCAACGACGAACTTCAATTGATACTCGTAACGTTTGGTCAAAGCGGCGATCACCTGCGGTTGATGCCGATCGCGTTCATGACGCTCGGTCCAATCACCAGCTCGAGCGACAGCGGGCGTCGAATTCGACAGCTTGGGGCTGATCGACATCAAATCGCATTGGACCGGCCGATCGATCGTGCCCGCCGTCTCGATCGTGATATGCAAGTCGTTTGCTTTCAGCCCTTCGGTTAGCAATACGACTTCCTTTTGCAACATGGGCTCGCCACCGGTCAGCACGACGTGCGAACATTCCAGCCGGACGCATTGCTGAACGATTTCATCGACCGTCTGCTGCTGCCCTTCCGGTTGCCAACTGGAAAACGGGGTGTCACAGAAACTGCAACGCAGGTTACAGCCGGAAGTGCGCACGAAAATACTCTCGGTACCCGTCAGCAGCCCCTCGCCCTGAATCGACTTGTACAACTCGCAAATCAGCAATCGTTCACCCGGTTCGTGATACCCCCTTTAACCTGATTGTCATCCTGCCAGAATAGCAGCTAACGATACAGAACACAGGACGAAAAGACTGCGGAGCCAAACCTATGCCAACCAAATTTCGCGAAGTACTGGAAACCTTTGAAAATGAATTTCCGGATCGCGATTACTCGATCGAAATTGAGTGCCCCGAATTCACATCCGTTTGCCCCAAGACGGGCCAGCCGGATTTTGGAACGCTGCACTTTGATTACGTTCCAGATAAAAAGTGTATCGAGTTAAAGAGCCTGAAACTGTATTTGCAGAGTTTTCGCAACGAAGGGATTTTTTACGAGAACATCACCAACCGTATTCTCGACGACTTTGTTGCCATGGTTGAACCCCGTGCGTTAACTCTGACCGCAGTGTTTACTCCACGAGGCGGCATCAGTTCGACCATTACCGTATTTTATCCGGAGGCATGATGCCCGACGTCCTGCTCTCCGGATTTGCCGACGAGGCAGCGCCGGACAAAACGATTGACCAACAATTCAGCGCGATGGCCGCACTGGGGCTGCGATATCTTTCCATTCGTTTCATCGATGTCGGCAATGGAATCAAGAATGTGCTGGAACTGACCGGCAATGAATACGAAGTCGTTCGCTCACGCCTTGAACAATTCGGCCTGGAGATCGCATCGATCGGTTCGCCGATCGGCAAAGTAAAATTGTTGGATGTCGACGATGGCACATCGAATCGATTCGTACCGTTTGCTCAGTACCTGGAATCGGATGTACAAGCGGCGATCGACGCAGCCAACCAACTTGATACTCGTTTGATACGCGGATTTTCGTTTTATCATCCGCGTGACACCGACCCGTCGGCCTGTCTGGATCAGGCGGTCGAGCAAATCGCCGGGATCGTCGAGCGGTGCGACGCTGCGGGACTGACGTTTGGATTGGAAGTCGAAGCGAACTTGATTGGTAGCACTGGAACCGTACTTGCCGAGATCCATCGACAAATCAACCATCCCGCGTTGGTGCTGATTTTCGATGGCGGCAACCTGGTTTCGCAAGGGTTCGATCAATCGCAAATTCTAGAGCAGTTTCGTCAGATGATTCCGGGCCTGGGCTGGATGCACGTCAAGGATTACCTCAGCTCACAAAAATCCCGCCAGGTTCCCGGCGAGTACATCGACGAGGAAAAGCTGGATCAGTTTGTTCCAGCGGATCGCGGCTCGACAGGACACGCCGCGATCTTTTCCGAATTGACGTCCCATTTGCCGAACATCAATCAACAACTTGCAACGCGCAACATTCCAGGTTTCTTTGTTGATCTTGAACCACACCTGCGAGGCGGTGGCCAGTTTGGCGGATACAGTGGCCCGGACGGAATGGGAATCGCGTTAAAAGGCCTGCAACGCATTCTGGACGAAACGAAAATCAGCTACGACTTGAGAACGCTGGAAGACCTGTAGTTCGCAATCTCAAATCCTCGTCGCCGTCGCTAAACCAGTCAGCCACTCAGCCAAGTCTGCGCATAAAAAATCGGGAGCCGCCATTTGGCATGCTCCCGATCGATTCAGAAGGTGCATTCAATTGTTTTATTGCTGCTGCTGATTTGGATCCACTACTTCTGCATTACCGTTTTCGGCTGGCGGGCCAGCGTCATTGGATTTGCTGTTGCTAACATTGGTCGAGTTGAGCGAGACATACATGAATCCAGCCGCAACACAGCCAACCGCGAATAGAATGGCAAGGATAAACGAGAAATCGAATACTCCATTGCTAAGAATCAACAGAACCGCACTCAGGAACAAACAAGCTCCGGACGAGCACAGGTAAATCAGACTGGTCTCGCTGGACTTTGCCTTGGCACTCTTTCGAATCGCGGTTTCAACCGATTGGTTGGCGACCTGACGAAGTGCGTCCAGTGTAGACGTCTTTTCCCTATTCACGTTCCGGGGAACAAATTCGCTGGCGGTCATTGGATTTTGAGGAACCAGATTCTCTGCTACGGGCTCAACCACTGGCTCCGGCGCCACGACACCTGTTTCTGCACTCGGGGTGACAATCGGTCCTTGTGCTGGTGGTTGTTCATCGCCACGAAGTCGGTGCATCAGTTGGTTCATGTAGTCCTGAACGGATTCGTCGCCACGACTTTTGCTGCGGCGTTCTACCGGCACGGGCAATTGACTGTTTGCTGGCTGACCAGTCGCCGTAGCCGCTGACTCTTCGGCGGCACCTCGCATTGCGGCGGCCAACGCCGGGTCGGATGGCTGTGCCACTGCTTCCGCTGCGAAATTCGCTTCGCCTGGAAGTGGTTGTTCAATTGCACCAGCATCTTTCATCCTGGCCAACACATCAGCGACAGATTCGTTCTGCTCCGCTTCCGGTTGTGGCGGTTCAGCCTGGACCGGCTGGGCATTCACGGGTGGTTGTTCAGTTTGCTCTGCTTGTAATCGACGCAACACGCTTGCCACATCGGGAACGACTGGCTCGGCGGGTGTCTCGATCAGGTTCTCGGGGCTGGCGTCTACTGGCGCTTCCGATTCAGGCTGATTCGGGGCAGCGACACCCTCGACCTGGTCAAAGACACGATTTGCCTCGGCAGCGGATGGCTGAGGCAGGTGGCTGAATTGAGCCGGGTCGACGCCTGGTTTCATTAGATCAGGTGCGATTGAATCGGCACCCCATCGATCATCCAGTGGCTGTTCAGCCGATGGATTCACTTGTTCGTCATCGACCGCCGAATCGTAAAGCTGATCCAGCCAGCGAGCCTGTTCGTTCTTGGTTGAATCATCACTCCAAATCGGCGAGAGTTTCTCCGGAGCCTGCTGGCTGAATTGGGAGACTTCGTCTTCGGTGGTCGGTGTATCAACGGCTGGCGTATCAACGGCTGGTGTATCGGTGACTGGCGTTGCAGGCAACTCAACAACCGGTGCGGCTGCTTCCACTTCCTGTTCTTGCTGAATTCGATCTTGCAACTCAGCGATCATTTGTGCTTTCGACGCAATCTCCGCATCCGCGATGGCAGCGGCAGCGGTGTATTCAATCTGCGAATCGTCTGCAGGTGACGTACATGAATTCTCGCAATTCTGTTGACATGCTTCTTCTGAACAACTGCAAGGCTGCGAGCAACCGCAAGACGATGGGACGTCCGCAACTGATGCTGGAGCTGTGGGTGGAGCATCCGTTCGCATTGGAGCTGGATTTTGTGCAGGTGTTGGTTCAGCGACAAACGGTGGACTCGATTCAGAAACGGTCTTTACCTGACCTGGATCGACAATTTCGCATTGGACGCCGCCCATCGCGATCTGATCGCCAGGGTGCAACCATGCCTCGGCCAATTGTTGCCCGTTTACCTGAATCTTCTCGATCAGCTGACGGACATAGACACCCGATTCATAGCGGACAATCTCGCAGTGAAAAGATTCAACATTGGAATCTTCGACTTGAATCGTCGCCTTTTCACTTGACCCGATAATGCAGGAAGCATCAGAAACTTCAAAGTTCTGCTCCTGATTCGATTCACGCCCCACGACTTTGATAACCATTGGTCGTGTTGAAGCGTCTGCGGTTTGTAGGTTGTTTTCAGTCACACTAAAATCCTTAAGCGTCTAGGTAAGATCTCGATTCGATCAATTTCTTGTTCGAGATGATGTTGGTTAGCGAACGAAAAAGCGTTCTGCAAACCTTGCAACACTGGCATCTAGCTTTCAACAAACGCCGCGTCAAACTTTTGATCCTGCAAATCACCTGAATCAGTCCAGTTGATGATTTTTTGAAACATTACAGGTGTCCATCAAAACGATTGTGCCCAGGTGTCGTTCTGTTCATGGCGGAATCGACTACGCCTGACGAATCTGCCGAATATTCCGGTAAAGCCGTTTCTCATATTGCTTTGGCCTCGAAACCACGGCGATTGGCCGTCACATCCGGTTTTCGGGATTCTTGGGACTTCGTCATTCAAACGCGTACTATATTTCTTGCGGACGGTTCCTCCCTTGCCGGGCTCTGTCAGATTCGGCACGGAGAGATTTCCAGGTTGCTGGCACACAAGCCAGCACGATTCCTTTTGTCAAACAATCTTCAGGTTTCCAACGTATCAGCGAGAATGGAGCGGACTTCAATGGCTCGAAAAGACTCAATCAAAAAGCTAAAAGTAGTATTGATGCAGCGTCGTGAGGCGTTGATTAAGGCGCTCGCTGGTGACAACAGCTTGTTGAATGAGATGTCAAAGCAAACCAGCGGCGACGTGATCGATTTTGCATTGGATACCGTGTCTGACGAAATCCATTCGCGTCTGGCTGAAGCAGAAAGCAAAGAACTCGCTCACATCCAGTATGCGATGGAGAAGTTGGAAGAAGGAACTTACGGGAAGTGTGAAGCATGCAACTGCAGCATCCCACTGGCTCGTCTGCAAGCGCTTCCTTACGCGATCCTTTGCATCAATTGCAAGCGTAATGTGGAAAACGGATCGCTGACCCCCAGTTCCAATGGTGGCTGGATCACACCCGGCGAATCCGATGACATCAGCCATGGCGATGTGGATTCCACGTTGTCTTAACCCGAAAAACCCGACAACCTTCCAGTAACCGAATACCTTCCAACAACCCTTTACTTTTCCAAAGGCAAACAAATTCGCTTGTCCAACGTCGATCTCAATTGTTGAATGTTGACGTTCCAAAGCTTATTCTGGGAGTTTGAAAAAACTCGCCTGAATAAAAAATGAGTTGCCGGAACCACCCCCAGATAGAAAAATACACCGTGATCAAGTTTCAAGACCAATTCGTTTCCAAATCATTCTTCGGCATTCTGATGGTCGGCGCTCTGCTCGCCATGCCTCAGTTCGCTCAGCCCTGTTCTGCGCAGGAAGAGACGACCGAAGCACAGCGGCGTGATCGCATGTATACCGCGTTGGGCAAGGAAGCGGATTTGATCGAGCGTCAAACGGGCTTGCTGAAGAAGGTGGTGAAAGTTGTTCAACCTTCGGTAGTACACATTCAAGCCAACAAAACTTCGCGCGGCAAGAACAACTCGTTGACCAAAATCGAGGAAGCTGGTGCCGGTGTCATCATGAAAAGCGGCGGCCGATACTTTGTCGTAACCAATCGCCACGTGATCGTCGATGCAGAGAACCGGGATATTCGAATTCAATTGGAAGACGGTCGGTTCTACAATCCGATCGAAGTTCGTAGTGACCCCGATTCAGATATCGCCATTATGTTCCTGGCTGATACCGATTTTGCCGCCGCCAGATTTGGCGACAGCGATCGATTGGAAATTGGCGACTTCGTAGTTGCCGTGGGCAGCCCGTTCGGACTGAGTCATTCGGTCAGCTATGGAATCATTAGTGCTCGTGGCCGTCGTGACCTGGAACTGGGCGCCGAAGGCGTTCGCTTTCAGGACTTCCTGCAAACCGACGCAGCGATCAACCCAGGTAACAGTGGCGGGCCGCTGATGAATCTGCGCGGCGAAGTCATCGGAATTAACACAGCCATTGCCAGTAATTCAGGCGGCAATGATGGCATCGGATTCTCGATCCCGGTGAATATGGCCAGCCGAGTGGTACAAGACTTGTTGCGTTACAACCGCGTTCGACGTGGCTTCGTAGGCGTGACTCTGGACCATACCTTCTCGCCGGAAAAGGCGCGAGCCAGCGGATTGAATTCCGTGTTCGGCGCTCGCATTTCGCAGATCGCTCCGAACTCGCCAGCAGCAAACTCGTCTTTGCAAACTGGTGATGTAATTTTGGACTTCAATGGTGAGAGGATCGTAAACGATTCTCATCTGGTAAGTGAAGTCAGCCAAACTGAAATCGGTTCCAGCGTTCCCATGACGGTCTTCCGCAACGGAACGCGGCAAACTCTGACGATCACCGTCAGTGAACGCCAGCCTACGCTGCAAACCAGCAGTCGCCGATAGTCGATAGTCATCGCTCAGCCTGATTTAGAAGAATCGCCCGCCAGCCAACGCGTAAAAAGTGCCGGGCCGCAGCTGACCTAGGTCGAGTTTCCGGCCATGCCAAGACAGCGGACGACGGTCGAAACGATCTCGTCAGATTTGACCGACGTGGCGACCTCCATGTTCGGACGCCATTCCTGAACCTGTCGACGTTCGAATACTGTGACACCACGGGTCAATTGCCCTTCGGTCTCGACCTGCCCTGCCATCGACTCGAACTCAAACAACTGAGGTTCCAGTACCGAGAGGATCCCTACGACATCGTTCAGATTGATGTCTTCTTGCCCAAGTTTCTGGCGATAAGAACGGAACGCGAACGGCAGGATCTGTCTCAGAAAGTCTCCTGCCCGACAGAATCTTTCGGGCAACATCTCCAGCAGATCCAATCCGAACCTGACCTGGCTGGTAATGTCCAGTGGCAATAATGTCTTGGTCGTTCTGGAATCAAAGACCTGTTGAGCGCTACCCGGATCAAAGTAGCAATTGAATTCGGCTGCTTGAGTGATGTTGCCGATACCGTTGGTACTGCCACCAGTCATCACGACACGATCGACCATCTCGGCGATATAAGGGTCACGACGAAAAGCCCGCGCCAGATTCGTGTAGGGGCCCAGGCAAATAATGGTCACAGCATCCGGATTGGCGCGGACACAGTCGACAATCAATTTGTCGGCGGGCAAAAGGTGTTGTAGTTCAGAAACCTCGAATCCAGTGTTCCCTAACCCGTCTTCGCCGTACAAGTACGTCGTGTTAATAGCGGGTGCGTTCTCAGCCGCCGTTGCAGCGCCTAGACGAGGGTGTCGATCGGGATCAAGCATCCCGACGATCGCCTGAAGATTTCGAGTCGCTTGTTCTGCCGTCACGCAACCTTCGGTAGCGGTCAACGCCAGAATTTCCAAGCGCTCATCAAACAGGGCCATGCACAACGCAACCGCGTCGTCCGTTCCCATGTCCGAATCAATAATAACCTTCCGTGCCATAAATAGCTCCGACCTGACGTCAACAAAACGCATCAACATGAAGCGACAAATGCGAGCCCTGCATTTCAGCGGCAATTGTAGAGAAGCCCGAATGCCGACACAAGGAAAATACCTGGCTCGACCAGGCTTTCATTTGTAATGCCGCGATTCAACATACCAATCCTGCCTGATTCGCAAGGTCTGCCTGGTTTTTCAAGTTTGATGATTATCCGGTTTGACGATTCTCACCTGCGCCCAGCAGGCTCTGTTGCACATGGTCTTTACCAGTTTTGTCGTCCCCCGTTTTGACAGGTCGCCAAACTGTTGCGACAAAAATTCAATTTGAATCATGCCGATTCTTTTCTATGCTTCGCATCAAGTTTTATACGTCAACTGATATACTCCGGTCGCAAACAAGAAACGCATTGCCGCTTGGCAGCGGCCTGGCTGGCTGAACCGATCGGCTCTGTTCTGCGTCCAGTTTGCCTCCAGGTTTGCGTCGATATTCCCGTTCACTGCGAACTGGCTGCCTTGGCTGCTGCGAATCTCAGTCTGCAGTCATTGCTTGAATTGACCCAAACATGCGGTTTTTCAAGCTTTTTCATGCAGCTTCCCCTAAATCTACCCAACGATTTGGTTTGCTTTTTGTTGGCCAAAGCGGTTAAAATTGTTCGATTACGCTTTTTAGCGGACCGTGTCGCTCTCGCGACACGTAACGGATGTAATTGACCTCAAAGAGATAACCATGGCAATCAATCGACGACAGGTTCTAGGCGCTTCAGTTGCGACGGCTGGGGGCATAGGATTGTCCCAACTATCGGGTCGAAAACTTCTGGCCAATACCCGAAACGAAAATGTGGTCTCCACATCCGAAGAGGATTTGGAAGAGTTCACTGAGGCGTCACGCACAGCGATCAAAAAGGGAACCGCCTGGTTGATCAAAGCGATCAATTCGGATGGCGGTGCCGGTTTGGACATCGGCGCGAACTCTGACGTCGCTTGCACGGGTGTTGTCGGCGTGGCCTTGTTGTCTCAAGGACAAACATGCCTGGAAGGCGAGCATCGCAATCGCCAAAAACGGTTGGGAGAATTCTTGCTGAATCGAGTCGAGAAGATGAACCGCAACGGGTCGTTGCAAAATTCGACCTCACAAATCGAAGGTGACCTTGGCCCCTATGCCACTCACTTTTTTGCCACGATTTGCCTCAGCCAAATGATGGGCGAGAGCATGAACGTGGAACGATACCGTCGTGCCGTCAGCCGGCTCGAAAAATACATCTCTTCGAATCAGAAGAAAGACGGATCGTGGGGTAGCAATGCCTGGGCACCGTTGCTGGCGACCGCTTGTGGATGGGTTGCTTTACGAGCATCCAACTTTGCCGGCATCAGCGTTTCCGGCTCGTCCAAAAAAGCGGGCGACTATCTGATCCGTAACATGCCTCAAATCGGCCGCACTTGGGGCAGTGGCTCCTGGTACCACCGTCTTTACGGCACCGCGGCTGGTCTGCGAGTCCTGTATGCCCAGAACCGTGACGGTGAAGAAAAAGCGAAAACCGCTTTGGGAGATATCCTGGCACTGGTCGAAGCCAACAACCGTGCGTTCGGCGGAGCGGGTGGCGAAGAGTACCTGACGTTCCACTACATGACCGAAATGTTGATGCAGATGGGCGGAGACAACTGGGTCCGCTGGTATCCGACGATTCGTGACAAGTTGATCGATGTGCAGAACAAGGATGGCAGTTGGACCGGCCACCACTGTATCACCAGTCGCACATTCAGCACCGCTTGTGCCTTGATGTCATTGAGTGCTCCGAATCGCTTCCTGCCAATTTCGCAGGTTTAGTCCGACAAACGGGTGGGTTTTTGCCATTGATTTGGCCCGGATTTGCCTTATAGTTTTGCTTCCAATTGAACCCAACCTGAACAGGATAAACTGATGGCCAAGCCACAACACAAAGTCAAAAAAGCCAACCACGGCAAACGACCAGCCAGCGCCAAGGCACGCAAAGCCAAACGGAAGAAGATCAAAACACCGTAGGCTGCTATCGTCACTCACACTGGTTTCGACAGCTACGATTCAAACAAAAATAGCCGGTACACCATTCATGGCGTGCCGGCTTTTTCAATTGCAACCCTTCTTGCAACCGCGTTGCAAATCCGACGGGTGAAACACTCACCCCCGAACCAGCATCGTCAAACAAATACAGATCCAATCCATGGGCCGCCGTTCACTTCCAAAAATCGACCGTTCGCAACCTGTCGACCAGCACTACAGCCAACTGGACGATATGCAACCACCATGGAAACCTGCCGGATTCTTCCAGTGTGAAGACGTGGAAGGTTCCCGTTCAGACATACCTCTCGAAATCGAAATTGGTAGTGGAAAAGGACTCTTCCTGCTGAATGCCTCCGGCGAGAACCCGCAACGTTTGTATTTGGGCGTCGAGCTTTCAAAAAAGTACAGTCACTTTGCCGCCTATCGACTGGCGAAGAATGGCCGGCAAAATGCTCGTATGATTTGTGGCGACGCAATGCGTTTTATGAACGAGTACGCTACCGACGAATCAGCCGATGCCGTTCACATCTATTTTCCCGACCCTTGGTGGAAAGAACGTCACCGTCGCCGTCGGATCGTCAACCCGCAAGTCGTCAAAGACATCCAGCGTGTCTTGAAACCAGGTGGGATTTTTCACTTTTGGACTGACGTGGAAGAGTACTTCGAATCCGCGCTGGTGATCATCAAGCAGAACTGCGATCTCCAGGGGCCTTTCGAGGTGCCCGAAAAGCCGCCCGCTCACGATATGGACTTCCGAACTCATTTCGAGCGTCGCATGCGATTAAATGACCACCCGGTCTTTCGATCCCGATTTTCGAAGTCTTGAGTCCTCCGAAAACTGACGGGGCAAATTGTGCGGACTGACTGACGAATTCTGCACACACTTCCATGAATACCAGCCGACTCGGACAATCCATCCCTGCAAAAGCGGTTGTTTGGAATGGCATTCGAATTTAGAATTTAGTCAGCAACAGCCTCTCTCATTGAATTCGCTTTTAATCGGCCCTCTGCCTAATGTGTGGAATCGTAGCAATCGTCGGCAATGACGACGTTAACCAGGAAATTTACGATGCGCTGACCGTCCTGCAGCATCGCGGACAAGACGCGGCTGGCATCATGACTTGCGACAATTTGCGAATCAACCAGCGGAAGTCCAACGGACTGGTCAAAGATGTCTTTCATACTCGTGATATCCGGCATCTGGAAGGACGCGTTGGGTTGGGGCACGTGCGTTACCCGACCGCAGGCAGTTCCAGCCCGGCTTTGGCTCAACCCTTCTATGTGAACTCGCCATTTGGAATCGCCTTGGCGCACAACGGAAACCTGACCAACACTGCGGACCTTGCCCGTGAGATGTTCCAGGCCGAACAACGCCACCTGAATACCGATTCCGATTCGGAAGTCCTGCTGAACATCTTCGCTTACGAACTGCAAAAGGTTTGCGAGCTGCAATTGAAGCCCGAACAAATTTTCCAGGCGATCCGCGCATTGCATCGACGCTGCCAAGGCGCTTACGCCGTCACGGCCATGATCACCGGCTACGGCATTATCGGATTCCGCGACCCCAACGGCATCCGCCCGATCGTCTTCGGACAACGTGACAGCCCGGATGGCAAAGAGTTCATGATTGCCTCGGAAAGCGTGGCCCTGGATGTTCTGGGATTCGAGATGATCCGCGACATCGCTCCGGGCGAGGCGGTTTACATTACCAATGACGGTCAGATTCATACACAACAATGTGCCGACGACCCGCAAATCCGTCCCTGCATTTTTGAGCACGTTTATTTTGCTCGCCCCGATTCCTTGATGGATGGAATCTCGGTTTACAAATCCCGTTTGCGGATGGGCGAGAAACTCGCCAAAAAAATCCTGCGCGAACGACCCGATCACGACATCGATGTGGTGATTCCGATTCCGGATACCAGTCGCGTTGCCGGCCAGGTGCTGGCCTACGATCTGGGCGTCAAATTCCGGGAAGGCCTGATGAAGAATCGGTATATCGGCCGCACCTTTATCATGCCTGGACAAAAGGCCCGCAAGAAATCCGTTCGCCAAAAACTGAATCCGATCCCACTGGAATTCAAAGACAAGAACGTTCTGTTGGTCGATGACTCGATTGTTCGAGGAACGACCTGTGAAGAGATCGTCCGTATGGCTCGCGAAGCCGGTGCCCGAAAAGTGTATTTCGCATCGGCGGCACCACCAGTGATCTACCCTAACGTCTACGGGATCGATATGCCGGCTGCCAAAGAACTGATCGCTCACGGTCGAACCATCGATGAAGTTTGCCAGGCGATTGGGGCTGACTGGCTGGTTTATCAGGACCTGGACGATCTCAAAGACAGTCTGTCCGAAGGTAACGACAAGATCACCGAGTTCGAATGCTCGGTCTTCGACGGCAAGTATATCGCTGGCGATGTCGACCAGGCCTATTTGGAACGGCTTGAATCACAACGAAACGACAACGCAAAATCAACAAAAGAAGAAAATCAGTATCTGTCCGACAGCAATTTCGCGATCGGGCTGCACAACAAAACTTCCTAGATGTAAATTCCGAACGCACGTCGTTCGATAACCGGGGTTCCCATGGTTCAAACTTCCAACTGGCTGGCTAAACGCACATCTCTTTTTGACAGCAGCGGAATCCGCGAAGTCTTCAACCTGGCCAAGGAACTGAAAGATCCAATCAATCTTTCGATTGGCCAAGTCGATTACCCATTACCGCAACCGGTCAAAAAGAGCCTGATCGATTCGATCGAACGCGGCGAGAACACTTATGCGTTGACTCAGGGCATCGCACCTTTGCGCGATCGCATGAAACAGGAGGTCGCGGAACAATACAACGACCCAAACCGCGATCTGTTTATCAGTTCGGGTACCAGCGGTGGTTTGGTATTGAGCGTCTTCGCATTGATCGATCCAGGTGATGAAGTCATCATCTTTGACCCCTGGTTTGTCATGTACGATTCACTGCCACAACTTTGTGGCGGCGTTCCAGTCCCGGTCAACATCTATCCCGATTTCCGGCTGGACATCGATCGCGTTCGTGACGCCATCACGCCTCGCACCAAAATGATCATCGTGAATTGCCCGGCCAATCCAACCGGGGTCAGTTTCAACCGCGAGGAAATCAAACAGTTAGCCGAACTGGCCGCCGAGAAAGAGATCTGTCTGGTCTCGGACGAGATTTACAGCAAGTTCAGTTACGACGAAGATCATTGCTCGCCCGTTGAATTTAATCCGGAAACGATCGTGGTGGACGGGTTCTCGAAAAGCCATGCCATGACTGGCTTGCGATTAGGCTATGTTCACGGACCAGAACCGATCATTCAGGAAATGATCAAGTTGCAACAGTTCACCTTTGTTTGTGCCCCTCACCCGGTTCAGTGGGCTGGAGTCACAGCGTTGGATACACCAATCGACAATTACGTCACTGAATACCGTAAGAAGCGCGACTTTGTGGCTGACGAGCTTGCGAAGTATTACGACTTCACGAAACCAAACGGCTCCTTTTACTTCTTTCCGAAGCTACCGTCCAGCGCTACCGGAAGAGAGTTTCTGAACAGGGCGATCGACAACAATTTGTTGCTGATACCTGGCAATGTTTTCAGTCAGCAAGATACTCACTTCCGAATTGCCTACGCCGTTTCTGACGACAAGCTACAGCAAGGCATCGACGTACTGAAGAAGATTGCCAACCTTGCATGACTGACTCGTCGCGATCCACAACCTACTCGGACTTGCACTGGACCAACGAAGATGGTCTGCAAATCGTTGCCAGAAATTGGCAAGTCGAATCGCCAATCGGTACGGTACTGCTCATTCACGGGATCGGCGACCATTCGGGACGCTTTGAACATGTCGCCAACTTCTTGAATCAAGCGGGTTACTCTGTGCTGACTCCTGACCTGCGTGGACACGGCCGCAGCGAAGGGCCACGAGGCTACCTCCGCGATTTTGACATGTTGAACGACGACATTGAAATCGCCCTGCAAAAATCGCGATTGAATTGTCCCGATGGCCCGGCATTCTTATACGGTCACAGCATGGGTGCCTTGACCGTTATCAATTTCGTTTTGAAAACCATGCCCCCGATTGCAGGCGTGATCGCCACCAGCCCACCGCTGCGAATTGCCATGCCGGCACCTGCCTGGCAACTGGCGATTGGGCGCGTGCTTGGAAAGGTTCTTCCTAAATTTGCATTGAGTAGTGGATTGGACATCAACGAGTTGTCCGATGATCCACAAGTGGCTTCCAGAACCGAGACCGATCGTTACCAACACGATCGCGTCACTCCCGCCGCTTACTTTGGAATGGTGGAAACGGGCGAATGGTGTTTGAAGAATGCCAGTTCGCTGAAGTGCCCGATGTTGCTGATGCATGGAAAGGCCGACCGCATCACCGATCACACCGCCAGTATGGAATTTTCACTCGCTTCCTCACAATGCGTTTTACGATTGTGGGACGAAGGAAAACACGAACTGCATAACATGAGCTACCATTTGGACGTCCTGGCGGAAATCACTCGTTTTCAAAATAGGTGTATCCACGCAGACTCTCCGAATACAGATTGAGCATCTCTTTTCTTTGCCCAACCGTGATTTTGCCGTCTCGCACAGCCGCTTCGGCCAACTGTCGAAAACTTCGGTAGAGGTTGTCGGGCTGGTATTCCACGTAGCTCAAAACGTCGGCAATACTGTCGCCTGAAATCTCCTGCACAAATTCCAGCTTGCCCTGTGCCGTCACTCGAACACTGGCGACGTTCGTATCGCCAAACAGGTTGTGAAAATCGCCCAGCGTCTCCTGATAGGCACCCACCAGAAAAACGCCCAGGAAGTATTCTTGTCCCGCAGTCACTTCGTGAAGCAGCAACGTCGATTCGTTTCCCTCCTGCCCGGCAAAGCGATAGAGTTTCCCGTCGCAGTCGCATGTCAGATCCGCAATGATCGCTGATCGGGTCGGAGCTTCGTCCAGACGATGCAATGGCATTACCGGAAACACCTGGTCGATCGCCCAGGCATCAGGCAGCGATTGGAACACACTGAAATTGCCGTAGTATGTGTCGCGCAGATTCTGACACATCTCCAACAACACGTTCGGAGGTCGCTTCAATTTCGGCACCAACTCGGCGATACGATTGAGAATCGTCAAGCAGACATTCTCACCGAGAGCACGTTCCCGCAAGTTGATATTCCCCTGACGGAACGAACTGCGCATCTGGTCGCGGTAATAGATCGCATCATTATACGCTTCCTGCAGCCTTCTGCCTTCAACGTGATTCAACGTATGGTTGAGCGTGTAATACAGGTTTCGTACCGCCTCGCAGGCGTCCAGAGGCATCTCATCTGGCAAAGGTTCCGGGTCAAAGTTGTTGACCGAAAGCACATTGAACAGCAAGACGGACATTGGCGCCGCACTCCAACGACCCGACTCGGAAACAATCACCGGATGCGGGACGTTGTGTGGATCGAGTGACTCGGCAATCGCCTCGACGATATCCACACAGTATTCGTCCAGGTCATAGTTCCGGCTGTTCGCATGATTGCTGGCCGAGCCGTCGTAATCCACGGCCAGACCGCCACCCAGGTTGAAATAACCCATCGCCGCGCCTTCATGAATCAGCTCGACGTAAAAACGACATGCCTCGCAAACTCCGTCGCGAATGTTGCGGATATTTGGAATCTGACTTCCTTGGTGAAAATGCAACAACTGCAAACACTTCAGCTTGTCAGCGTCTCGCAAGGCGTTAAGCACCTCCATCAATTGCCGAGTCGAGAGCCCAAACAAACTGTGATCACCGCTATCGCCACTCCAGTGCCCGTCGACCTGCGTGGATAATTTCAAGCGAACACCCAGCAAAGGATCTACGTCGAAGTGCTGAGCACGTTCCAGAATCGCCTGTAATTCATGTGACGTTTCCAAAACGAAGAAGCAGCGGAATCCAAGTCGAGTCGCTTGCAGGCCCAGATCGATGAACTCCTTGTCCTTGTACCCATTGCAAACGATCAGCGCGTCTTGCGAATTCAGTGAGGCCATTGCGATCAACAGCTCGGCCTTACTACCCGCTTCCAACCCGTGCCCGAATTCGGCGCCGGCCCGAGCGATCTCGGCAATCACGTGTTGCTGTTGATTGACCTTGATCGGAAACACACCACGGTACTCGTTTTTGTATCCGCAAGATTCGATGGCTGATCGAAATGCCTTGTTCAGCCTGGCAATACGATGGTCGATCAAGTTCTCGAACCGCAGCATGACTGGCATTTCCAGTCCCCTGCCCTTCAAGCCCTCGACAATCTCTGTAATCTCGACGGCCCGAGTTCCCGCGCTGGTTGGTGCCTTGACGATGACATTGCCACGATCTGAAATGTCGAAGTAGTCGTTGCCCCATCGTTCGATCCCGTAGAGTTCACGGCAAGCCGCGATCTGCCGGGCATTGAGATCTTTCGTTTCCGTGGCAGGTCCATTCATAAGCGGTGACGATTCGTCCTGGTGCATGAAAAAGCACCACACCCTGAATTGGATGCGGTGCCATGAATCTATAAAAAGCAGCAACGTTGTGGCAATGATGATTCCCGGATTTTGGGAGCATCATCCAACACAGAAACTACTTTTTCTTTTTCAGGTGCTTGTCGCAGAAGTCCAGAATCGCCGTGTATCCACGTAACTGATTGGCTTTCTTGCGGAACCCGTGCCCTTCATCTTCGAAGACGATGTATTCGACCGGCACCCCGTTTTTCTTGACCGCCGCGACGATATCATCAGATTCTTCCTTGATAACACGAGGGTCATTGGCTCCCTGCAACACCATCAACGGCTTAACGATTTGCTCGGAGTGGAACAGAGGCGAAATGCTCTTGAAGTACTCTTCGTCATCAAAATCGCCGAGTTCTTTTTCCAACGACTTCCGTTGTGACTCCCACCATGGCGGAATGCTTTGCACGGTACGATACCAATTGGAGATCCCAAAAATGTCGACCCCGACTTCGAATTCATTCGGCTGAAAAGTCAATGCGGCCAGCGTCATGTAACCACCATAACTGCCACCGATGATTCCGATCCGATCCGCATCAACATAACTGGTTTCAATCAACATTCGCTTACTGGTCACACAATCCATCAAGTCGTTCTTACCGTGGTTGCGATTGTCCAGTTGTTCGAATTTTTTCCCGTACCCGCTACTGCCACGATTGTTAATCGCGTAGACAACGTAACCGTGATTGACCATGAATTGAATCAAACCGTTGTAGCCAACGCGTGACTGACCGCCAGGTCCGCCATGGACCCAAACGAGCGCCGGCAATTTGTTGTCCTGGCTCGCCTGGTGAGGCTTGTAAAGAATGCCCGGAATCTCGATTCCATCGAATGACTTGAATCGAACGACATCGCCCTTCACCAAATCCGCTTCGTCAACTTCGGACGTCAAGGATTTAGTCAGTTGCAACGGATCGCGGTCCTCTTCGGAATCAAGGCCCATATAGTGCAAGTTGGCGGGCGTCTTGTCGCTGGAAACATACATGGCGACATGCTCTTCATCACGCGAAATATTGAATGATCCAATGTTACCGCCATCGACATCCGGCATTGAAATCTCCTTCATCGTATCCGCCTTGAATACCTTCAAAACGGCACGCGCATCCTGATTGACTCCGTAGAGGAAATACTTGCCTTGTTTGGAGAACCCGGCGAAGCCAATATCCCAATCCGGTTTGGCAACCACTTCCCGATCACCGCTGGCCATATCGTGTTTGATCAAATATGAAAAATCATGATCTGCATCGGTAATGATGTAGAGATGGCTGCCGTCCGGACCAAATGTGGCTGCCCGATAATTGACCTCGCCTTCGTGATCAGTCGCCAGTATGACTTCTTTCGTATCACGATTGTACAAAAAGATATTGCTGTCATCGCGAGTATTAGTTTTGTTCAAGGCAACCGTTTTGCCATCTGGCGAGATATCGCCAATCGAGTAGCCTTCATCGTTTTGAAACAGCAACTCACGCTTTAACGTCTCGGCATCGTACTCGTACAAATCGAAATAGCGTTGATCACGCTCGTTCGTCGTTACGTAGAAACTCTTGTCATCCTGAGCCCAGCCACTGAAGGCCGCCTTTAGATTGTCGCCCGGCGTCAAATCCTTGCTCGTTCCGTCCAGTTCACGCAGGTAGATGTGGTTCAGTTCGTTTCCACCCTGGTCCGCCGTATACAAGAACCGCTCGTCGGCTGGAAAGTAGCCGATCGTTTGAATCGTATCGGTTGTGGACTTCGTCAATTGTGTCGGTTCACTGCCATCGACCGGCATCGAATAAGCGTTAAAGACTCCCGTCGAATCGTTGCTGACCAACAGCTTCGAATTGTCTGGCGAAAATGAGGAGCCGCGATAATTGACCGTCTTCAGAAATTGCTCGATCGTATATTGCTTGACTTCGCGTGGCGAATCTTCCTGAGCGGCAACTTTCTGTATTGGAAACAGGCACACCGTCACCGCCAAAAGCGGGACGATCAACGCCGCAGAATAATTCATGCTCTTTGTTCGTTGGGCCATTTGCTTTGACTCCTTCTGAAAAGATTGTTGATACCAATAACGAACTTACCCGATCTGAACCGCCTTTGTTGTAAAGATTCCAAATTCGAGCACGGAAAAACCCGGATTGCACTCGATCATAGCAAACGGCGGTTACGAAATCGAATCACTTACGAAATGCCCTGGTAAGGCCATACCGTTCAACAAACGACTCAAAAACACGAGCACGACGCACAAGCGAGGCACAAGCGAGGCACAAGCGAGTGGTTCCGATCCGCGAAGCCACGTCGCATCAACCGAATTTGGCCGTACACGTATCAATCACAATAAAAAAGGCCTGACAAAATTGCCAAGCCTTTCGTGTCTATTAGAAAAATTCGCAGTCGGTAATCGGGTCGACTACTTGCGGCGTCGCATCATCGCCAGTCCGCCGGCTAGTGCCAGGATCGCTGCGCTTGATGGCTCTGGTACTGCAACTACTGTGAACGTCAAGTTACCCAACGAAGCGGCAGTAAATGCATCGAGTGATGCTGGATCAAATCCTTGAAGATCAAGGTTTTCCACGTTGGTGAAGTCCAGGAAAGGGTTGGTAGAACGATCCACCAATGTTGCCTGACCGTTTGGAATGTCAATTCCCAATGCTCCGGAAGTGGTAAACGGGAAGAAAGCAGATCCACCAACACCGGTGTAATCTTCAACTTCAGTTCCTGCATCGTAGACATTGGTAAGGTCAAACGTCTGGGTGTCACCGATGTTGCCATTCAGCAAGGCCGAGATATCGATAGCCCCTGCGTTGGTGGTTCCAACGAACCAGTCATTACTGAACAGAACCATCGAAGCAAAACTGAATTGTGTATTTGTATCGTCCACATCGATTGTAATCGTTGTAGATGAGGCACCGGGTGCCGTTGGCACGCCGTTGGTTCCAACGTTTGCTGACGAAGGAGCCCCGGCTAGAAAATCAGCTGGATTGCCGACCTCAGCCAAAGTTTCCAAACCGGTGCCTGACAGGTTCTGGCCCAAGTCAAAAGAATTGAACGAACCGTCATGGAAAATGGCGGCCAGAGGAGCGAAGGCGGTCGGTGCGGTGCCATTCAGCTGAATCTGGATACGGGTAATGTCAGCCGAAGCGCTCGTTCCAAGCGCAAACAGTACTGCCACAGCAAGTGACAGTGTGAGGGTGGGTTTGATTCTCATGTAGTTTACCTAAGGATGCTGAAAAAAAATCGGGAATGACTAGACAGTCACAAGAGGCCAATTCTGTGTGTTCCCCAGCAACGCACAAGTTGAAATGGGGAATGATTCCGCATATGAAGACGAAAAAACATAGGCATGTTAAACGCAGTACATGAGTAAATTGCAGATCGCAAAGCTTCGTACTTTGCCTTACATTCAGATCCGTTGTTTGGCTAGCACGCGAGGCCCATCCACTGATTGGGCGCACGCGTGGTTGCTTGGTTTAACGACAAGCTGGAGGTGTCTGTGTTGTTTGTTGCCCATATGTTGGAGACTTAACGTTGGACACCGTCTCCTACGGCTTGCTAACGCAATACCGTCCAAACAACGCCGAGTTTGTGAGTAATACGAGCACGACGCGCGAGCGAGTGGTTTTGCGGTTTGAAACTACTCGCTCGCGCGTCGTGAGTCGTACTTGTATTTTGAATTGTTTATCGAGCGGTTAGCCGCCATTGTCCTGAGCGTCTTTGCCCGGCTCAACCTGGTCGGCTTCGTCGTCTGCTCCCGGAAAGAATCTCGCGATCACTTCCGCCCGCTTTTGCATTTCAGCTTCGAATTTTTCACGCTCGGCTTCGTCACTTGGAACTTTGTTCGAAAAGAAGTAACTGTAGGTGTCTTCAACATCCTTACGGGCATAATTTTCCTGGCGAATCGTGTGACCGTCATTGTCACGTACTGTTACAACGAATGAATCCTTATCAGGCAATTGACGATCGTACTGGATTTCCATAACGACACTTCCACCGTCAAACGATTTTTCGCTTCGCAGTGACAACTTGTCGACTCCCATTTGATAGGCTTGAGCAAACACAAAAATGTCGAGCCACTGTTGGCGATCCAATTGGTCAACCGGTTTCAATGCCCTGTTCCATCCCTCGTCAATTTCTTGCTGCGTCTCATCGTCCACACGCTGGACCATGGGGGTATTCAATGGTCCGCAGCCTACAGTCATTAAAATCGCAAACATAATCAGGACGCGTAACATTGTAGATCTCCTTTAACAATCCAGCGCTTTGAATGTATTGGTCGAATATGCCAGTCTCTTCCTGCAGGGACATGCTAATCAATATAACAAATCGACACCCACAACCGTCTTAAAAATTCGTCCGACAGACATCGTTGAATACAAGCACGATGCGCAAGCGAGTGGTTCTGGATCGAAAAACCACTCGCTTGCACTCTGGCGCTTCGTGCTTGTATTTTGGATCATTGAATAAACGATATCTTTCGAATCAGGTTGCAAATTGAGAAGAAGACGTACAGGTCGGACATCCAATGGATTTGGCTCGCCAACCGGTGGCGGTTTGCTCTTCAAATATTTGCATTGTAATTCCTGCGGTCTAGAATTGAGATCCGTCGAAATCAGATCGACGATCAATCAATTCCTGAGACGAAGAATCGCAATGCCGCTGTCAAAAAGTATGAAATTTCAATTATTTGCATCCATCGGAATCGGGATGCTGGCGGCGCAATTGGTTGTCGCGCAAGAACAAAACTTGCCGTTCGACGTTTTTGGCGAAGCAGTCAGCAATCAGCAGATTTATCGATACATCGAATCACAGGGGGAAGAACTGGTCGCCGCACAACCAGAAGATGCGGTTGAGACGCTTTACGAGTCGCTTGATTCCGCCGCCTCCACTTGCCAGCTTCGCATTGAATCGTTGACTAGTTCATCCAGCGTCGAAAAAGACGAACTCTACCAACACATGGTAAAGTCGTCTTTGTACGTTGGTGAGCTCTACGACTGTGGACGATGTGATCGCACCCATGCCGGGTTCTCGGGCGGTGTATTGATCAGCGAAGATGGTTTGGCGCTGACGAATTACCATGTTCTGGATCGCAACGAAGCAAGACTGACCGAAGGCTACATGGCGATGACTTACGATGGTCGTTGTTTCGAGATTCAGGAAATACTGGCAGCCAACAAGGACGCAGACATTGCATTGATTCGCCTGAAGGCAGATGGCTTCAAATTCTACGCAGCCCCACTGGCCTCCGTTCGTCCCAACCCGGTTGAATCCATTCGGATTGTGAGTAACCCAAAAGGCGAGTTCTTCGTGACGACTCAAGGCGAAGTAAGTCGATATGCCAAGGTGCGCAAACAAACCTGGATGGAAGTTACTGCGGAATTTGGCGGCGGTTCAAGTGGTAGCGGAGTGTTCAATGATCGTGGTGAAGTGGTTGGAATCGTATCAAGGATCAAACCGTTGATCAGGGACTCGAAATCAACAAACCGGGGTAGCGACAAAAATAGCAAAGGCTCTTTCGTAGAAATGATCCTTCGTCGCTGCGTACCGCTTTCGGAAATCCAGGCTTGTTTTGCCAAAGAATAAGCCCAATCGCTGACGTGCCAGCCTTGGCAGTAGAACTGTCAAATGTGGGCGAGAAGTCGGCATTCAGAATGTTCGGGAAACGTCACACCGAGCGCCCGCCCAAGCGTCTCACAAATTCGCGTCTTGATTTTCAGCAAGAAAAACCCGTGGTTTTCGCGGTGTTTTGTTATTGCCGTCAAATCAATGGCATACCTGTTGCGTAGTATTCCAGGGTCACAACACTGATTCTGTCAATTTGACAGAACGAAGCAGAGAGGAATACTCATCATGAAACTATCCGACCGAATTGAACAAATGGTAAATCCTGTGCATGGCTTGCCTCAGGAAATCGATAACTTGCTGGAACACTTGTTTGGTCAGAAAACCAAACCTGGTGATCCTGTGAAAAAGACGTTTTGCCCGCGGGCTGACATTCTGGAACGCGAAAAAGAGTTCGTGGTTCAGATGGAGTTGCCCGGCGTCTCCGTGTCCGACGTAAGCGTTGAGACGGCAGATGATCAATTAGTGATTTCTGGCGAGAAGACGATCTCGATCGATGAAGAAACCGAAGAACTGAAACGCCGCGAGCGAGCGACCGGCGAATTCAAAAGAGTCTTTGAGTTTCCGATCCAGGTGGACTTTGATCTGATCAAGGCCGACTACAAACTGGGCGTGCTTACGGTCACCTTGCCAAAGAGCGAAAAGGTCATGCCGCGAAAAATCGAAATCAACGTAACCGAGTAACATCGAACACTCTGTTTGAATTCAAACTGCCGAAGCCTTCGTTTCCAATGATTCGAAGGCTGCTTTTTTGCGCTCACGCAAACTGGCAACGACGTCACGTCGATAAAGTCAGTTTCCTCTGGTTGCTCGCTCGACAAACTCACGTTGAACATCGGTCAATTTTCGCAGCGATGCCTGGTCGAAGATTGTCGACGCGTCCAATTTTGCGGCATGGTCGATCGCATATTGCTGGTCTGTAACTTTGTCGCTGTCGAAGAATGTCGTTCCGAAAAGTGAGCAGCCTGTCAAATCAGCACCGCGTAGATCCGCCGCTGCAAAATCGACCCCTTCCAAATCGGCATCTCGGAAATTTACGCCGCTGAGAACTGCTTCCCGAAAACTGGCGTTCGTCAGGTTGGTACCCTTGAAATCGGCGCCAACCAAAGTGGAATAGGAAAAGTTGGCATTGCGAAGTACCGCCTCACGCGCGACCAACCCTGAAAGATTCATGGACGATACATCGATGCTGAGCAGGCTTTGGCCAGAAAAGTTCAGTGACTCGATCAACTGACCGGCTTCTCGTTTGGAAATCGAGCTGGCGATGTAACGTTGTTGCAACCACGGATCCGCGTTGTTGTGGTATCCCGATTCGGCCTCCCAAAATCCTGGCCGATCGACTTCCAGCAATTCCACCCGCTCGATCCATTTCACACTCTTGTAGAAGTACTTTCCCGGGACAACTCCGCGCAAGGGGCCGCCATGATCGACGGGCAGCGGGCATTCGTTGTAATTCATTGCCAGCAAGCAACCCAAATCGATCGCTTCTTGCAGACGCAACGACGAACTATGTTGTCTTTCTGATCGAGCCACGAATGAAACGAATTTTGCATTCGCAGCGACTTTGCATTTATCCAGCAGTGTGCTCAGTAGTACACCCGAAAAGCGGGCGTCAAATTTGCTCCAACGCGTCACGCAGTGAATATCGGTCGTGATCGAGGTTTGTGGCAGTGCTTGCAATTCCTCGATTGAAAAACTAATCGGATTTTCGACCTGGCCCATGACAGAAAGTGACCATGGTTTGTCGGAACTTGCGGGTTCGCGTTCTCCGACGTAGGGCCATTTTTCAGGTGCTACCAAATGTTGGCCGGGCGGCAATCGTTGCGACTTTTCGTTTTGATCCACGTTTAAATTTTTATCGGGTCGTTTGGTCTGGTAAATCGAGAGTGTTGGAAATCCGTTCAATCCGTCATCGAAAGGAAACACCCTGTATTCGATCGGACTACGTTCGAATTTGCTTTGTTAACGTAGCAAAGATCGCCCGGAACATCAAAGTTATCGCATTTGACAGGCTTGCGTTACCGGCCTCATTAACCTTAGGTTGGTTGGTGTGCAGACGTCGATAATTGAGCTACACCATGATTTGAATCGATGAGACAAAATGTTATTCCAATTCCCTGGAGGTACTCTATGACAAGACTTGCATTCCTTTTGCTGGCGATTGTCGCAATGTTATTTATCGGAACGGCCGAAGTTCAAGCCCAGTGCAGTGGCGGAGGTGGTTATTACGGAGGTGGCGGTGGCTACTACGGCGGTGGTTACCGAGGTGGTATTAGCTACTCGAACCGTGGCTTCTCAAACCGTGGTTTTTACGGTGGTGGAAGCAGTATCTATCGCTCCAGCTACGGTCGCAGTTACAGGCCTTACTATGGCGGTGGCCGTAGTTTTGGTGGGTACGGCGGTCGCGGATTTAGTAGCTATCGCGGCTTTGGCGGCGGCTATCGAGGCGGTGGACGTTACGGCGGCTCGTCGTTCGGCATTCGGTTCTAGCTGACCCAAAGTGATCCACGATCCGATTCAAGGACGAATCGTAATAAACCGTTGATGGAATAACCATTTGAAACAAACGCTCGTTCGATCTGGAACGAGCGTTTTTCTTTTGCGCTTGCTGGTTCATGACTTGGCAGAAGCGTCGTTTGAAGCGGACCCTGCCTGTTTCCAAAGCCACAGTAAAGCAACCGCAAAGACCATGATGCCGGGCCCTTCCGCCAGAGTCCAATACCATGGCATCCCGGATTTCAAATCGATGCCCAGCACGGTCGCGCCCAATGCCAGATGCAGGCCGACCAGTATCGGAACCAGATCCCAATACTTTCGTATATTGAATGCCACGACCATCAAGACAATCCCGTGCACCGCGTACATCATAGAACATGACCTTGCCAGGTATTCTGTGATTGGCGAAGCGGCAGGGTTCGGATCGTTCGCGGGTTCCATACCAGGCATATCTCCCAGCCCAAGCCACTGATGCATTGATTGCATCACGCCATTGGGTAGCAGAATTGTCAACGTCGCCGACGTCAGCAACACGGCATTCAGCCGAAACAAAAACGTCAACCACTTTTCTGCTTTGTCCGGTTTCACGATTTATCAATCCTGTTTGGGTTTGCGACGGTAAGCGGGTTCCGCATTTTGCGGTTTGGGAACTTCCGTTTTGTATTGAATACTGCCCCGCCCCATCGAATCTTCGATACGACGTTTCAATTCGGAATCCACATCGACACGAAACTTGTGACTGGCGATCGTCGCAATGGTACCGTCTTTCAATCGGATCTGAAGCTCCAGGTCACGTGAACCCGGGTAGCCTCGAACAATTTCGCAAATGGTCTGCAAGCCCTCGACACCGTGCTTCTGCTCGTCGATATGAACCTGAACACCTGTGGTGTATTTCCCATCCAGTTGTTCCATCGGAATGATTTCGTTGACGATCAGATTCGCTTCATCGCCACCTCGTTTATCAACGGTTCCACGACAAATCAAAATCGCATCGGGTTGAACCATGTGTCCGATTTTCACGAATTCGGTCGGCCAGCAAATGCAGCGAATCGCTCCGACCATATCTTCCAGATCGAACATTACGTATCGAGTCGGCGAGCCCGGTTCGCGAACTCGCTTGACATTGGAGTGTTTTATCGAGGAGACCATGCCGCTGATGGCGACCGCTTCCCGATCCTTGCATTCGGTCAACTCACCCGATTGATGTGTACGGAAAGTCGCCAGTTGCGCGTCGTACTCTTCCAGTGGATGGCTAGAGAGGTAGAAGCCAAGCACCTCTTTTTCTGCCATCAATTTTTCCCGGTTCTCTAATTCCGGCATGTCAGGCATGTGAACATCCTGGACTTCCTCACTTTCGGTGTCATCGCCGAACAGACTCTTTTGGCCACTCAATCGGTCAGCGGCAGCAGCGGCTCCGGATTGCAGGGCTCGATCCAGCACGGCCAACAATTGACTGCGCAAAACCCCGAAACAATCCATCGAGCCCGACTTGATCAATGATTCGATAGACGAGCGATTGCACTGACTCGACTCAATCCGGTCACAGAAGTCAAAAATATCCTTGAAGGGGCCGTCCTTCTTGCGAGCGGCGACGATCGCTTCCGCTGCCGACCCACCGCAACCCTTGATTGCCGAAAGCGCGAAATGGATCTTGCCATCGGCCACAGTAAACTTAACGCCCGATGTGTTGACCGACGGGAACACGACTTCGATATCCATCCGCTGGCTATCTTCCATGTGCTCTACCAGCGAATCCTTGCGAGTAAAGTTGCGGTGTGGAATATCTCCAGTCAACAACGCCGCCATGTATTCACAAGGATAGTGGGCTTTCAGATAGGCCGTTTGCCAGGCAATCAACGCGTAAGCGGTACTATGCGATTTGTTAAATCCATATCCCGCGAACTTCAGGATCATGTCCCAGAATTCCTGAGCCGCTTTTTTGTCGAGTCCATTGCCAACGGCGCCCTGAATAAACTGTTCGTGGTTGGCCGCAATCAACGCCTCTTTCTTTTTACTGATCGCCTTAATGCAGGTATACGCGGCGGCCAACGGAATCGTGCCCAAACGATTCAGGATCCGCATCACTTGTTCCTGATACACCATCACGCCATGGGTCTCAGCCAGAATGTCTTCCAGTACCGGGTGTTTGTACTCGGCAGGCTTGCGGCCATGTTTCACATCGATGTATTGCTGAACCATGCCACCTTCCAGCGGGCCCGGTCGGTAGAGTGCAGCGGTCGCAATGATGTCACGGAAATGGTCCGGCTTCATTTTCTGCAACAGGTCTCGAATCCCGCCACTTTCCAACTGGAACACACCCTTGGTCTCGCCGCGTTGCAACAAGGCAAACGTGGGTTCATCGTGCAACGGGAACTTGTGAATATCGATCTTTTCGCCACTGGTCTGTTCGATGATATCGACGGCGTTGCTTAAAACCGTCAGGTTACGCAGTCCCAGAAAATCCATCTTCAGCAAACCAGCCGCTTCAACATCCTCCATCGCCCACTGCGTGATCACGTCTTCCTTCCCGGTGACTCGCGTCAACGGCAGGTACTCCGTCAGCGGCTTGTCACCGATCACCACGGCCGCGGCGTGAGTACCGACATTGCGAGCGAGCCCTTCCAGCTTCAACGCAAAGTCGATCATCTCGGCGACTTCCATATCGTTTTCGTACGCTGACTTGAGGTCGGCGCTTTCGGCCAGTGCGTCCTTAATCTTCACCTTCGGACGATCCGGCACCATCGATGTAATCTGGTTGACCTTGGAAAGAGGCAAGCCCAGCACGCGACCGACATCCTTGATCGCCGCTTTGGCCGCCAGAGTTCCGAATGTTCCAATTTGAGCAACATTCTCCGAGCCGTATTTTTGCTTGACGTAATCGATGATTTCACCACGTCGCTCCTTGCAAAAATCGATATCGATATCAGGAGCTTCTTTTCGATTCTCGTCCAGGAATCGTTCAAACAGCAAATCGTATTTGATCGGACAAACGTGGCTCATGTACGTCGCAAAACAGACCAGAGCCCCCACCCCGCTACCACGAGCGGTATTGGGAATATCGCGTTCTCGCGATTCGCGGACGAAATCCCAGACGATCAGGAAGTAGTTTTCGAAGCCAAGCCGCTCGATCACCCCCAATTCCCGGTTCAACCGCGTCATGACGACCTCCGACAACTCGCCATTGGGCAACATCTCCTCATTGCCTTCATAACGTTCCCGGAGCCCCTGTTCACAAATCCTTCTTAATAGAGTGGCTGGCGGCGTATCGTCTTCGATGTGATAG
This sequence comes from uncultured Pirellulaceae bacterium, assembly GCA_964588195.1. Taxonomy (GTDB): domain Bacteria; phylum Planctomycetota; class Planctomycetia; order Pirellulales; family Pirellulaceae; genus CAJQPP01. The sequence continues at coordinate 1,691 of CAZPOL010000048.1, read as the reverse complement.
ATCGGGAAATGGCGTTTGCCCAATTCGATCTCGATGTCGACTGAGTCTGCAATTTCCTGGCTACGGGCAACGGCATCCTCCAGACCCTGGAATTTCTCATACATCTGTTCCTGATTTCGCAGATAGTATTCCGAGCCGTCCATCTTCATACGATTGGTGTCCGTTCGGAACCGACCGGTGTTGATGCACAACATCACATCTTGAGCCTCGGCGTCATCACGATCGACATAATGGCAATCGCTGGTCGCCACCATCGGCATGCCCAGTGAATTGGCCAGATCGACCGAAGCTTCCAGGCACGTTTGCTGGATGCCGACACCATTATTCATAATCTCGATAAAGTAGCGGTCTCCAAAAATTCCCTGGAACCACTTTGCCACCTCGCCGGCCTGACTCAGAATCTCTTCTGCGCCTCGACCTTGATTTTTCAGGATCGCTTGATTGAATTCGCTGGAAACGCAACCGCTAAGACAAATGATCCCTTCGTGATGTTGTTCCAGCAGCTCGCGATCAATTCGCGGCTTGAAATAGAATCCTTCCAACGATGCCTTGGATGCCATCTTTACCAGGTTTTGAAAACCGGTTCGATTTTGGCAAAGCAGCGTCAGATGGTAACTCTTCTCCTTGGGTCCACCACCTTTTTTCAAGCGGCTTTGGGGCGCGACATAGGCTTCGTACCCGATGATGGGATTGATGCCTTCTTTACGAGCGGTTTGGTAGAACTGCAACGCCCCGTGCAAATTCCCGTGATCGGTAATCGCCAACGCATTCATTCCGTGATCCTTGGCTCGTTGCACCAGGCGAGGGATCGAACTGGCACCGTCCAGCAAACTGTAATGGCTGTGACAGTGCAAGTGGACAAAGGGACGAGTGGACGACATTGCAGATTCCGTTTCAAAACTACTCTTATCGGAACAATCACCATTGGCCTGGAAATTGACCTGGAAAAGTTTCGATGTGATTCAATTAGGGCAGCCGATTCTATCCGGGATAATCGTCACGACCAACTACTCCTTGACGGTCCAATTTTAACGGTATTCCGCGTTGCATGGTTTTTCACGTTGCGACGTTGCGAGCCACCCCCGAAGACTGCCCAATGGGTCTTTATTTTTCGATTCATTCGTTTGCTCTTCGCTTGTTGCGACGTAGTTTTTCCAGGTCCCGGACCCTCACCGGAATATGGACCTTCGCCTTCTGATCGGCAATTGACCGAAGAGGCAAGGAATTGAAACTTTTGAGGCGTTGAAAGAACTCAGGTTACGAGATGAGCAATACTAATCCCGATTCAAACGAACTCTCCGCAGACAAGCTCGACGTAATGCACACAATGCAGTTGGGGCAATCTGATGACTCGAAAAGCGATAGTGAAAAGTTACTGGACCGGGTAGATAGCCTGATTCAGGAAGATCCTTCGCTTGGCGAAAACGCGGATGCTGAGTCAATCGATAATGCCATTGAACATGTGGATGCCATTTCGCGTCGCATCGAAGAGCTTTCTGCGTCGCTGAAGCAACCACTCAATTCCTGTGACTGCCATGAAACCGCAGAGCGTTTGATTGCCTTGGACGCTCGTCTTGCCACCTTGCAAAACGAGTTCAACAAACAGACTGGACGCAGTGACAAACTGGAAGCTGGCCTTGAGTTGATCGATTCGCTGGGCAAACAAGTTGAATCGCTGACACAAGTCGTCA
>CAZPOL010000047.1:0-39100 GCA_964588195.1 uncultured Pirellulaceae bacterium | reverse complement strand
CCGAAAATATGATGTTGAATTCATTCACAAGCCGCTCGTCCACTGTGCCCCCAGCCGTTTGCACCCATCTGGGTTGCAACGGACGAATTGGTCCAACGTCGTAACGAAGAAGCAACGCGTGATCAACGTCAACGAGTGCGGCATCAGAATGACCTGCGATGTAAACAATGGTTCCAGACCCTCCGATCGCAAGGTCACAGCTCCTGTTCCTGGCTTTTTGCTCGCAAATCGCGTTTGCGTTGGTCGTCGATAATACGGACCAATTTCCGTTCGTCACCGCCGGAGTAATAGGTCTTGCCAATGCGAAAACAGCCGAGTGGTTGGCCAGAGTTATAAACGTGAATGACTGTTGCGTCGCCTGTTTTCGGCCGGATGGTAATGGTCGCGATCTCGGTCAGTTTGCCTGGACTTAGATTGACCTGAGAACTTTCAAAGTTATCCAGCAATCCAGTCCACAACTGAGGCAGCACGCTTACTTCCGTTCCGCCCAACTGATCCAGCACGGTGATCGAATCCAATTGAGTCACGTCGATCAAATGGATCTTGTTTTGCATCCGGTCCAGGACCAGGAAGCCAATAATCGCGGCTACCGAAAACACCACCAACACAAAACACAATCCACGTCGGCGTTTGCGAATCTGTTGAAGCTCGATTTCGTTGGCATCAGTGTGATTCACGCTTTTCCAATCCTCAACGAACCGTTGGCCAGGCCATTTGCAGCAACTGGCGTTCCTGAAACCGTGCGATTCCCGTGTTAGTTGTCTTCACGAATCAAACCGATCGATTTGCACACTCGGGTCCGGCAGATCCATAAACCGTAAATCGGTTTACCATCCGCGCCGATCGTCTCCGGAGCTCCCGAAGATCGCGTGCCGAACCACTTCGATCGATACATTTGCGAAGTATCAAAACCCTTCGGTGAAATCTTCATAAAGACTAAGCGAACACCTTTTACCCAGGCACCGGCGTTGACATCGATGCCGGCCAACGCATAGCCTTCGTTGGCCATAATCGTTTGATCCGTCGCCTCGTCGCCGTAGACTGGTGACAGTCCGGCGATCAGTGATCCTGTTTTGGTGCGCACTTCGACCAAGTCAACTCCCACGATCGGCAATTTGCCCGGATGAACCAGGAAGCGCCTGTCACCCACGTCCTTGCCGGCAGAAATCGAAAGGTATTTTTGAGGGAAATTCATCAGACCGCCGGTACGGATATGTTCCGAGAGTAGCGATTCGATCGCCCTTCCATTTTCCGAAATCGTATCAGTCAGAGCCTGCTGTTTTTCTGACAACTCGAATTCAGGAGGTTCGGCATCATCGCGGTTTCCGTCGCTACGTACTTGCAACGAGTCCAGAAACTCACCACTTAAAACCCCGGGCACCAACGTAGACGTTCCTTCGACCTTGATGTGAACAATTCGGTCCTCGCCGACAAGGAAGAAGCGACCATGAGTCGAAACGGACGAGTCGGTGATTCTGTATTCTTTACCAATGCAGCCGTCGAATTCGGTGTTTTGAGCGAATTCGATTTCGCCAATGCCCTTCTCCGATTCATTCAGTTTCAATTTGTCGTTCTTGCCGCGGGGCGACGGAAAAGGAAAGCTTGTCAACGAAAATTTGAAGCCGTTGACATCCGCCAGCAATTCCCTGGTCCGCACGTTCTTGCGAGCGACCCGTAACCGCCCGGTATCGCTGGTCGGTTCGCCTGGAAAACTGGCACTGAACTCCGTGCCGGAAATTACGTGCCGGTTCCAGCGATCTGCGACCGAGGGTATTCGGTCCATCTCATCAAAACCAATCCATTTGGGATACGTTTCAATCCATGGACTATTGAAGCCAGCGATTGTGCTGACTTCTTCCTCAACCACCTCTTTTTCAACAACCGGCTGTTCACGTTTCCTGGCATTAATAATCGAGGCCATAAAAACAAGGAACACGATCAACGCAGCCGCTCCGCCGGCGACCCTGGATGAGCTTGGGAATTTCATCAGACTGGCGGCCACCAACCCCGCGCCAATCAATCCAGTCACTAACCCGATAATGCGGCCAACGTTTCCTTCGCCAATTTGAATGCCAAAAATATGCAGCAAATTGATCACCACGCCAGCCAGAACCAGCAAGGCACCAAATCCCAACAGCGTCCGTTGGATCGGACCGAAAGGCTTTGACATCCGTGCCTGCTTTACTTCCTTTTTCCAGTCGCGTGCTTTTACTTTCTTGCCAGGTTCCTGACTGGCACCTTCACGTTCGTAAGTCTGAGCCGGATCGTCATCCCGACCTCGACTGGGAGCCAGCGGATCAAATGGCTGGTCGGCCAAATACTGCCTGGCGTCAGGCAAGCCAAACGAATCCTCGGAATCAGGTGCTGCCGTAATTTCAAATTTCGTTTTGCATTGTTTGCAGTCCGTAGTTCGGCCTAACAGCTCGGGCTGCACTTTGTATTTCTTGTGGCAGTGTGGGCACTCAGCAATGACTCGTGACACAAAAATTCCTCTTGGTATAAAAGCTTCAAATAATTCCAGCAGCCGTCGAACATCATGCCTGCCGAGGATCGTCGGACGGAGGCAGTGGCACCGTTTGATCTGGATCGTTTTGGTCGGATGCCACCGTGGTCATACTGACGGGACTGGCAAGCGTTCGCCGCCAATACTCATTTGCCTTCTGAACAGCGATATTCAACACGCTACCCTCAGTGTACTCGCCATTCTGATATTCGCCCGCCGGAACTCCGGTCATTATTTCAATCGCCTCATGGATCGTGCCAACCGAATACACGTGAAAACGGCCTTCGGCACACGCCTGGACCACGTCAGTTCGCAACATCAAGTCGCCGGCATTGGATTTCGGTATCACGACCCCCTGATCACCAGTCAGCCCGAAATACGAACAGGCATCGAAGAAGCCCTCGATTTTTTCGTTGACGCCACCAATCGCCTCCAGATGTCCATGCTGGTCGATCGCACCGGTCATCGACATGCCTTGTCGAATCGGAATTTCCGTCAGAGCACTCAACAAACAAACCATTTCAGCACCGGACGCCGAATCACCATCGATGCCGCCGTAACTTTGTTCGAAAGCAATTGACGCGCTGAAAGCCAGAGGATGCGAAGTCTTCAACAAGAACCGCAACAGACCACCCAGGATGTGGAAGCCCTTCGTATGGATCGACCCCGACATGCTGGCCGTGCCTTCGATATTGATCAGCCCAGCACGGCCGGGTCCGATTGAGGCGGTAATGCGCGCCGGGAATCCGTAAGTCAACGGGCCCGCTCGCATGACAGCCAGTCCATTGATTTGCCCAACGACCTTGCCATCCGTCTCGACCAAAATTGTGCCCCGTCCGATCATCTCCTGGAACTTGCGAGACGGCATGCTGGCTCGTTCCTTGGTGCGTCCAATCGCTTCCAGCACGTGATCACCGGACACGGTTTTGGCATCTGACTGTTGGCAAATAAAGGCCGCTTCACGAGCGATATCCGCGATCCTGCCGAACCGAGCAGTCAACTTTTCGTCACGGGCAGCAATTCGTGCCCCATGCTCGGCCAACTCGGCGACACCTGATGCCTGGAAAGGAGGCAAACCTTCCGACTGGCTTAGATGCGCGATGACCGCTGCGTACTGTCGAATTCCGTCCTCATTGCGCGGCAGTTCGTTGTCGAAGTCGGCCAGTACTTTGAACAGCTCACTAAAATCGGGATCGTAATGGTCAAGGCGGTAAAAAGTCGAAACGTCACCGATCAGAATCACACGCACGTTGATTTCAATTGGTTCAGGTTGCACGACGACATACGGTCGCATCCAGCCGACTTCTGGCGGCACGATTTCCAACCGACCCGTTCGCAGAGTTCGCATTAACGATTGCCAGGCACCTTGCTCACTTATCAAGTCCTCTGTGTTCAGGATCAGGTAGCCCTGGTCGGCATTCAACAGCGCGCCCGCCCGGATACCGCGGTAGTCTGACATGGCTTGACCACTCGGTCCCATTTTTTGCTCAACGGTGCCGAGCAAATTCATGGCGTTAGGCAACGATTCCTCGACGACCGGCCGTTCCATCGAACTGGAATGCGACAACAGGATGTTCACACCATAAAGTTCAGTCAAATCAACTTGCTGTTCACTCTCCTGGTCACGAACCAGACGGTAATCGACCGCGTCATCAACGATTTCGGATAGAAACTGGTTAACGCCTTTGCCGTGACCGAACTGAGTCACCACGGGTTCACAGATCGAATAGAATAACGAACGAGCACCGCGTTCATTAAACTCGCGCACCGCATTTCCACCCTTTCGATAAACTTCGCTGACCTTCTTACCGACGTCCTGTAATTTCTGCTGGAACTCAGGGTACAACTCCTGGAACTTGTCCAACTGTTCCTGGCTGGCTTTGCCTTCCTTAATTAACTTCTGGAATTGCTCCGGCTGCACCGGCTGGCCCTCAACCAATGGAAAGATGACGGGCACCGACATATTGCCTTGTTGAATCGAAACCATCGCCATATTGTTCTCGGCCAAAGATGCTTCCAGAGGTCCGGAAATTTCGGCGATCTTCTGTTGAAATTCTTCCTTCATCTTGGTTCGCTCGGAAGCGAACGGTTCTGAATCCAGCGCCTTCAACAATCCGTCGTCGATAAACAGAGCAATGTCTCGAATCAAACGAGCAAATTCTTTGGCTGTACCGGGATCCAGCGTGATCAGCCGAGGCCGATCGGGATTCTTGAAATTGTGCACGTAACAGAAATCGCGTTTCTTGTCGGTCGTCGGAGCCAGGTCGTCCAGCAGCTTTCGCACCATCGTCAATCGACCAGTCCCGCGGGCACCGCGAACGTAAACATTCTGCCCCGGAGCTTCACAGAGAATCCCGAAAGCCAACGCGTCCTGAGCGGTTTTTTGACCAACGATCTCGCCAGCAGGGTCGACCGTGCCGGTATCCTTAAAACCAAGTTTTGATGCGTCGCATTGCCATCGCAATTCATCGGGCGACAATTCCAATTCGTGTTTCCTGGTCATTATTTCTCTAGCTCTGTAAAAGTGTGTCGAGCGAATCGCCCGTGTTCATCTCTTGATTGGGTTGCCCGGCGCGAAACAAAATCGCTCCATTGGACCCCTCAACCGTTCCACTGTCTCCCGTAATCTTCAGCCAGCAACCTTCGCGGATGCCAAGTACGGGTACATCATTTTCTTCAAGATATTCTTTCAACCGTGTTTCCCGTGTCTCGCCCTGGTGTTTCGATCCCGGGTCCGCGTCCAGATAATGCGGATTGATCTGAAATGGAATCAAGTTCAATGCGGCGAATCCAGGCGGCTCGACGATCGGCATATCGTTGGTCGTGCGGATCGTTGGACTGGTGATATTGGTCCCGGCACTGCTACCCATGTACGGCGTGCCTGCCTGGACACGTTTGCGAATCGGTTCCATCAACTGATTGTCGTACAAGGTCTTCAATAGCCGAAACGTATTTCCACCACCCGTAAAGATCGCTTCGGATTCGTTGATCATCGATACCGGGTCATCGGTACTGTGCAGCGAATTCATTTCAAACCCGAACTGGCGAAACGCCTTCTCTGCCAATCGAGCGTAAGCTTCGCGATTGCCAAGTGCGTACGGAATAAACGTAACACGAGACACGCCCTCAAGGTGCTGTTTAACAGCCTGCTCGGCATGCTCAAGGAAACCGGTGCCGTGTGTCCGTGAGCTACTGATAAGCAACAATTTTTTCATAGTTCGTATTCATAACGCGACGGGATCGATTGTGAACGCCAATTCTAACGCCATTCCCCTTGCTGCGGGAGTCGTAGTGGATTCCATTCGAGATCCCGAAACTTGCCATGCAGCTAACAATGTCCACCCGCATGTTTAATGATCGAGCGCTTTACCGCTGCCGATTGGCACACGCACGTCCTCGACCAGCTGTTGCACCTCTGCAGGAGGAGGCGAAGTCAGGAACGAAATCGTCAAAGTCACCACAAAATTCAACAGCATCCCGACCGTGCCAATCCCTTGAGGCGATATCCCGAACCACCAATCATCCGAGCTCAGCATCGGAGAATCGAAGAACATCGGCAACACTTTGTCTGCCGTGCACATCACGATGTAAGCCATCGTAAAGCCGAGCCCGACGATCATCCCAACCACCGCACCCGCCCGATTGACTCGCTTGAAAAAGATCCCCAGGAAAATCGCTGGGAAAAAACTGGCAGCCGCCAATCCAAAAGCGAACGCGACGACTTCGCCGACGAATCCGGGTGGGTTGATGCCAAAGTACCCCGCCACCAGGATGCCGAAGATAATCGCGATGCGGCCCATACGAACTTTTTCCGCCTCGGTTGCTTTGGGGGCGAAGTAGCGACCGTACATGTCGTGAGCCAGCGACGAGCTAATGACCAGCAACAACCCGGCCGCCGTCGACAACGCCGCAGCCAGACCACCGGCCGCCACCAAGGCGATAACCCACGGCGGCAAACCCGCCACCTCGGGCGTCGACAAAACAATGATGTCCTTGTCGATCTTGGCCAGCTCGGATGATTTCGTTTTCGATCCGTCCGCCCCAGTTCGCTCAATCAGTTGCAAACTAATCAAGCCGTCCTGGTCCTTGTCATCGAACACCAGCAAGCCGGTACTCTGCCAACGAGTCGCCCAGTCCAGTGGCTTGCCGTCCTTGGAAGTCACGGCATAGTTCACCTGCGCACCTTCACTCGCATTTTCGATCGCCGCGAACGCCGCGACTCGCTCGGCCGGAAACTCGAAAGTCCTGGCCTCTGCAGAATCCGAAGAGATTTCAATCGAGGTAATTTTTGACTCATGCAACGAATTGATCAGGTTGTATCTGGCAAACATCCCCAACGCCGGCGCTGCGGTATACAAAATCGCGATAAAGATGATCGCCCAAACCGCCGAATAACGAGCGGCTCGAACACTCTGCACCGTGTAGAACCGAACGATCACGTGCGGCAACCCGGCCGTGCCGAACATCAACGCCGCGGTAATCAGGAAGACGTTTAACTGTGAAAATTTGGTAAATGGTTGCGTGTACATCTCTTCGCCAAGTCCCACCATCACTTCGTTCAACTTGTCCGAAATGTCACCCATCACGAATGCTAACTGAGGCACGGATTGCCCGGTCAACAAATTCGAAATCGCGACGGTCGGGATGATAAACGCGAAGATCAAAACAAAGTACTGCACCACTTGCGTCCACGTGATGCCTTTCATTCCTCCCAACACCGCGAAGAATGCAACGATACTCATTCCGATCATTACGCCGATCCAAAGTTCGACTTCCAGGAACCGGGAGAACACAACACCCACTCCCTTCATTTGACCGGCAACGTATGTCAACGAAACGAAAATCGCACAGATCGCCGCCACGACGCGAGCCGTCTCGCTGTAGTAGCGGGCACCGATGAAATCGGGCACCGTGAAATGCCCGAACTTTCTTAGATAGGGAGCCAACAACAAGGCCAACAAGACGTAGCCGCCCGTCCAGCCCATCAAGTACACCGCGCCGTCGCTACCAGAAAAACTGATCAGTCCGGCCATACCCAGAAACGATGCGGCGCTCATCCAGTCGGCTGCGGTGGCGGCACCGTTTGCAAACGCCGGCACGCCCTGCCCCGCCACATAAAAGCCCTTCGAGTCACGAACGCGACTGGCCCAGCCGATCAACAAGTACAAACCAAACGTCAGACCCACGAACAACCAGGTCCACGGCCGCGCTGGATCGGACTCAGCCAACAACCACGCATTTGCAATTGGCAAATTCACTGCTTGCCTCCGGCACTCTCGTTGACTCCGTACTTGCGATCAAGGCGATCCATCCACAAGGCGTAAACCAACACCAACACGATGAACACGTAAATGGAACCTTGCTGGGCAAACCAGAACCCGAGCCCGACATTGCCGATCTGAATTTGGTTCAGTTGTTCGATAAAAAAGATGCTGAAACAGTACCCAACCACGAACCAGATCGTCAGCAAGATGGAAACAATCTTGATGTTTTCACGCCAGTATTGCTTCAGATCAGACGAATTCAGCTTCGACGTCGATTCGGATGTCGATTCCATATCCGACTTCGAATTCCCGGATTTATTCATTTCGATCCCGAACCTTCCGCCCCAATTTGTGTTTCTCTAACTTCGAACCGGTCCCGTTCCTCGAACAACTGACCTGGTTTCATTTTGGCACAGGTTGGCAAAAGGTTAAAGTAAGCACAACAAAATTCAAATCGCTGGAACAAAGATGAATATTCACGAACTCACCACCGAACAATCCGCAGACATCGATCGCATCGTGCAGCTGCTCAGTCCCGAATCACGAATTTTCGTCGTGACCGGGGCTGGTATGTCAGCCGAGTCCGGGTTGCCGACCTATCGCGGTGTCGGCGGCATGTATAACTCAGGCGAAACCGAACAAGGGATGTCGATCGAGGAATTACTTTCCGGCGGAACCTATCGCAAACAACCGAAGCTGACCTGGAAGTACCTTGGTCAAATCGGCAAGGCGTGCGTCGGTGCCAAGTGCAACCGAGGCCACGAAATCCTGGCCGAGATGGAACCGCACTTCGCCGACTTTTGTATACTGACTCAAAACATCGACGGGTTTCATTTAGAGGCCGGATCGAAGAACGTGATTGAAATTCATGGCAACCTGCATCATCTGCGTTGTGACGATTGCGGTCATCGGTCTCACGTCACCTCATTTGATGACATCACGATTCCGCCGTACTGCGATAAATGCCAAGCGATGATGCGACCTCACGTCGTGCTGTTCGATGAGATGTTGCTGGCCGAAGCCTGTGACCATATGGCCCGGCAATGGGAGAGCGGATTCGACATCGTGTTGTCGATCGGCACGACCAGCGTTTTTCCTTACATTCGCGAACCGGTCAGCCATTGCGCCGACAACGGCAAGCCGGCCATCGAGATCAACCCGACCGAGACCGGCGTCTCGGACATTTGCCAGTTCCGTTTGCCGGTCGCCGCCAGCCTGGCTCTTCACGAAATCTGGACTCGTTACCAAGCCCGCACCGGGAATTGATAGCGGTTGGGACAGCGACTGGGATAGCGGTTGGCGATGGCGACGGTTGAACATTCGAAAACCGTGGCTATCGCCAAAACGGCTGGCGGCTGGCCGGGCGGCTGAAGAATCGGCTGATTAAACGGCAATTCAAACGGCTGCTTACCTAAACATCCATCTCCAGCTGTAATGAAAACCACAGCGACAGAAGTGTTGCCACTTTGGCTGCATGGACTTACCATTGGCGACTCGATTCTGAACTTAAAACAGACCTTCAAAATACAAAGCCCCACCCCATGCAAATTGACTTCACGAAATTCGACAAACCAGTCGACGCTCTCGACCTTTCCCGGTGGACGGTTCGAGAGATCGACGACAACCTGGCCGACGATGAAGAGATTAAAACCTTCTATTCGGAATCGACCGAAACGGGGCTCACGTACGAAATTCCGCCAGGCCCAATTGATTTTCGTTTCACGCCCGAACATCGAATTGCCACGATGGCCGATTCTGTTTCGGCGGACGTGCGGGCCGATGGTTCACTGGTTTCCATCGTCGTGCATGGTGAAGCGATGGAACCGGCGAAACTGGTTCCCTTTGCAGAACAACTGGTCAAGGACTGGAACCTTCATTCGTTCAAGCACGAAGAAGATTTACCGTTCGGTCAGGAGCCAGCCAAAATTGACTCGCTTCAGTTGCTGTCCCAGTGGGTTGACGATCCAGAGGATGTGTTGCCTAACTTCCTGGCACAAACCGACGCCAATCCAATGCCTGGAATCTGGTTCCTGCGGGTGGTCATCAATGCCGCATTCGAACACGAAGGCCAGTACATCATGTCGACACAAGTATTCTGGCGTGGCCAGCAACTGGAAGAAGGTCAAGTTGATGAAGGGTTTGAAGATCGCGCCAGCGAGGTGATCGAGTTAGCCAACAAGCAAGCCGAAGACGTCGACATTACTCTGGTCGCCGAGTCGTTGCTTTACGCAGCAGCCCGCTACAACGCCTTCGATTATTGGACCTGTTTCGACGGACCCGAGGACTTTGAAAAATCAAAAGAAGAAGCGGTCGAACATTACGTTGACCAGTTCCGCGAAATGTTGCTCGAGAATCTCCAGGACCACAAAGAGAGCTACGAACAATTGGAAAGCGAATAATCTCGCTCCGCCGTTCAACTCTGGCGACTCAAAAAAAAAACGGCTCTGTGGAATCGCATCCACAGTGCCGTTATTTTTTTCTTGTATGTTTTCGCTCTAAGTTCTAACGAGGCTTGTTTTCCGAGCCGGGCCGATAGAACCCGATATTCTCGAGAGCAATATAGACTTCTTCCAGCGTCTTCTCGCCAAAGTTTGAAATGCTCAACAGGTCCGCGCGTGTCGTTTGCAGCAGATCTCTGACTGAAAAAATGCCTTTCTCTTCCAGACAGTTCGTCGTCCGAACGGTCAAACCGATTTCAGCAGTACTTAACTCCAGTCGCTCCTGACGATTACGAGCAAACTCTTCCGACTGACTCAGTGGTACACGTGTTCGTGACATCGGGGGTCCCTCCCTTATTACTCTGATTAAAAATGTAGGCGATACAGGCTTCCATGTTGCCTGGCGTCTTGTTCATCGCGACGCCAAGTATAACATGAAAGAACAAAGGTGGACTATGGGACGGATCGCCGGGAACTCGTTACGAACTCGATTTCCATAAAATCGCGATTCGAAAAACCAAAAACACAAAACGCTAGCACCCCAATCATTGCCCGTGAATACGACCGATCACGATCTATTTGACGAATTCGTTCCAGCGGATTCCAACCTGCTCGATTCCATGAATCCGGGGCAGCGGGCGGCCGCCGAACACATCGAAGGACCGTTGCTAATTCTGGCCGGACCTGGCAGTGGTAAAACGCGTGTACTGATTCATCGCATTGCCAACATGATCGCGCACGGCGTTCCCTCGCACGAGATCGTTGCCTTGACGTTCACGAACAAAGCCGCCGACGAGATGAAGTTGCGACTCGGCGGACTAATCAACGAACACTTCGCATGGACAGGGACCTTTCACCGGTTCTGCTCGAAGCTGTTGCGGCAATACGCACCGGTGATTGGGCTGGACGAGAATTTTACGATCTACGATCACGGCGACAGCAAGCGAGTTCTCAAACAAGCGATCAAGACTTCGAAACTACAGCTCAGTCACCACTCGCCAGATCAGATTCACAACAAGATCAGTCAGGCAAAGTCCCAGGCGTTCACCGCCGAGGCCTACACGCAAGTCGCCACCAATCACCTGGAAAAGATCGCGTCCAAGGTTTACCCCTTCTACCAAAAGGAATTGCAGCAATCCAACGCCATGGATTTCGACGACATGTTGCTGTACGTCGTGCAACTGCTCCGCGAAAACCCTGAGCTACGCCAAACGCTGGACGACAAATTCCGCTACGTCATCGTCGATGAATACCAGGACACTAACACCGCACAATATCTGATCCTGAAGGGACTCTCGCAAACCAACCGTAACCTGGCGGTAACCGGCGACCCGGATCAATCGATTTACGGATGGCGTGGTGCCAGTCTGGGTAACATTCTGGACTTCGAGAAAGATTACCCGGATGTCTCCGTCGTGCGACTGGAACAAAACTATCGCAGTACCAAATCGATTCTGTACGTCGCAGATCAATTGATCGTCAACAATCAGCGCCGCAAACACAAAGACCTGCTGACCGATAACGACCAGGGGATTCCGGTCTCGCTGGTGGCTTACCCTTCGCAGAATCAGGAAGCGAACTCGATCGCCGAAACGATTGCCTGGCAAATTGAACACAAGAACCGCAGCCCAAAAGATTTCGCAGTCTTCTATCGAGTCAACGCGTTTTCACGCAGCTTCGAACACGCATTCCAGTCGTACCAGATTCCCTATCAGATCGTTCACGGCCAGGAATTTTATCAGCGGAAAGAGATCAAGGATTTGATCGCCTACCTACATTTGCTGAACAATCCCAACGACAACCTGGCATTGCAACGCATCATTAATGTTCCGTCTCGAAAAATCGGCGCGGTCACTTTGAACCGCGTTCGCAATTACGCCGAGTCGGAAGGGATCTCGATGCTGGAATCGGCGCGACGATCGGGCCTGAATCCGGAAATGTCCAAGCAAGCCGCTACCAAAGTCGCGCAGTTCGTGGCGCTGTATGACGAGCTGTCGGTGCACGCGACGGGCACGGTCGAAGAGGTCCTTGGTCACGTGTTGTCGATGACGGGCTACCGCGAACACTTGCTAAAAGAAGACTCGGAAGAAGCCGACAGCCGCGTGGCCAACGTCGACGAATTGTTGACCGCCGCTCAGGAATTCGACAACCAGCATCCACAAGACGGTGGGTTGCAGGCCTACCTGGAAACATCGGTTCTGGTCAACGAAACGGATTCGTGGGAAGCGAACGACGATTCAGTCACTCTCATGACACTTCACGCCGCCAAGGGTCTGGAGTTCCCGGTGGTCTTTATCGTTGGCGTCGAAGAAGGGACGATCCCGCACGAACGAAGTATGCAGGACCCAAATCAACTGGAAGAAGAACGGCGTTTGCTGTTCGTCGGCATCACCCGCGCGGAAGAAGAATTGCAGCTCAGTCGCGCCCTCTATCGTTTTCGGCGTGGAGCAAGCTGGCCGACCGTAGCCAGCCAATTCCTGATGGAACTTCCCCGTGAAAAGATGACGGTGATCGAGCCACAAGGATCGTTCGGTTCCAGCTCGTTCGATGAATTCAATCAGGAAACCGATGATGACGACGAGTGGTTTTCGGACGACGAAACGGTTCACGTTCGAACCGAACCGGCCGAATACAAAGTCGGAAAACAGGACAAGTCTGACGAGGCCGGATCCAGCCCATTGATTCAAACAGCTACCGAAATGTTTTCAGAGGCCACCAGCGAAGTTCCAGTGCCCAAACGGTTTCCACCGGAGATGTTCCAACTGGGCATGCTGGTTAATCACCCCGACTACGGCGCTGGCAAGCTGGTTGCTCTTGGCGGCACGGGCAAGAAACGCACGGGGACAGTCGACTTTTTCAGCGGCGAACAAAAAAAATTCCGATTGGCCCAAGCACCGCTTCAACCCGCCGCACCGGATGGCGGTGAGTGTTTAAATAGTTGAACGGCCGTCCCGGCCGTTTTGGGTGTGTGCAGATACGGCCGGGGACGGCCGTTCAACTATTTAGATCACGAATCAGGACCTGACCTCATGGCAAAATTTTTTGATGAACTCAACGACCAACTCGCCGAGTTCGTTGCGGCTCAGAAAATATTTTTCGTAGCGACGGCTGCCCCTGATGGGCGAATCAATCTTTCCCCCAAGGGCTACGACTCATTGCATGTACTTGGTCCTAATCGAATTCTCTGGCTGAATCTCAGTGGCAGTGGAAATGAGACCGCCGCGCACTTACTTGCTTGTAACCGAATGACGTTGATGTTTTGCGATTTCCAGAACAAGCCGCTGATATTGCGAATCTATGGGCAAGCAAAAACGATTCACCCGAGAGACGCAGAATGGGACGGTTTGTCCGGACACTTCAAAGACTTTCCGGGAGCCAGACAAGTCTTCGACATGCAAATCGATTCCGTGCAGACGTCGTGCGGGTTCGGCGTGCCACTGTTTGATTTCGTGGGCGAACGAAGCAAATTGCTGGAACATACTGCGGCCAAGGGGGACGAAGTAGTCCGGCAAGGCTGGCTAAAGAAGAATGCACTCAGCATCGATGGTTTGGATACTGGTATTGGTGGTTAGGTAATTGAACGGCCGTGCCGGCCGTTTTTGTTTACGCAGATTCGGCCGGGGACGGCCGTTCAACTATTTAAACCTGCTAAGCAACCAGGTTCTCGCGCACATTTTGCAACGCTTCGTTGGCTATCTCCAGGTATTCGGGACTGTCTTCGCGAAGCAAGTGATCGAAATGAGCTTGCGGGTCGTCCATCCAGCGGTCGAATGCCGTCACGTACAAACCAACGAATTCGTAGTCGCAAACCTGCAGCGAACGAACGAAGCCGCGATTGATTGGTGGCAACACATGGTCGGGAACCGAGTCCAGCGAGGACAAAGCGAACAACCCGGCAAAGGTGACGAACTTTGCCCGATCCTCCACCATTCTGGCAGCGACTTCAACGGCGTCGTCATCCATCCTCTTCAATCGCGTTAGCGACCATATCGCCTTGGCTCGCACTTCATCGTCCGTGTGGCGAATCAACTGATGAAGCTCGTCCGAAACCGCTTCACTGCAATCCTGCATACGGTCCGTGGCAGCGATCGCCTGCAACAAAACGGCACGCTGGTTGGATTGCATCTTCTCCGCCAACAATTTTTCATGACCCGCGCGATCGGGTTCTGTAAACTGCAGATGACGCAACGCAATCAATTGACTCGACTCGGCCGAATCGTCCTCAGCCAACTTGCGCCACGCATCCTGAGACTGCCCCAACAGACCACGGTTCGAATTCGCAGGTTGGAAAAAGGAGTCCTTCGTCTTGCACAAGAACTTTAGCGACATTCGTAACGGCTTCTTCGTTCCGGTCGGCAAGTCCTCGATCCAATCCGGCTGAGTCTCGTTTCTGCACCAGGCGGCGACCGCGTGAGCATAAGCCAGAGCTTGCGTATCCAGAAACGGCTTGGGGGCCTCCATCCACAGCGTCGAATCCCAGAACGTTCCCGAACTGTTGACCAAACCAATATTGCTCTGCAGCAGTCCCAGCCCGGTAACCACAACCGCCAGGTCTACCAGTTCCGGAAAGTGTTCCAGATCGAAATCGTTTTGGTTGAGCAGGTCTCGGACAACCAGATGAATCAGCGTCGCAGTGGTCAACAAGCGATCACGGTTCAATTCTGTATCAAGCGTGATGACTCGTTTTTCAGCATCGTATTTTCCCGGCAGACCGCCGAGTCCTTCGCAGGCTCCGCCGCCTCAGCCACCACCTCCGGCTTTCTTCACCATTTGGGGAAAAACACTCACCTTCAAACCGCTGACCTGGTGATTCAGGTGCTGGCCAATGTGATCGGTCAATTGCCGGACGTTCTGGCCGGATTCAGATAATGCCAACAGCGGCTTGGCCCGCAACACCGGCAGCTGGAATCGATCAAAGCCGATGCACTCGGCGATCTGTTGCAAGTGGAATTCAATACGAGCCTTTTCAGCAACCGGCAAATTGGACTTTGGTTTGAACAGCGGCATATCGATTCTTCGCGGGTTCAGTTGATTCAGTAACGACAGGAGCACTGGTCGCAGCATAGCGATTTCCAGTTCTGATAACAGCGCGAATCAGACCTGAGTTTTCGAGAGCATCAAACAGGGCTTCAATCAGGGTACCAAAAACCGATTCGCAGATCGAAAAACCGCCCTCACGAAGCCTCACCAAGCGGCAGCTTGATAATTCGTTGGTGTTGAACGAACATAGTCAGATACGTTCACGACACCTGAAGGATTCGAATGCCCTCCTCCAATACCCACCGAGATCGAGAAATACTGACCAAAGCCAATGGCCCCGTCGGCAAGCTGGCTGCCTTTTTGCGACTGTCCGGACCAGGCTGGCTGCAAAGCGCCATTACACTGGGCGGCGGGTCGCTGGGCGGAGCACTGTATCTTGGCGTGTTGGGCGGTAGCCAAATGCTGTGGATTCAGGTGCTGGCAATCCTGATCGGTGTCGTGATGTTGTCGTCGATCGCCTACGTCACGCTGTCGACGCGAGTCCGACCGTACCAGGCGATCAACCAATACGTAAATCCCGTGCTGGGTGTTGGCTGGATCACAGCGACCATTCTGGCCAACATGATCTGGATCATGCCCCAGTTTTCGCTCTGCTTCGACGCCTTGTCCAACAACGTCCTGGAAGGCAAAGTCCAGGACACAACGAACATGCAAATCCTGGTTTCAGCCATTATCGCTGCCGTGGCAATGTTCGCCGTTGTGATGAGTTTCAGGCCGGGTTGGATGAGTAAACTGTTTGATCTGGCTCTAAAGGTGATTGTTGGCTTGATCGTTTGTTGTTTCGTTTGGGCGATTGTCTACCTGACGCAACAAGACGAACTGGATTGGAACACGATCTGGCGAGGCTTCATTCCTGACTTCACCCAATGGAACAAACCGGCACCCGAGATTGCCAGTTTGCTGGGCCAGCTACCGGAACAATGGAACGAATTCTGGCAGACACGAATTGTCGACAAGCAACAACAGATCATCATTGGCTCAGCCGCCACGGCGGTTGGTATCAACATGACATTTCTGCTGCCTTATTCGATGATCGCTCGCGGTTGGGACAAACCGTTTCGCGGCCTGGCACGCTTTGACCTGATCACGGCGATGGCGATTCCCTTTATGGTCGTGACCAGTTGCATCGTTTTGGCCTCAGCCAATTCCTTCCATGGCAAAGCCGACGCCAACTTCATTTCTGACGATGTTGAAATGATTCAGGAGAGCGGCATGTTCAAGGGCGCACTCGATTCACTGGAAGAACGATACGTCGCTGAATTCGGCGAGGATTCGATGAGTCAGTTCGCGGAACCAGAAAAGGAACTGGTCGACCAAGCCAAAGCACGAAAGGCAGCCAGGAAGAAACACCTGGCAGAATTCGCCAGTACGTTACCACTGGAAGAACGAAAGTTAGCAGCGACGTTGGTCAAGCCAAACACTGGCCAGCTCGCTCAATCATTGGAGCCTGTACTCGGCGAAAACGCCCGCCTGATATTCGGGCTCGGGGCCTTCGCCATGGGCTTCTCGACGATCATGATCCTGATGATGATCAACGGGTACGCCGTTGCCGAGTTGTTGGGACATTACAGTTACGCCAGCTACCGCACTCTGGGCGCCCTGTTGGCATGTGCGGCAGGATTATGCTGGATCTGGATTTGGCCCGGCGAATCGAAAACCTGGCTGATCATTGTGGCGTCGACGTTCGGTGCGATTCTGTTACCGATCGCCTACTTCGCTTTTTTCATGCTGATGAACAGCCGCCGATTGTTGGGCGACGAAAAACCAACAGGCATCAAGATGACGATCTGGAACATCCTGATGCTGATCGGAGTCGCCGGTGCGTTGGCCCAGGCAATTGCCGCCACCTGGATTCAGACTCAAAAACCAAACACAGGTGGAATCGTCATTGGTGCCGTCATCGCATTCCTGGCACTGGCGATCGTCGGATTCTCTGCCAAGACTGCTCCGAGCAACGAATAAGAGAATGGCGAACAAGTTCGAAAATGCGGTCCAGTTAATCCAGCAAGGAGACTGGGACGCGGCCCATGAGATCGTACAGTCGGGACGCGACCAGATGTCGTGCTGGATTCACGCGTGGTTGCATCGCCAGGAGGGCGACAACGGCAATGCCGGTTACTGGTACAGTCTGGCGGGCAAAGAATTCCCGGAATCCAGTTTGGAAGACGAGTTAATTACGATTGCCGAAGAGGCTTCGAAATTGGCTGAACCGGACGCATGAGTTTGCGAGATCCAGCCTCCGGACCAGGGCACTTGCCGGCTATCGTTGCAGACGCACGCCGAACACCAGGCTGTGGCTGTCGTAATCGACGTCGCCAAAGCCAACACCAGCGGTTTCGTTGAACGTATCCAGATCTTCCGCACCAAGGAATCGGTACTCAGTAAACCACTCGACATTTTGCGACGTCGGAAAATTCACTCCGCCAATAAACTGGAACGCAAACTGCGAATCGTCGGAAGTGTAATTCACTCCGCCGGACGTGATATCGGCGTCAACCGTCAGGACTCCGATTCCACCGCCACCGTAAAGGTTCGGACAGCGGATTCGTCGACGCGACATGTCATAAAGAACATTGAACATCCCGGCATGAGTGAAAATACGACCGGTTGCTGGAGTTTCAGCAAACGCGGTTCTCACTCCGTCGACCTCTGTGGCCGTGAAAAACGATTCCGCCTGGTTGTAACGATAGCTGTATTCGATCTCCAGCCGCAAATGCTGGTGAACCCGGGTTCCGATCGCGCCACCAAAAACGTACCCATCTACGAAGTCAAAGCCCATTTGCTCAAACATGTCCATTCCAGTTTCGGTTTCGGCGAACACGTTTTCGATCGCGGTGGCTCCGCCAAACAAGCTGATATATGGAGCCGTGCAGCACGGGTCCCAGAATTCAAAGTCAAACCGCGACTTGCGGCAACAATTGAAGAAATCATCATCCCAGTCACTTATGTTGCCGCAATCTGTATTGGAATCGCCCGAGACGACGTCTTGATAGACGCCTCCGCCGGCCGCCTGATTGCAATCGTTGCAGCCACCGCATTCTGAATTGCATTGAGCGATCGCCGTCGCTGCCGTTAGCAACAAAATACAGACGGCTGAGGTGATACAGGTCATTGGAAATTTCACGACGCGGACTCCGGTGGCAATGCAGCGGCCAATTTATCGAAAGAAACGGTACTGGTGGATTTTTCGGCACAACCGGACCGATGCCTGAAACCCGCATTCGTCAGCCTGCTTTTCTTGCCACGCTTGCCTTTCGGTCAACGACTTTGCCCCCTGCTATGGCTGGGCAAACCGACTCGATTACGTCGAGATTGCCGATTACGTCATGCCGTCCGTCCCGATTTGGACCAACACACCGCCCTGCCGAACATTCTGCCAGCAAAACCACGCATGCAATCCTGCCGAACTGTTTTTCGGAAACGCTTTGACTCACTTCTGAAAAGTCTGTAGATATCGGGACTCAGAAGCACGAATTCAGAATAATTCGTGATCCCGCAACCGGAGTTCCCGTCAATGCCTTTCCTTTGGCGTTCAGATAAACCAAACGATTTCGACCCCAATGGGTTCCAAATCCCTAAACACCTGCATTACTTGTGGGGGTTTCTGGGTGACGATGGACCATTGCCTGGTCGCGAGCAGGCCAATTTTGATCGTTGGACCGAACTGAATCCCGATTGGCAGACGTCAATTCAAACTCCCGCCAGTGTTAATCCAGTCGTTGAATCCCACCCCCGCCGAGAACTTTACGCTTCATTGCCAACGGCAATCCAGCGTTGCGATCTGGCACGCCCATTGTTGCTGCAGAAATATGGTGGAATTTATTCTGATTTGGATGTCGAACCTTTTCGGGATCTAAATTGGTTGTGTGGCCTGTTTCCACATGCCAAAGTTCTGCTCATCGAAGAAGTGACTTTGACGAAAGCCAGTTCCGTACGACGAGGCAACCGCTTTTCGATCCGCAACGGGACTCCCGAGCGGCGTCTGCGAGTAGGCAATTTCTGGATGGCATCCGTGCCTGGTCACCCGTTTTGGTCGGATGTCCTGGACATGGTCAAACAGCGAAGTCATCTGGGCGTCCAAAACGATTACGACGTGATTTACACGACGGGACCGGACGTGATCAGCGAGGTTTATCATCAGACTTTGAACAAGTACGATGATGTTGTTCTGGTCCCACGAAGAACCGCACGTCGCTTTTTCCGCCATCGCACTCACGGCAGTTGGCGAGTCGAGGAAACCGGAGATCGTTGGGTCGCCTGATTCCCCGATTTGATTACCCGCGGTCTCAACCGTCATGCCTGCTCACGATTCACCTGAACCACCAGCCAGTGGCATCCCGGCGTTCGAACGCACCTTCCTGAACGTCACGCTGCGGACCGCCTCGGCATTCATGTCCGACAACCGGGCGCTGAATAAATTTGTCCGTGAATCCGAAACGCTGTTGGCACTGGTCGACGATTGCGATTACGACCAGGCCTCGCATCCCGTTTTGATCCCTCGCTATCAGGGAATGGAACACTCCAGCCGCAAATGGTCACTGTTCATGGTGCTGGAACATCTTTGCCTGGTGAATCGCGACGTGTTGCGTACAATCGATTTGTTGAAGAGTCACGTGGTGCCACGCGGTGAAATCGACACCGCCGACTACAAACCGGACCCGGCAAGTGGTGCAGAAATGATCGATCAGTTCCGTGACATGAGCTGGGACTTTGACGGAGCCATTCGCAAACTAATGCCATTGCGTGGCACACCTGGTTTCACGCATCCCTGGTTCGGTTCGTTCAACGCACACGATTGGCTCTGCTTCGCCGCATTTCACCAGGCGATTCATCGTAAGCAAGCTTTCAAAATCCTCGCGTTGCTAGGAAGAGCCTAGACGACCTAGTCGAAGACCACGACGAGCGTGGCGATCGACCACGCTGCCTACTGCTGCATGCCTTCGCTTTGGCGATACGCCATCTTCTGCTTCTCCATGCCGATCTCGTTCGTGATCTCGGTCCAGCGCGTGGTGACGCCGGTTAACGATTCCGCCACATCGGCGTCACTCGAAATCACCGCACGAACTGCTTGATCCAATTCATCCAGATACCGATCGGATTCGGGAATCCGCAGCGTCGTCATCACACGACGTCCGCTGTTGACCTCATTAAGGTAATCGCTGTACTGGGTTAATTGCTCGGCGGTCCACTCGTCTCCCAACCATTTGCCCGCGTTGCCCAAATGGCTTTTGCGAGACATACCGGCGTTGGCGGATTCGACCGATACGATCGAGCAGATCTTCTTGCTCGTCATCCATGAGATGACCTCCAACGTATTGCGTTTTTGCGACGAACCGGTCGAGCAACTGGCCAACATGCCACAAGTTCCCAACTGCGGCACACTCAGCACTGCACCGGGCAATTGTTCCGTCCAGCTGTTTCTGGTTCCATCGAAAACCGATTTCCAACCAGGTACACCGCCGATCGTGATTTCGGGCAACTCCGCACCACCTTCGCCAGAAGCAAGCCAATGCCGATTCAGGGGAACGACGGCGACCGCGATTTTGCCTGCGCGAAAGTCGGCCAGAATTTGCTGTGGATCCTGTGCCTCTTGTGCCTCAACCTGGTCCTTCCAGGCTTGTAGCGAGAGTTGAAAAGGGGAGGTCGCAATCAGTGGTTGCATCGAACCAACATCAAAGTAGGTCGAGTACTTACCGGGCGTACGAATCGCCGAGGCCGCACGCACCATCAACGAGTGACCGGCCCAGTGCCCCTTGGTCGGGATGGCAATTCGTTTTGGCAAGTCGGCATTTCCCGATTCGGAGATTCGCTTGACCAATTTATCGAAATCCGACCAGGTCTCTGCGGGCTCGCCGGAAACGGACTTCAAAACATCGCTTCGATAGAGTGTCACCCAGTGCGTTTGCCCCAGTGACATGGCGACTTGTTGACCAGCCCAGGAAACGGCCTGACCGCGATCCGAAAACAACAACGCACGCTCGTGCCCTTCTTCAAACCGGGTATTGTCATCGTTAATCGGCACCAACAGGTCGCGACTTGCCAGTTCACCCAGTCGTCGTGCCGGATAAATCACGACGTCCGTATCCGAGGCGGCCTGACAATCGCCCGCTACAAACTCGTCCCAGGTCATTTCAGACAACTCCACTTCACCATCACGGCGGGAACTGAATTGCCTTTTAATTACGGGCCCCAAAGACTCATCGCCAATCACCAACATCTTGACTGAGATCTTGCGAATTACCGTTTCCGACTTCTTCTCTTCACCCGTTTTGTCTGTCCCGGAATTGCACCCTGCTGCGATCAAAAGGATGCCGCCCAACAAGCAAAAGCAAATCCTGACCACGTCCAGAATGACGCCGCTGGTAATACGAGAACTCTGTGCAGGCTGATCTGTTTTCATCGGAACTCGTCAATCGGATTCGCCACGTCTTGCAATTGAACGCGGGTCTGTTTTATGGATATGAAATTTCCAGCAGTGAAGTTGCCAGAATTGTACAAGCGGGAGGTTCCCGAAAAACTAATTTACTGTTGATTCTTCGGCTGCGGAACTACCTGTCACCTTCACGTCTACAATGTATCATCGGTCGACTCGTATTGACGGTCGGTTGGAATACACCGAGCCAGCTTTCAAGCATGGTGTTGATGGTAGACAGCGACCTGCTGTTTACGATTTGGTCGTCGTCATCATTGCCGCCCTCTTGCGACGTAGCCTGGTTACTTGTGTGAAGTAGCTTCCGTTCCTTGGCAAGCGTTGGCATCGCGAGTGACAACTTGGTTGCCGCGGTTGAATCATTGCCAAGCCCGACAAATTTTGCAAAATTTTTACGCAAAATGCCAATATCCGTCTCCAAATTCGAATGTAATGTAGAGATTACATCGTGTAACCTACAGCTTACATCCAAGTTTGTTGGTTTGGCTCATTGTGAAACGCTGAAAACTGGCAGCGATCACAGCGAATAGAAGCCAAACAGGAAAGGAGCGCAAATGACATTTTATGAGAAAAACGCCTGGTTCTGTTTCTTTGCACTGCTGATCGTATACGTGCCGTACTTTGCTTATTCGTTTGTGGACCCATCAGCATCGTTTCCACTCTACTTTGCGGCAGTAGCAATGTTGATGATCGTGTTGGCGTTGTTTCACGCCGCCAACGCAGTCTTCTCCCCACGATCCAGAAAGACCGGTCCCAATCCACCCAAGGATGAACGAGACGCTGGAATCGAAATCAATTCTGCCAAGTTTGCTGGTATCGTGTTGAGCGTGGTGGTTACGTTTTGGATCTTCGCGGCGTTGGTTGGACTAGCGGCCCTCATCAGCCACGCGATGCCGCTGCGAGCCGAACCGATGAAGAACCTGGCATCCGTAAAAATCCCGGTGATACCGGTGTTGATCGGGTTCCATGTTTTGTTCGCTGGTTTTGTTGTTGCCAACCTGGCTTATTATGCGTCGATCATTCGCGGGTACCGGAGGTGCAGCTGAATGGCCACCGACGCAATTCACAATAGAATTCGAGAGCTCAGATTCAAACACGCCGAAATGACTCAGCAGGATCTGGCCGATCAGGTTGGGATCACTCGCCAGACGGTCATCGCATTGGAGAAAGAGAAATTTTATCCGTCATTGGAATTGGCGTTTCGGATCTCGCGACTGTTTGGCCTGCCGCTGGAAGAGGTTTTCCAATTCGCTCCCAAGACCGTCAAGAAACCCCTCAAGAAACCCAGGAAACCCAAAAAGTCCGGATAGCGAACCAGACGCTGGCCTCGATATGCGAAATCACGCACCGCGAATGCGACCTTTGGCCGGATGTTCGCAAACCAGATCCCATCCGCCATGTTCATTCTTTTTTCGTTTGCCTGGTCCGGGATCCTTACCCTGCGAAGCAACAGGCGTCATGCTTCCAAAGAACTCGATCGTCGGGCGACGACCCTCGAACGAATACCAATCCATCACCAGACGCACGACCGAGTCCTTGCCGGGCATCCTGATTCGGTCCCCTTTTTGCAGCACCAGTTCATGAGCGCCCGTCCAGCCAAACCAGTTGTAGGCCGCCGTGTGAGCGGGGATCCAATGCGGCTTGCCGGCCTCGTCGAACAAACAGAACTCGGCCCAACTGTGATTCGGCACCCAAACCAGGCGAGCGGGAATGCCGGCGGCGCGGCAGAGTGCAATGAACACCCCGGCACGCTCCTCGCAGTCTCCGACTCGACTGGATAATGCTTCGCGAACGCTGGTGTAAGCACCCGGCTTTCCGTCGATGTTCTCCCACACCCAGCCGTGAAACTTGTTGGCCGTCTGCCACGGATGTTCGTGACGGCTGCGAACCTGGTCGACGACCTGTTTGACCGCGTTAAGGTCGCTTCGAATACCGGGGCTGTTACCAAGGTACATCTGACGAATGTCGGCCGAGACTTCTTGCTTCGCCGGAAATTGGTCAGCCGAATAATGAGGACAGAATCGCGACAGCTTCATCCGGTAAACCGCCTTGGCCTCAATCTCCTGGCCGCGTTCCATGACTGGTGCCGTGACTTGCAATTGCCCACACGATTCGCTGAGTGCAACCAACCTGGCCTCAGCCCCGGCGGGGTGCTTTACTTCCACACTAACGATCTGCTGTTCGGGGAACTGAATCGGAGCCACCGTCGACGACATCAGATTCCTGACCGTCCCGCCACTCTTCCAGCGAACACCGACCGTCACATCAAATTCGCGACTGTCGACCGCGCCCTCTTGGTCTTCCGGCTCGTCCTCCCAAATCCAAACCTGATCGAATCCAACCGGAGTGATACTGCAAGCCGAATGCCCGGTGCCTGGCGAAGACCACGAATTCAGCGACCCGAACCGGCTGAGCCCAACTGAGGTGCCGGCTGCCAACATCGCTTTTCTACGACTGATATTCATGACCACTCCATTTTTAATCGTGCCCCGTTCCTCTATTTGTAACCCACCATCGCCGAATCTCAAATTGATTTGTTGATTCCGAACGTGAAATATCGCAGTAGCACACCATCCAAAACCGCGCGAATCGCCTCAACCATTGAACTGGCCTGTTCAGACTGTTAGCAATCCGTCATTTTCAACCACTTCATCCGAATCACGTAGAGTTCTGAATTGGCAAGGACATGAATCAATCCAACCCCGAGAACCGCGAAATCGATCTCGTGCAACTCGACAAGATGGCTCGCGTCAATCGACAGGTGATCAATCGTTTGAAGGAGCGGGTTTCGATTCTGGAGAATGCGTTGGCGTTGACCTGCGACGACCCGCAGATGGCGTGGCTCTATCGCAACCGTTCCGAGCGTATGGATGCGACCGTCGAATTGTTTTCAAAGGCCCGCGCGGCTTTCCACCTGGCTCGTTACGAATTCGCGGCACAGTTTGTCGACGGCAAATCGGTCGCCGACCTGGCATGTGGTACAGGATATGGCGTGCGGTACCTAGCCGAACAAGGCAAGGCTGCGAATGTCACCGGCGTCGACTTGTGCGAACAAGCTATTCAATACGCCAATGCCAAACATTGTGTGCAAGCCTGCTCGTTTGTCGCAGCGGATGCAACGGATACCAGCTTGCCGCCAGAGTCATTCGATGTCGTGACCTCCTTCGAAACGATCGAGCATGTCGACGACGACGGAGCCCTGATCGCCGAGTTCGCGAGAATCCTGAAACCCGGCGGCATGCTGATCTGCTCGACGCCAAATCAATGGCCTCTGGAAATCGCGCCTCACCACGTCCGAGTCTACGATCGGAAATCGTTCACCAAGGTGCTGTCCGGTTCCTTCGACATTCAATCGATGCACAACCAGAACTCAGGATCTGACTTTAAGTACAACCACCAGCAACCGGCGGGGATCACCCCAACCACCGATGACAACCAGGATTCAGCTGAGTGCTTTCTGGCAGTCGCTCTCCGTAAATAGCCCTTCGTCACGTTCATGGCTGATTGTTCTTCCGCAGCCTGATAATTAGGCCGTCATCCCACTGCCCCCAGGATTCCCCAGCCGACGCCGTCAAAATCAGCCGCGATTCCGCAAATTATTGCCAGTAGATTGAAACGGCTAATTGCGACGTTTTGTTAGCCGTTGATAGAATATTTGAAATAGTGCGGCCAAATCCTCTTGCAAAGAGTATCTACCGAAAATGGATAGCAAGCCTCTCGATCTGGAAACAATGTCGATTCTGGTTCCGAAAGCCCGGGCAGGAGATGATTTTGCGCGGAATGAGGTTTGCAAACAGATTCAGGAATACCTTGAAAGGATGGCGGAAAAGAAGCTGGATGCGAAATTGCGCAGGCGAGTGAATCCTGCGGATATCGTGCAGCAAACCATGACGCGTATGATCAATGCCTTTGAGGGCTTTCGTGGCGCTTCGTCGGCAGAGTTCTACGGTTGGCTAAATCGAATCCTTGAAAACGAGATCAATTCGACTCGTCGAGATTCGCAACGTGACAAGCGTGACGTTCGCAGAGAATCGGAATTGGCGGACAAGAGCGGCATCGCGGCGATGCATTCGCCGACCGACCCAAACCTGACACCTGGTTCGGAAGCGATTCGTGCAGAGAAACTGATTCAATTTCATCGCGTCCTGGAAAATTTACCGCCTGACTACGCTCAGGTCATTCGCCTGCGTAGTCTGGAAGAACAATCTTTCAAGGAAGTATCTGAATCGATGGGAAAATCCTACGACGCGGTTTCGAAACTTTGGTACCGAGCCATCGTGCGATTCCAGGAAGAACTTGAAAAACTGGATGACTCCATGTCGTAGCGTTACACGCGAACGAACACATTAACGGCCAAAGCGCGATGATTGATCGAAATTCGAATGCTGAAGATTTGAACCAGCACGCCGAACCGGGTTCGCCCGAGTATGAAAAGGCGTTGCGAGCGATCAACTTTTTAGATGGTATTCGAGATGCGGACCGATCCGGTGACCGGGAAACAGCCCACTTGAACCCCGAGGTCACCGTTGGCGGGGATATACTCCATACAAAAATCAAGCTGGATCACATTGGCCACTATGAAATCCTCGAGCGAATTGGACGTGGAGGCTTCTCCACAGTATTCCTGGGACTCGACCGCCGCTTGAATCGCGAAGTCGCCATCAAAGTGTTATCCGCAGCGGCCACGTTTTCGGAAGAGGCTTGCACCAGATTCGAGATCGAAGCCCGGGCAGCAGCCGTCTTGCAGCATCCAGCCATCGTGCCCATCTTTGATTGCGATTGCGCTGGCGACGTAAAATACATTGCCTACGAGTACTGCCCTGGAGAAACCCTGCAACAGTGGCGCGAGGGCCATCAGCAACCGATCGATCCATTCGTCGCTGCGCGAATCGTGGCAAAGCTGGCCGAAGCGATCCAGCACGCTCACCATCGTGGAATCGTTCACCGCGATTTGAAGCCCGCCAATATCATGATCGACACAAACATGGCAACGCCCGGTTCATGTCCATCTGAAAAAGTTCGAGTAACCGACTTCGGTTTGGCGCGGCAAACGTTTTCGAGTAACGACTCACCCACGATTGATGGTTCCGTGATCGGCACGCCTACTTATATGTCACCCGAACAAGCGCGTGGCGATAACAAGATCGCACACACGACGGACATCTATTCGCTCGGTACGATCCTGTACGAATTGCTAACCAGTGAACTACCTTTTCGACGCGGCTCGGCGGTTGCCACGATGCGAGCAGTGGAAACAGAGCCCGTTCCCGATATGCGGCGTAGCAACCCGGCCATTCCACGTGATCTGGAAGCGATCTGCCTGAAGTGTCTGGCCAAAGCACCTGCCGATCGATACCAAACCGCACACGCTCTCCAACAAGACCTGGCGGCTTGGCAATCCGGGCGACCGATCACGGCTCGCCCTGTCACCACCACCACGAAACTGAAGCTGTGGTTCAAACGCAACCCTGGTCTGGCTGCCTCAATCGCACTATTCACGATCCTGATTCTCAGTGCACTCGCCGTCACCACGTCGCTCTGGAGAACGTCACAAGCGAACGTAGTCGTGGCGGAATCACAGAACCAGCGTGCCAACAAACACATCGCCAGCCTTGATTCAACGATCAATTTTGTGCTGGACGAATACAGTTCCGTGTTGCAGGAAGATAAACAACTGGACGATTCGCAAACGGCGATCCTGAAAAAGATGCTGACAACGCAAACGGAGCTATTGAACCAGGAGATTGGGTCGCTGGAAGTTTCGCTGGCCGCGATTGAGAAGTATCGCAAGGTCGGAGGCATCTATCGACTGCTAGGAGAATCCGACGATTCAATGCGTTTTCTCGATACTGGCGTTGAATTGATTGGCCAGGCGAAAACCACTCATCCCGAGTACTCCGAGTTGCAAGTCGAAAAGTACAGCTTGCTATTCGAACTTTTCATGACAGAAAATCAGTTTGGAAATCGCCAGGACACGATCGACAGAATCGTTGCCGCCAAAGACTTTTTTGACATTTCGAAACACCATTTTGAACCGAAGCGTCGCCTGCAAACCGAACACAGTCTCTATCGTCATATCGGGCTGGCTTACCAAATGAACAGACAGCCTGCCGACGCGATGATCTGGGTCGGCAAAATGCAAATCGTTTCCGATCAGATGGAAGAGACGTACGGTGCCGAGAATTGGCTCGTGCCACGTCTCAACGAGAACGTGCTTGCCGGAAACATTTTCCGGGCTTTGAACCAGCGAGAAAAAGCCTTGAGGTCTTTCAACGAAGGGATCCGGATTCTGGAAGAGACTCCCGACTCTAAAAAACAAGCGGCTGGTCTGCTGTCGATTGGCTCTATATTGCACCGCGAAGCAGGGTTGGCCCACTATCCGAAATCCGAAGTGAAACAGGCGATCTACCACTTCGAACGCGCGATCCATTTGACGAAGTTGCTTAATGACGCGTCGCCCGGTGCAAGGGACGGCAGCGGTCTGTTGTACACGATGAATCGGCTGTTGAATTCCTTCCGGGTAGCAAACGACCTTCCAAAAGGCCATGCATTAGCCAAAGAATGCGTCGCCTTTGGTCGGAAGGTTCCACGCAGCCCGCTTCAAGCAAAGTCACTCGTAAATTCACTCTACTACCTGGGCTATTTCCAGTTGAATCATCTGGAGGACGAGAAGGCGGCCGAGGCATGTTTTCGTGAAGCGATTGGCCTGGCCGAATCCAACATCCGCGAACTCGCAGACGTACAGGCTCATTACCATTCACTGGTCAAGCCACAGTTTGCACTCGCCGACTTGTTGCTCAAGTCCGAAGACCTCGACGCGACTTCTCGAAAAGAGGCGACGGACCTGGCAACCAGCCTGCTGGAAAACGTCACAACAATTTACAATTCCGATTGGGGGACCCCACCGCGGGCCGTTTCAAAAGGCGCTGCCAGTATTTTGAGCGAGAAGTATCGCGAGAGTGGCCAGGTTGACCGGCTCTGCAATGTTTGGAACCAGTTGGTGAAACTGGAACCAAAGAACAAGTTCTTTCGTCTGTCAGCAGCCAAAGAAATCACCGCCAGTGGAGTGTTGCTCGCCAAACAAGAAAGCACGACCGACGCTCAAATCAATCGATTGATCGACGCCGCCTGCAAACACCTGGAACAGCTGCAGCAGAATGACGCTCTACTCAAACGCGACCTGGAATCCGTAAGTCACTGGG
This sequence comes from uncultured Pirellulaceae bacterium, assembly GCA_964588195.1. Classification (GTDB taxonomy): domain Bacteria; phylum Planctomycetota; class Planctomycetia; order Pirellulales; family Pirellulaceae; genus CAJQPP01. Next base: position 10,223 of record CAZPOL010000047.1, on the reverse strand, counting down.
ACCTTCTCAAGAACAGCCCCCGGTTCCAGAATCTGCTCGATAGATAGTGCCATTGTTGAACGGCCGACGTTACCCGAATTCTCGCAGCGGCGCGATCATGAACTTGTAATACAACGAGACGATCACGATACCGATAGTGACCGCGATCATGCCGAAGATCACAAAGAACATAACCTTGGCGATCAACGACAAATTCCGCTCCGCCTCTGCCGTATACTCGTCCGCCACGCGTCTTAGCGACTCAGGGAGGTTCCCAGTCAGTTCGCCATTTTCAACGTGCATAATAAAATCTTCAGGAAACGCACCGGTCTCGCGCAACGACAACGTCAATTCTTTCCCTTGTTGCAAATCGTCCTGGACTTCTTCGGTGAATTGACGGTAGTAATTGTTCTGAGTCGACCGGAACGCCAACCCAACACCACGCATCGTGTTCATTCCCGATTCGTAAGCTGCCGACAGAACCCAGGCAAACCGAGCCAGTGCAAAAATCTGAATCGTCTTTCCGAGCACAGGAATCTTGCGAGCAATCCGCATCGGATAATCGCCAAACCATCCTTCACGTGATCCGTAAATGGCAACGGCCAATGTGCCAAAGAACATCAGGACCAGCATCAAGTATGCCCAAAAGTATCCGCCAGCCGACCAACCAAAACCGAGCAGGTCGTCCAACAAGTTATGCCCTAGCCAACCCATAATCAGAATCAGGCCACCGATTACCACCACCGCACCAAACAGCTCCATCAGCGGCCAGGCCAATCGTGTTTGCATTTCGGTTCGGAAACGCAGAATCGTCTCGCAATGTTTGGTCAGCAATTCAAAAGATTTTTCCAGACGTCCGCCCTGCTCGCCCGCTTCCGTGATTGCGACTGCCAGATCTGGAAAATATTCGTCGGTCGCATCCATCCCTTCGGCAACGGTCTGCCCCTCGGCGATCCGCTCGGCAACTTTGGCTAACTGAATTTTGTGTCTGGGCGAACCATTGTTGGCCTCACGTTGCCAGATTTTCTTGATGTCCAGACCAGACTTGTAAGCCGTTCCGACACGATGGCACAAGTCGGCCAGTTTTTTGGTGGAAATCCCTGCCATGCTTTGCTTACTCAACAGATCCTGAAATTCATTCGCTTGTCAGCATACACGACAAGCAACACGCTTGCCTTCAAATTTGGTCAGCCCCAGTCAGTTACCAAACACGCCCCGCTTCGGGACTTGTCAATTTTAGCGTATGTGATGATTACCTGCCCGGGTTTGTGTTGCGAAAACTCAACAAAGCTCGATTACCCTTTGCAAAATCTGAAAACAATCCTGGCAATTGGTTGAATTGTCATAACGGCAACCAAGGTTTGGTTATCAAAGTTAATCCCGGTTTGAATGCGAACTTCGCCGTTTGTTCACAAACCTGAGACCCACAAGTTTTTCGCTTTGGCACGTTTCGCCCCGGATCAATTGATCCGTTACTTGCCAAACCAGGACAAATCATGACCCAACACCCTACTCTCAACAGAGTGCTGCGCGAGTACGTTGCGCGCGCCATCAAATCAACTGCCGTTTTGGCCGTTTGCACTGCATTCCTTTGCGGCAATGCCAACTCCACGCTTAACGCACAGACATGGCTGGACAGCATCGGATACAACGATCTGGTCAATGCTGTTGGCCCAATCGAGGATGGAACTGGTATATCCCTTTCCATCGTTGAAGCGAACACGGTCGCCAGCCCGAATTTCCGCTACTTGCCCGACGCAAGCCACGCTGGTCTGGCTGGAAAAAACATTATCGATGGCAGTGGCCTGAACAACAGTGCCACATCAGGTCACTCGACCGGGACGGCTCGCAGCGTTTTCGGCGACACCAGTATCGCCTCTGGCGAATCCGACCTCACCGTCTACGAATCCGGCGACTATGTTTCACGAGTCCTGGGATTCGGAACTTTTAGCGATCCACAAATACAAACATCGAAAGTCCAAAACCACTCATGGATTGGCAACTTTGCAAACAACGCTGCAGGCGTCGCAGCGGCCGAAGAGGTACTGCAACGTCTTGACTATGTCATTGAACAGCAAGACATTTCAGTCGTCGTTGGAGTAAACAATGGCGGAGCCACCCAACCGATGCTGTTGGGTCAAGCACACAATGTTATTTCAGTCGGACTGCTAAATGGCGCCCACAGCCGGGGACAATCGACACTTTACGGTGTCGGTCGCCAGATTCCCAACATCGTGATAGACGCCAACACGACCAGCAACGGCGCGGCACGCACCAGTTCAGTACTGGCGGTCTTGCACGAAAAAGCTGTCGTCGAAGGAAACACGAACGCCAGCCGCAGCGTAGTCATCAAGTCAATCTTGTTGGCCGGTGCCACCAAAGACAGTATTCCCGGTTGGTCACGAACCAGCACACGACCACTGGATGAGGTCTACGGTGCCGGACTGGTTAACATCCAGAACAGCTACGAGATCCTGGAAGGTGGTGAAGTTGATGGCCAACTGACGGTTCCCACATCGGCCACAATCCAGACCGACGGCTACGATTACGGCGAGATCATCGACACCGACGACTCGGTGTACTACGCGTTTGAAATTGACGACCAGGAACAATGGGAAGATGTCTCTCTGTTGCTGACCTGGAATTTTGACGTTCAGGATTTGGACCCTTCCACGGACTTTTTTCCTGACGCAAACCCGGAGGATCTGCCGGACTTTTCGTTGACGCTTTACGATTCGACTGACAGTCCGCTGGGCACCATCGTCGATTTCAGCGACAGCCCGGTCGACAACGTCGAACACTTGTTTTTCGAAACACTGGGAACCGGATCCTACACGATCGAGATCTCTTCGGACCGTTCGTCGGATTTCGGATTCGCATTCTCGTTCAACGCGACAGCCGTTCCTGAGCCGGGTTCATTCATGTTCCTGATGGGAATCACAACCGTAGCGGGCCTGACCCGAAGACGTCGCCGGTAGTTTTTTTCCGGGCGTAATTTCCCTAACCAATAAAGACCGAATTCTGTCCAATCAGCCTGTTGCTGGTTGGGCAGTTTTTTTTGGCCAGCATTCCCCTGTAGACCGACTGCAAATTCGCGAAATGCTGGAAAATCTGGCTCAAATTCGTCCGGGGCACACGGTTACCCGGTCGATATCAGGAACAGAAGGCATACTTTTGTCGTGCCTGAATTCGCGTGAAAGTGTAGAATGTCTCAGTGGGCAAATTTATCGATTGGAACAACGATGTCTCTAAATTCGAATCGCAACTCAAGATTGCTTCTGACGGTTTCCTTCACGGTCTTCCTGACGACTGTCTTCGCCGTCCAGGCGTTTGCTGCCGATCCGCCGTTGCTGGACACCATCTACCTGAAGAACGGTGGAGTGCTGCAAGGCAAGGCTGAAGAGGTCACCGAGAACAAGCAAAGACTGTGGCTTGTGACAACCAGCGAAGGGACGATCCTGAAACTGAAACGCAGTCAGGTTGCTCGCGTGCAAAAGCCTTCTCAGGAACAGATCAATTATCGCATCCTGAAAGACAAGATGGTGGATACGATTGACGGTCACTGGGAGATGCAAGAGTGGTGCCAGCAGAACCGTTTGAAAAGGGAACGCGAATTCCATTTGATGCGAATCGTTGAGCTGGACCCGGACCATAAAGACGCGCGAGCCCGACTGAATTACAAGGACTACGATGGAGTCTGGGTTCACGTCGACCACTTCATGTCAAACCAGGGCTACATCAAAGACGGACGCGGTACGCATCGGTTACCGTTGGCACAAGAGATGTTCGAAAACCGGGAAGCGGCGGAACAAGTCGTGACGGAGTGGAACAAGAAAATCAAGAACCTGATGACAAAGGTCCAGCGGAACGACCAGGCCGCCAGACGAACGCTCACGCAAATCAAGGAACCAGCCGCGGTCACCGGGTTAATGAAGGTTTACAACAACACCGATGAAATCGCTACCAAGCGAATGATCATTGATGTGCTCGGCCAAATTCCGGCCGGTGCAGCTCAAAACGCACTCGTCGTCATTGCCACAACGACACCGGACAATCAACTAAGTCTCGCCGAGCGAGCGATCACGGTGCTGAAGCAACCTCATTTTGATCGAGCCAGCATTTGCGGAACCGTCTTGCACTGGCTTAGACCTTCTCCCACCTCGACGACCACGGACAGATCAAAAGTCAATCGTTCGGCGTGGTTGATCGGAAAAATGGAATACGAACCGGCGATTCGTCCCTTGATCGACGCGTTGAACACCACGCACACGGTTCCAACAGGTGCACCAGGCGGTAATGCCAATGTTTCCAACAACAGCGATGGAGCCGGTTTGCAATGGGGACCGCAAGCAACGTCAAGGCTGCAGTCATTTCAAAACCAGGCGGTACTGGACACGCTGCGTATACTGGCTCCTAATGCCAATGGAAATTTTGGCTACGACGAATCCTTGTGGCTTGATTGGTACATTCGTGAAAACGCGCTAGGCACCAACCAGTTGGGTCGAGACCAGTAGCTTCTGCTGAACAAATTCAGAGTTAACCTAAAGACATCGTGTACCGGCTAAAGCGCTCCGTCGTTCTTCTGTTCGCATCCGGCTTGGTCCTTGCCGGATTCATGTCAGTATCCGCGTTGATAATACTATGGAATCAATCACGCGATTGGCCGACCGCTCAGGGCGTCATCCTGGAACTTGGCAACGAGAATGCCAGAGACGATCTCGATATCATCCTGGACCTGGAATACAACTTCAAGGTTGATGGCCAGGTCTATTCAGGCAAACGGCTGTCACCAAAAGACGATCACTTTTTCATTTCTCGGGAAGAGTTCCGTAGACTTCGCAAGACTTACCCCACCGGCGCGAACGTATCCGTGACCTATTCGCCCGAGCTTCCCGGTGAAGAGAGTTTCCTGGAACCGATTTCGCTCAAAGAGTTCACCATTCCTGGCGGCATGCTGATTTTCGGACTCTGGATCCTCTACTTGCAACGGGTCACTCGAGTCCGCAGAGTCCCTCGTCGCGTCCTAGAGAACCAACAGGATCATGACACGCCTCGCTGGCACGCCATCTACCGTACCGTACTTGAGAAACAACAGATCGAGATTCGTGGCACGGCCTGGTACGCCAAATCGCAAGGTCTGAGTCAGTGGCCGAAAAGCCGCGTCGGCCTGGTTGCCACTCCCAATTCGATCGGCGTGATTCGCGGCGGGTTTTCACTGATAGGCGCACTCGCCGCTTCATTTACCATTTGCCTGGAAGTATTCCTGAATCTCTGGTTGGCAATCATTCATGGATTCAGCTTCCTTGCCGAATGGGCAAATCGATTGAAGACCTGGAAGAACTTCGTGGCGGGAGCCGACCCCAACGACTATTCAACGATCGTCAATACGGCCGATATCGTTTCGATCGACGAGACCATTATCCACGGCTACGACCCGGTCAAACACGAACTGTGGTTTCGATTACCGTCCCGTGAGGTAGATGATTGCATCAAACTGGCGCCGGACATGATCGAAGAGATCGAACAGTTCATCGCGTTTGTGCGGCTGATGCAACGATCAAACCAGATCTCTCTGGATGACCACGCAGTGATCGACGACATCGAATTTCTGGATTGACCGCCGAGCGACGTTAGCCGCTGCAACCTCAATCGTTCAGGTCCATCGCATTACGCCATCTCAACAGGTCGCAAACCGCTGCGGTGTTCAATCGGTGTTCTTTCGGTATCCATTCGGTGTTCTTTAAGACGACCGCGTTGCCAGATATACTGATGGGCAGTCACGATCCACGACGTCCTGTTGCTTGGCGGATTGCCAACAGCCGCCGGCGACGACAGGGTCGAACAACCAAGCAAGCCTCTAACCTCGCTGGAGAATTTTTCGATGCGGCAACTCAGACACAAACTCCTGTTCACCACGATTGCCTTCGGGCTGATCGGCTTCTGCCTGAGCGGCGACGCCAACGCTCAGAATACGAAGATGTCCCCCGAACTGCTCTGGAAGCACGGACGCCTGGGAGAAGTCGATGTACACGGCGAACAAATGGCCTACACCGTGCGACGTTACGAACTGTCCGAAAACAGTGGCACGTCGTCGCTATTCATTCAGGGAGTCGCCAGCAGCGAAGCCAGCGACCCGGTCCTGGCCGACTGGAAAATGATCAGTGGTATCAAATGGATGCCGATGGGTGACGATCACGTGATCTATTTCACTGGCATGCCACCCAGCAAGGAATCGTCCGACGATGACTCGAAGGACGAGGACTCCGAAGAGCCTGATTACGATGCCTCGCCACAGGTCTACCGCCTTGATTCGGCAGGCAAATTCACACGGATCACTGCGATCGAGGATGGAGTCAGCAACGTCAAGATTTCGCCGACCGGCAAACACGTGGCGTTCACGCTCGATATCAAACTCGATTCCGAAGTCACTGAACTTTACGAAGACTTACCAAAAGCCGACGCGCGGATCATCGATCAACTGATGTACCGACACTGGAATGCCTGGCACGATTACGCGTACTCGCATCTGCATGTCGCTGCGATTGGTGAAGACGGAATGTGTGGCGAAGCCAAGGACCTGATGGAAGGCATGAAAGTCGACTGTCCCGTTCCGCCATTCGGTGGCAGCGAACAATACGCTTGGTCGCCAGAAGGCAACGAAATTTGCTACACCGCCAAGGATGTCGAAAAGTGGGCCGAGTCCACCGACAGCGACCTTTACCTGGTCTCCTTGAATGCTGACGGATCCAAGGCTGGCGATGCGGTTTGCATCACCGACGGGCAAGATGGATACGACAACAACCCGACCTATTCGAGCGATGGAAAGTACATCGGTTACAACTCGATGAAACGCCCCAGCTTTGAATCTGATCGCAACCGCGTACTGGTTTACGATCGTGCGGCCAAGTCGACCGCTGAGTTGACCGTTGGGCTGGACCAGAACGCCAGCCACGTCCACTGGACCAACGACAACAAGGGCATCATTTTCATGTCCGAATACCGAGGCACCAACCAACTGTTTCGTATGAACATGGGCGACAGTTCAGCCACGCAATTGACCGAAGGCGCGTTCAATTGGGACATCATTCATGAAATGGATGGCAAGCTGCTGGTTACAAAGACCTCGATGTTGCGTCCGGCGGAAATCCACAGCCTGAGCCTGGCGGACAAGTCCGACCAAAAGCTGTCGACCATCAACGACGACCTGTACTCGTCAATGGACATGCCAACCATCAAGGAACGCTGGGTCGAGGCAACCGATGGCAAGAAGATTCACTGCTGGGTCATTTACCCACCAGGATTTGACGAGTCGAAAAAGTATCCGATGCTGACGTACTGCCAGGGCGGACCTCAAGGACAAATCGGACAATGGTTTTCCTATCGCTGGAACTTCCACCTGATGGCCTCGCACGGCGAATACGTGGTGCTGGCTCCGAACCGCCGCGGTCTGCCTGGTTTTGGTCGCGAGTGGAATGATCAGATCAGCGGCGACTGGGGTGGCCAGGCGATGCAGGATTTGCTGTCCGCCACAGACGACATGGTGAAAGAACCATACATCGACAACGAAAAAGTCGGTGCCATCGGTGCCAGTTTTGGCGGGTACACCGTCTACTGGATGATGGGCAATCACGAAGATCGATTCGCCACGATGATCGCTCACTGCGGCGTATTCAATCTTGAATCGATGTACGGATCAACGGAAGAACTGTTCTTTGTAAACTGGGACATGGGCGGACCGTACTGGAAGAGCCCCGAGCTACAGAAAAAGTACACTCAGTTTTCGCCGCACAAGTTTGTGAAGAACTGGTCCACGCCACTAATGGTCATTCACGGCGAAAAGGATTTCCGCGTGCCGGTGACGCAAGGAATGGAAGCATTCACGGCCGCTCAGGTACAGGGCTGTGATTCACGATTCCTTTACTATCCGGAAGAAGGACACTGGGTCCAGTCACCACAAAATGGCGTACTGTGGCATCGTGTCTTCTTTGACTGGCTGGGCCGCGAACTCAAATAGTCTGACGAACTGAAATGCCGCTTTGGCGAACGCCAAGAAAGGGCTAATACAAAAAAGACCCGCCATCGATCGCATGATCGTGGCGGGTCTCTTTTTTTGATTCAAGCTTGGCCGTTCCAGGTAACGCCGATCATGCAATCGCAATCCAGGCAACGCGAACGCTCGTTACTTTTTGGTTTTCTTTGGTGCAGCTTTTTTCTTCGTTGCTTTGGCAGCAGGTTCGGCGACCTCAGCAACTTCAGGTGCGGCTGGCTCTGGTTCCGGCAAGACTCGATTAACCGTTTTCGTGGCACCGGGAATCCGGAAGGCGTCATCTTCGTCTTCGTCGATCTCGAAGTTGCAACTGGCCGTTCCTGCTTCGCGGTCAAAACGCATGGCGTCCATCACCATGTATTCTGATTTCACTTCCGTCTCAAAATCCTCGTCAAAGTCAAAATCAAAGTCCTCGCCGGTGATAGTTTTTTCGAAATCCTGTCCGTCTGATTTGGAATCCATGAATATTGTTTTCGTAATTAATCGCGAAAGTGATAAATGAGGCAAAATCGAAAGACTCCGCAATGCTTACCGGTTATTCCTTCTGTGACGATCAGCCAGCACGCAGTATTCGACTAGAGGTATTTTACGAACGGCATCAAAGGGGGTCAACGAATGAAAGCGACATTTGCGTGCATTCAATGTGCCGCGTAGGAAAAATTTGCCTTCTATAGGAATTATCTTCTCATTTTCAGCACCCCTTGCTGTATCTTTAAGAGAGAAATTCCCGCCCCATTGGGACCCCTCGGTCTTAGGGAGTTTCACTACGACGTTACAACGCTGAATCACAATGCCTGAATCCGTCGTTGTACTTGCCTGGCATTTACCTGGCAAAAGTCTTGAAAATTCTCCTGCATAGTTGAAAAACACCATGTCTGTAAAAACCCTTATCACGGCTCTCCTCTCATCTTGCCTGATGCTGGCTTTGACCAACCAGGTCTGGGCTCAAACTTCTACTGACTCCGCTGCACCAGTCGATCAAACAGAACAGCCAGTCGACAATTCTCAGCATCATCCACTGCGAAACGACCCTACGGGAATCAACTGGGCATTCTCGTTGGAAGAAGCGATCCAGACAGCTCGCGAAACCAACCGAATCGTGGCACTCAAGCCAGTTGCATTTCAGTCCAAGACCGATAGTGACGCGCTGAGCCCTTCCTCGGAATCTCAACGAGCAATTGCGTTCGTGGACGAACGCGTCGTAAATTTGCTTAATCATCGGTTCGTAATTTACTACTTCGATTTGCAAAAACCCGGGTCTCAATACGACGAGGCTGCCGCCAAGCTCGCGTATGAACTGCACCCCGACATGCGTTACCTTTCAATGGCCACTCCACCACTGTTGTTTATGACTCCCGAGCGAAAATCGTTGGGACAAGCCAGTAACTTTCTTTCTAGCGATGAACTGCTGGAATCCCTGGTGACGGTGCTCAACGAAAACCCGGAATACAAAGAACTAACCACGGCCGAAAAACTGATCACCGAACCAATCGAAAAGGCAAAACTGCATTACGAATTGCGGGACCTGGAAGGTGCGGTCCAGGCACTGGCTCGACAACAGGAATCAGAGGCCTACTTCTTGCGTCTGAAGATTGCTCGCGAACAAAGAAACTGGGCTGCCATGAAGGCCTGCGTGAAATTGATTCCCGATTTGGATCTTAAAGCCAGTATCGATGTCGAAAACATCGTTCGCTACTGGCAGACTGATAACCTGGAAGGAATCAAAGCCAAGGGCGCACGGATCGCAAAGGATAATCCACGTTACCAGGAAGCGATGTATTACGTCGCTCTTGCCGAATACCATACCGACGCACGCGACGACGCCAAGGAAACACTGCTGCGTGCAATTGAGCACGATCGTGAATCAGCATGGGCAATTCGCCTGGACCTGGCACTCGGCTTGATTAAATTGAATCCGGACAAATATCTGACACCACAAGATAAAATCCCTTCGTTGCTTGGACGCAAATTTCTTTGCCCCAATGGCCTGGAAGATCTGTCCGCGAAGTAATGGCAACCGCCGTCGCCATCCTTTAATATTCTCGCCGCAGGTTTCTTGACCTGGACGGCGCAGATGGTGAAGAAACGGAAGTGCATGGGAATCGAACCCACCGACCGCATGTTTTTCATACAGCCCAACGGTTTTGAAGACCGCGGCCCCCACCAGGAGTGCAGGCACTTCCAATATGATCATTCT
>CAZPOL010000046.1:12795-40045 GCA_964588195.1 uncultured Pirellulaceae bacterium | reverse complement strand
CGACCCCTTTGTTCGCCATCAGCTCGTCGAAACTCTTGATCGTTCGCCAGCGACCAGTGTTGACTCGAATCGTTGGGATGCCGAGCGCATATGCCATCTCGATAAAACCGATTGTCTCCTCGACGTTCTTTTTACGTTCGTCGGCGTCGGGCGTCACAAAGCCTTGATGCGTCGACATGCCACACAGGTCGATGCCATTGGAAAAGGCACGCTGTTTCAATTGCTGCAAGTATCCGGGCGACTCGTCCTCCATTTGCACTTTGAGAATTTCGACTGCGTCAAAACCCATTCGAGCTGACAGATCAATGCAGCGAGGGATCGTGAACTTGGAATCGTCGCGATACCGCCAAAAAGAGTAAGTCGAAATGGCGATTCGGTTCGGGATGAACTCCGCAGATTCCGATTCCTGATCGGATGCGGCTGGATCCGTGCCCTCTTCCTGAGTCGTCTCGCTTGGGGGTGTCGATTCTTCCTGTTTCTTTTCTTCTTGCGGAACACGGTTTGCCAGCACTGTTCCGGCTGTCGCCGCCGTTGCAGCCGCAGCGATTCCAGTCGTTTTCAAAAACTGACGTCGATTGGAAACTCGACTTGAGGTTGGTTTCATAGGTGTTTCTGCTCCATTCCGTTGGCCATTGATGGCATGGATGGCATTATGCCAACATGTGCCTCGTCATTCAATCGCGTGAGCGCTTCGCCGTGTCATTCGGACAGCAATCCGTTCTTGATGTTGCCAGGTTTTCTAAAATTCTCGAAATTGTTTCCGAACCTGATCGTAATACGCGACTAATAAACCAACGTTCGCCATCAATTCAGTTCCCAGGACCAATTCAATGAAGCAAATAACACCAAGCCAATCCGGTCGTTCGCTGTGGTGCGGGCTGATCTCAATCGTGTGCTGCGTTGCGATTACCGGCCAATCTGCGAATGCCCAGGAAAGCAAGGAATCCGAATCATCGCAGCCTTCAAAGGCCTCTCAGGTAATGGAAAAGATCAGCGATCTCATTGAAGAGGGCGATTGGGAGCAGGCCAAAACGCACATGACCGAGTCGGCTTGGGACGGTTGGTGTGAGCGATTGGTCGTCAAATGTCACTCGATGGCCAAAATGGAAATGAACCTGGGTGTCGAGATTCCAGGTTTCGAAGAATCCCAGGACGAAATTGAAGAGGTATTCAAGGAATACAAACTTGATGAGATCGAAATCACGAATTCGATTTTGGAAATTCGTGGCAATGCGTCGCGAGGAGACAGCGGTGAAACCGACGAAGAAAGGGAGACGAGAGAGAGGCAGCACCAGCAAATCCTCGCCACGCTAGACGCAGATGGAAAACGAATTGAAATCGTTGGCGAACTGTGGGACGCTCGCTCGACCTCACCGTTTGATGTCACTTTCTTCGGTGGCAAAGTTGAAAAGGAAGAGGCTGGTGAGGAATCAGATGTCGAATCCTGTTTTCTGACGATCACACCCACGGTTGCCTCAGACGAATCCGAAGGTTCCGGGATTTCGTTCAAGGTGATGGCGCCACCAGTCGTGATCAACATGGTCAAGAATGACGGCGTTTGGATGTTTGATGGCCTGAATATGGAACGGACAGCCGAAGAGTCGAAGGCGTTCCAACCAGAGATTCCCGGTTCGGGCGGATATGAAGACTTTTAGACGGAGCAACGGGTCGGTGTAGCAACGAATTCTGGCGATGTGAACTGGCGACGAGTGCTAGTCGAAATAAATAGTCGGCCCACCAGGCAGCGGTGTTAGCCAACCGGTGCGCACGCCTGCGGATTTGAGGCCACGGCCAACCCACGAATTGCAAGTGTTCAAAAAGTGGTACCGTCCTTTGGCGCGGAAGAACGCATCGCTGCCGGAATATGCGGCGTTTGGAATTTGTTGGATGTCGTTTGTTTCAGTCAACAGAAAACTCGACCGAATGTACTCGACCAAATCGCGGTACTGCTCATCGGAAATCGAAACTGACTTGCGTTCCGAATAATAATCCACGTTCGTGTAAAAGACACGCAGACAACACTCCGACGGAAGCAATAACGCGTTGGCGGCAGTGGAAAGTTTCAAATCTGCCCACGTCGGTGTTTCGATAAAGAAACCCCGGTCTCCCCAGCCGAACGCGACGTGCGGCTCTTTAGAGATATCGTCGCTAAACATCTCATTTGGGAATTCTGTCGTCCAATCGATAATTGAGTTTCGAATCGGGACGATAACATCTGCGTGAACCGCATTGGAAATCACGTGGATTTCGATCCCCTGCTCCGTAGGCGTAAAGTCGTTGTTGACTGGAATCAAACCAGCCAACAAGGTCACAGCCAGCAAAAGAACCATCAAGCCAATCGTCTTGGTGGCGCGCCAGACCCATTTGCGGAGTCGTGGAAATCGTTTGGGACCTGGCTCATTCATATCCTTCGTACGTTTTGTTTTTCGGGACAGTTCGTGAAAAGTTCAGGGAATCGCTGGGGAATTGTTTGGCATAATCACGGCTGAGTTTCCTGAAAGTGTCGTAAGTCAAGGATTCGCCGGGCGATAGCGTTTTTCAACGCCAGCATTTTCCGCCTGTCCCCAGTGCTTCTGCGCGTAAATAATGACGCGATACGCTGCCTGCAAAGGTCGATACGTATCATAGATGTAGATGCCAATTACAGTTTCCGAATTTCCGCCGAGCCGATTCCTTTGAACATCCGTCGCCGTCGATTGTCGCGTGCTCTGATCAGCTGCAGTTTGCTGGTCTTGCCGTGCTGTGTCGTGGACGGTCAGGTCAATTCGCAAACGGGTGCTGCGCAAACAACGGCACCGCAAGAACCGACGTTGGCTCCGCCGGAGAATCAGTCGCTGCAGAACCAGCCATTCGACGCCGACGATTCCTTGAACCGGTTGGTTACCGGACTTGTCTTGAAGAACATGCCGCATTCATACACTCGCGACAAACAGTGGGGCAAACAGGAAGAGCGTTGGGACGGGATCAAGTGGAAACGGGATGGTCTTCGCCTGAAAACGAAACGCCGCAAAAAACTGGTGAATCATGGCACGTGGAAAAAGTACACGGCCTCGCTGGTCGATCCGGAGAATCAGTTCGACGTCACGATGACGAACATTCGGCAAACCGAAGATTCGCGAATGGCGTTTCGTTTGACGTTCACAACCAAAATCAAACTTCACGCTCGTCAGTCCAAGTGGGCCAAGGGTGTCCAGTTGTATAGTCTGAGCGCTGACGGCAAGGCCACGGTTCGGCTGGCGGTTGATATGGAGCTGGGTATTACGCTGGATGCAAAACAATTTCCGCCAGATTTGATTTTAATGCCGGAAGCAAAGACCGCTCAAATCCAGGTTGATGAATTTCGAATCGATCGAGTCAGTAAACTGGGCGGCGAGTTCGCGCAGGGTGTGACTCGTTTGGCGAGACGTGAGATGGACAAGGAAGTCGCCGAAAAAGAAACCGAGCTGGTTGAGAAGATCAACAAGGAGATCGCAGAAAACGCCGACGACTTGAGACTCTCGATGGCCGATGCCGTCAGTTCAAAATGGGCCGAGAAAACTCGCCCCTTCTTGCCGCCACAGATCAAGCAGGCCGTCGAGGGCGTGCAGGCCAGTGGTTCCTCGGACAAAAAGTAGACAGGAAACATTTTGGTGGTCGAGAAAACGTGGTTCGACAATTTTGATTTGGAATTCGCCAATGCTCACAGTGAGAATTCACTGGTAAGTCACCTGGGCATCCAGTTTGTTTCCAGCGACGAACATTCCGTGACCACGCGGATGCCTGTCGATCAACGAACCGTGCAACCGGCAGGTGTGCTGCATGGAGGTGCCTCCGTCGCTCTGGCCGAAACGACCGCTACCTGGGCCGCCACCTTTGCCGTCGATCGAACTAAATTCCATTGCGTTGGAATGGAAATCAACGCCAACCATATCCGGCCTGTTCACAGCGGTTTTGTGTTTGCAACGGCCCGAGCCCTGCATTTGGGGCTCAGGACTCAAGTTTGGGAAGTTCGGATCGTCGATGAAAATGACAAATTGGTTTGCGTTTCCCGGATGACCGCCGCCGTGTTGTCGAAACCCTCTGGATATTGATCCCGGCTCTCCGGGTTTGTTTGACGGTTTGTTGAGCGATAAGATAGGGCCGTATTGCAAACACCAGTTGGGGAACCGATGGCCAGGAAGAAGAAAGCTGCCAGGAAGAAGCAGGCCGTGAAAAAACCAGCCTCCAGGAAAACGGCGAGTAAAAAAAAGGTAAGCAAGAAGGCCACGAAGAAGAAGGCTGGCAAGAAAACGACTGCCAAGAAGAAGACTCCGAAAAAGAAGTCTCCTAAGAAAAAGGCGACAAAGAAAAAAGCGCCCAAGAAAAAAGCGCCCAAGAAGAAGGTGGCTAAGAAGAAGGGTTCCAAAAAGAAGCCGCCCAGGAAAAAGGCCGCGTCTAAAAAGAAGCCGGCCCGCAAAACTCGCAGCATGCCGGCGCCCAAGTTGGAGTTGTCGCCGGCCTTGGTGGCTGATGCCGAAGGTTGGATCGAAGCGAATGACGGATACGCTCTGTCGATCAAGAACGGCAAACTGGCCTGTCGGAACAAGAAAGGCAAGACGCTGGCTTCGGTTCCCAAGAAAGTCAAAGACAGTGAATTGGGCGAGCAGCTGAACGCGATGGCTGTCTGGCTGAAAGGTCGTCGCGAAGAATGTACTCAACAAGTTCAAACCTGGATGTTGAGATCATTGCCTGTGCCCTTGTCGGTCGCCGTGGAAGTCTGGTGTGATGATGATTGGCGGCAATCGATGGAGAATGTCGTGGTCGTACCAATCGATCGATCTGGAAATCTGCGGGCTGTCGACAGCGGTATTCTTCGCGACGTCGACGCTCGCAAAGG
Source organism: uncultured Pirellulaceae bacterium (assembly GCA_964588195.1). Classification (GTDB taxonomy): domain Bacteria; phylum Planctomycetota; class Planctomycetia; order Pirellulales; family Pirellulaceae; genus CAJQPP01. Next base: position 35,190 of record CAZPOL010000046.1, on the reverse strand, counting down.
ATTGGGTGTAATCGACGAAGACGGTGAGACTCGCTGGATCAAGACGACTCAGTTTGCGATCCCGCATCCGGTGTTGATGAACAATGTGGCCGAGCTGCGAGAGTTGTTGGTCGATTTGAATTTCAAGCAGCCGGTCGAACAACTGTTCCGTGAAGTTCACCAGGCAAAGAAGGGCGAAGCGAACAAGCTTGCTATCTCGCGATTCGGCGAAGGCGAATTTGAGCAACTGAACTATGCCTTGTCGGCGTGTCGAACATTAGGCTACCAGGTCAGCGGCGGTTCGGCGATCTGTTCCGTATGGGAAGGCGGCCAGGCGGTCGAAGCCCGTTACTGGGTCGGATCGGATTATCCTGAGGGCCAGACATTTACTGGTGATTTAAGTTTTGTCGACGCCGAGCAAAAGTCGATCAAGATCGATCAGGTCGGACCCGTGGCATTGAGTGAAGGGATTCGCATGGCCACGGCAATTTACGCCAGACGAAAAGTTCCCAAAGAGACTGAGCCAACGGCTTAGGACGCTTTCCATCTTCCTGCGGTCGGTTCACCCAGCCTTTAGTCATCTCTCCAATTTGAATTTAGTATCACCATGAGCAAGTCGGAACAACTTTTGGAAGCGGGCGCGTGGTTGCCTGTGAAAACCAAAGCGGACGAAGAAACGATCGAGACGCTTTCGGCGCGACGGTACACACACGCTGCCCTGCCCGGTCGCACGATCGTGCAAATCGCCGCCGAGCGAACCGGGATCGCGGAAGACCGGGCGCTCGACGTGTTCGGGTTTCAACTGGAAGGTACGTCCGAGCCACTGGGAATTCGCCGCCGCCGGCCGATGGACTTCGCTGGTTGGGCGTTAGTCACTGATCCAAATCATGCGGCCTATGCCTTGAATTTGGTCAAGCGAATGAAGAAGGCCGCTCGTAAAGCGCGTTCCAAACCGGGACATGCCTGGGACGCGTACACCGAGATGGCGGTGGAACTGGATCGTAGCGTATGCCATTTCTTACCTGCGTTCTGGGAAGAAGTTGGCATCACTTATCGCCAAATTGGCAACGAAACCTATGCAGGTCGTTCGTTGTCCAAAGCGATGCAGGCCGAACGTGTTCACGCTTTGCCTGTCGATATGAAACGTCGCAGCGATATGGTTTTGGAATTCGCATTGTCTGGTTGCCTGACCGTCAAGGCGCTTGGCGATTTTGCGAAAGATCTGCAGTCGTTGGTAGAGCCGGACCAGGCTTACGAGATGTTTTCGGACCTGGCGGTTCGTCGCACGTGGGGTGGGCTGCCACCGTGGAATGACTGTGCCACTCTGTTGAAGCGTTTGGCCAAGGCCGCAGAGGTCAAACCGGATGACGCGCTGTTGGACTTTATTCGGCAGGTGATCGAGGCGCCGTCGATGGAAAAGGCTCCGCTCACGTTTTGGAAACAGGTCAAGAATCCGGTCGCCACTCTTTTGGCCGAGTCCTCGCACTATGCCCAACGACTGCTGGATTTGCGAACCGGCGTTGAATTGAACACATGGGGCAGTAGTCAGAAAGATGAAGACGCCTGGTTGGATCTTTTGGACGAGTGGCAGATTCTATCTCATGTTTGGGATACCAGCGTTGACGATTCAAGACGTCCCGAAAATGGACCCGGCGAATGGCTGGGTCGACTGTTGCGAGGTAGCGTCCGTTCGATGCCAGATCGGTTGTGGGAGATGCTGGACAAGACCAGTTCCGAATTGGCCAGCGGGAAAACCGGGCCGTTGGTGCTGTGCAAAGCGGGCGGCAGTCGCTGGCGAAACCATTTGAATGTCGATGTGGTTGAGTACTGTTTGCAAAACAAGGTGCCGATTCAGGAGTTGGAGGATCACTATCAATTCAATTTGGATGCTTGGGCTGCGAAATCTGACTCGTCCCATCCACGAAGCGTCGACCCACTTTTGATTTCCCAGTCGGAGAAGTTTGGGCCGTTACTCCGCAAGGGCGTGTCTGGCCACGCCGGCAAGCCCGAGTTTCAACCGGCTGCCTTTCGCAATCCTGTGATGAATGGCTTGTTCCGGGAATGGTTGGACGAAAAAATCGCCGGTTTGGATAATCGGGCAATCCCCGGCATGGTCAGCCGTGTCAAACATTTGCGCAAGAGCACGACAGGTGAAACCTTTGCCGCTCATCCCGATGCGTTCGAAACGTTAAAGGCAGTTGACCTGGCGGTTTGTTTGCATCGCAATCTGCAATTTGGAATCATTGACGAATACGGTTGGCCTGTTTTTGAAGAGACCTGGGATCGCCTCAATACAGAAAAGAAGGTGCCTCGGGTTGCCACTCAGTTTCCGTGGGTGCTGATTTACAACTCGTCCAATATTGTAGCGATCGATCACCGTCAGGTCGTTGCCGAGCACGAGTTTCGTGTGCCTGCGGATCATCGCATCGAGGCAGTGGCCTGGGTTCCGGATCAGTTCGCGGTTTTCTATCGGAACCCAAAAAACTGGAGCAACCCAACTTACTATTGGTCAGATGACCCGGCCAAAAAGTTTCATGAGGACATGTTCCAACGGCATGAAGGTGCATTCATGGTGCAGGTCGCAGACGGCTGGATGACCTATGGCGGAGTCGTACGAGCGGGACAACATCCGCTGCCAACGATTGGTTCGATGTGGAATCAGGACGGAAGGTTTTGGGCCTATCGCAGAGTCAGTGACCACGAGCGCTGGATGCACGAGATTGATCCGACCGGCGACCGCCCGCCCCGCAAAAGCATGCCGCCGTTCCTGACCGATGAGATGCCAACGAGCGGAAAGGTGAACTCGAACGTCTCTTATTTGACGTCCGTTCCAGAAGGGTTGACTGATTCGCCATTAGGAATTGGCAAAGCAACTGGTAAAGGAACTGGTAATGGAATGTTGGGCTGGGTGCGCTGGTATGTGAAAGACAAGAAGCATTACGTGGCACGTGGAATCGACGGTCGAACAGTGACCGACTGCCACGACGAACTTGCGGGGCTTTTAGATCAACCGGGCACGGATCAGCATTGGCACTACTGCCACAACACCGGGTATCACGGCGGAGCCCGTTTGATGTCGGAAGACGGCATTGCCATGAGCGCGAATCGCGATGAATCCGATGAATATCGATCCGGTCAGGTGAAGTTACTGCCACCACAATTCATGAATTACTATCGTGTTCGCGATTTGGAGGCCAGCAAAAAGCTGCGCAAGATATCGTTGCCGACTTGTCAGAAATTGTTACAGGCAGCAGTCCGGGACGCCACGGAATCTGAAAAGATGCGGCGTGCCGCGACGTCGAAAGAGACCAACGTCTGGACGGGTGATGAAACGGAAATGGCACTCATGGAGGAATTTGGAGAAAACTTGCCAGCTCGTTTGATGAAGGGTTTGACTCGAATCATTCGTTTGGCGGGCGACTGGAGTTTCAATCACCAACAAATGACCGAGACGCATGACCCGGTGGCATCTCGCAAGGCAGTCGAGTTTTCCGAGAAGGACCAACGGCTACGACGTGCGTTCTCGGACCTGCGTGCCGTTGGCATGCGGTGCAGCGCCGACAAACCTTCCCTTTCGACTCACCTGGAATTTGTGATTGGGTTTATCAATGGCGAAATGGAATCGGGAGCGATGCCTCATTGCGACATCGCCTGGCACAATGGTTTAAGCGGCTTGCCGAAAAAGATATGGGATCTTTACTGGGCGAGGTTCCGGGAAGACATCGAAGCGAAGGACTTGCCGATGCTGCCCGCATTCCAGGAATGGGCCAAACATCCGATTCATGAATTGCCAGGACAGTGGCGAGTCTACTCGCTGACGCCGATCAAGACTTACTTGCCACCCGAGACGCCGATTTGCTGGAAGCAGGATGACATCTGTTACTTCCGATATGAAACCGGCAACTACACTAAGACCAGCGTGATTGTAGCTCATTCGAAATCCGGCGAGTTCCAACCTCCTGACGTGGCAGGCTCGGGTATGAAGTACCGTGATCCGAAACTCGGCTGGACCGCCACTCAGCTACTCGAAAATCTCGAACTGATGAAAACCAATCCCTGGCCATTGCCTGAAAAGGACGAGTTGGAACAGCAGGCTGCCAACATGCAATTGACTTCGGCCGAAGCGCTCTCGATGTGGGTTGGCATGCGCACGTTTGAGACCTCAGGCAACCGGCAAGCCGCAGCATTCCGAAAACGGTATGGACTGAAACAAACAAATTTCAAAACGGCGGCCAGTGCCCTGAGTGTTATCTCGGGTGACCAGCGAAGCCAAATGGTCAAGCAACCGATTGAGAAAGGAATCGACGTATTCTTCGCCCAGGATCGATCGGCGGCATGGCAAAGAATTGCTGATACTTACAACAAGATTTCTGAGGGGCAGTTGAAATTGAGTGCCGACGTCATGGCAGGATTGACCTTCATCTCCGCGACGATGAAAGATGATCACCTGACGGCAGCCGGAAATCCTGAGCATCCGATCTGGAGCAACCGAGCAACAAAGGTTGCTTCAAAGAAACGAAACTACTACGGCAACCAGTTGTCCTTTGTCGGAAATGGAAAAAATGTTTCGTTAAGTGGCGGGTTTGTGAGGTCCCAAATCGGTCTGGCTCTGTTGATAAACTACGAAACAGAAATCGATGATCCGGTTCGATTGCGGATCGCAGATATTTTGGCGACGGTGAAGCAGGCTGTTCTGCATCCGGAAACTGTAATCTCATTGACCAGCCAATGGATCAACACACCCAAAGATGAAACGCGCGATTTGCCGCTGGAGAAGTTGGAGAGCACCGTGGGGCCAATGACGGAGGAAACCGAGGTGGCCCGGATCGCCGACTCTGGAATGATGATTGGTGCCGCAAATGACAAACAAATGCTCATCGGGTTCCGGCCCGCAAAAATAGACAACCGCAAGACTATGGAACACCTCTGGCACACCGGTCTGGCCACACTCACTGAATACGAACGGCCAGGCAAATTTGACTTTGTCTGTCTGCTGGATCAATTGCTGTTTGATCAACTGGGTCAGTTGCCAGCCGACATTGAAAAAGAGGTTGGCATTAGCGAACAGATTGAATCGGACGCCGAACAACGCTGGCCGCACGACCCGCGACAAAGTGTTCCGCAAGTCGTCGAGAAATTGGCGAAACACCTGAAACTGGATGAAGATTCGGCGACGCTGTACCTTCAAATGTTGGCTCTGCCGGACCCGACGCAACGCAATATCTGCAAATGGAATGGATGGACGACCGGACGATACAAGAAAGTTGTCGAGCCATTGGAAAAGAAAGAACTGGTGTTCCAGGCGAAACGCGCGCGTGCCGGACGCAGTTATTTCCTGCCCGGCGGTTGGCAACCGTTGGCAAAACCGAACCTGCCGATCGAACTTTGGAAGCTGGAACTGTATGATCGAGGCATCCAATCCGATGTCGCTCCGGGATTGTTCGTTCCTTACGGTCGTATTCTTCCGTGGTTCAGCTTCACAAAACTCTTTGAAAAAGCCTGGTTGAGAATCAAAAATGGCGAAACGCCCCAGTACGAAGAAGTCCGCAAAAAGTAAAGCGTCGGCCGCTAAGTCGGTCGATACGTCGGCCGATATGCCGACAGAGACACAGCGGCCCGTCGCGGAACAAAAGTACGCTGAAGAATTGACGGTGCTTTGTGCGGCTGACGATGGACCAAGGCCCGCCGGCTGGAAGATGACACCCGGTCGGGTGATCGATTTTTTGTGTGGGACGGCTGGTGAGAAAGTAAGCGCCAAATTGCCCACTGGAAAAGCATCACTGGCGATCACTCGGAAATTTGTTGGTCCTCGCGATTTGATCGAACGATGTGTGGTGACGTTGGCCGGTGAACGAGGTCTGTTGTTGGTGGGTCAACCGGGAACGGCCAAGTCGATGCTAAGCGAATTGCTGGCGGCGGCGATTAGTGGCGACTCACGACAAACGGTACAGGGAACCGCCGGGACCACCGAGGATCAGTTGCGGTACGGCTGGAACTACGCATTGTTAATCGATCGAGGTCCGGTTCCCGAAGCGATGATTCCCAGTCCCGTGATGTCGGCAATGCAATCTGGCAGTCTGGCGAGGATTGAGGAAGTAACTCGCTGTCTTCCGGAAGTTCAGGATGCCTTGATCTCGTTGTTGAGCGAACGACGAATCATGATCCCGGAATTTGGAGGCCAGGCACCGGGCGTCGCAGCCATTCCAGGTTTCAACCTGATCGCCACGGCTAATCTTCAGGACCGTGGGGTTTCTGAGATGTCGGCAGCTTTGAAACGTCGATTCAATTTCGAATTGGTTCAGCCGATCGCCAACCACGACCAGGAATTGGAATTGGTCAGCCAACAATCCAGAGCGATGTTGGCCGAGACCGGCATCGATATCGAGGTCGACCAGGCCTTGCTCGGCTTGTTGGTGACCGTGTTTCGCGACTTGCGTTCCGGAAAAACTGCCGAGGGTTGGAACGTCGAGCGGCCGGCTACCGCCATGAGTACCGCCGAAGCGGTCGCGGTCAGCAACGCAATCAATCGGCAAACCGCCTTCTTCCGCGAGGAAACGGATCCGATTTCGCTGATCCCCGGTCACTTGTTGGGCGTTGTGTTGAAAGACGATGCCGCCGAACGACAAAGGCTGTTGGCCTACTGGGACGGTCCGGTACGCCGCCGCGCCGAATCGGGCGACAAACTGTTCCAACGTCTGTTCGACCTTCGCGAGGTCCTGGCAGACGACCAAGTCTGATATGTCAGAGACGATCCAATACGATGAACCAGATGTTCGGCTGGACCAACTAGCGGCCAGCAGCATGCCTTCGTTGATTGGCGTTCGCCACCACTCGGCGATCCTGGCAGCACGCATGAATGAGTTACTGGAGCATGCCAAACCGAAACGGATTTGCATTGAGTTGCCCCTGGAATTCGAAGAGTGGATCGAGTGGATCGCTCACTCAGAAACCGTCGCACCGATCGCATTGGCAGCATCCAGCAGTGCGGGCGACCTGTTCTTTTATCCATTGGCCGATTTTTCACCCGAGTTAGCGGCGATTCGTTGGTCCGTTCGCAACAATGTCCCGGTTGAATTCATCGATCTGCCACTTGCATTTCGAAATCGCCCTTCGCAAAACCCGATCGATTCGGGCGGTGATGCCGATTCGCAGGAAACGACCGCCGAAGATCTGGACGGGCCGGATCAGGAATCTGAGTCCATACGTCCTGACTACATTCCCTGGCAAGCCGCGATCGATCGTCACCTGGGAACCAGCGACACGGTTTCGTTATGGGAACGTTTGGTGGAATCACCTGGAATGAATGCGAGTCCCGAATCGGCGCGTCGGGCCGCGCTGTTGTTTGGACTGATTATTCGCGACAGTCAAAAAGTCATTTCCGAAAGAGATCGCTTGCGTGAGGCATGGATGCGACACCGACTGAAGTCGGCCACCGCGAATGTGCAGAAGAAAACGGTGGCGGTCGTCGGTTCTTTTCACGCAGCCGCACTTGTTCCCGATCATGTCGACAAGCTGTTTGATGAACAAATCGAAGCGGCGATCAAGACCGACGAGCAATCGAAAAGTGCCAAGAGTGAATCGCCCGATCGCGACCAGTGGAAGACCGCCTTGATCCCCTACTCTTTCGGGCAATTGGACAGTCGCAGCGGTTACCCGGCGGGCGTGCTGGATCCGGTTTGGCACCAATCGATTTGGGAGAGCGCCGATGACCTGCAAAGATCAAACGTGTTAAAGCGTTTTCTGGTTGAGGTCTGCCGTGATCTGCGACGACGAGGCGTGAATGCCTCGACGGCAGACGCGATCAGCGCCATGTCGATGGCCGAAGATCTTTCGCGGGTCCGCAACCTTGGTTCACCCGGACGTTCGGAATTGCACGAGGCCATAACCAGTACCTTGGTGCAAGGCGAACAGATCGGGCGTCGCCGGAAAGTTTCCGCAGCCACGCGTAGCGTTTTGATCGGGCACCGATTGGGTCAACTGTCTCCCGATTCACCTCGCAGCGGATTGGTTCCGTATGTCGAGGACCTGTTGAAACAACTTCGTTTGCCGGGTGCCGATTCGACGAATCAAAAACCGAAACGAATGCGACTCGATCCGCTACGCAATTCATTGGACCGTTCCCGATCTGTAACACTGCAGCGGCTTGCAGTACTCGAAATCCCGTACGCAAAACGAATCGATGACGTCAATGGACCACAAGGGCCTCGCGAAAACTTGACAGAGCATTGGGAAATCAGTTGGCAACATGCCACCACCGCTCGCTTATATACCTTGGCAACTCACGGGATCAACTTGCAACAAGCGGCCGCAGCGACGATCAGACGTTGGTCGCAGAAAGCAGAGCAAGAAGGCGAATTGACGCCTGATCTGGTGCTCAGCCAATTGGCCGCCGCCGCGCGATGCGGAATTGGCGTCGAGGTGCAAAGGGCGGCAAAACGAATCAACGATACGTTCAGCGAATCGGCGAGTCTCTCGGAAATCGTCAGCGCTGCGAACTGGTTCAAGCGGATTTGCAACGGTTTGATACCGGGTCTGCCTTTGCAGTCATCGACGGAGGCTGGTTTGAGCGGATCCAGTGCGGATCGCTCACAAGTCGTCGCTGTTTTCTCGCCCGATGAATTGCAGGACCGCAGTCACTTGTTGGCCACCGCCATTGCCAGATTGGAAGGCGTTGCCGGCACCGACAAACCCGACGATGCGCGGGCCGTTCTGGAATTGGTTTCATGGATTGAATCAGCTGACGAAGATTGGCCAGTAGACGGCGGTTTGCGAATCAAAAACTGGCTGCGACAGACGACTCGCCAGGGCAGTCCTTTGATGCAAGGCGTAACGCTCGGTTGTCAAATGCGATTGGCAATGGTCGATGAAAACGTTGTTGCAGCGACGACTATCAGTTGGTGGGATCAGGCTTCCTCGACCGAAGGCCGAACAGAATTGACGGGTCGATTGTCAGGTTGGATCTTTGCCGCTGGCTCGCGAATCATCGGCGACCACGTTTGGCTGAATGGCATCGACACGGCGATCGAACAGGCCTCGGATAGCCAGTTTTTGCATCGATTGTTGCCGCTACATTTCGGCTTTCGCAGTTTCCAACCCAAGCAACGTGAACGACTTCTGCAGGCCAAACTGGCTGCCCTGCCCGAAGGTTCAGTTTCGCGGTTACCAGTCCCGAAAGATCCACTGCAGGTTGCGGCGAACCGTGATACGGATCGATTGGCCCGTGCAGCGATCGCCCGCGTATTGCCAAACCTGGAATTGAGAACGTTGGACCCACAGTCGTTTTTTCTTTCGGAAGAAAAGGAGCGAGTCACCAAGCGGTTGGCTGGTGAAAACGAATTGACGCTCGCCGATCGATGGCGGTTAATTCTGGGAGGCAAACCTGACTCGCCGAAAGGGTCCAGCGTTCGCAATGCCTTTGGCGATCTGTTTGGTGAGGATGATCAATCAGGCGGAGGCGACTTGTTGACTCCACAAGAACGATCGGGAGGGACTGAAGCACCTGAAGTTGACTCGCGCAAGTGGTCGGAGCGATTGGAAAAGCTGTTGGGCAGCCAGATTGCCGAAGAGGTCATGATCGAAGCGGCGGCCAAAGGCAGGCTGGCCGCTTTTCAGGTGATCAATCCGAAAAGGACTCCGGCCAATCCCGATTTGTTGCGGCAGATTCTGTCCATGCATTCGCAAGCGGAAGGCGCCATGCTGGAAAGACTCCGCGCGATTGCCAAAAACATCTCTGATCGGTTGGCGAAAATGCTGGCGATTCGTTTGCAACCGCATTTGACTGGCTTGATGACGACTCGACCAAGGTCACGCCCCAGCCCGATGCTCGATTTGCCGAGGACACTGCAGCGGAATCTGAAACACACTTGTTACGACGACCAGGGGCGTAGAAAAATAGTTGCCGCCAACCCGGTCTTTCGTACGCCAGCGACTCGCAACATGGATTGGTCGATCCATCTGGTTGTCGATGTTTCCGGATCGATGGAGACCAGCACCGTGTACGCGGCTCTGATCGCTTCGGTGTTTGCAAATCTGCCTTCTATCGATCTGCAATTCATCACCTTCAGTACCGAAGTCGCCGACTTAAGTGCACATGTCGATGACCCATTGTCGTTGTTGACTGAAGTCCGTATCGGTGGCGGAACGCACATCGCACTGGGCCTGCGAGCCGCCCGTGACGCGATCCGGGTACCGCGCCGCGCCATGGTCGTTTTGATTACTGATTTCCACGAAGGCGTCTCGGTGCCCGAACTGATCGGCGAAGTTCGGGCCTTGTCGGCAAGCGGAGCAAGATTGATTGGACTAGCTGCGTTGGATGATCAAGCGGCCAAGGTCTATCACACTGGAATTGCCAAGCAATGCGTGGCGGCGGGAATGCCGGTCGCAGCCCTTAGCCCGGAACAGTTGGCGGACTGGGTCGCGAAACAAATTCGAGGGGCAGGTGGAGCATGAACAAGCCTGCGATTACATCCGAATTGCTGGTGCAACTGACTTCGGCCGCGCCAGCGCGAGTCCAAAAGAGACTGGACAAGAATCCGCAAGCCGCCAACGAATGGAACTGGGCATACACGCAAGAGAATCCAGCCGTGATCACCGTTGATACTGGCTCTCAGGTTGTGACGCTGACGCCCAGCGATGGTGTGCTGAACCATGCCGACCAGGTGAAATGCGATTGCCTGTTGGCTCCCAAATGTTTGCACTTGTTGGCTTGTGTCACGCTGCTGGAAATTGAGCAGAGCGAATCGAGCTCACTTGAATCCGATGTCGAAGAGACGGTGTCAGATGATGCCGATTCAAATGTCGATTCAAACGCCGATTCTTCAAGCGATCAAACGTTAGTGTTGGCCGCGGCCGATTTGTTTTATGCCGCTGGCCAGGTTGTTGTGACGGGGTTCGGGCAAGCCAGTTCCGTGATGATCGGTCAATTGATACAAGCCGCGCATCACGCGCGGGCTGTTGGTTTGCATTGGCCAGCCGCCGCAGCGATTCGCGTCGTCGAAGGAATTCGCCAGCAAAGAACGGAAGCTCGCGGCGCCGACATCGATGTACTGCGACGAGATATGTACGAGTTGCTTTCGTCGACTCGCATGATCCAGCAACAAACGGCGGGTTGGCAGAGTTTGATAGGAACGGCTCGCCGAAAATATCATCCGCACGACGAGGCACTGAGTTTACAAGGCGTGTTTGTGGAACCCATTCTGACGGACAGCGGGTACGCCGGCATGGTCGTCTATCTGAAAGACGATGCTGATCGTTGGTTCACAATTTCCGATGTGCGATTAGGTGATGCTGAACGCCTGGCAGGAGTTTGGAAGGGTGGCATTCCGATCGGCAACAAGACGGCCACGGCAAATGAATTGGTCGGTGGTCAGTTGTTGATTCGCGGCGGCGGGATATCTGACGATGGGCGGTTGGGTCTGGGGTCGAAAACCGAATTGGCGTTAAGTTCGTCCAACGAATGGCTGAGTGAATCGCTGCGAAGGTGGTTGGCGACCGATTTGTCGACACAGTTACGTCGTGTCTGGAAAAATCGATACACGCCCGAGTTGGCTCGTCCGGCTGGTTGGGATTTGGTCGGCATGCAAGTCGAGATCGTTGGCGCTCGCGGACAGTTTTTGATCGTGCGAGTACTCGATGCGAATCAGAATGCACCAATTCATGTTCCGTTAGGCATCCAATCCGAAAACATCGGCCTTGAATACCGCCGCAACTTGCAGCGTTTGGCGGCTGGCCCTGGAATGTTGTTGAATGTCATCGCTCGTTTCGATTTCGCTCGGCCTGTTGCATTGTTCCCGATCGCGATTGCACCCATCGATGAAGCAGAAGTCGACGGGACCGACGCGGTGGACGAACTCGATGAGCCTCAACCTTCACGTCCCCGGTTGGTGTTGCCTGAATCGGCAAATGGTTGTTGGCAACTCGGTTGGCAAAGATTGCAGCCCGAACATTTTTCGCGGACTTGTGAACCGGTGCCGCTTACCGAAGAGGTGTGGGCGTCGCAAGGCAATGAAATTCTGGAGCCAATGCAGCGAAGACTGCAAGCGATGTTGCAGGGTGGGCACCATTCGATTCCGGACTTGTCATCCGATTCATTGCAGATCGATGCGGCGAGATACCTGGAAGCCTGGTACGAAACGGCGGCCGTGCTTCTGATGGAATTATCAACTGCCAGCGCAACGTTGCGAACAACGGAGACCAAACGCGAAACAGCAAAAGCGATTCAGCGACTAACCGAACTATGGATTGCCGGAGAAGCCTGGTGCGACAACATCGGTTTAGCCGCCGCGACTCGGCAATGGGTCCCTGGCGACACGTTCGATTCCTGAATTGTCAGGCAAACAAAACAACATTAAATAGTAGCACGGCCGTCCCGGCCGTAGCAGCATCCTGAGCTGCGGTCCAATACAACAAGGCAATTGAACAGTGCAAATGAATCCGGAATGCTGGTTGCCGCATTTAAAAAGGAAAAAGCCGAATCCAGCAAGCGACGGAGCAAAGAAGAGAGACGCTGGAGTTTCGGCTTTTGTGGGCAGTAATTTAGCCCAAGTTGGGTAGGTAAAAAATGAGCCGAACGAGAGAAGGAGGCAATAGCTTCGGGAGATCAAGATAAGATTTCTCGTTCGACTCAGATAAACCATTAAGCAGAACGTGTGCCAAACTTGCGGAAAAATTTGCAAAAACAAAAGCCCCTGTTTTTCAGGGGCTTTTCGTCTGAATAAATTGAGTGCCGCATCGACTGCCACTGAAATCCCGTCTCGATTTGGGATGGGAGTCGCAAATCGAGACGCATTTTGAGACGACAGGTCAGTTAATCAACCAAGTGGCTTGATCCAGCATGACTGACCAAAAGAAGGAACCGTTGGAAAATTCCTCGCTAGTGTAGATGATCCGGGCCGTGATTTCGTTGTTCGTCGGATGTTGGAAACGGCTGAGGTCGCCGGTTGGGAACACTTCGACAATCGAATCGTTGGCGGTCGCGTCGCGAATATCGACGGATTCCATTGAGTTAGTGACGTGATTGAACAACCGGATTTCTTGCTGAACGTCACCGGGATCGCCGCCTGTCATAGCCGCTTCCAAACGGAACCCAAAGCTGGTTGGGTTCGAGACGGGCGAAGTTGTTTGCAGGATCAAATCGACGATCTGTTTTGTCGGGTTACTGGTTGGCGAAGGATCGATTTCCATTCGTTGGTTATCGCTGTTGGAAAGATTGCCGATACTTCCGCCAGCCTGAATGCCATCCAGAAACTTGAGGCTATCAGCGTCGGTTTGGATCAAGCAATCGACAAGCTGGATTTCGACACCATCTACACCCGCTTCCACAACTGAACCGTTGCCAAAATCGGAAGCCGTGAACCGGACACGCATCTGGTTGGTTGGTGTCACAAAGTCGCTAACCAGGAACTGTTTTTTAACCCAGCCGCCATTAACGTCGTCGCCAGTTGGGCCAACCGTTTCCAGACTGCTCCAGCTGGCACCGCCATCGTTGGAGATCTCAATGACGAATTCGTCTTCAAACGGAGCGTTGCCTGCCGAATTGTTGTACCAGCGGTAGTAGACCAGCACGGCGTCTTCGCTACTGGAAACACTGGCGTCCATGATTGGAGAGGTCAGAACCGTGCTTCCGCCATCTACATCGGAGTTACCCGTCGCGTTGTCGGTGACGAAACAGCTACCGGAGCCATCGCCATCGGCCGTTGGATCGCCTCGATCACCAACACCTGCCGGGACACCGCGTTCCCATTGGCCATCGCTGGCGTTACCAGACACAGTCCAGCCTTGATTGGATTCGAAATCGTCAAGGAAGGTTGTCAGGAAACTGGAACCGCTGACCGCTGAGTGAGAATTGGCGGGAGCATCGCTTGGATTGCTGTACGTTTCACCTTCTGTGCCTTCGACGGTGACGTAGTAGTTGACGACAGATCCACAAGCCGTCGCGGGGAAAATTGCCTCGTAAAGATTGGTTCCGATTTCGATCATCGGAGCGGTTTGGAATCCGCTGCCATCATCAAAATGCAACACGCCGGTATTTGGTTGAGGAGTGACGCCGGCATCCAAAACACTCACTTGAAAACTTGACCCACCTAATGTGTCAATCGTTTCCAGACGTCCGTTGGGGAATTCGAAATCGATTCTTGGAGCGCAAATTCCTTGTGGATTAGCGAGTGCAATTTGGAACTGAATGTTGTTGGCTCCGGTTCCCGAATTGCTTCCCTCGCCACCGGTCGAACATCCACCGTGCGTATGAATGCCGATCGCTTTTCCAGTGTTCTCAAGGATGACCGGAGATCCCGAGTTGCCACCGGTTGTGTCGGTCCTGTATCCAAGTGCCGAACCGTTGAAGCTGGAATGCGGTCCAGTGTGTGTTTTCTGAGCACCGTTGAATGACGGGTCTACCGGTGCGGACGTTGTTCCATGCCCGGTGATTCGAATCACATCGTCCCTGCCAACTGGATCAGGTAATTCCAATTCGAATGAGTCGCCTTGTGCTTCGAAAGCGGTCAGGCCAGTATTCGCGTTCGGGAAACATCCAAAAGTGCACCAATCGTTACCAACGCCACCGTTGACGAACTGTACCGAGGCCGGGTCAACCGGATACTGGTCTTCCGGTCCCGGGTGATTGTAAGACCCGTCCGGGTTGGAAACTGGAACATTGAATTCAATGACATCTGCTGAAGCTTGACAGTGTCCGGCCGTCAACAAACAGTTTTGTAAATCGTTGACCAGCCATGCAGTGCAACCACCAGGTAGCGTCCGGCCCACTCGAATATCGGTAGACAGAGTTCGGTCGTCGAGTGCATCACAAATGGTCCGAGAGAGTCTTACCTCAGGAACTTCACCCACATCGGCGTAGTCGACCGAAACCCGGTTGAGCCGGCTGTTGGGGTGGGCTAACAGTTCCAGCTTGACGGCGTCACCATTGAAATAGGCCGATGACTGAGTCCATTGTCTGGCCGTCACGGCATCCAGCAATTGAACCGCTCCATCCTTCTCGGATGTGATCCGCAGAATCGAACTGGTGTTGCCAACAACATCATGAGCCAATGTCAATCGATCAAAGTAAAGCCTCAACCAGGCAGCGTCTTTGATTCGAATCGTTTTCGTCCAGGCAACGCGCATGCGCTTACCGTTATTGAAGATGTCTCCTGAATCCGCGGAGACCTTTTCTTCGTGACTTGGAAAGTCCTGAGCGAAGGTGGCTGAGTCGGCGAATGTAAACATCACAACACAAATGGTTGTAATGCAAAACCGAAAAATCATCTTGATGGTTCCAATAAGTTCCATTGCACGCAGAATGGGTGGCTTTCCCCATTTACTATCTTATCGATCGGTCTGGCCAATATCCAGATTTATATCGCTGCTATTGCGGCAAATTCAGCGAAGTATGCAGTCGTTTTGCTGCAGAAGACTGAAAAACGCAGTAGTCCAGGTAACGGTCTACCCCGATCGTACCAAGACCGGAGTGATCGATAATTCCGATTTGGCAGGACAATTCCGGTTCGATCGCTGCCGGCCCGAATCCTGTGACCTGTGCGCCGCCGTCTGTGGCCCATCGATATAGCAACGAACCACATGATTCCTGGTCAGTACACAGCACCGCTCGTCGACGTGAACTCAAGCGTTGAGCGTACTCCAGCAATCGCAATTCTTCACAAGCATCAACGCTGATGTGCGAGTCGCTGCCGATCGCCAGTCTTCCTTGTTGCAACAGAAAATCTTCACTACGAAAGATCCCGTCACCCAGGTTTGCTTCCGTCGTAGGGCAGACACCAACCACGGCACCACTGTTGGCGACGAGTGCCAATTCCTGGTCGTCCATATGTGTCGCATGGATCAAACACCATCTTTGATTTACGTCGTACGAATCCATCAGCAACTGGACCGGTCGCTTGCCATGCGCGGCCAGGCAATCATCAACTTCCGCCGTTTGTTCTGCGACATGGACATGGACGGGACAGCCGGGCAGGATCGATTCGATGTCTGACAACAGCGCCTGACCGGCTGGAATCGAAACCGCTCGCAGAGAATGCAATGCGACTCCCAGACGAACCTGCGGGTGATCACCCCAATCCGAATTTAACTTGTCCGCCATTTTCAAGAACAGGTCATGATTCGAACCGAATCGTTTTTGCCCACCTTGCAACGGTGAATCATCGAAGCCACCCCGTTGATAGTAAACAGGCAACATGCAAATTCTGATACCGGTATCGATCGCGGCCCGGATCAATGCATCGGCCATCTCGTTGACGTTTTCGTAGGGCGTCCCGTCAGTCTGATGCAGCAAGTAATGGAATTCGCCAACGGTCGTGTAACCGGCCAGCATCATTTCCGAGTAGAGTTGCTTGCCGATTTCGTAAACGTCTTCCGGTTGCAGCTTTTCCAGGAACTCGTACATCAATCGGCGCCATGTCCAAAAGCTGTCGTGCTGGCCCGTGCGGTACTCGCTCAATCCAGCGAACGCTCTTTGAAACGCGTGGCTGTGCACATTGGTCATGCCCGGCACCGCCGCGCCCGCCACTTTAATCGCTTCGTTGGGAACGTTGGCCACACCCGATTGCACATCGACAATCCGCCAGCCATCGCTGGTGACCATGACGCTGTCTGACCAACCGCCAGGCAATAACGCTTTTTGAAAATGAATTCTCATGCTTTGTTGATGCGTCGCCATTTTGTTTTGTGTTCACGAGTTGTTGTTTGATCGAAGGGACTTGAAGAAAATCCACTACGCGTGGCTTACGATCAGCTCACCACGCTTGAATACCGAGTGGCAGGGATTGTGCCCAATACCGTAAGCCAGCTCTGCCGGTGAATCGATGTTCCAGGCGACCAGATCGGCTTGTTTGCCGACCTCGATCGTTCCAATCTTGTCTTGCATCCCGAGCGCTTTCGCCGCGTGACAAGTAACGCCCGCCAGTGATTCCAGCGGAGTCATGCGAAACAGAGTGCAGGCCATGTTCATCATCAATAACAAATTGGCGGCCGGCGAACTGCCCGGGTTAGCATCCGTGGCAATCGCAATGGGCACCTGGTGTTTACGAAGCAAGTCGACCGGCGGGACTTTCGTTTCATGGATAAAATAAAACGCACCAGGCAACAGCACCGCCACGGTTCCGCTGGTCGCCATAGCCTTAACCGCGGGTTCATCCAGGTATTCAAGGTGGTCGGCAGACAGTGCACCCATTTCTGCGGCCAGTTTCGCACCACCCAAATTCGACAACTGTTCGGCGTGGACTTTGATATCGAGTCCAGCGGCTTTGGCGGCCTCGAACACCCGGCGAGTCTGTTCCAGATTGAACCCGATGCCCTCGCAAAATACATCGACGCTGTCGCAATACGCCTGGACGTTGGCCAGCATCTCGCCACACACCAGATCGATGTACTGATCTGCTTGTTCTTTAAACTCGGTGGGTAAAGCGTGGGCGCCCAGAAAAGTTCGTCGTATGTCGACGGGCATTGAATCGCGTAAGTCAGTGGCGACTTTCAACATTTTCAATTCACTGGCGACGTCAAGGCCGTAGCCCGATTTGATCTCCAGGGTTGTGACGCCTTGTCTCATTAAAAACTCGACGCGCGAGCGAGCGGCGGCATACAACAGAGTCTCTTCGGCGGCGCGAGTCGCTTTGACGGTCGACAAGATGCCACCACCCTGCCGAGCGATCTGTTCGTAGCTGACACCACCCAGTCGCATCTCCCACTCGTCGGCGCGGCTGCCGCCCCAAACCAGGTGAGTGTGGCAGTCGATCAAGCCGGGCGACAAAAAACGGCCCTCACCACGAATCACCTGACCGTCGAAATCACCAGTGCGAATTTTGTCGGCTTCCGAAGCGGAGCCTATCCAGTCGATCCGGCCATCCTTGACGATGACTGCACCGTCACGCATCAACCCGTAAGGCCGGTCGGGCTGCATCGTTATTAGATGGTAATCGGTTAGAAGCAGATCGTTGTTACTCAAGGCGGGGTGTCCGGTTATGGCAAGTTAACTGGTTTGTTGCTGTGCCCAATTCAAAACTGTTTGCACAATACTCTGCAGCACAGGTGTTGTTTCGGCGGCACGTTTATCATGCCAGTCACCGGTCGCTTCGTCCATGTAACGCAACTGACTAAGTTCCAGTTGAACGGCATGGACGCGATTTTTCGGCTGGCCATAATGTCTCGTAATGTGACCGCCAACGAATCGCCCGTTGATGATATGCGAACAGACAGATTGAGCATTCAAAATGTTTTCAATCTCTTTTTGTAATTCCGGGGCGCAGGATTCGCCACGGGCGGTGCCGATGTTGATATCGGGTAATTGGCCCTCAAACAAACGTGGCACTTGCGAAAGTATCGAGTGAGCATCGAACAGCACGGCCAGCCCATATTCGTGTTTCATTCGCAACAGTTCTTCCTGCAGGTCATCGTGGTAATGACGCCAGTAGTCGCTGGTCCGTTTTCCGATTTCGAAATCGTCAGGCTCCTGACCAGGAAGATAGATCGGACTTCCATCAAAACAGTGGATCGGGCAGAGTCGCGGGGTGGGCTGGCCCGGGTAAAGGTTGACTCCGTCCGTCGATCGATTTGGGTCCGCGACATAGCGAGAAAAATTCGCCTGGATCGTCGAGGCACCCAACTGGCCAACGAATTCGTACAACCGTGGCAGGAACCAATCCGTGTCGGGAACCGCCCTGCCCTGTGGAGTCATGCGGTTTGCCAGTTCCGGCGGCACAAAGGTCCCACTGTGCGGAAAACTCACCAGCAGCGGAACACTGCCTCGGTTCAGACTTACTTTCATTAGTTTCAGACCATCAATGGAATCGTGGTGTGGCGAATCCGGATGTGCCTGCGGCTTTTGAATCCGTCGATTGAGCGAGGCACGTCGATTCGCTCCATGCACACAGGCTAAAGCGATCCTGCACAATTCGCAATTCACAATTGGGCTGACTTCATTCATAATCTCCTTCATTCGTCACAAGGACGGATGCAAAAGACGGAAAGCAAAAATTCCCTGACGCCTCGGAAGAATAAAATCATGGCCACCGCCAATCGCATCGTTAAGGCACCTCACGGTAACCAATTGAGCTGTAAAAGCTGGATGACCGAAGCACCATTGCGGATGCTGATGAACAATCTGGATCCGGGAGTCGCCGAAAAACCGGACGAGCTGGTGGTCTATGGAGGCATCGGTCGCGCGGCACGCAACTGGGAATGTTTCGACATGATTGTCGAATCGCTTCGCAACCTGGAGACCGACGAAACGTTGCTGGTTCAATCCGGCAAGCCCGTTGGTGTTTTCAAGACTCACCAGGACGCGCCGCGTGTCCTGATCGCCAACAGTAATCTGGTGCCACATTGGGCGACCTGGGAACACTTCCACGAACTCGATCGCGCCGGTCTGATGATGTACGGTCAGATGACGGCTGGGTCGTGGATCTATATCGGTAGCCAGGGCATTGTCCAGGGAACTTACGAAACGTTTGTGGCGATCGGTAAAAAACACTTTGGCGGTGACCTGTCTGGCAAGTGGATGTTGACGGCGGGACTGGGCGGCATGGGCGGCGCTCAACCGTTGGCATGCACCATGGCCGGTGCATCGATGTTGGCCATTGAATGCGACGAGTCACGGATTCAAATGCGATTGGATACCGGCTACGTCGACAAGTTCGCGCGGACTCTGGACGAGGCGATGCAGATCATCTATGACAGTTGCCAACAAAAGCAAGCGGTCTCGGTCGGGCTGTTGGGTAACGCCGCTGAGATCTTGCCGCAGATGGTTGAACAAGGAATCAAGCCGGACGTTGTCACCGATCAGACGTCCGCGCACGATCCGCTGAACGGATACTTGCCCATCGGTTGGACGCTTGAAAAAGCCGACCAGTTACGGACCAGCGATCCCGAGCAAGTGATTCGCGAAGCGAGCAAGTCGATGGCAATTCACGTTCGATCGATGCTGGATTTCCATAAGCAAGGCATTCCAGTTGTCGACTATGGAAACAATATTCGACAGGTAGCCAAGGACCAGGGAGTCACCGATGCGTTCGATTTCCCTGGCTTTGTGCCGGCCTACATTCGACCATTGTTCTGTCGAGGCATTGGGCCGTTTCGTTGGGCTGCACTTTCGGGTGATCCGGAAGATATTTACAAAACAGACGCCAAGGTTAAGGAATTGATCCCCGACGATCCGCACCTGCACAACTGGCTGGACATGGCCAAAGAGCGGATTCATTTTCAAGGTCTGCCCTCGCGGATTTGCTGGGTCGGGCTGGGACAGCGTCACAAACTGGGGCTGGCTTTCAACGAAATGGTTCGCAATGGCGAACTGAGTGCGCCGGTTGTCATTGGACGCGATCATCTGGATTCCGGTTCGGTCGCCAGCCCTAATCGTGAAACGGAGTCCATGAAAGATGGATCGGATGCGGTTTCTGACTGGCCATTGTTAAACGCGCTTTTGAATACAGCCGGCGGAGCAACCTGGGTCAGTCTGCATCACGGTGGCGGAGTCGGCATGGGTTTCTCGCAACACTCGGGCGTTGTGATCTGTTGCGATGGAAGTGCAGCCGCCGACAAACGGATCGAACGAGTCTTGTTCAACGACCCGGCTACAGGTGTCATGCGACATGCCGACGCTGGTTACGACGAGGCGATCGAATGTGCCCGCGAAAACAAATTGAACTTGCCAATGATTGACCCTTCCTAGCGTTGCGGCCCAACCTGGTTTTGCTGCTCAGCTTAATGGGTAGCTTTTTTCGCTGTCCTGTTTATGGTCATGGCTCATATGGCCAATCGCTTCCAGGCTTCCAATATCCGCTTTCAAAAATAACGTTGCTCAATGGCAACTCGGAAAAACCAAATGCCATTTTCAATTCAGCCAGGTCAACTTTCACTGGAAGATATCGAAGCGAACTTTCGCGCAACCGATTTCGTTTTGCACGACAGTTGTCGCGCCGGCATCCAGGCAGCTCAAGCAACAGTCCAGAAGATTATCGAAGACGATCGCACGGTCTACGGCATCAATACCGGATTCGGATTGCTCGCACAAAAAAGAATCGATCATGACGAACTGCGAAAGCTGCAAGTCAACTTGGTGTTGTCGCATGCCGCCGGAACAGGCAACTTGCTGGATGACCAGGTCGTTCGATTGATCATGTTGCTGAAGATCAACTCACTGGCCCGTGGACATTCGGGAGTCAGGCCGGTTGTGATCGATTATCTGTTGAAGATGTTGAACGCCGGTGTGCTGCCTCAGATTCCAGGCCAGGGTTCGGTCGGTGCGTCGGGCGATCTGGCACCACTGGCACATCTAAGTTGTGGCTTGATCGGCGTTGGCCAGGTGTCGATGGATGGTCGGTCGATGTCTGCCGTCGAGGGATTGAAAGCGATCGGACTGGAACCGTTGGCGCTCGACCCGAAAGAGGGTTTGGCGCTGTTGAACGGGACTCAGGTTTCAACAGCGTTGGCATTGCATGGCATGTTCAAGGCGATCAACGTGTTTGCAGCGGCCATTGTGGCGGGCGGCATGAGTATCGATGCGGCACTCGGCACTGATGCTCCGTTCGACGAGCGGATTCACCAGGTTCGATTGCACCCTGGTCAACAGGACTGTGCCGCGGCTTATCGTAATCTGTTATTGGGAAGTGAAATTCGCAACTCGCACACTGATTGTGAGAAAGTTCAGGACCCGTACTCGTTGCGGTGCCAGCCGCAGGTCATGGGTGCCTGTCTCGATCAAATTCGTTACGTAGCAACCGTGCTGCAAAGAGAGGCCAATGCGGTTTCCGATAACCCATTGGTGTTTGCCGATGCCGGCGATGTTTTGTCGGGAGGTAATTTCCACGCCGAGCCAGTCGCCCTGGTAGCCGATGCACTCGCCGTCGCGATTGCCGAAATCGGCGCGTTGTCCGAGCGTCGAATGTCGTTGTTGATCGATTCGCATCTCAGCGGTCTGCCGCCCTTCCTGGTAGATGACGGTGGAGTGAATTCCGGATTCATGATCGCACAAGTCACGACGGCGGCGCTGGCCAGCGAAAACAAATCGTTGGCCCACCCCGCTTCGGTCGACAGTTTGCCAACGTCGGCCAACCAGGAAGATCACGTTAGCATGGCGACGTTCGCAGCCAGACGACTCGGACCGATGGCCGAGAACACGGCGGCGATCGTGGCGATCGAATTGTTAGCTGCCGCTCAAGGTATCGACTTTCGCAAGCCATTAAAAACGTCGTCGGCATTGACCAAGGCTCATTCGTTGATTCGTGATCGAGTCGCTTTCTACGACAAGGACCGTTTATTCGCTCCTGATATTCAGGAAATCAAGCAGCTGGTGCTGGATGGAGCCTTTCGCGGGCCGGAATTTTTCACGCCGACGATTGTGTGAGATTCCCTTTTGAACTCAGCAATCTTTTGAATCCAGCAATCTTTTGAATCCATCGGCAATTGAAATGCGAA
>CAZPOL010000046.1:7544-12695 GCA_964588195.1 uncultured Pirellulaceae bacterium | reverse complement strand
CAGCAATCTTTTGAATCCAGCAATCTTTTGAATCCATCGGCAATTGAAATGCGAACAGCCTGTGCAGTGGGTATGATTCAAAGAAGCAACCCATACGACTCACTAGCACCACTTATTATTTCCCAATGTTCAAAGGGATAAAAGGAACAGCAGATGAAGACCATTTCGATTTCTCGTGCTGCATTAACACGCGTTTGCATTATGTTTTCGGCAACGCTTTCGATGACTGCATTGTTCGTGCCCGCTGCTTCCTTGCATGGACAAGAGACCTGGACCCAATGGGGTGGTGACAATGGGCGCGGTTTTTCGGTGCCCGATGTGAAGCTGGCAGAAAAGCCAACGCTGGAAGAGAATTGGAAACGTGATCTAGGCAGCGGTTACTCGGGCATTCTGGTCGAGGACGACCGACTGTATACGCACTATCGCGAGGGCAATGAAGAAGTTGTGATCTCTTTGAACGCAACGGATGGAGAGACCGTTTGGCAGCATCGCTACGACGCAACTTTGCCCGAAGACGCCAATACAGGTTTTGGCGAAGGACCGAACTCGACATCAATGATCATCGGAGACCGCCTGGTCTCGATCGGCTTCCTCGGTGATATGAAGTGCTTCGACAAGGCGACCGGCGACGTGCATTGGGAAACCAGTTTGGTAAAAGATCATGGTAGCACCGAACTTGGATTCGGCTACTCGGCCAGCCCACTGGAGTACGACGGAAACATCATTGTGCCGATTGGTGGAAAAGGGAAAACGCTGATGGCATTCAGCGTAAAAGACGGGTCCGTTGTTTGGTCCTCTTTGGACTACTCGATCAGCTACGCCACGCCTCTATTGGTTAGCGTTGATGGAATCGATCAAATGATTTTGTCGTTGACCGACAGCGTGATTGGGGTGAACGCGCGGGATGGCAAGGAGCTCTGGTCGTTTCCTTTAAAGAACCAGTGGGACACTCACGCATTCGTTCCGGTTTGGGACGAACGCAAAGACGAGCTGTTTATTTCGTCTTTCCGACAGAGTCACACGTTGAAGTTGACTCGCGATGGCGATGCTATGAAGTTCGAACCGAAGTGGGCGATTGAGAAGATCGGCATCGGATTCACCAACGCCGTTCGACTCGGCGATGTCATCTATGGAACCACAGGCGGCAGCCGCGCACCGTTGGTCACTGCGTTCGATTTGAACAAAGGCGAAGTGTTGTGGAAGGAACGCGGGTTTGGCATTACAAATCTGGTGGCAACCGGCGACCGGCTGATGTTGCTGGATGAGAAAGGGAATCTGGCCATCGCCAATCCTACCGACGAATCGCTGAACGTGATCTTCCAGGAAAAGGTGCTCGATTCAGAAAAGGGCTGGACGTTTCCAACAGTGGTTGAGGGAACTTTGTTCGTTCGCAATCAAAAACAAATCGCTTCTTTTCAACTGAAATAGTCGGCACACCGGCACACTCGGCGAAACAACCGAGTTTGGTGTTCAGTTTTCGGTCGCGATTCGATTTCGAATCGTTAGAATCGAACGCATGAATTCGCTAACCAAAACAGTAGCAAAAACAGCTGGTCGAGACCAGGCAAGCTCAGAGAAAACCTCTGTTCAGCAACTTCCGTCGTTTGACGAGATGTATGCGGCCTTGTGTGATCGAGACAGTCGTTACGAGGGCGTGTTTATCGTTGGCGTGAAAAGCACTGGTATCTTTTGTCGTCCAACTTGCAGCGCGCGAAAGCCAAAAGCCAAAAACGTCACGTTTTTTCCGAACGTGGGCGAGGCCATCGTTGCCGGCTTTCGAGCATGCAAGCGGTGCAAGCCACTGGATGACCTGGCGGCCACGCCGGATTGGGTGACCGAGTTGATGAACGAGATCGAACTGGATCCTTCGGTTCGCTGGACGGATGAGACGTTATCAAATCGTGGTATTCATCCGGTGAAGCTGCGTCGCTGGTTCAAGAAGAATTACGGGGTCACGTTTCAGAGTTACCAGCGCAGCCGACGACTTTCACAGGCAGCAAAGCAGATTAACGGCGGCGATCAAATTGCCGGGACGGCCGTTGGGATCGGTTACGAATCGTTAAGTGGGTTCAACGACGCTTTTCAAAAGTGGTGTAAACAGGTTCCGGGCACGATCAACACCAGTGCCGCACCTTTGCTGATTCGGCGAATCACAACGCCGCTGGGGCCAATGGTCGCGGGTGTTCATGATGATTCGATCTGTCTTTTGGAGTTCGCGGATCGAAAGGATCTTGAAACGCAGGTCACCAGGTTGGTCGAGTGGACGAAGCGGCCGGTTGAGATTGGTAATCACGAATTATTCGATCGATTGACGAAACAGCTGGATGAGTACTTCGCCGGTCACAGAAAAGAGTTTGACTTGCCGTTGATTTGGCCCGGTCGACCGTTTCAGCTGGAAGTGTGGAAGCAGTTACTGAAGATTCCATATGGCTCGGTTTGCAGTTACCAGCAGATCGCAAAACGTGTCGGTCGTGTCGGCGCTCAACGTGCCGTTGGCCGAGCGAATGGCTCCAATCGGATTGCCATTCTGATTCCCTGCCATCGCGTGGTTCGCAGCGACGGTAAACCGGGCGGTTACGCTGGCGAGCTTTGGCGGAAGCAGCGACTGCTGGATTTGGAATCCAGATTGTTGTTCTAATTGGTTGACGACAATGCATGGATATCCTGATCGCCGCCTGGATGGAGTTCGGGATTGATTCCTGGATAGGTGAAAAACCAGGGTGGCTGGTGTAAACTGGCGTCTCAAGTACCAGACCAAAACTGAGCAATGCAGGAACTCCGATGAATTCGCGTGAAGCAATCAAGGCGTCGATCGATATGGGTAAACTCATTTCGATGTCTTATCTGGACGATTTGACTGACGAAGAGATGATGCACCGGCCACATGCTGACTGTAATCACATCAAGTGGCAGATCGGTCACCTCATTCAATCCGAGCACGATATAATCGAGGGCTGTATCCCGGGTAGTATGCCAGCTTTGCCTGAAGGCTTTTCAGAAAAGTACACCAAGGAAACTGCGGCCAACGATGATGTCGGGTTCTTTCATTCCAAAGCCGAATTGATGCAATTGTTCGAGACGCAACGTGCCGGCACATTGGAAACGCTGGCCAGCTTGTCGGATGAGGATTTGCAGAAACCTGCGCCCCAAGAGATGCAGGCTTACGTTCCCAATTGGGGCACAGCTTTTGTAATGCAGGACTCGCACTGGGTGATGCATGCCGGCCAATGGGCAGTGATTCGCCGACAGTTGGGCCGTCCGCCATTGTTTTAGGACTCGCCTGATCAGGCATTAATCGAAGTAACGAATTCCAAAACACTAAATTCTGAATTCAAGAAAGTTGGTTGAGATTGAATAAGCTCGCCTTTTATTTACCGGTCCTGTTTTTCGCCGGGCTTTCATGTTTGAGCGTCGACGCTCAGTCCGTGGCAGTCTCCCCATCGAATCAAACTCAATCGACTGGCACGCCAATCTTTTTGTTTGATGGGCAAACAACCAATGGTTGGAGTAAAGCCAACGGCGAAACGCACGAAGGCTGGGTCGTCGACAATGGAGCTTTGCATCGAAAGTCCGGGGGCGGTGACCTGTATCATGAATCGACTTTTCGAGACTTCGAGTTGCACTTTCAGTGGCGAATTTCCAAAGGTGGCAACAGCGGTGTAAAATACCGGGTAAAGAAGTACGGCAAGGCCATGTTGGGTTGCGAGTACCAGGTGTTGGACGACGAGAATGCCAAAGAACGCAACAAGTCAGCCTGTTTGTATGACGTGTATGAACCCGTGCAGCACAAACCGATTGTGCAACATGACGTTTGGCAATCCAGCAAGATTGTGGTTTGCGGAAATAGAATCGAGCATTGGTTGAACGGTGTTTTGGTCGTTCAGGCCAACGTCGGAGGCGACCAGTGGAAGCAACGAGTTGCCGACAGTAAGTTTCGCGACCGGGACGGTTTTGGTGAGAACCGCGAAGGTCGGATCTTCTTGCAGGATCATGGAAACCCGGTTTGGTTTCGGCAGATCATCCTGGTCCCGCTAAATTGCGACGGGCAACTGGCCTCGAATCCAGGTCCCACAATTGAGCAGCCGAATTTGGAAGCGAACCTTCATTCTCTCGGCCAATTCGATGGCTATTCCAATAACATTGTCGACAACGTTACCGCGACGTCGGGCATGTTACCGGGTCAGGATTACCCAGTCCTTTCCAATGGTCTACCCGTTGGAAGCAATCCGGGCTGGTCCACAATTCAATCGGTTCCGGCTGAGCAATTCGTTGCTTGTCCACCATGTTGTTGCCGCCCGGTGACAAAACGTCGGCCTGGTTTATTTTTTCGGCGAAGATGACCAAAATATTCCTTTCGGTGAAATAGTCAGATAACTTTTACCTCGCGATCCTTGGCGGATAACCAATGAGCAATTCAGAAAAGAAACCGGCCCCTGCGGTCTCACAGAATCAAGGTCCTATCGTAAAGTTTCTGAACTTTATCGAGTGGGCTGGAAACAAATTGCCTGACCCAGCCGTGCTTTTTCTGATCGGTCTGATCTTCACCTGGATTGTGTCGGCCTGGTTGTCGGGGATGGAATTCACCGAAACCAAACCTGGTGAGACGGATCCGGTGCAGGTCGTCAACATGCTGACGCTGGAAAAGTTTGCCGAGTTTATGACGAAGATGGTGGAGGAATTCTACACGTTCGCACCATTGGGAATCGTGTTGGTGGCATTGCTGGGTGTCGGAGTTGCCGAGCATTCCGGGTTTATCAATGCTTGTCTGAAGTCCATGCTGGATATCACTCCCAAAAAGTTCCTGACGCCGATGTTGATCCTGGTGGCGATCGTCAGTCACACGGCGGCGGATGCGGGATATGTGCTGGTGATTCCGATTGGTGGCGTCATGTTTTACGCGGCAGGCAGACATCCACTGGCCGGAATTGCCTGTGCCTTTGCCGGCGTTTCCGGTGGCTTCAGTGCCAACTTTATCGTTTCAGGACTCGACCCGTTGCTTTCTTCGCTTACCCAGGAAGGCGTCGACCTGGTTGATTCCGACTATATCGTCAATCCGCTGTGTAACCTGTTCTTTACGGCGGCCTCCTGTATTTTCATCGTGGCTGTCGGTTGGTTTATTACTGACAAGATCATCGAGCCGCGTCTGGCGGG
>CAZPOL010000046.1:0-7444 GCA_964588195.1 uncultured Pirellulaceae bacterium | reverse complement strand
CAATGGATTCAGAGTTACGGGACGAATACGGATCTCTTACCGCCTATGTAAACACAGCCGCTGACTTTGGCATTACCTTCGATGAAGATGATCACACCGTCGTTAAGGAAGTCGCTGATCCAGCTGCTGCAGCAGGTGTGGCGGTGGGAGACAAACTGGTCAAAGTGACGCAAGTCGACGCCGATGGTGAAGTTCAAGAGGAGACATTTGACGATATCTTTGCTTATCGCCAATTCACCAGAGACCGTAACAAAACGAAACCAGCCACCTTCGTGGTAACTCGTGATGGAACCGAATCGAGTTTCGAGGTAAAGCCGGACAAGAAAAAGGGAATTCCAGGTGCTCCATTGATGAAAATGATCGTGCCGTTGATCTTCATCATATTTGTCATCCCCGGTCTGGTGCATGGCTATATCTCAGGAAACTTCAAAAGCCATCGCGATGCGATTAAGGGTATGTCAAACGCGATGCAAACGATGGGATATTACCTGGTACTCGTGTTCTTCGCGGCGTTGTTTATCGCAGCATTCAAGAGCTCGGGGATTGGAACCCTGGTCGCTCTGAAAGGCGCCAACTTTATCGAACAATCGGGCGCCTCACCGGCAGTCACTGTACTGGGAATCATCTTCCTGGCCGCTTGTGTGAACTTGTTGATCGGTTCGGCATCCGCCAAGTGGGCGATGTTGGCACCGATCTTTGTTCCGATGTTGATGTACGCAGGGATTTCGCCCGAGCTAACTCAGGCCGCCTACCGAATCGGCGATTCAACGACCAACATCATCACGCCGATGATGCCATATTTCCCATTGGTCGTCGTGTTCTGCCAAAAGTATGTAAAGGATTCGGGAATCGGAACGGTGGCGGCGATGATGTTGCCGTACTCGATCGGCTTCCTTGTGACCTGGACGATTGTCTTGTTGCTCTACTGGATGGTTGGCTTGCCTTTGGGAATTCCAATGGAAGTTGGCTACGAGTACGTCGCACCCGTCGCAGAAGCTGCAGGCGGTTAGCAGGAAGAGATGGGAAAGAAAAAGAAGTTCTACGTCGTTTGGCAGGGGCATGCTCCCGGCGTTTATAAAACGTGGGCGGAATGTCAAAACCAGATCGCAGGCTTCTCCAACGCGCGCTACAAATCGTTCGAGTCTCTTGCCAAGGCCGAGCAGGCGTTTACCGAGAGCTCCGAAGATCATTGGGGCAAAGGTGACAAGTCCGGCAAGAAGAAGAGTAAAACGCCTTCAGCGAAATCGCTGGACGAGTTGAAGGAGTTCGGCGTCGTGATCGATTCGCTTTGCGTTGATGCAGCCTGCAAAGGCAACCCCGGCCCGTTGGAGTATCAGGGCGTCGATCTCAGCAGCGGCGTCAACCTGTTTCACCAGGGACCGTATCCGAACGGAACGGTGAATATCGGCGAGTTTCTGGCGATTGTCCATGCATTGGCACTACTGAAGCCGACGCGACCCGACCAGGCAATTTACTCAGACTCACGAATTGGAATGAGTTGGATCAAGCAAAAGAAATGCAAGACGAAGTTGACCAAAACAGTTGAGAACAAACGATTGTTCCAATTGGTTCGTCGCGCGGAAACGTGGCTGAAAGAAAATGAAGTCACCAATCCGATTCTGAAATGGGAAACCAAACTTTGGGGCGAGATCCCTGCTGATTTCGGCCGCAAGTAATTCGCGAGCTGCCAGTTCCAGAATCCTAAAAAGAAAAAGCCTCGCTCATTGAATTGAGCGAGGCTTCTTTGTTTTTACTTTTAGCTATGCTTTTTGATCCGAATGGTCAGCAGCGAACTACTTCCAATCCGGAATCTTGCGACCCTTCATCCATGGAGCGCCCGCTTCTTCGAACTTCTCATGCAAGCCTGGTACGTCGGTTTCCAGGATTTCATTGAGCGTTTCCAAAGCTCCCTCGAACTCTGATTCGATGATGTCGTATTGAGCTCGATGAGTTCCGGTTGGTCCTTCGTATGAACCCATTGCTCCGAACACCATCGTGCGGATTCGACTGGAGAAACCAGGATAAGCCGACTCGTTCCGTCGCGACTTGGTCGGGTCGCCGTTGAACTTCTCCATCACGTCCATCATCTTCGTTTTGATTTCGCGAACTTCGTTCAGCATTGTCAAATCGATGTCGTTCGATGCCGTCACGGCGTTTTCCATCGCATCCAGTTGTTCACTGGCATCGGCAGCCATTGTACTGGCAGCCGTCACGGCCTGAGCCAACTTGTTGGCCTGCTTGGTGAACGCGATGATCTCCTGGCGATCTGGCTCTTCGAAACCCTCAAAGCCCAAAGGCTCGATTTCGAATTCCGTAGCCGCAACCAATTCCGTCACTTCGCCGTCAACCATCTTGCTGATGTCGACAGTGTACGTGCCCGGTGCAGCCAAAGGTCCACCACCGCCTCGACGACCACCACCACCGCCACCATGGCGGAAATCCCAGGTCGTGCGTCGAATGCCTTTTGATGTGCTGCCGTTTAAGCGACGAACGACGTTGCCTTCACTGTCACGAATCGTCAGGAAAACTGCGGGAGCAATCTCGCGATCCTCGGCCTTCAGGTCTTCCCACGATGGATAGGGCACGTCTTTGCCAGCCGCCTTGTTCTTGCGATCCTTCGATTTTCGTTCAGAAGATTTTGTCTTCAACGAATCCTTCAGGTGGTAAGTGATGACCACACCGAAATCAGGATTGGGCGCGGTGTAGAAATTCGCTCCTTGGAACGCTCGAGTTCCGCCAGCCATCGGAGCGGAAGGACGGTACATCAAACCTTTCTTGATTGGAAAGATTTTGTTTTCGTTTTTGGTTTCCGGAGTCATTTCACGCAGCGGCGAGTAATCATCCAGGATATAGAAACCACGACCGAACGATGCCAAAACCAGATCGTTTTCACGAGCTTGAATTTCGATATCGCGAATACCAACCGTTGGCAATCCGCCAGAGATTTCGATCCACTTTTTGCCACCGTCCAAACTGGTGAAGCAACCGAATTCGGTGCCGCAGAATAACAGTTCTGGTTTCACATGGTCTTGCTTGATCGTATAAACACTGCCTCGATCCGGTAGGTTGCCTGAAATGTTCGTCCAGGTTTCGCCACGGTCGGTTGACTTGACGATGTACGGTTTGAAGTCGCCTCGCTTGTGATTGTTGACACAAACATAGACCGTGTTTTCGTCGTGGACATCGGCTTCGATATCGTTGATGTATCCAAATTCGGGTACATCCAGTCCACCGAACTTGCCAACTTTCTTCCAGTTCTCGCCACCGTCTTCGGTGATCGAAACCATGCCGTCGTCGGTGCCGACATAGATCAGCCCTTCGACTTTGGGTGACTCGCTGACCGAAACGATCGTGCCATAAAGTGAGGTTGAGGCGTTCTTGGCGACCGCGTCGACTCCCCAGACACGTCCCATCACTTTCAGTTTGTTACGGTCGATGTTTCGAGACAGGTCTTCGCTGATCGCCTTCCACGAATTTCCACGATCGTCACTCTGGAACAGAATCTGGGATCCGTAGTAAATCCGTTTGTGATCATGCGGAGAGATCAACAACGCCGAGTCCCAGTTCCAACGTAGCGCTGGACCGCCTTCAGCGGGTTGCGGTTTGATATCGACGTTCAATCCGGTCTTGCGGTTGTATCGAACCAGACCACCGTATTGCCACTGGCTGTAAATCGTATCCGGGTCCTCAGGATCGACGGCAGGATCGAACCCGTCGCCAAACACGGTGATGAACCAGTCGCTGTTTCGAATACCATGCGTGTTCGAGGTGCGGGAAGGTCCACCTTGTGTCGCGTTATCCTGCGTTCCACCGTAGACGTAATAAAACGGTTTGTCGTTTGAGACCGCGACTTTGTAGAACTGAGTCAGCGGCAAATTGGCTTTGAAGTCGTAGGTACGACCACGATCCCATGTTTCATAAACTCCACCGTCGCAACCGACGATCAAGTGTTCGGGATCGTTCGGGTTAATAATCAGAGCGTGGTTATCGACGTGCTTGTCAGCCTCGCCAAGCCCCGAGAAATTCCGACCGCCATCTTCGGTGACTTGCAAGAACGTATCCAGCGAGTAGACGCGATCAAATTTGTGAGGGCAAGCAACGATCTCGTTGTAGTATTGCGGGCTGCCTGAAACGTAGCTGCTCATTTTTTGCCAGGAAGCTCCGCGATTGGAACTGCGGAAGAAACCACTTTGGCCACTGGCCGCTTCCACGATGGCGTACAGGATTTCGGGATTGTGAGGAGAAATGGCCATGCCGATTTTTCCCTTGTCCACACCCGGCAATCCGCTGGCTGCTTTATTCCACGTCTTGCCACCATCTACGGTTTTGTAAATGGTTGTTTCCGGGCCACCATCGATTAGCACCCAGGTGTGCCGGCGACGTTGGTAGCTGCTGGCGTACATGATGTCCGGGTTCGTCGGGTCCATGTGGACTTCGTTGACGCCTGTGTTTTCACTGATGTCCAGAATCTTGTTCCAGGACTTGCCACCATCCAGCGTTTGATAGAGGCCACGGTCGCCGCCGGATCGCCACAGAGGTCCCTGCGCCGCCACGATGACATTGTTACCGTCATCCGGATGGACCAGGATCTTGCCAATGTGCTCGCTTTCTTCCAGCCCTACTCTTCTGAACGAAGCACCGCCATTGGTCGACTTGTAGAGTCCATCGCCATAGCCAACACTTCGTTGCGAGTTGTTTTCGCCGGTACCAACCCAAATCGTAAAGCGATCCGTTGGGTCGATAGTCACGCAACCGATCGAGTACGAACCGTAGTTGTCGAAGATGGGTCGCCAGGTGACTCCCGCATTTTCAGTTTTCCAAACGCCACCTGATGCTGCTGCGACATACCACGTGCTGCGATCAACCGGGTCTACCGCGATGTCGATAATTCGCCCGGACATTAATGCCGGACCAATACCGCGAAACTTCATCACCGACACCAGACTGGAATCGACCGAGGGGCTATCATCCTTTGGCTCATCTGAATCTTGAGCGAATGAGGGCGAGGCGGTCAAACAGGTGATGGCCAGGCAAATCAGGCCAGGCAATAACCAACGAAATCGTTTGTGGGTCATTAATACTCTCCGAAGCGGTGTCAGGATGAAGAAACAGACATGCGGCGTCTGTACAGATTTTAGCTTGGGCGACCGGACATTTGAATCATCCAGTTCGACTGGTTGTTGCCAGGTTGCTACGAAGTCTCACATCTTTCGTATTTCAAACAAATTTGCCGGTTATTCCGCCTGTCTGATCCGCTGCAAGAGTGTAGTCTCGCTCACCCCGATGCTTACCTGACGCTCGGCCCGATGCTCAACCGGCATCGGCGACTGGTGGCGACCGGGCCCGAGGCCGAGAATAATACTTCAGCAAAACCGAACCGATCATGCCACCGTATTTGTTCGTCACCCTCGATTCGCCCCGGAACATGGAACATGAAGAAGCACATTTTTTCAGATCAGAAATCGGTCAAACGATGTTGGTGGTGCCAGGGCAGTCCGCTCTACCAGAAGTATCACGACAAGGAATGGGGCGTGCCGATTAAGAACGATCGGAAGTTGTTCGAGAAGATTTGCCTTGAGGGATTTCAAGCGGGCCTCAGTTGGATCACGATCCTGAAAAAGCGCGAGGACTTTCGAGAAGCCTTTGACGGTTTTGAGATCGAACGAGTCGCTCGATTTACCAGTCGACGAGTCGAGAAGCTGTTGACCAACGAAAGTATCATTCGTCATCGCGGAAAAATCGAAGCAACGATCAACAATGCCCAGAGGGCAATCGAATTGCAGGACCAGGCCGGTTCATTGGCCAAGTTCTTTTGGAGCTTCGAACCGAAGCGGTCGCGTAAATTTGACGCCGCTCGCGCAATTACGGACGAGTCCACAGACATGAGCAAGCAATTGCGAAAGCTCGGCTGGAAATTTGTCGGCCCCACCACTTGCTACTCGTTCATGCAAGCGATGGGTTTCGTCAATGACCATCATCCAGACTGTCACCGCCATGCCGAGATAAAACGGTTGCGAGCCAAATTCGCGCGACCAAAAAAGTAGTTTGGTCAACCAGCTTTCCGAAACACTGGATGAAGACAACAGCCAACCGGGCCAGTTAGATCAAACTGACCAGCAACAGTTTTAGTGGCCCTGGAATTCTGATTGTTCAACCGATGATCGGAAGGTGTTCGAAGGACTTTCCCAGGACTTTGCTGGAATCGATTTCCAGCCAACGGTCCAGCAACGTTGCATAGATTCGGCGGAAATCGAATTGGGTTTTCAAGTCACCGTCTTCCAGGTCAGTCAGACTTGTCGTCTCGCCCGACAAACCACCGTTTACTGAGTTGCCGGCCAGAAACACAGGGCCGGCAGTTCCGTGATCGGTACCTGCTGACCCGTTTTCGTGAACTCGACGACCAAATTCACTGAACGTCATCACGACGACTCGATCGCCCAAACCACTGGCGTTCATATCATCGGTAAAGGTCTTCAGACTGCTGGACAAATCAAACAACAACTGCGAGTGAGTATTGGTTTGTTGAGCATGAGTGTCGTAGCCTCCCTGACGCGTGTAGTAGACCCGCGCGGCTGAGCCTGTTTTGATCAATCGGGAAACCAAACGCATCTGTTGACCCAATCGACTGTTACGATATCCGCCGCTGGCCGTCGTTTCCTGAGCGGCCGATTCCATTTGACGAGCCGTGGCGTAGGAATCCGACATTTGTTGTTGGACGAATGCTGTAACGTCATCCTGTTGATTTGCGGAAGCGATCGACTCGATTGACTCGCTCAATTGCAAGTCGCCGAATCGAGACAGCGCCGCCACCTGGGCACGACGACCAATCATCGCCTCCGCAACGGCATCTCTGCCAACAAAGTAGCCATCCATGTCGGTCTGCCCTTTTTGACGAGCCAAATCCAGAGCGTGACCCAGCCATCCAGCACCACTTTCGCGTTTGCCCTCACGAATTCCTCGATGCCAGATACCCATACTTTCAAAGTGACTGCGGTTTGGATTCGGGTAGCCGACTCCGTTGACGATCGACAAAGTTCCATCGTCAAAAAGTTCTTTGCAGCCTTGCAACGAACGATGAAGCCCCATTGAATCGTTGATCTTGTGCAGGGTATCAGGGTCCAGCGCCAATTGCGGACGCAACTCGCGGTATTTCTCATCACGAAACGGTACCAGCGTATTGATGCCGTCGTTTCCACCACTTAACTCCAGAACGACCAGGATGCTGCGATCGGTTTCCGGTTTCGTTGACGCTGCCAGGCGATTGACGAAGCCAGGTACAAGTGGCGTTAGCGAAACGAGTCCTGTCGATTTCAGAAATTGTCGTCGGATCATGTTCGGTCCTCTTCGAAACTTGAATACGCTGGTTGAATGGTGTTCCGTTACTTCGCATCAGGAAAGTTGGGCTGCCGGGCTAGACAGAATCAAGGCGACTGCCAAACCAGCA
>CAZPOL010000045.1:16522-40444 GCA_964588195.1 uncultured Pirellulaceae bacterium | reverse complement strand
CCGGCAATCTCGAAATCTACGTCATTCGTCAAAGTAACGCCAACGGTCGTCACGTGACGATCAGTGGCCTGACGCTAACCGCTATTCCGGAACCGGGCTCGTTAACCGTTCTGGGACTCGGGTGCCTGTTTGTAATGGGGCGTCGCCGCAAATAGTTTGTTCAGGCTAACGGCTGTTACATTTTTGAGCCGGCGGGTTCAGTCTGAAATGTAGTACCACCAATTGCCGATGATATGTCGAGTATCCTTGAAGTAAGGTTCGCCGCCGCTGTCTGGAAGTTCTGCATCCTCTTTGCGATGCAAGAACCCCATCGTAGCAAACAAGTTGGAATTGACGCAGAAGTAGACATTTCCGTTGGCGTCAACCGTGTATGGCGAGTACTGTAGGCCTTCTTTCGGTTCTTCTTTACCGCCTCGGTAATTATTTGCTTGTCGTTCCAGCTCGTTCGAATTTTCAAGAACAAAACTCTCTACATACTCGAAGTCGTGAAAGGGCTCGAACATCCAGTTGGTGTTGATAAACCACAATAGCAAGAGAAGTGGTACACCGACAATGAACAAGACAATGACAATGGCCATCGACCACCGCATCGACTTTAATTCTTCCCAGTAACTTACATTCGTAGTGAACCATCCGGAGTGTTTGCTATATCCGGGGAAGCTACTTCGCTGCCTGGGCAATCGCCTTTTGTTCAACAACAAGATTGGAACCACTCTCAACTTTTTCAGTTTGACTGGTGCCGTCGGGCCAGTTGATTTCCAGCTCTTCGATTGGATCGTTGATGTGGTTTGAAAGAAAGATCGATGTGGTTGATTGAGACAGGTATCCGGATCCGGCGACGACCTGGTGGGTCCGTGTTTTTCCGGAAGCGTACCGGGCGACGACGCGGCTACCGACGGCCGATCGATTTCCGGCCACGTACTGCAAATCAAGTTTCCAGAACTGACGATCAGATCCCAACTGGTTCGTCCAGACTTTTGACTCTGTGTCGTTAAGGGTCATGACCAGGTCAGGTTTCGCGTCGTTGTTCAGGTCGACGACACCAAGTGCCATCCCCTGCCCTTCTACGGCGATTCCTGATTTGTTGGGAGGCATCAACCGGAAGGTGCCGTCGCCGTTGCCTGACAGGACCATTCCCATGCCGCCATCCATTTGTCCGGTTTCCGGTTGCGGCTGCAGGAAGTTTTGTGCGATGCACAAGTCGATATTGCCATCCCCGTTCATGTCTTGCAGTACCGTTCCGAACCCGGGCGCAACCTGCGCAATCCGCGGAAGCGCGGTGTGAGTGAAATTTCCTTTCCCGTCATTAATCAAGACCATCGACTGCAATTGATTAGCGGAAAACCGTGTCGACTTTTCCAATGACTCGTCTGAGTAAATATCGTTGATGTCAGCCAGTGCGAACTCGTGGTAGGTCGGAAACTTCTCTTTCAAAAATGGCATGGCGTGCGAGCTGCAACTGCGGCCGCGCACCGGGTAGCAGACATCGTTTTCGTATTCCGCTTCGACCAGGTCCAGCGTTCCATTCTCGTCAAAGTCGTTGGCAAACAACACGACAGGGTGTTTGTCATCGCCGTGATACTTGGTGTTCAGACCGAAATTCATGGCGACGAAATCGATGTCGCCGTCGTTGTCAATGTCGCCACCGCTGATCGAATTCCACCAACCGACTTGTGCGCTTAGACCGGCTGATTCGGTGGCATCGACCAGTTTTCCGGATTCGTTTCGAAACAGCTTTACCGGGCCCCATTCCACGCTCAGCAGCAGATCGGTCCAGCCGTCCTGATCGACATCCGACCAAATCGAACCCGTCACCAATCCGACATTTTCCAATTGGGGAGCAATCGTCGCAGTAGCATCGACCAATTTGCCATCACGGTTTTCCAACAGACGCGATGTGGCAGGCATTGGCCATTGTCGTGGAGTCAGGCGAGTGCCAACAAACAAATCCAGGTCACCATCGCGATCAAAGTCGACGGCCGAAACGCTGCTGCTGCTTTGCAGCGAATCCGGCAGGAGATCGCTCGGCGCAAGTTCAAAGTTTCCTTGTCCGTCGTTTAGGTACAACCGGTCACGCAGGTATTCGCTGTCAATTTCTCGTTCGTAGCCGCCGCTGGCAACGTACAGGTCCAGGTCATCGTCCGCATCGATGTCAAAGAACAGGGCGCCCATGTCTTCGTTGGGCCGCGATTCGGAAAATTTCTTGCCGATGCTAAATGTTTGGTCCTCGTTTTGAATAAACAATGCCGGCACGAAGCCGCCACCATTTCCCATGTAACAATCTGCCAGTCCGTCGTTGTTCACATCTCCCCAGGCAATCCCGGGGCCTAGTTGGCTTAGCTTGTTGGGCAGCAAGGGCTGTTGCTGAAAATCGTCGTATGGTGATTCCCGGTGTTTGAAAACCAATCCACTGGCCGCCGTGTCCTTCATTAACGGCGAGCCCGTCATTTGGTTCGTTGAATTGTCTTTGGTGCTTGTTGTCCGGACCTGTCCCTTCGTCCCTTGGCGAATGGTGACAATCTGATTAGCCTCGATGTCGGTGAATTCCTGGGTCCAGCCACCGGGCCATTCGACGGTCAACTTGTCGACTTTGGTCGCTGTGCCCAAACCGAAGTGGGCGACAGGCTCATCGGCCGACATAAAGCCTCGTGCCGAATTGATAAAGCGAGTCAATCGTTTGCCATCAGGCAACGCAACCGTGATACGAGCGTTCAGTCCGAAATGGTTGCTGGAACTGCCTCGTAGCTGGACCAGCAAGTTATTGGAACTGGCAATGTCGTTGCGATAAATACCCAGCGGCTCGTTCATGTTGTTGACTAACAAATCCAGATCTCCATCTCGATCAATGTCAACAACCGAAGCTCCCTGGCTGACGCCCAGATGGTTGATACCCCATTCTTCCGACAGGTTTTCAAATTCGAGATTGGACTTGTTGCGGAAAATCAGATTCTCTTCTTTCAACGGTGGCATCTTGAGCAATTGATTTCGGGCTTCGTCGAACTTCTTTTCCTCCATCATCTGTTTGTAAGCCTGGCCAGCGTCCGAGTCGTTCATGTTCTTGCCGATTCCGTTGGTGACAAACACATCGATCTGCGAGTCGCTATCGAAGTCACCAAACTTGATTGACCAGGACCAATCGGTCGAATCCAATCCGCAAAGATTGGCAGCTTCGAACATTCGTGACGAGCCAGAATTGACGAACAACGAGTTGCGCATGACTTGACGAGGCCGACCAATCGTCAGGAACCAGGCCGAGTTCCCCATCTCGCCCATCGTTGTTTTTTGTTTGTAGTGAGTCGTGCTGGACATGTCCGAAACCAGAAAGTCCATTAACCCATCGTTATTGATATCTGCCGAGTCTGCTCCCATGGAAAACCAGGGGGTGTGGCCAACCGTGTCCGCGATCACATCCTTGAATGTTCCATCGCCCATGTTGCGATACAAATGATCAGGCGATTTCAAATCGTTCGCGACGTAAAGATCCATCCAGCCGTCGTTGTCGAAGTCCCACCATGTCGCCGACAGTCCCATGTCCTGTCCGGCAATTCCGGCGTTGTCTGTTACGTCTTCGAAGTTTCCCTGGCCGTCGTTGCGATACAAACGATCTCGTTGGCCAGCTTCCTGAAGGCGTTCCCCAATGAAGAAGTATTGATCCAGATAGTCCGGATGGACCGTTGACCGGTCTCCGACTTTTCTAATCTTCAAATTAGGGCTTTCTTCAACCAGGGACAGCACGCGATTGTTAACCAGGTACAAATCCAGATCACCGTCCTGGTCGTAGTCGGCGAAAGAGGCCATCGTCGTTGCGCCGGGGTGATGGACACCACGGATTTTTGCCTCTTCGACAAACTGGCCGTTCTGCTGGTTGATGAACAACAGGTTTTCGCCATTGATGTTGCAAGCGTACAGGTCCAGCCAACCGTCGTTGTTAACGTCGGCAAACGCCGCGCCGGTGCCTTGCAAGTTGCCGCCAGCCAAATCGCCCGCAGAGTCGGTGACGTCCTGGAATTTCCAAACGTCGGTTTGACGGAACAGGCGATTGTCTCCGTCTTGAGAGATGGCATATATATCTACCAATCCATCATTGTCGAAATCTCCCGTGGCGATTCCGGCCCCGTTCAACAGGTACTTTCGCATA
This sequence comes from uncultured Pirellulaceae bacterium, assembly GCA_964588195.1. GTDB lineage: Bacteria > Planctomycetota > Planctomycetia > Pirellulales > Pirellulaceae > CAJQPP01. Next base: position 36,306 of record CAZPOL010000045.1, on the reverse strand, counting down.
TTGGCCGGCAGCAGATCATTCTGGAATTCGATCCCGGTCTCGGCAGCTGTTAATTGGGTGAATTTGCCGGTTGAAGCGTCTGACAAGGCCGAATCGAGCTTCTGGAAGCTGATTCCGCCCACCGTATCGAGCTTTTCGGAGGTTTTCGGGTTGCCTTTTTTGGTCTCACCGCGGCCTTGGCACCCATTGGAAATTAGCATTCCGACACACGCAAGGAGCACCAGAAGAGACAGTTGTTTTTTCCGTAAGTCGTTTTTATACATTGGTTTGCGTCTGGTGTGCAGGAGGCTTTGTTTTGAGTTGAGTACTACCATTTTGGCCCAGGAACCTATTGAATTAAAGGTAAATTCGCCCGCTAATCAAAGTGTCAAATAAAAGAGTTAATAACGGTCAGTCTAGTTGACTCGGAGGTGAGCCCGCTTACTCTAAAGGGGTTATCGTATTTCCTAGATCTCTCCATTTTAACACTTGTCTGCTCTTATTGTGGGTTAGGGTTGAGCGGTCTTTACAACTTCCAATGAGGGAAACCACCATGAAACGAGTTTTTTCTTTCGCAGGGGCATTGGCTTTAGGCTTTGCACTTTGCACTTTCAGTTTCGCTGAGATCGTTGATAACAGCGGTGCTGGCTTCGATATTCCCGACAATGATCCTGCTGGAGCTTCCAGCACTATCACCATCGGTCAAAGCGGAAGCATTACTGATGTCGATGTAACATTGTTTGATACCAACCATACCTGGATTGGTGACTTGGTTGTTACTATTACTTCGCCAAGCGGAACCACCGTTGATTTGTTCAATCGCGTTGGCGATACGACAGGTGGTGCAGGCGATTCGTCTGACCTTGGTGGCGAGTACACATTCAGTGATGGTGGGGACGACCTTTGGGCCGTCGCTGATGACGCTGGCGGTGGAGATATCATCGGCGCTGGTACTTATGCTGCAACCGGAGTTGGTTCGCCTGATCCTCTTTCACTTGCTGCACTGTTTGCTGGTGAAGATACTGCTGGTGACTGGGTTTTGTTCGCCAGTGACAATGCTGGCGGCGACCTTGGTAACATTGGTGGCTGGGGCTTGAGAATCACTACTGAAGCAATTCCTGAGCCAGGCTCATTGGTCTTGTTAGGCGCCATGGGCGTTGCATGTGTAGTTCGTCGTCGTCGCTAAATCGACTGATGACTGATTGAAAACAAAAACCACCGCTTCAGAGCGGTGGTTTTTTATGCGCCGATATCAATTTGTGAGAAAAGGATAACCGACACGACGGATCATTGATCGCTCGACAGTTCAGGAATTTCTCCGTCAGTTGTCTGCTCACCTTCCAACAACCATGACAAGCGAAAGCGAGCGATGTGACTGCCCGCGGATTTGGCCTGGTCGGCTCCGCCTTCATAGTGCAAGTAAATCCAGCCTTCGCTGGTCGTTCCCGGTCGTCCAGCGTTGAGCGATGAATAGGCGCTGGGACCGGGATTGACCAATCGTTTGACCGGCCAGGTCTTCCCGCCATCAAAGCTGGCCCACACGGTCGCGCGTTCTCGTTTGGCTTTGTCAGTATCGATGTTGCTAAAGATCAGGATGTCGCGATCTGTCACCGGCAATCGCACCAGTCCACCCATGCATCCGTAAGATCGATGCTGGTGTCCGTCTGGCAGACTCTCGACGATTTGCCACTGCTGCCACGATTCACCACCATCGTTGCTGATGGCACTACGCCGTCGTGTGTTCATGGGTCGCTGTTGCCAGTGCACTCTGGAATTGTAGTAGATGTCGCCATTACTCAATTCGGCGATGGCAGCTTCACCAGTGCCGTTTTCAGGAAATGGATCGCTCGTCTTCCAGGTCCTGCCGCCATCATCGCTGTAGACCGCGTTGGTGTAGTGGTTTGGCCATTCTGAGCGGTCGTTGGTTTTGCCGTAGTACCGGGAGCAACGTATCAGCCGACCGGCATCAGGGCCATGTCGCAACGTAATGCCATGTTCGTTCATGTGCATCGAAGGTTGGTTGCCCAGCGAATCGGGTTGAAACGTCGCTTCGCTGGCCAGCCAGGTTTTTCCGTCGTCGGAGCTTCTGAAAACGGAGATCGTAGCCGGCGGATGTTTTGATTCAACAAACACCAGGATATCCCCGGTAGACTCATCAACCAGAGTTCCGCCGCCATGAATACCGGCAGCTACTTCGATCGGTTCTTCCCAATTGACTCCGCCATCCAGACTGCGGCGAACTTTCACGTGCGAGTCACCCCACGTGGCCAGCAAGGTACCACGCATGCTAACAACGATGTTCGGGAAACGCCCATCGGTAAACAGTTGGTTGGTTTCCAGTGGGCCCGGCTCCAGGAATGGAGCCAGCGAACCCTCAGTGACCGGTTGTGCGAATGCCAGATTTTGTTGCAACCAGACCGCAGTGATCAGGCTGCCCATGACAAACTGAATCACTTTTTTCGAATTGGGCATGGCATGCTTTCGAGGGAGAAGGGTAATTGATGATGCACAATCCAGGATCGGTAAGGGACGTGGCGCGTAGGATGGGCACTCTTGCCCGTCCGACATACTGCTCTCCGGCAAGAGTGCCCAAGCCACGGTCCCAACGCTAGTTGCTATTCCAATGATCGGGATTTCCGATTTGTCGACACCAGTGCGGGCTTTGTTGAAGAATTCAGTATGTAGAACAACCTTCTGGTCTACTCGCAAAACCTCGCCGATCCCAACTAGTCAATAATCCATACGCTTTCATCAACATCGATCGACCATACGAATCGAGCACCTGGACTTTCCCATCTGACTCTGGCCAGAATCTCATCGGTCAGCGGATGCAGGTAACGAGTCAGGTCACCCGTCGCAGTCACCTCAACGGAATCGTCGTTAACATCGACAGCACGGGTGTCAAAGACCTCCCATTGCTGATCGTCGTCATTCCAGAGTTCAGTTGTCTGGATCACGACGCCAGGTCTGCCACCCTGCATTTTTGCTTCTATGCGAAACGCGATTGAGTTTGGCGAGCTAGTCTCCGATTCGCCCAACAGGATCATGTCCACTATCTGCTTGCTGAGGTTTCTGGTTGGGCTGGGGTCGAGTTCCAGGTAGACATCGTCGGACGCATACACGTCTTGCAGTTGCCCGCCATTGGCAATTCCGTCCAGCAGTTTGTTGCCAAATGGTTCGGTCGGCTCCGCAATGGTGCTGCCCTCGACCAATACAATTGACTGGTTGACGGCGGGATTCAGCAACTCATCGACGGTACCAGACGGCCAGCGGACGACCAGTCTGGAGATGGCGTTGGCTGTGCCGATTCCAAAGTGCTGCTGAAGGCTGTTCATAATTCCATATGATTCGCCAGAACGGACTTCGCGAATTTGCATTCCCCAGGCACCGTGCAGTTCGACTCGAGCTCCGACGCCATTCCGATTGCAGGTTGTTCCTTCCAGCGAGACACCGAAGTAGTTGTTGGAGCCTCCATCGTTCATGAATATTGCATCGTCGATATTAGAAGGTGAATTGAAAAGGTTGGCATAGCCGGCGTAAATGTCCAGATAGCCATCCGAGTTCAGATCGCCAATAGCACAGGATTCGATGTCATTGAAATCGAATGGATTGGCAAGCAGCGTGAACGTGCTGTTTCCGTTGTTTCTCAAAAACCGATGTTCCTGACCAGTGACTAGCAAGTCAACGAATCCGTCATTGTCAAAATCGCGGAAGGCACATTGAATACCGTCGAAATTCAGGTCAGCAGCCGGCAGGCCACTGGACGTAGTGATATCAGTGAACGTCCCATCGCCATTGTTTTCCATCATTAAACTTGGTGAGTCATGATTCATGATGAAGCAATCCAGGTCGCCGTCGTTGTCGATGTCGGCGAAATCGGTCGCCCAGGTTTGATTGCCGAAAGACAGACCGGCGGCAACAGCCGCTTCCGTAAAGTTGTTGTTGCCGTCGTTTTGAAACAATCGATTGATGCGACGCAAGTCGGAAAAACTTGAGACGCCCTGTCGGCACTTGGAAAGATACATATCCAGGTCACCATCGTTGTCGTAATCGGTCCAGATACTGGCGTAGTTACCTGAGTTGCCGGAAGACATTTCTGTTTCAATCAACGACGCATCGAACACAAAGGTTCCATCGCCGAGATTGCGGTAATTGGCACTGTCATCGTCATCGTGACAAGCAAAGATATCCAGCCAGCCGTCGTTGTCGATGTCGGTAAAGTTCGAGCCTTGCAGGAAGATCGTTCCGCCGGGCAACTCGACGCTGCTGTAATCTGTTCCCGTGCTATTGGCGGTCAACAACTTGAGTTCGTTGTAAGCCCCACCAGCCATCAGGTCATTGAATCCGTCGTTGTTAACATCACCGACGCACAGACTCCACTCGCGGCTGGAACCGAGATCGCCAAACCAGTAATTGGTAAATGGAGCGTTGGGTGCCTGTTGGTACTCGATGGACAGATCGCTACCTTCCGACAGGCGAACAATGTCATCCTTGCCGTCGCCGTTCATGTCGGCGATGCCCATCGCCACACCACTATGAAAGTCCGTTTCGCTTAGCAGGCTAGTCTGGTTCGTAAATGACTGTGCATTTAGAGAATCGCATGACAGCAGACATACCATGGACGCTGAAATTGACAACAAGATCCTTCGACGATGACGAGTTAACATGGCTGCCTTTAAGAAATAGAGATGCGTGAAAAATGTTGAGGGACTAGCGACAAGCATCCACTGTCTAGCGAGGAACAGTCGAATTTCTTCCGTTCAGTCGCATCTGGAGCATGTGTTCATGCACTGGTCGAATGGATGATATCTCACAAATCTTAGCAGGCTTGCCGCGCCGAGTCATTGTCGTTGTTGGCTGGAATTCGATTCACGCGGTGCTTGGCTTTGGCTTGCCGGGGGATTCCTGGTGAGTTAACCGTATTTCCCGGCATCGGCTTGGCCTGTTGGACCCAGCGAAGTCCCAATGCAACGGATACCTGATCTGAAAATTCCGTACTCATCTGGAAATTCCGCACTCTTTACCGAACCGTTTCAAGATGACGTGGTCAGAGTTGGCGAGAAAGAAAGTTTCAGAGACTTTCGTTTTTTTCTGTCAACGCCAGGCGTTTTTTGCCATTAAGTGATTGAGGGCGATGCTCGACCCATGAACGAGTGAATCGTCAAACCGCGGCAGTTAGTTCCGGGCGAATAAGAAACAGCAAACAAGAAACAACTTGAGTATACGGGGCCTCATCGGCATTTAATGTCCCCCTTCAGCCGATGGGGCCCTTGTTGTTTTAAAGCTCGCCCTTTTGCAGCATTCTTTCGCGGCATTCTGTCGCGGTGCCTGGCAGAACTCAACTTTGCGGTTTGTTTCACGATTTCCCGGCCTTCACCTTTTGGCCATCACCACCACCGACTGGTTTTGGTGAGCACATGGCTGGACTTCAATAATTTCGAAGAATTGGCCCCAGACGTCCATCAAGTAATCATTGGAATGAAAGACCTGGCTGCGATAGAGTCCATCTTTGGCAAAGTGATACGCGGTCTTGCCTTGCGGGATCGGCTGATGGAGTTGCTCGATTTCAAACGTTGGCGTTTTAAGCATCGACTTGATTAGCCGATTCTCAGGACTCAGTTTCGACAACGCGTGCCAGGTTTCATCGTTATGAATCGTGAAGTAGCAAAGTCCGCCGGGTCGCATGACCCTTCTTAACTCAGCCAACCAATTCATTTCCAGTTCGTCGATATGCGTGAATACTGAAAAAGCGCAAATCAAGTCGAATGAATTGTCAGCAATCGGCAGGCCGGGCAATTCGCCTACGACCACAGCGCGAAGTCTTAACGGGAAGTGCGTTGTCAGCCAGCGAATGTGGTTGGGGTTAATATCCGCAGCCCACACGGTCGCATCGTCCAATTGGTTGCGGAAGTGCCGTACGACACGGCCCGACGCGGAACCGAAATCCAGAATCGATTGCGGTTGAATACCCCGTCGCTGTACGGTGTTCATCACTTTCAGGTAACTGACCAGGCCATGCAACCAATAGCTAATGTCATTGCCCAGACAGTATCCTTCCCGGAACAGATCCGCAGGAAGCGGATAATTGTCTCGCAAAACCATCTTTCGAAAGTCTCGCCCATTCAATAAATCGTCAGGCAAAATGTGGTCCAGTTGGCGGACCAGTCGCCGATCGTAGGTCGTGATCGCCCGGCATGTGGCGTTGCGGACATCCAAAACTTGATCGATTGGCAACTGTGCGGGATGATCTGGCTGGGTGTCCATTAGTGCTTTGTTTCCGGGGCAGGTAGATTTTTTGTTGGCCAATATCCGGCAGAGCTTTGGCCACCGCAGCGATCGTCATTGCTTAGAGCCGTGCTTGATCTGGGCTACAGTGGGTGCCGGTTGTTTCGGTTTTTCAAATTACGCGAATTGGCGTTTCCTGGATTCAGCAGTTTTTTTGCGGCCGCCCATATGGTCAGGCCGCATTGCACGGGCAATTTCCGCAGCACTTACCCGGCGACCATTTTCCAATGGGCAGGGTTCTGACGATTCCACGGCAATTTAGGTGGGGCGAGTGTGGTTTGAATACTCGAAATCCTGTAAATCCTTTGGAAAACGTCTGGATTCAGCTCGTTTTGAACTTCACGGACCTCTCGGATTATGCCCGGTGAGGGATACACCGGGCTCAAGGATTCATCGCGATTTCGTTGACACTTTTTTCCGAAGTGAATTATACTGACAGTAATGGTAGACGGCGGCGTCTAGGGGGTTTGCGAAATGTTTCCGCTGACCAAAAGGTCCGAAATGTTTGAGACCCCGAAAACGCTTGGCCGTAGAATAGAACATCGAAAGACAACCTGATCTAACTTGGGGATCCGCAATGAATCTTGTGGGCAAGATACTAACAATTCTGATTCTGCTTTTGAGTGTCTGTTTCATGATGATTGGCATCATCGTTAACGCATCTCATCAAAACTGGAAAGAACTGGCGATCGCCAATCGGGACAAAGTCAATGATTTGCAACGTACCAAATCGGCGATCCTGAGTGATTCGACCAAGAAGAATCTTGTCATCGAAAAAGAGAAGGTTGCCCGTATGCTGCGGATCCAGCAATTGGAATCGCAACTGCGTCTGGCGCGTGCTGATCTTGATCTTGCAACAACAGCGTTGGCCGCTCAGACGGTCAAGGCAGAAGAGAGTTTTGCTGTGGTTCGCGAATCGGAAAACCGGATTGCTGAACTAGACACAGAAAACGAAAAGCTACAGAGTCAATTGCGATTGCTGACAGAAGATGTTGCACAGCAGCGAGCCAAGGTAATCGATATGACAGGCCAGATCTTTTCCTTGAATTCGACGAAAGAGTCGCTGACCAAGATGAGGATGGATCTTGCCGAAATGACAGCCGATCAAACCCGGGTCTTGAAGAAGCACGGATTGAATCGATTCAGCAATACCAGCAACATCCCTCGTGAACTTAACGGATTGGTCACATTCGTTGAAGACGGCAACATCGCTGTTAATCTTGGCGAAGACGATGGTCTGTTGAAGGGCCATCGAGTTGATATCTATCGTGACGGCCAGTATGTCGGAACGGCGACTGTGTTCGAAACCCGTTCGGACAAGTCTGCTGCCCGAATTGACAAGGCTCTCACCAAGATTCCAATTCAAGAACGGGACAACGTGACAACCAAGTGGGTTTTGCAAGACATCACCGGGCGATAGAACGAGTCACGATTGATACGTGGCAATCATTGAGGATCAGGATACAGAAAAGCAATGTCAGAACCTACCTTCGAAGCATCCGAGCCAATCGGCGAACCGATCACACCGTCGTTCCAGACGGCCGTGACACGGAAACAGAACTTCAATATTTACACCGTGATGTTGATCATCTCGTTCGTATGTTTGTTGGTCGGAACGTTGTTGTTGTGGCTGGAACTGTCCAAATACGGGGCGATTACCGATTCTCCATGGAATACGACCGAAGGCCGGCCTGAAAGCGCCTCGATCGACTTGATTCGTGGCATGTTCCGGGTCTAGAAAGCCAAAACCAACAGCCTGCGCAGCTCATGCCAACTTCGGGCTGCGAATACATTGATGACTCTACCAGCCCCGCATATCTGTGGGGCTTTTTTATGCGCCGCCGGTATATCATGTGGTGTCTACGGATGAGTGATGGATGGCCAATGGCTTACCTGATCTATCCGGTCAAACAACAACAAGTTGTTGGCAGTGTAACGTTTGCGCAAAGAGTGGTCGCAAACCACAGACAACACGTGCGAAAGTAGCTAACATTGATGCTCCGAAACCCGGGCCTGTTGACCCGGATGAACTGCAGGACATGGGATGATGGTGTGAACGAATTTCAATTGCCCGACTTACAATCATTGATCGGGAAACTGGAGAGTAACATTTCTTCGGTGGTGTTGGGCAAAGTCGATGTGGCTCGGAAATGCCTGGTGGCACTGCTTGCCGGAGAACACGTTTTGTTGGAAGACGTGCCGGGCGTTGGCAAGACGTTGATGGGCAAGGCACTGGCTAGAAGTATCGATGGCGAATTCTGCCGATTGCAATTTACTCCTGACCTGTTGCCTGGCGATATCGTGGGTAGCAGCGTTTACCATGCCAACGACCACGAGTTCGTGTTTCATCCAGGACCGGTTTTCAACAACTTTGTTCTGGCTGACGAAATTAATCGCTCCCCTGCTCGGACCCAAAGCGCATTGCTGGAGGCGATGAGTGATGGCCAGGTCAGCATCGACGGAAAGACACACGTCTTGCCGAAACCCTTCATGGTAATTGCCACTCAGAACCCGTTTGAATTCGAAGGAACGTATGTGTTGCCCGAGAGTCAACTGGACCGATTCCTGTTGCGGGTTTCGATGGGCTATCCCGATCGGGAATTTGAGCAACAGATTCTGGAGAGCCATCGGCTGGGTGAGCCGGTCGAAAAACTGGAGCCTGTGGTCGACAAAGCAATGATTCAGGAAATGCAGGCTGCCGTGCGAAACGTCAAACTGGACCCGGCGATTTCGAAGTACATGCTGGACGTTGTGCATGGAACTCGCAACAGTCCCGACCTGGACGTCGGCGTCAGCACTCGCGGTGTGCTGCTATGGAGCCGTGCGGCTCAGGCCTCTGCCCTGCTGGAGGGACGCGACTACGTCGTTCCGGACGACGCCAAACAACTGGCCGTTGCCGTTCTGGCCCACCGGGTTTTATTGAAAGGCCAGGCCAGCCAGGCAGATCGCGAGGCATCCGAATCGGTGATCAGTCAAATCCTGGAACAGACAGCCTCTCCGTAGTTCATTCTGTTCTTCCAAAATTCAAACGACTTGGCCCATATCCAAAACCTGTTGCGATCCATTCGCTGACTACCGATGAAGTACCCCCGACGTCACACTCGACTCACTTACGAAGGCGTATCCTTTATGTCGGTGTTGGCGTTCATCATTCTGGGTTCCATCATTCGCCAGATCAACTTACTGGTGCTTTTGTCCGGATTGATGATTGCGCCCTTCTTTTTCAACTGGCGGATATCGATGAAGATGCTGGAGCGTGTTCGGGTAAGCCGCAAGCTGCCGGAATGGGTTCACGCCGCGACGCCGTTTTCGGTGCGTTGGTTAATTCGGAATGAACGCCAACAGATTCCATCATGGGGTGTCCAGGTCATCGATCACATTCGAAGTGAGCCCGCTGCCCCGGCTGCTCCAAATGGTGTACTGGCTGGCAAGGTCGACAAGGATGCGGTGGAACAGGTCACCGTACAGGTTCAACCAATCCAGGCAGGTGCGTCACGTGAATCCAGTTATCAATGCTTCTTGCCACGTCGTGGTATTTACGAATTTGGACCAGCACGAGTCCGTTCCGCTTTTCCGTTCGGTTTGTTTCGGTCAATGATCAAGGTTCCCGAAATTCAGAAACTGGCGGTTGCGCCACGGCAAGGAAAATTGACCCGATCGTGGAGTCAATTAACCCAGGCTCGTAACGATGGTCAGCAAAGCCCAAGCAGTCGCCGCAACGATCATGAAGGAGAATTTTACGCCATCCGCCAGTGGCAATCGGGTGATAATCGGCGTCAGATTCATTGGCGCAGCACCGCACGCCATAATGAGTTAATGGTCCGGCAGCTGGAACAGAAAACCGACACACGCCTGTTGTTGGTGCTGGATCTTTGTGAGGGTGAGTTTGATCCGGGGCACGACCAAGCAGAACACGCTTTGTCATTTTTTGCGACAGCGTTGGCCAATTTGGCCGGTGGATCTGCCCGGCATGCCGTCGCTATTTTTGGCGATCAAACCATGACGATTGAAAGATTCGAACGTCGACGTTTGGCTCAGGCGATGAATTGTCTGGCTACGTTGGCACCAGGTCGTGAACGGGATGCGGAAAAACAGATGGAAACCTTGTTGTCGCTGGCTCGCCATGGTCGCGCGGTCGTCATCAGCACTCGGGCACGCCCGGCGTATGCCAGTGATTTAGTCTGCCATTGGATTGACGTAAATGCGGGCCAGGCAAGTTCGTACTTTCAAATTCCGGACGATCCAACCGAAGCTTTCATTCGCGATTCGATTGGGCCGCAGGAGGTCAAAACCGTATGACCATCGAAAGATTGTTGCCGTTCATGATATTGGTGACCATTGGTTTGAGCGCTCTGTTGCTGGGAATGGGGCAAGGAGACTTCGAGCCCTTTATCGTGGCGGTATTGGGAGCAGTAGCGGCGTTCGCTCTGGTTGATGGGTTGAAATGGTTTTGCTTGCCTCAGTGGCTGGCGAATTTGCTGGCCATCATCGTGACGATCGTGACGGTTTCCAATTTCTATTTCACCAACGACAGCGTACGTCACTTGCTGGGTGTTGGGAAATTGCTGGTCTACTTGCAGACGATCTTGTTGTTCCAAAGGAAAAGCTCGCGTGTCTACTGGCAAGTGATGGTGCTTGGTCTGTTGCAGATCGTGGTTGGTGCGGTTTTCAATCTCGGATTCGAAGGTGGGGTGCTGTTCATCGGCTACATGATGGTCGCTGGCATCACGATGATGTTGCTGCACTTGTATCAAGGCCGTCAACAGAATCGTTTTCGCAACGAAGACTACGGCAGTTTCGCAAACAACGCCACCTTGTCGGGAGTAAGCCGGCCGATTGCAGTTTCTCGTAATCCGGTTTTGCCCAGCGGCGTGATGCGCAGAATGGTCGGAAGTTTTGGTGTGTTCGCAGTCGGTGCTCTGGTGTTCTCGATTTTGTTGTTCTATTTTCTGCCTCGCGACCGATCGTCATGGTCGGGTCCGGATGAAGTCGAAATGCGAATGACTGGCTTCGACAAAAAAGTCGATATGAGTCACACCGAAATGATTCTGTTGTCGACGAAATTGCAAATGAATGTTCGCTATTGGCATCCGGGTAAGGAAGAGCCATACGAGATCAAGTCGCAACCTTATCTGCGCGGCATCGCATTGAATAACATCGAGATCGAGGACAACAAAACCAAGTGGGTGCCGCCGCCCTACCAGGTTTACGACAGTGATTTTCGCCCGCTGCGTACCGGTAACGAAATTGCAAACTGGATTGTTCAGGAGGTCGTCCTGGAACCGACGGATGATCCGCTGCTGTACACGGCCATCCCGCCACGCGTCACATTCAATGATGAATTGTTGGGAGAATATGAATGGTGTTGGACGCTGGGCGGACTGACTCGTCAACGATCGGACGAGAAGATTGCGGTCGCTCACTATCGTTATGATTTGAAGATCCCGGTGCTGCCCAACGGCGACTTTCACCAAGCCTGGCCGTACGTGGCTCGGGACAGCGTTCAGCCTTTGACACAGAAAGATGATCCCGGAAATTTCGAATGGCTGACGAACCTGGACAAAGAACGTTACCCAACCATCGTTAAGGTGGCTCAGCAATTGGCGGATCGAGTGACAGATGGCAATCACTATTCGCTGGCCCAGGAAATGGAGTCGTGGTTTTTTACGGACAGATTTTCTTACACTTTGGATTTTCGCAATGTTAAACGTGACGAAACACTCGACCCGATCGAGGATTTTTTCGCCAATTTCCAGAAAGGGCATTGCGAGTATTTCGCGTCTGCGTTGGCCTTGATGTTGCGGAGCCAGGGAGTTCCGGCTCGCCTGGTCGTTGGATATCGAGGAGGAGACGTCAACGGTTTCGGTGGACATCTTGATGTGGAAGCCAAGCATGCTCACGCCTGGGTAGAGGCTTACATTCGGCCCGCTGATTGCCCTGAGCAATTAATTCGAACGGGACAAGCCAGCCGAAAACGGGGAGCGTGGTTGCGGCTGGATCCGACGCCGTCGGTGGATTTAAATTCACTGGTCTCGGGAAATGATGACGCGATGGATTTCGCCAAGAGCCTGTGGCGTGACTACGTATTGGGATTGCAGTCGGAGACTCGATCTCGTGTGATCACATCGAACGGCCAGCGGATTCGAGGCTTACTGAAGTTTCTCGACTTAGGTTGGTGGCAGCAGTCGTTTGATTTCATGATGATGCGGCTCAAACAACCAGGTGGATGGCGAAACTATATTGTTCAAGGCCTGGTTCTAATTGGCATTCTGCTGGCGTTAATGATTTGGTTTTTGAAGTTTCTTGGCAGCAAAGCCTGGTCGACCAAAAGCAGTACGGTAGCAGGCGGTAAACGGTCGGGTTCGCAGGATTTGGAAGGCGGTTGGCTAAGAAGGAAGATAGCTGGTGCGTTGAACTCGGTTTCGCCAGGCTTGGGGGATTGGGTCGCAGGTCCCGCCTCGGACACTCCGCAAGTAGCTTTCTATCAACGAATGCTCAAGGCATTAAGGCGAGCTGGATTCGAACGGGCACCCGAGCAGACGCCGCGCGAATTTGCCCAGCACGTGTCCAGCGAGTTGCAAATCAAATTGCCGGATTCAGATGATTCGAAACTGGCGTCGACGATCACCGAGTTGTACTATCGCGTTCGATATGGTGGCGATGACGGTAGTGGCCAGGGACCGGATAGCCAACAACACGCGGTGGCCGAGAAAGCGGTTGGCGAACTGGAGAATTGTTTGAAGCGAATCCAGGGTTAACCACTCGCTTGCGATTAAGTTTAACGGCAAGCCGCAGGCGACTGCGTCCTGCTTTGTCTGGAGATCAATCGGTGGAACTGCCTTTTGATACGCTGGAATCTTCCAATGTCGTGATCGAGAGATGCTTTTCGATCAGTCGCTTTTTAATCTCCAGGTAAATTGCCGCTCCGACAACACCTTTGGTGCCGCTGAAGCTGGCAATGATATCGCCCGTCTTGTCGATGATTTGCACGGAATTGGTCGCGGAATTCATGGCGTCGGCGCCGTTCAAAACGACCAGATCGCAGCACTTCTTGTGCAACTTTGCGACGGCGCGAAAGTGTGCGTCCTCGGTTTCCAGAGCGAAGCCAACAACCCATTGATCGACTCGCTTTTGTTGGCCCAGAGTAGCGACGATGTCTGGCGTTTGCACCAGTTGCAGCGAGAGCGGTTGTCCGGTTTTCTTGATCTTGTGATCCGAGACTGCGGCCGGTTGGTAATCGCAGGGCGCGGCAACGCCGATCATTCCATCACAAGTACTGAATTCCCGCAGGCAAGCTTCCAGCATTTCGGAAGTCGTAGTGACGGATATCACTTTTGCTTCGTCAGGGTATTGAATCGAAACGGGTCCGGAAACCACAACCACCTCATGCCCCGCTTCCAATGCAGCGCAGGCAATACAGCGTCCCATTTCTCCGCTGGAGCCATTGGAGATAAACCGTACAGGATCGATGTATTGCCGGGTGGGACCGGATGAAATCAGGACTCGGGCCATGACGAACTTTGTGGAAACCTTTGGTTAGCTTTCGGGAATGGACTCTGCATTCTATGCTGCAGGATCGATAATGGCAGTGATCGCATTGAACAATTCGTCAGGTTCGGCCATGCGACCCGCTCCCTTTTGACGGCAGCTCAACCAACCTTCGTTGGGACCAATCATTTGGACGCCATCCGATTTTAAGGTTTCCACATTTCGTTGGACGGCACTCTTTTCCCACATTTCGCAGTTCATTGCCGGTGCCATGATGACTGGGCCGCGAAAGCACAAATACAGGGCGCTAAGTAAAGAGTCAGCCGCGCCGTGACAGGACTTCGCAAGAAAATCGGCGGTCGCCGGAGCAACACACAGCAAGTCGCTCTTACGCGCCAATTCAATGTGCGGTCCCAATGGATACTGGTCCAGTCCATCGAATATCTCGGTGAACACGGGGCGTCCAGTCAATGCGGTAAATGTGGCGGCCCCAACAAACTGGTGAGCCGACCGGGTCATCACCACGCGCACACCGTATCCTGATTGAACGAGACGGCTAACCAGGGTCGCAGACTTGTAGGCAGCGATTCCGCCGGTCACACCCACTACTATTTCATGATCTGTCATAGCGTCATTCTAGTGCGAGTCACTGGGACTGGTAACGTCTGGTTACCGCTATTCCCCAGGTAAACTGGTGAATTGTATTCCCCTTGAATCGAAAACCACTTTGGATCGTGGCTGGTTGGGCGGAATTGCGACAGTGGGTGGCGAAAGGAAGACAGGATGAATCCCGCATTTGAACCTTGCTGGACATTCCGCTGAGCGAGCAATTACCGTCGGTCAGGTCAGGAGTTGCTGCCACGAATTTCGTTATGGACACCAGAGAGTTGTCGAATCCACGGCGAGGCGGAAACGGAATCCAATTCGCGTGAGGCTTCCTTGGCCGATTCGCGGTCTGGAAAAATACCATGGACCACGATGTACAACATTCGAGTCTTGCCGGGCTTGCAAAAGATTGCAAAGTCCTGAGGGTTGGCCTGCTTCTCGATATGTGCGACTGCGCGTTCCTTGCTAATGGCACTAAGAACCTGAATGGTGTAACTGCCAGGTGGTTGCTCCAACAACCATTCGGCTTCGTGATAGCCTCGATCGTTAGTGGCTGCTGCAGAACTTTCGTCTTCGTTTTGTTCCAGGAACGATTTGATTTGAGGAGCAGCTGTCGAATCGGTGATGCTGTTGTTTTGAGTCAGCCATTTGACACAATCCGGCAATGAAGCAGGTTTCCCGTAATAGAAACCTTGTCCCAGTTTAAATCCGAGTTGACGCAATGTTTCATGCTCGGCGGGCCCTTCGACACACTCCGCCAAAGGTGTGATGCCCAGTTCGGTAACCATTTTGACCAGAGCAGCAACGAATCGCTGTCGTTTTGGTGGGGCCTTGTCGATCCCTTTGATTAACTTGTGGTC
This sequence comes from uncultured Pirellulaceae bacterium, assembly GCA_964588195.1. GTDB lineage: Bacteria > Planctomycetota > Planctomycetia > Pirellulales > Pirellulaceae > CAJQPP01. Next base: position 21,088 of record CAZPOL010000045.1, on the reverse strand, counting down.
AAATTTAATAAAGTCTGGTGTCACTTGACTAAGTGCAAACAGACGGGACTGCCCGGCTCCGACATTGTCAAAAGCCAACTTGATATTCAAGTCGTTCAGGCCGGACTGTAGTTTGATGATTTGATCGATATCGTTAAGCACGGATTCGCATACTTCGACCGTGATTGGACGACCGGGACAAGCATCACGGGCATGCTGAAGTGATTCCAGCAAGCCCTCGCATTGCAGTTCGGCTGGATGTGTATTTACGAATAGCGAGATGTTCTCGGGCAAAGATTCTTGAGCGAGCTGAATACCCTGGCGTCGCAAGGTGCGACTCAGTTCCGCTTCCATCTCCATTCGAGAGGCCGCGGCGAACATTTGAGCGGGAGTTCTCAGTCCAAAGATTCGGCTGCGCCCCAACACTTCCATGCCTTTGACGACACGCTTTCCGTTTTTGAACTCGACGATTGGTTGGTAGAAAGGAACGACGCCTCCGTTGAACAAACGTTCGAACTGCAAGGTTTGCAGAGTCTCAACCGCGCCTTCGTGGGCGTCCTGCGGCGATCGAACCTCGTTCTCGTCAGCTGCGACGCTGTCAGAAACCTGAAACACGACGGCAGCAAATTGAACGGTATCTCCGTTTTCCAGCAGAACCGGTTTGTCAATTCGTTTTCCATTGACAAAGGTACCATTGGTGCTGTTTTCGTCGTGTAGCCACAGCCCACCATCTTTTTCAACAATCCGAGCGTGCTTTCCGGACACACTACGACTATCCAGCGTCAACGTGCAGTCTGGATTACGCCCAATGATACACGGGCTTGTGATTTTCACTTGGCGCGACGATTCCTCGTCGCCTCGGCCAATAAAGAACCAGGCGGCAGCACTCAGTGTTAGTGGTTTTGCTTTGTCCATTTTGTTTCAGAGAGGAGTGCGTGATGCCAAGTGTCTTTTTATCAAGCTGTTTGTCGGTCGGTCGTTTGAAGGCCGGGCGACAATGCTTCATCGAACCCTAGCATTGCGCAAGCGTTGGGGGAGGAAATCTATGTATATTTTCAGGAGGTGTTACAACGGTTGTAGTGGCTGGGGTGGCGTAAATAGTTCAAATCGTTTCACGAGCCACTTGAACCAGGTCGTCAATCAGCTCGATCAGGTGGTCTTCATGATATGGCTTGACCACATATTCTGTAGCGCCAGCTGCGAAGGCCATTTTGCGATGCTTTTCGCTGCCACGACTGGTCACTGTAATGATGGGAGTCGTTTTGAATTCGTTGTTTCTGCGAAGCCGCTTGATTAACTCAATACCATCCATCCGCGGCATTTCCATATCGCAAAGGAATACGTCTGGCGTGTTTTCCATCGCTTCCAGTTTTTTCAATGCATCGACTCCATCGCATGCCGTCATGACGTCCCAACCAGCTTTTTGCAACAGATTAGAGGTCACTCGTCGTACGCTAATCGAGTCGTCGACGACCATCGCCATCGAAACACGAATATTCTCGGAAGGCAGAGGCGCGCCTTTCGGTCGTGTGATCGCAGCCCCTTTGTTAATCAAGGAGGTAGGTTCAAGGATCGGAATGATCGAACCGTCACCCTGAACCGTCGCGCCAATAATCCCGGGGAAATTCTTCAGGTGCTCTCCGAGGTTTTTGACGACGATGTCGCGTGCGCCAATGATCGATTCCACCAACAACGCGATTTCATCGTCGCCGACGGTAACCAACAGAATGGGTGGAGCCGAGTTTGGAATCGGTGCATTCGTTGCGGGTGGCAGGTTTAAATGGCCTGCCAATTCACGCAACTGGATCTTGCGACCTTCGTAGTTGAGCATTAGTTGGCCTTCTGCCACTTGTTCGACGTCGTCCATGTTCAGGGCGATAATTCGAGAAACCGATTGCATTGGAATTGCAAAAGTCCGGTCTACCGACTGCACGAGCACTGCTTGTGTCACGCCAACCGTGGTAGGAAGTTGAATCGTAAAAGTGGTGCCGACGCCGGGTTCACTGTGTACTCGAATGGTTCCATTCAAACGTGAAATCGCATCGCTGACCACATCCATTCCGACTCCTCTTCCCGAAACGTCGGTCAAAGTCGCGGCGGTGCTGAATCCAGGTCGGAAAATCAGCCCGTACAATTCATCGTCGTTCAATTGGTCGGATGCCTGAATCAATCCACTTTCAATCGCTTTTTGGCGGACTTTCTGCTTGTTGATTCCGTGTCCATCATCGGTGATGGCAAGCGTCACCTGTGTCCCTTGATTAATGGCGGTCAACAGAATTTTGGAGTGTTCCGGTTTCCCGGCTGCCTTTCTTTCGACCGCGTTCTCCACGCCATGGTCGATGGCGTTTCGAAACAGGTGTTGCAGCGGGTCGACGATTTCATCAAGGACCGTCTTGTCCAATTCTGTATGATCGCCGGAAACGACCAATGTGATCGATTTGTCCAGTTTTCCGGAAACGGTTCTTACCGTTCTTTCCAGACGACTGACGATACTGGACAGCGGCACCATACGAATCTGCATCAGGCTGTTTTGTGCGACTCGATTCAAATGTTTTTGACGTCGCAGCAAAGATTCCATTGCGTTTCGCAGCGAGGATAATTCCTGTGTAACGATTTCGATGTCGCTGTTGCCTTCTGAAAGTATCTGAGCCAGCAGGTGGAAGTCGGTGTACTGGTCGAATTCCAGCGAATCGAATTGGCCAAAAGATCCTGGTCGCCCGTCACCAGATGAACTGTGAGCAGCCAGTGCGGCCGTTTCCAGGTTGAAGCTGCGTTGAAGTTCGTGACTGGATGAACTCGTTCGTTGAACGGTTTGCAGAATCGTGTCGACTTGTGTATCCAGCGACTGCAGACACTGTTGCATGGCGGAACGGTTGATCAACATCTCACCCACAATGCCAACCAGGTCATCCAGTTGCTGTACAGGTACTCGCAGATAACGACTGCGATCTTCGTTCCTGCGGAGAGATTGACGACGGCCGTCATCCGACCGTTCCTTGGCGCGTCGGTCAGGTTTTGGCTGATTCACCGATGCTTGTTCGGATTCCTGCGCAGGCGTTGCGCTTTCTGAATTTCGTTCAAGGGACGGCACTTCGCTGTTGTCGGCAGTGCCCGAATCAGTCAGTTCGCCAGTTTGCTGTTCGCCAATATGCAATTCGTCTGAATAGAGCCTGTAGAGCTTTCCGATTTGACTGGCCGTCGATGCGATCTCAAACTGGCCAGTGGTCAGTTCCTGCAACAAGTCACACGTGGAAAGGAAAAGATGGATTTGAGGGGAGTTCGGGCCCGTCTCAGTCTCGGCTAATCGATCGAGCAGGTCTTCCATGCGATGTGACAATCGCGTCGCGGATTCGAGTCCAACGGCACCAGCTGCCCCTTTCAGGGTGTGGGCCGAGCGACGTACCTTGCCCAACGCTGCGAGGTCTGCCGGATCCGATTTCAGCTGGTTCAACCCGGCATACATGATCCGCAAGTGCTCTTCGGCTTCTTCGGTGAAGATCTCAACCAATTCTGCCGGAACATTTTGTCCTGCCTGCAATTGCGAAACGATCACGCTGCGATCGAATTCATTGTTTTTCGACTCTGGCATCAGCCATCCCCTAAGATAGTTATTTTCGACTTCGTTGGGATTTACTGGTCAAACATCATCGTCGATCTGATCGTTGATTCGACGTGAGTTCGTTCCTGCTTGGCTTTAGCCGGAGCTGATTCTGAATTCAATTCGGCATCCATCAATTTCGAGACTGCTTTTAGCTGGTCCATCAACTGATTTTGTTGCACGATATCCACCGGGTTCGATGAACTATCGGCTTTGGAATCGCCAACATCGACGGTGAACTGTGAGACCGAGGCACGCAAAGCGTCGGCCATTTGTGCCAATTGGTTGACCGACTCAGTCGCCTGACGGCTCTTTTGGGCAGACTCTTTTGTGCCCAGTGAAATCTCCGCCATGGTGGCTGCGACTTTGGTTGCGTCTTGAGCCTGGCTGCGAGCGGACGCCGAAGCACTCTCGATCAATTCCACCAGCTGGTTGGAAACACTATCAATTTCGAACAGCGTTTCGCCCGCCTGAGTTGCCAGTTTCGAACCGGTGACAACCTCACGAGTCGATTCTTCCATGTCCGTGATCACCTCACCAGTTTCGGTTTGAATTCCGCGGACGAGGTTGGCGATTTGACCTGTGGCGGCGGCACTACGCTCAGCCAATCGTTCGACTTCTTCGGCAACGACGGCGAAACCTTGACCTGCGTCGCCGGCCATGGCGGCCTGAATCGAAGCATTCAAAGCCAGGATCGATGTGCGATCGGCAATGTCAGAGATCAATTGAACGATCTCGCCAATTTCCTGTGACGATTCGCCAAGTCGCTTGATTCGCTTGGATGTGTTCTGAACCTGAGCACGAATTCGCTGCATGCCTTCGACGGTATCGTTTACCGCTTTCAAACCATCCGAAGCAGTTTGACGGGCTTCAACGGCGACCTGAACACTTTCTTCTGTTTGCGTTGCCACCTTCTGGAAAGCGTTGGTCATTTCCAGCAACTTGTCCGAAGCCTCGCTGATTTCACGGGCTTGACTGTCGCTGTCCGT
>CAZPOL010000045.1:13290-16422 GCA_964588195.1 uncultured Pirellulaceae bacterium | reverse complement strand
TTGTCGCACATCACGTTCAACGATTGGCCGATGCTGCCTAGTTCGTCGCGACTGTTTACATTCACGCGAGCTTCAAAGTCGCCACCGTTGATGCGTTGTAGCGTTAGATCGATATTTTCCGTTTGTTTGACGATTCCTTGACAAATGCCCCAGGCAATCATTAGGCCCATAAGCAAGCTGACGATAGCCACTATTCCACCGATCGACTGGAACACGCCAATGCCAGCCACTGCGGCCAGAATTCCAAAAGGCAAGACTCCCGCAACGGCAAGTGAAATCAGGATTTTCGCCTGAAGCCCCGTCTTAACTTGATTGTTGACTGTCATGTCAAATTCCTCTGAATTGAATGTCGTGCCCGAGCGAACTCAGACAAGGGTGTTACTAGTGCGTGTATTGCGAAAGCGGTGTTGAGCTGAACAGCTGGTCCGGGTCAATGACAAACACGTCATCCCCCTCAAGATCGGCCATGCCTGTAAATGCATTCGTACCCAGGGCTTTGTCACCGCCATCGGGCATTGGTTGCAGAACAAGACTCTTGATGCCATGAACTCTTTCGGTTCGGATCCCGGTCGACGCGTTCTGCTCGTCGCTGTTGATCACGATCATCTTGCAATCCTGTTGATTTCCGGCTGGGATATCAAACAGTGCGGCCAGATCTGTGACCGACAATATGGTGCCTCGCAGGCAAGTGATTCCAGCCAGCCAATCGGCGGTACAAGGCAAAGGCGTGATCACGTCGATGTTGTTTGTGACTTCGATGACGCAAGACATCGGCACCGCGAATTTCTGTCCACCGATACTGAAGACAACGAATCGTGGATTGTCTTTCCCAGCTGATTCACCAGCGGTCAAACACGCCAATGCGATTGACCCGGCGTATGCAAAGTTGGATTCGTCATTCAGTTTGCAACCGTATTGCTCGAGAATCTGTTCGACCGGATCGATCGATGGAGCTAACTCAGCAGACGGTGCGGCAGAGGCCGGTACATTTTCTGGCGGACTAGTCACTGATGGCTCATCGCGACGAATCGATGTCTCAATGTTTGTCGCGTCCGATGATGATGCGACATCTGGCTCAGTCTCAGGTACCAGATCGTCATCGGGCTCGTCAAGAATATCGCGCAGGTCGTCGCCGAAGGCAGCCAGTACGGCTGCCAGGTCGTCATCCTCGGGAAGATCACTTGCGGGCTCGGCCATAATATTGTCTGAGGAAGGAATCGAAGGAGGGGTTTTTCGCGAGTGATCCAATTTATTTCTTGTAGCCAGCCATCGCGTTGGCGGCTACAAGGAACACCGGGTCTACCAGGACTACCAAGACTGGCCTAGTTCCGTCACAAAGACGACGGTGCTTTGATCGATCTCGGCTCCGAGCTCCGACGAAAAATCGAGCAGCATGATGGCGTGGTACAGGGTGGCAGCAGTTGCACGCACCAGGTTGTCGCCAAGCTTGTTGTGAGCTTCCTTGATCGAGTCGACTTCGTCTGCTTTCCAGAAAGCACGCAACAATGCGTTGCCCAAAGGTCGTGTTTTCAGGACTTCATCGTAGGCGTGACTGCCCATCATGGCCTTGGTGATCTCTTCGTTGGCTTGCTTGTAAGCGCTGTTCTGCAGGTGTGATCGAGTGAAATTCTGCATCAGGTCAAGCATTTTACGAGCCGTATTGCCCGATTCGTCAATGTAATCGGTTGGCTGTTGTTCGCGTGCTTTGGCAAATGTGTTTTCAAGTTTGCCAATCAATTCGACACAAGCCATGCCAAGGATCGAGCGATCGATCAGGTCCTCGGAATCAGATTCGGATCTGACAATGACAAGTCCGGCGGCTTTGGCGTTTTCAGCCAGCTTTGGAAGATTGGAAGCATTCATGTTTAGCTCGTGAGTTTTTTGGGTTCAGTTGGTACGAGATTGCTTTATTCAGCTGCCAATAGTTGGGGCTGATTCCGTCATGTACTGGCCGATTATTTCGACGAGTTCACTTGTTTCAAACGGCTTTGCGATAAAGCCATCGCAGCCATTCATCTTGCCACGCATCTTGTCAAACACACCGTCCTTACCAGACAGCATGACAACCGGGATAGACGCGGTTCGCTCGTGCTTCTTGATAAACTTGCACAGTTTGTAGCCTCCTAAACGAGGCATGTTGATGTCAGACAAAACGAGATCAGGCAGTTGTTCAGCCAGAATCTTGAGTGCTTCGACACCGTCACACGCTGTCAGAACTTCGTAGCCCTGCTCACGCAATGTCAGTGAAACCAGTTTGCGGATCGTGGCACTATCGTCGACAGCCAGAACGACTCGCTTTCTACCAGTGGTTGAAGATTGTTCGTTTGGTTGATCTGCTTCGCGGTCAGCCTGTACGTCCTGAGCGTTCGGTTCAGGCTGCAATTCTTCCCGGACTTCTTCCGACAATGCTTCAACATTGTGTTGCAAGTCCAGTTCCGGTTGAGTGTTCAACGGCTCGCTTGCTTGTTCATGTGACTCTGCAGGCTCTTCGAATTGCTGGCCTTCTGGCTGCTGGGGCTGTTGAGGCAATTCGGCAACTGGCTCGAAATCATCATGCTGTTCAGGCTGTTCGATTTGATTTTGTGGATGCGAGAAGAACTCTTCTTCCACATGTGGAATCACAAACTCGTCCTGAGCCGACTCTTCCTGAACAATTTCGTTTTCAGTTGCATTGTTTTCAGGTGAAGTCGTTACAGGGCCAGGTAGTGGCAGGTCAGCGAGGTGACTCTGCATCTGTGCTTCCAGGCTGGCTTGCATCTCATCAGCGATACGCTCGGCAGCCAGCAGCTCTTCTTCTTGCTGTTGGGCAGAAGAACCTGGTGCTTCGTGCTCGATTTGAGAAGCTTCAAAATGATTGTGTTCAACGATTTCCGCGTCCAATTGCATTGGAACCATGTGGTCGGCCAATTGCTCTGGCTGCTCGTTATGAACAACATCTTGCTGCGACTCTGCGTCCAGCTGTTCTTGCTCGGAATGCTCAGTTTCCAGCATTTCTTCAAGTCGCTCAGCTTCCAAACGTTCTTGCTCAAGTTGTTCTTGCTCGAACTGCTCAGCTTGCAAGCTTTCTTCTTTCAGGCGTTCTTGATCCTGACGCTCTTGCTCAAGTCGCTCTTGTTCCTGACGCTCTTGTTC
>CAZPOL010000045.1:0-13190 GCA_964588195.1 uncultured Pirellulaceae bacterium | reverse complement strand
TTCCAAACGCTCTTGTTCCAAACGCTCTACTTCTTGTCGCTCAGCTTCCAAACGCTCTTGTTCAAGTTGCTCTTGCTCGAATCGCTCAGCTTCCAGACGTTCTTCTTCAAGTCGCTCTTGTTCCAGTCGCTCAGCTTCCAAGCGCTCTTGTTCCTGACGTTCTTGTTCCTGACGCTCAGATTCCAGGCGTTCCTGTTCGGCACGCTCCTCTTCGATTCTGAGTTCTTCCAGGCTTTCGGCCTCCAGGCGTTCTTCGGCGATGTTGAATACGCCCTGGATCCATTCCAGTCCTGACTTGGCCACTTGATTTTCCGGCTCAATTTCCAAAGCACACTGAAAACAATCAAGCGAAACTTCCAACGAGTCCGCAGTCCATGCTTTGATTAGCCAAGCGTCGACAGAATCGACGTTTTCAGTCAAAAACCAATCGATGTTTTGACGAGTCTCATCGCGGTTATCGCTGACGATTGCTCTTGCGGCGTTTGACAAAGCGGGATGAAATTGATTGGAACTCATTTTTTAGTCCTTGAACATTTTGTGGTTCGTAAGAACGAAACCACTCGATTTTTCGGGCATTTCGGGCGTAAAAGCCTGCTGTTGGTGAATCCTACAACCCACTAAAGAGACAGCGCGGATAAATTTCCCAGTTGTCATGAAACGAAATGTCTACTTCGGTGCCAAAGACCCGCCAAAGCGAATAACCCAAAAAATCGCCACGGGTTATTGCTCTGGCCACCAATGTGGTGGTTTGTGTGGCGCGGGTCGTAACAGCTGTTTGCTTTTTTCGGCGGCTGCTCTTACTTGCCAATTCGATGTCGAAGTGCGTTCTGAATTGAGCCGGAGGATTCACATCAGGCCGGTTATTTTGGTTAAACTGTTTGGGCCCGTAGCCGTTTGACGTACTGCATGGTTGGAGTTCGAAGTTGCCAACAAAGAAGAGTTTTCGTTTTATCGATCTGTTCGCCGGTATCGGCGGCTTCCGACGAGCCTTTGATTCGATCGGTGGTGAGTGTCTGTTCACCAGTGAGTGGGACAAGTATTCCAGGCAAACGTATGAGGCCAATTATCGAGCCTGCAAACAGCACGTTTTTGCCGGCGACATTACCGAAGTGCCCGTGCACGACGTGCCCGATCACGACGTACTGTTGGCGGGATTTCCATGCCAGCCTTTTTCGATTGCCGGGGTTAGCAAGAAGAATGCGCTCGGTCGCAAACACGGGTTTCGGTGTGAGTCGCAAGGTACTCTGTTTTTCGACGTGGCGCGAATCATCGCGCATCACCGACCTGCGGCGTTCTTGCTGGAGAACGTCAAGAACTTGCTCAGTCACGACAAGGGCAACACATTTCGGGTGATTCGTGAAACGCTGCAGGACGATTTGGGCTACCAGATTTCCTGGCGTGTGATTGATGCGAGTGGCTTTGTTCCTCAACACCGTGAGCGGATCTTTATCGCCGGATTTCGGGATCCTTCCAGTTTCTGCTTCGATAAGTTGAAGTTTGCCACCCCCGAAAAAGGGCCTCGGCTGGGCACTATTTTGCACCCTGAAGACGGATCAGAATCGGCAGATGGGCACTTCACCGGCACCAAAGGAAAGGTCAATGAAAAATACACCCTGTCCGACAAACTCTGGAATTACTTGCAACAATACGCGGAAAAGCACAGATTGAAGGGTAACGGGTTCGGATTTGGTTTGTGTGGTGACGACGATGTCGCGCGGACTCTGTCCGCACGTTACTATAAAGATGGTTCCGAAATACTGATTCGTCGTGGACCACGCAAAAACCCTCGTCGCTTGACTCCCCGAGAGTGTGCTCGGCTGATGGGGTTTGACAAACCAGATGGTCAAAAATTCATGATTCCAGTATCGGATACTCAGGCCTACCGGCAGTTTGGCAATGCAGTCGTCGTACCAGTGGTTCAGGCGATTGCCAAGAAGATGAAACCGCACATTGTCGATGCCGTCGGTTCTCGCGAAGCCTCGAACCGTCGAAAACGACGATCAAATCATGCCACGGCTGTCTGATGGTTGACGTCGTAGATCGATCGACTCGCAGCCGAATGATGGCGGGCATTCAAGGCAAGAACACCCGGCCTGAACTAACGATTCGACGTGGTCTGCACGCGGCAGGTTTTCGATACCGCCTGCATTCTGCCAAATTGCCCGGCAAGCCGGATCTTGTATTCCCGGGGCGCAAATCAGTGATATTTGTGAACGGATGTTTTTGGCACGGCCACCGGTGTCACCTTTTCAAGTGGCCATCAACGCGTCGCCAATGGTGGCGGGATAAGATCAATGCGACTCGTCGACGCGATCGAAAAGTCGTCCGTCAATTGCACGATATGGGTTGGCGAGTATTGGTGATTTGGGAATGTGCCTTGAAGGGCAAGCAGCGTCTACCGGCGACGACGGTCATTGAACAGGCGGTCGAGTGGCTGGGGTATACCGATCGGGCCACGGTTCGTATTGGGAAGAATCAAATCAATCAGCATGAGATCAGGGGTACTACAGGTCGTGTAAGGAAGAAAAAGTGAACGAGCTCAGAATATCGCGAACCGACGAATTGCAAAGCTGGATCGATGCGAATTCCAGCAGTGAAGTCGTGTGGTATTTGAAGCGGCTTTCGGCGACTGAGGCGATGGCGGGCGGCTCGGAATCAACCGGACTATGGATGCCTGTCGAATTCATCCAGGAAATAATCCCTCAATCGGAGCACGTGAATCGGCAAGCCCGTTCAGTCAATCTAGCCTTGGTCGTCGACGAGCATTCGGCGGAGAGTGACCGGTTGCCTGTGACCATCGATTGGCAAGACGAGGCAAGATTGTCAGGCGTCAGCGGAACAGGTCTGCTTAACCCTGAGCATACCGGTGCGCTAATGGTGTTCGCTTTTCGACGGGGCACGCAAAGCGATCCGGTTCCGGACTGTCATGTCTGGATATGTGAGAAGGATTCGGAGGAGGATCTGTTGGAGGATCGAGTCGGTCAGGTCGACCCCGGCGAATACCGAATCTGGAGTTTTGGCAAACCGGTTGCGGCGAAATCGCCAGGTCGAACGTCTGCTTGTTGGTTGCAACCGGAACAGATCCCGGCCGAGTGGCACCAGAAATTTCCGACCGGCCAACAAATAATTGATCTCGCGATCAAATCGGCACCGCCGTTCGGTCACGACATCGACAAACGGATTCTGGCCAGACGAGAATGCGAGTTTCTGATTTTCCAGAGCATTGAAGAAGCGATTGAGTTGCCTACGATTCAAAAAGGCTTCGACAATATTGACGAATTCGTGCAGCGTGCTCAGACGATTTTGCAAAGGCGAAAATCCCGGTCCGGGCGGTCACTGGAACTACACGCTCGTCAAATCTTTCGCGAGGAAGGCCTGGTCGAAGATACCGACTTTGATTTTCAGCCGAGGGTAGAAGGCGGCAAAGCGCCCGATTACCTGTTCCCGATCGCCGCGAATTACGACGACTTGTCCTTCCCAACGGGTCGTCTGCGAATGCTGGCGGTTAAAACAACTTGCAAAGACCGGTGGCGACAGGTTTTGAACGAGGCCGATCGTATCGAGACCAAGCATCTGTTAACGCTGCAAGAAGGTGTCTCCGAGAATCAATTTCGTGAAATGCGTGATGCCAATTTGCAATTGGTGGTCCCTGCCCCGCTGCATCGGCACTATCCCGAATCGATTCGTGGGCAGTTGATGAGTCTCAGTCAGTTCGTGAGCGAAGTGAAGTCGTTGAGCCAGTAGCAGCGCAAAAGGAATCGCGCATGAGAAAACCAGGAGCAATCAATGCTCCTGGTCAGTTGTTTCAAGTTCGTTGAAAACGGCAACGCGGGTGGGCGTTACAGGTTTTCCAGATCCAGCTCAGGCGGCTGGCTGAAGTCCGGAGCTTCGTCGGCAATTTGAATGTTGTCGGACATGTCCAAACGGATCTTGCCGGCACGAATCTCTTGCAAAACGATTTCCATTTTGTCATTCGAGGTTGTGTCAACCAACGGGTTGGAGCCCTGGTTCAATTGCACCAGTCGTTTCTGGATCAGCGTCGACAACTTGAATCGACCGCCAACAAGGTTCACGATCTCTTCTTCTTTCAGTTCGTCGTACATGATTGTTGTTCTCCGGATTTATGTAGCAAACCGCAAATGTTGTCTGCGGTTTTCTGGATTTCTTCGTTTTTGATAATGTGTTGGTATTGCTGAGACATGGCTAGTTCGTCGGCAGCCACATTCAATCGACTCTTGATTTGTTCTTCGGATTCGGTTTTTCGACCTCGTAACCGTTGTTCCAGTTCTTCCAGACTGCCTGGGTGAATGAAAATCGAGGTCGCGTTTGGGAACTTGCCCAGCACCATCAAGGCGCCTTGCACATCGATTTCCAAAATGACCCAACGTCCCTGGTCCAATCGTTCGCGAACCGGTTGTTCGAGGGTACCGTACCAATGTCCGATCCCGAACACTTCGGCACATTCCAGGAAAGCATCTGCTTTTTGTTTTTCCTCAAATTGTTCCGCTGACAGAAAGTGGTAATTGACTCCATCCTGCTCGCCTGGTCTTGGTTGCCGCGTCGTTGCCGACACACTTAATTCCAGCGGCAATTCGCAGGTATCAATCAGTTGGCGAACGACACTCGATTTTCCTACACCGGATGGTCCGGAGATGATAATCAATTTGCCAGGTTTGGCTGACTTCATGGGCTGTGAATAAAAAGAATGAGGTGCGAGGTGGGCGGAACTTGACCAATCCGGTGATCGCTGAACGTGCTGCGCCGGAAACCTATTCGACGTTTTGAGTCATTTCGCGGATTCGGTCGATCGCCGTTTTGATCTCAACGACACTTTGAGCGATCACCGAGTCATTCGCTTTGGACCCGATCGTGTTGGTTTCCCGGAGCATTTCCTGAGAGACGAATTCTAGTTTCCGACCATCGCTTTGGCCAGAGTTAATGATTTCAGAGAATTGCTCGATATGCGTATTTAGCCGGACAACCTCTTCGGAAATGTCGGCTTTGTCAGCGAAAATTCCGACTTCCCGCACGATGTCGGCAGGCGAAATGGAAACCTCGTGTTCCGCCAGCAAATGGTTGATTCGGTCGGTCAAGCGGATGGCATAGTCGCTGGCAACCTGCGGAGCCCGGCCTTCGATGACCTTCAATTGTTTGGCGATTTCGCCGCTGTTTTCCAACAGGTCTTTGGCCGCCGAGGCTCCTTCGATTTGTCGCATTTCGACCAATCGCTGCATCGCTTCCTCAATCACCGGTTGCAGCAATTCCCAGTCGGAGTTCGCGGATTCGTTGTCGCCGTTATGTCGTTTGTTCGACGAGGCATCTTCCAGGACACCCGGCAAAGTCAGCAGGTCGCCCGCCGAGACATTGCTGTCAACCGAGCGAGCTTGTTGAAGCAGCGAATCGAGCAAGTCGGTGTTGATTTGGAAACGAGCAGCCGATTTCTCTCGCTGAATTTCCAGGTTAACGTGGACCGCTCCGCGCCGAATGTGCTTTTGCACAATTGATTTGACTTGCGATTCCAACTCGGCCGCCCGGTCGGAATAGCTAACCGTGACCTTCAGGTAGCGGTTGTTGACGGCGCGAATTTCCGCCCAGACCTGTACGCCATCGGTGGTTTGTTGAGCCTGTCCATGACCGGTCATGCTGTATAGCAAGGACGGGGTCTCCTGATAAGGAATCGATCGAATCGACGAATGAGTGAGGTCAGTCAAAAAGGGGTGCAGCGGTCCGGCCTAGCCGTCTTCGCCTTTACCTTCGCCGGCGTTTTCATCAGTTGCCTCTTCCATTGGATCGGATGAGTTTTCACCTGATTCCATTTCTGGTCCCTCTGCCGCTGGTCCCTCACCCGATGCTTTCGGGGTAGTGGTTTCCGAGGCATCCACGCCACTGTTACCATCGAATTGGCCACCAAGTGCCTCGTTGATCGCGTCTTGTCCTGCATCGCCGGATTCGCCGTCCTGGTTGATACCATTCAGAGCATCGTCAAGAATATTGGAGGCTTCTTCATCTTCTGCGTCCGGTACGTCAGCGTCGTCGGTCCCCGAATCATCAGCGGCGGAACCACTGCCAGCGCTCGCTCCCGAGTTGGTTTCGGCTTTTTGCATTGGCGGGTTGTACATCTTGATGCACAGCATCGACAGCAAAATCCAGACGATGGCGGTCACTACCGTGATACGAGTAAACGTATCACCAGCTTTGGCACCAAATGCGCTCTGGCCACCCATGCCACCGAGTGCTCCGGTCAATCCACCGCCGCGGCCACGTTGAACCAGCACGATCAGGATCAGGAACACGCTCAGGAAGAATAACAGCAGGCCGAAAATGAACAGCAACATTTCAGTACTTTCTTAACTCGAAATAATCCCGACGGTCGACATTCGTACGGATCGGGGATGATTGTGTTTTGTGCGATGGTGAATTCCACATCGTCGGTTAAACGTTGCAGAAGCGGCAGAGTCGCATGAAAACTTTGCCTGGCATTGCATCATCGAAGCGTCGTATCGACGGGCAATGAATTGGTCAACAAAATTAGCCAACGGATCGACGACTATTGCCCAGCCAGTTGGCCTGCGGCTTCGATAATGCCGCCAAAGCTTTCCGCTTTCAACGACGCGCCGCCCACCAGTGCTCCATCTACGTTTGGCTGAGCCAGCAACTGGCTGGCATTTTCCGGTTTGACACTGCCACCGTAAAGGATCTGAACCCGGCCGGCGACGTCGGAATTGTAACGTTTTTCCAGCAAATTGCGAAGGTCAAGATGAACTTCTTCCGCCTGTTCCGGAGTCGCCACTTTCCCGGTGCCAATGGCCCAAACCGGCTCGTATGCGATGACCAGGCTGACGATTTGTTGCTCGTCCAAATCGGCCAACGATTGCTGGAATTGCTGGCCAATCACGTCCATTGTCTTGCCGGATTCCCGCTGTTCCAGCGACTCGCCGACGCAAACGATCGGAGTCAGACCGGCCGCCAGGGCCGCTTGTGTCTTTTCATTCACTTGCTGGTCGGTTTCGCCCATCAGAGCCCGTCGTTCGCTATGCCCCAGGATAACGTAGTGACAGCCAACATCCTGCAACATGGCCGCGCTTAATTCTCCCGTAAACGCTCCATTGGTTTGGTGGTACATGTTTTGGGAACCAAGCCGCACGGCCGACGAGCCAACGATCCTGGAAACAGCGTCCAGATAGACCGAAGGCGGACATACGGCGATTTCAACTCCGTCAGGAGCCGAGCCGAAATTTCCGGCCAGAGCCGATGACAGGTCAGCACTCTCGGCGCGGTTGAGGTTCATCTTCCAGTTTCCGGCGATCAGGAAATTTCGCATCGTTTGGACTCTTGGTTCTTAAAAAAGGTGGCAACGGGGAGGGACAGGATGTTCAAAGTCCCGAATTCTAACCCGAATTACTGCTTTGAGCGAGTCAGTTTTTGGGTTGCAACAATGGAATGGTCTTCGCCGACCCGAAAGCGGCACAACCCGTCACCAACACGGATCGAGTAACATGCCACTAGTCACGGAATTCGGCGGGTATCTCAAAAACTTCCTCGTCGATTTCAGGATCGAATTCGACTTCCTGAAAGACGTGAAAGTTGATTCGTTTTTTCCCTTCGTCCAACTGAATCGTATCTCGAATTTCAAGTGGCAACTGGATGCGGTTTTTCTGGCTGAATTCGAATGTGGCTACTGCTCCCGGATTTTCCTTTTCATCCAGAGAGTATTCCACTCGTTCGGGCAAACTGGTTGTTTGATTGAAAAACCGAAACGACTGGTGGCCATCTGCCTGTGTGAATTTGAGCTTCCAGAATTTCTGCTCTTCGATCGTCGCTTCACCAACGTAGACAATCTGGTTCCGATCTTGCCAACTCAAAACACAACTGGGCCACGGGATCAAGTCGGCGGGTTTGGAAGCCACGGCGTTGAATGAACTCGGCTTGCCATTGTGAAAATACCAGGTTGATGTGCCGTTGCTAAATCGATCGTTCGTGAAGTGCCCCGAGACCAAAGCATCGTGATATCGCAAACCGGAAACTGTGAGAGTCGATTCATGAATCGAGTCGGTGTCGGAATTCGAATCGCGAATCGTAATAAGGTGGTTTCCTTTCGCTACCAAATTGACGGCGTCATCCAGAGCCATCCCGCCCATCGCCACGATGCACTCATGCAAGATTTCCGAGGAGCGTTGATCTGTGCTGGAGCGAAATGGCTGATCGTCATCGCTCTCTTGAGCCAAAACGATATTGGGCAGCATCGTTAACGTCATTGTTGCAAAGGCAACAAAAACCGAAGTAGTTCGCAACATGATATGGCGACTCGTTTAGGTGGGATTGAATGTGTCGTGCCAAGGTGTTCCATGATAGCCGAATCGTGAAGCGAAATCGATGAACCGTGGCTGTGGCGGGCTATGGCTCAAACCAGTTGATTGTTGGTCGGCGTCGCGTGCTGATTCCGCAGGACCATTGCAACACGAACGACCCGATTAACTGTTGCTCATCCGCTCTGCCATTCCGCGAATCAGCTTGACCAGGACCCGTGCAGACCTACTTTTTGACAGTGGCCGACGGGTTTCCCTTGCCCTTTCCCGGGAAGCGGCGCTAGCTCTGAATCATTGGAATGAGAAAACGTGCGACGTATATCCAGCTTGATCTTAATCGTTGTCATTGTGTCATTCCTGTGCGCGACCCCTTCTTTGAAACGAAGTCCGCATCGCAAAGTCGACCCAAGGGTTTTGCCGGTCTCTCAGGTCGATCACTCCATCGATTACAGCAACATCCTGGCGGAAGATTATGTCGGGCCCGATGCCTGTGCCGAGTGCCACGACGAACAATATGAATTGTGGAAGTCACATCCACACAGTTTGATGAATCGCCACGCCGGTGATCATTCCATGCGTGGAGATTTTGACGGTGCTGTGTTGGCATTGCCGACTGGTGAAGTAAAGTTCGTCGAACGCGACGGTGAGTACTTGATGGAAGTCTTCAACGATGAAGGGCTGCGCCGTCGATACAAGGTCACCAAAACGGTTGGCTCACGATACATGCAAGCCTATATCGGTGTGCAGTTGGTTGGGCCAGAGCCGAAAGACCACGACATCTATAAAGAGCATCGGTTGCCTTTCGGATACTGGTTCAAAATGAAACGCTGGTTGCCTCGCGTCTTTATGAATGCTTACGGCGACGAAACTCTGGTCCACGGGATTCCGATGGACGAAGCGATCGATGGTGATCCGCGGATCGATTTGTACGGTGCCAATTGCATGAATTGTCACAACACGTTTCCTTACGCCTACCGGATCTTTCACGAGTACATGGCCGGTTTTCCGGATGCCACGGTATCGGCCGAGCTGCAACAGTTAAGCCAGTTGGTTTCGGCAACGGTCGAAGTCGAACCATCGATCAAGGATTTTACCTACCTGAACGAACGGCTCGATCCTGAGAAGCACCTGGTGACGATGGGAGTCAGTTGCGAAAGTTGTCACTTTGGTGGACGGGAACATGCGATTCGAGAACGCGAGATCAAGTTTCTGCCAACCAGCAAGTTGACACGAATCAGCGCGGACGACCCGCATCAAATTCCAACGGGCGATCGCAACAACGCTTACACGACCCGAGGAATTTGTACGCAGTGTCATTCCGGTGCCGCTGAATTGTTTCCAAACGGCGCCGGCAAAGGTAATTCTCGGGAAGGGATGGATCTGTTTGCCGGATCATGTGCTTCGCAGCTCAGTTGCATCGACTGCCACGAACCGCATACCGGAACACCGCCCGAGTTGACCGGCGTTGATCTACCCCGCCACGTCAACAGTTGCATTAAGTGCCATGCCGAATACCAGGACGAACAATTTGCCAGCCTGCACGCAGGGCCAGGTCACGCTCAAGTAAGTTGCCTGGATTGTCACATGCCGAAGTTTACCCGGGGTGTCGACAGCCTGATCAGGACTCACCGCATCAGTCTGCCAATCGAAGAATCAATGGTCTCTGCCGGAATGGCGAATGCTTGCAATGCATGTCACCTGGACAAATCGGTTTCATGGGCTTTGGACCAGCACCAAAAGATTTGGGGCGAGTCGCCGAAGCCGAGCAAGCAGTGGCATGCCTATGATTCGCTGCAACAACCGGCTGGTTTGAATTGGCTGGCCAGTGAAGACAGTCACATGCGATATCTGGCGACGCAGTGGTTTGCCAACTCACAGTGGGCGATGCAACAGTTTGCTGAAGTCGCCGGATCGCTGAATGACTCAGAACCAGTCAACCGGGTTTTCGCGACGTTCGCAGTGGCCAAAATCCTTGGTCTGCAGCCAGATTCCGATGTAGGTGTCGACATTACTGCGGGGCCCGAGTTGCGACAGCAGCAAATTCGCGAGCTGGTTGAACGAATTCAGGCCCGTCTTGAGGCGGAAAAGTAGAGCAAGCTTTCCTCGGCACCTGAAGATGCCAGCATTCATGATTGTTTGGGAAGCTTTCCGAAGGTGTGGGCTATTGCCAGGCCCGGGGCTCGAGGGCGTTTGCGGTTACAGCGCAAACGACAAAGAACGGATGGCTGAGTTGGGCTGACGCCGGCGTGTTAACGCAGTGCGATCGATGGCGACGACGATACTATCAGCATACTGCGCGAACAACGGCGCAGTTCCGAGGTAGTCGAATCTTGTGCTGGCGGATACCTCAAAGTCCAGATCCTTTAGATTCTGCAATGACCTTCAGACCCCTTCGCAATCTCGTCAGCTTCTTTTGCGCAGCATTGGCATTCGCCGGTCTGCTGAGTGGCCAGGATGCAGTTTCTGATTCATTGCCGTCGTATCATTCTGGGCATGGGCAAACCTTTGTCGGAATGAACTTTGAAGATCCGGCGGAATGTGTGCCATGCACCCAAATCAATCGTGGCGATTATCAATACGTGTTCAGCGGTTTGGCCCGCGCGTTTTATTTTAATGACCAGCGACTTCAGTGGTCTGGCCAAGAGACATCGTTCGGAGCTGAGGGAGCGATTCAGGGAGCGGTCCTACGGAATATCAATGGCTGGGATGTTGGCTTGGAAACCGAGCTGTTCATCAACCAGCCCTACGACCGCAACATCCTGGTCGATACACCGGAACGAGTTTCCTTTCGGGGCAATTTCGAAATCGAAACGCTTGAGATCTCGCAGTTGTTTATCGCAGCGAATCGCGGCGATTGGACATTTTCGGCTGGCAAACGGTACACGCCATTTGGTCGGACCTATTTCCCGCTGAATACCAATGCATTGAGCGACGCGCCTTTCATTCGGACCGAGGTAGTCGACTACCGAGAGACCGGTTTGCAAGTCGATTACAACCCTGGCATTTGGGAATTCACCGCTTCGATTTCCAATGGCTCCGAGAACCTGGACACAAATTCAACGAAGGCGGGACTCGCGAGAATTGGAATCAATGGCGGTTCGTATGCGTTTGGTGGATCGGTGAAATGGCATGACGGTACTGGATCAGAGAGTCAAAAACAGCGAAACAATCAAGTTGGTGTGGACGGGATGATTCGGCGAGGTCGCTGGACTTTGTCAGGCGAGGTCGTCTATGACCAATACGGATTCCGTCGCTTCTTCAACCCGCTTGATATTACCTGGGGCCGAAGCATCTACAATCGCGATCAGTTCTTCCCGGGATTGCTGAGTGGCGTTGGCTACTACGTGAACCTTGGCTACGAAGGCGACCGTTGGACGGCCCTTGTTAACTATGGAAATTATTCGCCCAATCAATTCACAGGCGATGCCATTCACGATCGAGACACTTACCGTTTGTATGGAAAGTTCATCAGGCACTTCGGTCAGGGTCTGGACGGCATTACCACAGTGACGTTCGAAAACTCGGTCCCGATCGCCCAAGCTGGACGAGAACGACAGGGTTTCGCGTTTTATACCGGACTGGAATACCGTTTCTGATCAATCGCGGTATCGTATTCGAAATTGGTTATGGTGTGATCTCAATTTCCAACGGTTGGCTGGCGATGTTTTTTGAGCCATCGGCAACGACTCCGTAAAGCGTCGTCTTGCCGCGGCCCAGCAACTTGGCCGGGATGCGAACCTGGCCTGACTTGCCACTGACTTGGCCGACCTGGCGAGAGTTCTGAAACAGATTGATTTGTCGGCCTACGGTTGTAGTGGCATTTACCACTACTTCGTCCGACAACTTGAACGTGCCGCCGCCGGCGACCTTCAGTACGACGCGCTTGTTGCCTTGTCTGACCTGGAAACCAAAACGCTGGCTGGCTCGCGTACCTATCAGCGATTTTTCGATCGCTACGACTCGCAATTCGTGATAGCCTGCCGAAAGTGACTGAGCGGGAACTTCAAACGATTTGCCTGGTTCTGTTGTCGCAAACTTACGTCCGTCCATGAATAATTCAACGGAGGCGATTTCCGGTCCGCTCGATGGGTTGACCGTCAATTCGAAAGGTCCGCTAACCGTATCGTTCGGTTTGATGCCCCGGACTTCGAACTGTGGCAGAGACGCAAACGGGCGGCACAACGCATCCCCAACAATCAGCATTTGAAACGGACCGTGAATAGACTGATAAAAAGCTTCGCCCAATGTGCAACCTCTGGCATAGTGAGCGTGAATCATTGCGCTGGGAAACTTGTAATGGATGGCATACGGTTCGTAGACGGCACCACTTGCCCCGGCCGCGCCGTACTTCAGGAAATCAGTAATGGGCGTTTGGCTCTTCTTCTTTTCCATCCATCCGCCGTAGCTCGTCAGATTGTCGCAGATCGCACCGGCCTGAAACTGGCTGCCCGATTTGGGCCAAGGGACTTTGGCACTGCCAAGGGTCGCCCCCAGAACGGTGCTGTTTTGCGGCATCTTGTCCTCGATCACCTCGGCGTTCATGCCAAGTTTTTGAATCGCCTCGACGGCCTGCGCGAATTGACTTGTTCGAGTGCGTGAACGAACGTCTTTGTGTTTAGCGAAAAAGAAGGTGCCTTCTGGAGAGGTCCCGTCTACACGAACCGTACGCGTGATTTGGTCGATCGAATCTTCCAATGAAGCCGACCCACCAATTTCCGGCGATACGGCCAGTACGGTCGAGATCATCAGCCGTTGGCCTTGTGCCGCATCATTGTTAGGCCACCCGTTTGGTCCCCAGTAATACTGGCTACTGAATCCCTGCGTCGGAAGCATTCCGGGTGCTTCATTATCCATGGCTTCCAGCAAACTCTTGAACTCGCCATT
>CAZPOL010000044.1:0-40499 GCA_964588195.1 uncultured Pirellulaceae bacterium | reverse complement strand
CCACACAAGCCAGGTGGAACAAAGCCTCACTATCCAGGTGGTGGACACACTGGTCATCACGACTACCCACGTCCAGGTAACTGCAAGCCCGGCAAGCCATGCCGCCCTCACTGGGTTCCACGGCCATGCCGACCACGTCCACAAGTTCAATTGTGCTGGAGCTACGACGTGTGGTGCGGAAGCTACCCGACTCGCTGCCACTGGTGGTACAACTGGTGCGGCACTGAGTACTACTTCGACACGACTTGCAGCAACTCGTACAACTGGTTGTTCTGCCCGGTGAAGATCGAGCATCAGGGAGTGGTTGAGTCTTACAGTTGGTACCTTGGTTTGGAGTGTGTTTTCATCCAGGGACGCGGACTGGGAATCGTTGATGTTCAAGCTGGTTCACCAGCCGAACTTGCCGGTTTGGAAACTGGAATGGTAATCATCCAGGCTGATGGCTACGACGTTTTCGAAGAGGACCTGATGGATTCGGTCATCCAGGAATCAAACGGATTGCTAAACCTGGAACTGGTCATCGACGGAGATGACAACGTGGCCAGCGTTGAAGTTGAAATGCAGAAGTTGTCAAGCAACGGCTTCTAATACGATTCCAACGAGAGAATCGAAGCAAATACCAAAGACGGTCGAGCTGGAAAGCTCGGCCGTTTTTTTGTTTGGAGTTTGTTTTATGGCGTTTTGTTGTTTGGCAAAGCAATAATTACTCGTCGACCGGATCTTCGATGTGAAATGGCAGAGACGCATCGAATTTCCCTTCCGCATCATAGGCCCGAAAGCAAAAGAACAGCTTGCCTTCCTGTGGCCCGTCAAATTCATAGTCCCAGGTTACCCAATCGCCAGGTTCTTCGGTTTGCAAAGGCTTCAAGGGCACTTCGAACCGCACTCTTTCCTTCACCCATTTTCGTTGCTCTGAGTTCCAGAACAGGTTGCGGTCAAGATCAAGCGT
Organism: uncultured Pirellulaceae bacterium; assembly: GCA_964588195.1. Classification (GTDB taxonomy): domain Bacteria; phylum Planctomycetota; class Planctomycetia; order Pirellulales; family Pirellulaceae; genus CAJQPP01. The sequence continues at coordinate 39,550 of CAZPOL010000044.1, read as the reverse complement.
CAGCGCTTCAACACGACTAACTTTTCGATTGTCGGCCGCTCGACCACTAATTCGAAACGGCTGCTGCCGATCACTCCACGGTGCCGGCGGGTCAATCCAGGTTTCCGGGTCGTTGATTCGCATTTTAAACTCAAAGGCCTTTTCCCAACGCGTTTGGTTTCCGTCGACGTCCGTAACCAAGGCATTGATCACCGTGTCGCGACGGTTCATCGGTGAATCATCAGCGAAAGTAAATGCAGCGGTATCCAAAGTGTAAGACCAACGCGAGACATGGCCCTTGGGCATTCCCAAATTCGCAGGAACCAGAGTCTTCTGCTCGGACCATCCCTTCCCGTCCCACCAGCTCTGGATTTTGTCACAGTAGAATTCGAGTTCCACTTTCTCGATGCCATTATCGTCTTCCGCAAACCCTGAAAAGTCTGCTGGCCGAAAGTTGGCTGAAAAGACTCTTCTCTCATCATGGGCTATCGGGAATTTAAATTCGTTGCCAAACGAGGGCGATTGGTTGTGTCGACCCCGCAACTCGGCCAGCGTTTGTTTCAGTTCCTTGCGTTTCTGTTCGTCCAGCTCAGCGTACAGATTGTTTTTCTGGTTGGGGTCGCTGGCCATGTCGAAGTACTCAAAACTACCGGAGGCCCATTCGGTGTAGATATGGTGATGCGTCCTCAGGCTGCAATAGGCACTCGCAATAAAAACAGTGTTGCACCAGATGCGATCCCAGTTCTCGATGATGATTGCGTCTCGGCCAGTTGTTTGACCTGGATTCGTAAGCAGTTCAGCGAATGATAAACCGTCGCACGAATCCGGTTGCTTCCCGCTCGCAATATCGATCAGCGTAGGTGCGATATCAATGTTGGCCAACAATTGGTCGCACTGTTGGTTCCCTGGGATGCCTGGACCTTTGGCGATGAATGGAACTTTTGTGATTCGGTCGTAGGGGAAGCGTTTGCCAAAGTGACCATGTTGCCCCTGACTGGCTCCGTGATCAGACGTGAAGATAATGATGGTGTTATCCAGTTGGTTCGTTTTTTCCAAAGCCGCCATCATTTTCCCAATCCCCTCGTCCAACGCTTGAATACTCCGCAGGCGGTGGTGGTAGGTGCCGGCCCAACCGTCCAGAACCGTCTTCTCGTATTTGGGGATCGTAGTCATTTCTTCTGGCCGATGGTCGAACGTCAGATAGTCATTGGCCTGATCGATTCCAGTGAGTGAAACGTCCTGAAACATTCCGGTGTGACGCTCGGCGGTCATGTCACTGAATTCTTTGGTCAGGTGAGATGCGAAGGGAGTCCAGCACAAGAAGAATCCATTCCGGGTATCGTCGCCTGTACCATTGTCTCTGTTCTTGGGGCCTAGCTGATTTTCTATCAGGTCGACAACCAGTCGGGATTCGAAATCCGTACGGTATTCGGAGATTCGTTTGGTCGTTTTCGTTCTATTGTTTACGTGGTTGAAACCGACGTACTTGCCACCAAGACTACATTCGAAATGGTCCCAGCCGTTCGGTAGCAAATCGCCCCAGCCTTCGGACTTTGAACCATCCGGCACAAAGCCATCGTGCATGTACTTGCCAACGAATGCGGTTTGGTACCCGGCCTGTTTCATCCACAAGCCAAGTTCTTGTTCCTTGTTGTACAGGCCATAGCCACCCGGGAATCCATTGGCGGATGGAACGTTAGGTGTGTTCACCTTGATGCCATGTCGATGTGCGTATTGACCGGAAAACAGACTGGCGCGAGACGGACCACAAACGGGAGTCGTAACGTGGAAATTCGTAAACGTCGTGCCCTGCTCTGCCAATCTCTTGAGGTTCGGAAATCGAATGTTGTCGGCAGGTTGTTCCGGCCAGTTCGCAAAGACGGACTCGCAATCAATGTCGTCGGTATAGATCAGGATGATGTTTGGCGATTGATCCGTTGGCAAACCTTCGTTGGTTCGCACGGGATCGGCTTTTGAATTTCGGGTATCAGGTTTCTTCTGGCATCCGATCAACAGTGCCACGCAAAACAAAATGGCGGTCCACTGAATTCGATCGAGTTGTTTGCTCATTAGTTCGTTGGTCCAGAATTTGATCTGTTCGTGGTATTGCTGATCCAATGATAGAGAGAATACCGGATGGTCAAAAGCTGAATACGAAAAAAGACCCGCCACGCGAAGTGACGGGTCTTTTGATTGAACTTTCAATACTTGAATTCAAGCCAGCGATTTCACATGAAGCTAGTCAGGTGAACCCATAAGCTGTTTGGCTGATGCCTAGTTAGGCTGAATTGCAAAGCCTTTGAAGTACTTAACTTCGTCGGTCAAGCCAGTCAGAGTTCCGGCGATATCAAAACCTTCTTTGGCTTTGATATTCAGGACTTTACCATCGGCATCCAAATCTGCTTCGATACCGTCAATTGCTGTCAAGGCCTCACGGACCGTGTTACAACAACCGCCTCAGGCCCAGTCCATTTCTGGCAGGCTAACTTTAGTCGCGACCATCCCGTTTGCAGATGGTGAAGGCATCGACGCGTTATCGTCTTTCTTTTCGCTGCCTTTAGCATCGTCAGTTTTGGTGTCTCCACCACCTTCTTTCTTGTCGCCACAGCCGGCAACAGAAATCGCAGCGACCATCAAGGCCACAGCGAATAAATTGAACAATTGTTTCATTTCGAAAACTCCAAAATTAGTTAACTAGGTCGACGGCATAGAATCCGTCTAAACATCAGCTACCGGTTATTTTGAGCCCGCCAGCCAACATAGCAATAGTCACATCGACGAATTCCCGGATTCCTGACACTTTTTCCTGATTTTGGTCGCGTGAAGCACCAAACAGGTGGTGATTTTGACGCTTATTTCTTCAAAAAGCCTTCCCTGGAAGTGTCTAAATTGGCTTTTCAGGATGTTTTAGCGAATCTCTTTTTGCCGTAGACTTCTTCATTCAGAATCAAAAAACAGAAATACAATCCATCGAGGAGCAATTTGTTCGATGAGCGATCCTACAGTAGCAGGCAAAGTCAGCGTTGTTGAAGAGACCAAGACCTACGGACAAAAGGGGTTCCGAAAACGACTGGTAGTGCTGGAACAAGACAAGGGCCGCTTTACAAACTATGTTCCCGTCGAGTTCACAAACGACAATTGTGACAAAGCAGATGCCATCAACGTCGGCGACGAAATCGAAATCACTTACCGGTTAAACGGCCGCAAGTGGCAGAAAGATCCATCGGCCGAAGTGAAGTACTTTGTCAACGTCGAAGCGTTAAGCTTCGCAGTCAAAGGCGAGGGCGGTTCAGCGGATGCCGGCGGATCCGGAAAGAGCATCGATGAAGCAAACGCTGAGATGACTTACAGCGAAGAGGACATCCCGTTCTAGGGACTGGCATCTCCTAATACAAGCACGAAGCGAAAGAGCGCAAGCGAGTGGTTCCTTACGACAGGCGTGTCGGTTGTCCAGGACAAAACCGCAAAACCACTCGCTCGCGCGTCGTGCTTGTAATTCTGGAATCGAGTTACGCAATACAGGCATGAATCGCAAGAGCGCAAGCGAGTGGTTCCCGATTCATCACGCTGCCAATACAAGCACGAAGCGCAAGCGAGTGGTTCCTTCGTCGCTTCCTTCGATTCCATCTCAATTCTGAATCAGGCAACTCCCAATTGCAGCATTCGACCGATTCTTCGTGCGCGATTTCAGTTTCAGTTTGTGATACAATGATCGTGAATTCGATACAGCCCAGCGAGGAACGATCATGCGCACAGAGCCCGGAAAGTGTTTTCTAAAAACATTGTGTTTGCCCAAACGACTGCTTGGCGGCCGTAATAACTTTCTGGTCGCAGCATTATTGGGGGCCGTTTGCCTGCTGCCTGCCGCAAAGGTTCATTCGAATGAGGTCCGTGAATCCAGCGAGACTCACGAATCCTCGGATGACTTGCCAAACGTCGTCATTATCTTTATTGATGATTTGGGCTACGCCGATATTGGCCCATTCGACCCGCAAGGCTCTAACAAATTCTCGACGCCAAACCTGGACCGCATGGCAAGTGAAGGGATGAAGTTTACCGATTTCGTTTCCAGCACAGCCGTTTGTTCAGCGTCGCGGGCTGCCTTGTTGACGGGATGTTATCACCGTCGCGTCGGCATTCAGGGCGCACTGTGGCCAAACTCGAAACATGGCCTGAATCCGGACGAGTTAACGATTGCGGAATTGTGCAAACAGAAAGAGTATGCAACGGCTTGTTTCGGCAAGTGGCATCTGGGTGACAGGCGACCATTCTTGCCTCTGCAACATGGTTTCGATCATTACTTCGGTTTGCCGTACAGCAATGACATGTGGCCCTATCATCCGCAGTACGCTGATTTGCCCAAGGCAGTCGCGAAAAGAAAATCAGGTTTTCCGGATCTGCCGTTAATCGAAGACAACGAGGTCGTCAACCCGGAAGTGTTGGGCGAAGACCAGGCCTTGTTGACGACTCAGTACACCGAACGGTCGGTGAAGTTTATCGCCGAGAATCACGAACGCCCGTTCCTGCTTTATGTACCCCATTCGATGGTCCACGTGCCGTTGTTTGTTTCTGAGAAGTTCAAAGGCAAGAGCGAGGCCGGTTTGTTCGGCGACGTGATGATGGAGCTCGATTGGTCGGTTGGCGAGATTTTGAAAGCATTAAAAGAACACGGCGTCGATGAAAAAACGCTGGTCGTATTTACATCTGACAATGGCCCCTGGCTAAATTTCGGGAATCACGCCGGCAGTGCTTTGCCGCTGCGTGAAGGCAAGGGAACGATGTTCGAAGGTGGCTACCGGGTGCCAACGTTAATGCGTTGGCCAAACAAGATTCCTGCAGGATCGACTTGTGACGAATTGGCATCGACGATCGATCTGTTACCCACCGTCGCGGCGATGATCGATGGCGATTTGCCTGACCACAAGATTGATGGAAAGGATATTCGCCCGCTCATGTTCGGCGAGGCGGACGCCAAGTCGCCTCACGAGGCTTTTTATTGCTACTATGCAGGTGGCCAACTGCAGGCGGTTCGCGATCGACAATTCAAGCTGCATTTTCCTCATCGCTACCAGACGATGAAGGGGCAGGAACCTGGAAGCGACGGCAGGCCCGGGAACTACCGCCATGAAATGACTGGTTTGGAATTGTACGACCTGAAAAACGATGTTGGCGAGTCTACGAACGTCGCCGACAAGTTTCCCGAGGTCGTCAAGCGACTACAGGAACACGCCGAGCAGGCACGGGCGGAGCTCGGCGACAAGTTAACCGAAAGACAAGGTGCCGGCGTGCGCCCCCGAGGAGAATTGCAATCCGACGACGATCGCTAGTACCTCTAACGATCCTTTTGCTGCACGCTTATTCGGCTGGCAGGATGGCGTTGTGATAGATGTCCTGAACATCTTCGCAGTCGTTTAGCAACGTGATGATCTTTTCGAACATCGGCAAGTCGTCGGCACCGATTTCAATTCGGGACTGCGGCAGAAAAGTAATCTCCTGGACTTCCATTTCGACTTCGGGCAGGGCTTCCTGCAGAGCTTGTTTGGCTTTATAGAATTCGGTGGCGGGTGTGAACACCGTGACCTTTGCCTCTTCACATTCGACATCGGTGACATCGACTTCGGCGGTCAACAGAATTTCCAACACGCTGTCCGGATTGTCACCCGCGAATCGCAAGACGGCCAGGTGGTCAAAAGAGTGAGCGACTGAGCCTTGCGCGCCCAGTTTCGATCCCGTTTTGGTAAAGCAGTTTCGAACATCGGTGATCGTGCGATTGTTGTTGTCAGTCAGGCAGTCGACGATGATCGAACATCCGCCAGGCCCGAAGCCTTCGTAACGGGCGGGCGAGTAGTCTTCGCCGCCGGCTCCCTTGGCTTTGTCGAGCGCCTTTTCAATGACGTGCGCAGGAACCTGGTCTCGTTTTGCTTTTTCGATCAGGCTGCGGAGCGCCAAATTTCCGGCAGGATCCGCGCCTCCTCCTTTGGCGACGACGTAAAGTTGCTTCCCGTACTTGGAATAGACTTTGGACTTCTGGCCCGCCGTCTTGGCCATCGACTCCTTGCGAACTTCGAAACCTCTTCCCATGACTCAATCTCAAGACTTGAACAATCTGGCGGATGGTGGTCGGCAACAAACGTTCGCCACCGACGCCAATAGCTTGGCATTACCGTCGCTAAAATCCAAGTTCAAATTGATTTTGGTAAATCATTGCGAATGCACCCGTAGATCACTCGAGATCAATCGTTTTCCACGTGCCGGTTTTTAGCTGGAAGACACTGACCTGGTCGCCAGATTGCACCACGATATTTCGCGACCTCATGTTCAAGATGTTTTCGCCGTCGTTGCCCACCAATTTCAAGCGACCCCACTTTCCGGCGGTCCGGCTGAATGCGTAAACCGAATCGTCGACACGAACCCAGCCCAATTGTTGGTTGGCTTGCATTTTCGGATCGTGTCGTTTGGCATTGTCCAACTCGACAACCACCCGGTTGCCCTCGGAATCAATTCCGGTCACTGAGCGTTTGTCGTCAGCAATTTGTAGAAATGATTTGATTTCGACTGCGTCACCGGATGACAAATCAGTTTTCGATTCCGCTTTTTCTTTCGGTTCCGTATTCGGTTCCGTATTCGGTTCTGTGCTTGTATCGCTTGCGGCGCCAGAGGTTTCCGTAGATGGAACCTCGGCCGTCTTTTCCTGGCGGACCATTTCCCGAACATCTGCCAGTAACTGGTGAGCGTCGTAGACGATGCCGTCCTTGATCGTCCAGCGAACACCGCCGACTCTTTCCGCCGTGTCGGTTTCTTCGTTCAGTTTGACCGCGCCGGTCGCGAACAACGTTTTGAAATTCTCTAGCGGATTTTCGGGCACGATGATCATGTCGGCCAACAGCCCTTCGCGAATGACTCCGAATTCAATCGGTTTGTTCATCGGTTCGAAAATCGTTTTGGCACCGTTCAACGTTGCACACTGAATGACCTCCAGTGGGTGAAAGCCTGCTTCCTGCAGCAACTCCAGCTCTTCGATGTAACCGAAGCCAAAGGTGTCGTAGATGAAGCCGGAATCGGCACCAGTGGTCACTCGCCCGCCCATCTTTTTGTAGTCGTTGACCAGTCTGAACCAGATTTGATAGAAATTTCGCCACGCGATTTCGTCTTCTGTAGTCCAATAGAACCAGTACGATCCGTGGACTTTCTTGCTCGGTTGAAAGTAATTCCAAAGCGAGGGGATCGTGTACTCGTCGTGCCATTCGGCGGTGCGAGCACGCATGACGTCGCGGCTGGCGGAGTAGATCGTAAATGTCGGATCGAAAACGGTTCCCAATTCCAGGTGCTCTTGCAGATAGGCGTTCCATTCAGGGCTGCCAGGTTGGTGGATCTTGTCCCATAGACGGGCGACTTGTCCAAACCGGAATTGCTCGTCGTTGTAATTCATAACTGATGGCCAGGGTTGCACGACATGATCTTTCATCAAGGCCTCGAAATGACCGTAGTAGTGCGTGACCGTTTGCAAACCGAGTCGGGCGGCGTCGATAGCATTCATCTGAGCAACCCCCATTTGGTCCAGGTGTGCGACGGATCCCAGGTTCAGCCTTTTCGCTTCTTCCAAAATTGCCCGCATGATTTCCGGTCGGTAAGACCCGAGTTTCAGTCCCTGGATGCCCTTCAACGGCGCTTGCCGAACCCACTCGCGGGCTTCCTCTGCGGTTTTCAGATTTCTTGGAGGTCGCTGGTAATTGATGATTCGTGGCGCGACCGTTTCGTTTTTTGCACTCCGTTCTTGCTCGCGCACGGTCCAGTCATTTCTGGCCAAGGCAACGCCGCGAACCGTGGTCACGCCGTGTGCCATCCACAACTTGAAAACGTATTCGGCTTGTGGCGCCTTGGTTGCGCTGCCGCAATGCCCGTGCATGTCGATGAAGCCTGGCAGGACATACATGCCAGAGGCATCGATGACATGGTCCGCTTCCGCTTCGTTACCGCCACCGATCGATTCGATCCGATTGTTCTTGACCACAATATTGATTGGCCCAATCGGCGGCGCTCCCGTCCCATTGATCACGATTGCATCTTTAATCAGTAACGTTTCGAATGGCCCGGCACCCTCGTCAGCGCGACGATCGGGGGGTGGGATAATCGATTGGGCTGTCGCTACGCTACCGGTAACGATCATCGAAACAAACAGAATGGTAAAGAGTAAAGCGCGGTTGCCTTGGTGTTTCTTGCTGTGCATTTGAGTCCCTGCTGCCACGTCGCGAATGGTTTGTGTATCCTGCGATGATGTTTGGTTTTCGAGCGAATAACAAGAGTCCAAACGGATTTGTACCGGTATTCGGATGGCAAAATGGAGTTCAGTCCCGTGAACCTGAAGATTTGTTGAAGGTGAGTCACGAAAAATGAAGAACTGGATCAAGCAACTGGTTCCGGCGACTGGCCAGGAATGGCCGGCCGTGGCGTGGGCCTTCGGCTGGTTTTTCATGATCATGGGCGGCTACATGATCTTGCGCCCGATTCGTGAGTCGTTTGGTGCTTCGCTCAGCGATGAGATCAACTATCTGTACTTCGCAGTGTTCTTCGTCATGCTGGTTGTCGTCCCGATATTTGGATGGCTGGTTTCGAAAGTGAATCGACGTCTGTTGGTGCGAATCGCCTTTCATTTCTTCGCGTTAAATATTGTGATCTTTGGCTGCGTGCTTTTTTTCCTGGAACAGGAACAGCACTTGTGGGTCGGCCGGATCTATTTCGTTTGGGTTAGCGTGTTTAACTTGTTCGTCGTCTCCCTGTTTTGGAGCGTGATGGCGGATTTGTTTTCGGCGGAACAAGCCAAGCGGTTGTTTGGGCCGATCGCTGCCGGTGCAACGACGGGGGCGATTGTCGGCTCGGCCTTTACAACCTGGGCCTCGACCCGACTTGGCATCGGCGTCCTGATGTTCGTGGCAGCGGCGATGTTGGAATTGGGTCTGGGGTTTGCGGCTGGTTTGCAACGATCGACTCGGGAATGGAAGAAAAGCGTCCACCCGACCTCGCCTGAAATGAACTCGCCAAAACCAGACAAGTCATCCGACGGACTGTGGGCCGGAATGCTGCAGGTTGCCAGGTCGCGTTATCTAATCTTGATCTGCGTCTATCTGGCGCTCACCAGCGCATGCGGCGCAGCCATCTATTTGCAAATGGCGATCTACGTTGGCGAGAATATTGCCGACTCCGCCGAGCGAACTCAATACTTCGCTTCGATCAACTTCTTCGTGCAGGCGATAACTTTGGTGTTGCAGTTGTTCGTGGTTGGGGCCGTGATGCGAAAGCTGGGCGTCGCGGTGGCTCTGATCGCATTGCCACTGGTTTATTTGTTTTGTTTGGGAGCACTCGGGATTTGGCAATCGTTAATGGTGTTCGCGATTGTCGATGTGTTGCGGCGTAGCTTCGTTTATGGAATGTCGGTTCCGGCAAGAGAGGTCTTGTTCACTGTGGTGGGTCGGCAAGCGAAGTACAAATCCAAGAACTTTATCGACACCGTCGTTTTTCGCGGTAGCGACGCGGCCTCTTCCTCGATATTTGTTTGGCTCGGCAGTTTCTTTCAAAGCCTGCAAACGCTGAACTTCGTGGTCTTGCCGCTGGCCCTGGTTTGGGCCGCGTTGGGTTGGCGATTGGGCAAGTCGCAGGTCGCGCGGCAAGAGCAGGCAAACAACGCAGATTCACGCAATTAATGAGTCGCGCGAACTGCGTTACTTGAATCGATTAATGAACGAGGTGACGGAAGCGAGCTTGCGACCAAGGTTCGACGTCGGTGGTGGTTGTTGAGCGTTCGGATCGAAGAACATTTCCCAAATCGTCGCCCAGTCTTCGCTTGGGTTAGTCGTTGAATAGCTGCGGTAGAACTGACTGGCATTGTGATACCACCACTGCCCGTCCTGAGATTGAACGTAGTTGGAATTCAGCTGGTTGCCACGCCAGTTGCTCAGTGCGATAAACGATTCGAACAGGGCTGGTGAGACATTCGGGTTGGCGGCCAATTCAAAATCATTGTCAAAATTGTGAGCCAATTCGTGGATGAAGGCCAGTACGCGCAAGTCGTCGCTTGGCGCGTTGTTTTCATCCCAGTCGGCAAATTGAATGACTCGATCGTACGTGGTGATTCCGTTTACCGTCCGGTACGTCATACGGTTAATGGCTGCCGCACCACCAGGCAATGCGCTGAATTTTTCCAGCAGTAAATCCTCGCCGACGATGTAGTCCTTGACCAGTTCGTTGTTGCCAGTGGCATCATGTACTTGATCGAGTCCGCGATTGATGGTCCGTAATTCCGGAAGCGTCCAGTTGCTGTTTCCATTTTTCAGACGAATGCGCAAGTCGGTTGAATCGGAGTCCACCACCGTGTCCGCGTCAAAGTAAAGAATGTGGTCCGCGCCCAGTCCACCCACAATTTGGTCGGGGCCCGCACTATTGACTGAACCGAAAAGTAGATCGCGATCATTGCCGCCATCTAATCGGTCCAGACCGCTGTTTCCAATCAGCTCATCACGTCCTCGATCACCAAACAGCTGGTCGTTTCCGGTTCCGCCATTCAACTTGTCGTCGCCGACCCATCCCAGGATGTAGTCGTTGCCAGCTTCGCCGACCAATGTATCGTTGCCCGTCCAGCCGTGCAGTACGTCATCGCCGGGGCCTCCGTTCAGGAAATCGTCACCCGCGTCGCCGGTCGCGAAATCGTTGCCACTGCCCGCGAAGATTGAGTCGTTGCCGTTGCCACCCGAGATTTGGTCACGGTCGTTGTCACCAAAAAGAGTATCGTTACCCTGTTCGCCTCTTAAGATATCGTTACCGTCTCGTCCGCGAAGTACGTCATCTCCGGGACCGCCGATCAACGTGTCGTTGCCGCTGCCACTGAACAGGTTGTCGTTGCCTTCGTTCCCAAAACCTGTAACCGGAATCGCTGTCAGGTTATTTAGATTGTCGTTTCCTTTGCGCCCTAGAAATCGGATCGAATCGACATCGGCAATACTGAAGTCACGAACGTCGATGCCCACCAATTCGATACGCACGGTACTGGCGTTCAGACTGGTTACATTCGCGGTATTGTGTGCGTGGGTGCCATTGATGAACACTTCGCCGTTGTTATTTAGTGTGATGCGTGGATTGCCGCTACGGGCGAAGGCCTGAAAGGCTCCGTCGAACGAAACGTCTGGCAAGGTTTGATACGAGTCGGACGCACCAACCAAAGCTGAAACAGATTTCATACTATCCCCTGAAGAAATCGTGTAAGCTGAAAAGCGATGTGGCTTACGAAGATGAATTTGCAAAGCCATTAGCCAATCCGCGTTGGGCCAATGGCGCTGTGTAATTCCGACCACGTCTGGTATTCTTCAGAATATTGATGCCGTGGTCAACGGAAGGCCTGGTGACGGCAAGCAAAACACATTAACACTGGGAAGCAGGGCAATTGGTGAAAGATATTACCTGTAATGCCTGGTATTGTGGTAACTGGTATGCCACTTTGGGCAACATTGCCAACATGCCGATGGCGGGCAAGTCAAAAATGTTGTTACGTTTTCGAGCCACTCGCTCCGGCCATGTGGAATCGTTCGATACGTGGTGGCGGTACCGAGAGGCAGGATACTCGACGGGCGACCGCAAGCGTTACAGTTATTCGGAAGGCGACGGTGGCCGGTACCTTGTCACGATTCAGGGCGATCACCACAGCGGTCGACCATTGCAGACGGTCTATGCTCAAGGAGAATTCTTGCCGGATATTGCCAGGTATCCGATTCGCGGAAAGCGTGGCTCGCAGAACCAGTTTCGAACTTTGAAGCTGGATTCGAGTGAGCCCTTGGTCGCCGGTCAACGTTACAACGTCGTGTTTCAAAACATTGCCAATGATCCGCGAGCCAACTACATCAGTCTCAACGGCGTATTCAGCCGCAACACCGCCGACCCTCATCAAAGCCAGGCAAATGATTACGTTCGCAACGAGTTGAACCGTCTCGGGTCGAATGGCGTTCTTGAACGGCCAGTTGGTACGCTGTTGTATTTTCCGCAGTGGGCGATCAAAACGGATCAAGGAGCGATGGGACAGCCCTACCAATACGGTGATGTCTGGACGGGCCAACACAAAATCGGAGGCACAAAAAGAGTCTGCCAGTTTATTACGCCCAAACAGGACGTGCCGGTGCACTCGCTGAATTTCTTTGCGACCCGGATACGCGGCACTGGCAACTTAAGCGTTAACATCTTTCATGCCGAACGATTGGTCGAGCAGCTTCACTTGGACCATCGCAGTATTACTCCGATGACAACGACGTTGAGTGGTGGTAACGATTTCAAATCGTTCAGCTGGGTGCAAATCGCAACGCACATGGCGATGATGCAAAGGGGAGTTCGCTACTGTTTTGAATTCAGTGCGCCGGCGGGCTGTGAATACTACGTTTCGTGCAGCGTCAAAGCAGGCGGATACACAGGCATCCCCGCCGTTAATGTTTTGACTCAGGAAGGGTACGCCAGATATTCCGAAGATGCTGGAGCCACCTGGAAAGATTGGCAAGTGCGTGGTACTCCCTCCAAAAAAGTAGATCTTTCGTTGTACACCCTGGGTTAGCAGTTAGTAATTGCTGAAAACCAGCCCGCAGCTGCCACGCTTCACATCCTCTCCCCCTCGTATTTATCAGACTGAGACCGCGACGTGTTTGAAATCGAAATCGATTCTGGAATAGCCACGATCAACATGAAACATGGCAAGGTAAATGCCATGAGCCTGGAATTTTTGCAACTGTTGAACGGACATCTGCGATCGTTGGCCGACGCCGACGAAGTGAAACAGGTGGTGGTGGCCGGGAACGAGCGAGTGTTTTCGGCGGGCGTGGACTTGAAACGTTTGGTTGCCGAGCAAAACGAATACCTTGATCTTTTTTTACCGGAACTGACCGGGATGTTTCTGGAAGTCTTTTGCTTTCCCAAGCCGCTGGTCGCTGCGGTCACCGGCCACGCGGTCGCAGGTGGATGTGTGCTGGCGTGTGCGGCCGACTATCGAGTCATTTCCGAACAAGCCAGGATTGGTGTGCCCGAACTGCGAGTCGGAGTGCCCTTCCCTTCTTCCGGAATGGAGATCATGCGTTGGGCGGCCAACGCTCAAGCGTTCCGCCAGATCATCAATACCGGCGCGACATTTACCGGAGCCCAGGCGGTGCAGGCCGGCCTTGCCGACGAATCTGCTTTGCCCGATCGTGTAATAGAAGTCGCCAGGGAATCGACAAAGCCGTTTTCAGTCGTGCCGCCTAAAGTCTTTCAGCTAACCAAGCGGCAAATGCGACAGCCGATCGTCGATCGAATCACTCGTAGCCAGGAGTTGTTCGGCGACGACATCGATCAGCTTTGGCGAGACCAGGCGACTCGAGATGCCGTCGCGGCCTATGTTGCTGAGCGGCTGGGTTGATTCAGAAATGCGATGGAGCAATTGAACGATTTCGCGACAGGCAAGATCGGTGCCTCATCAACGCATCGGACCGCGGTGCCCTCTGTAATAAATGGCTCGATCCTCTAATCTATGGCTTGGCCAAACAGAAAAGTTAGCCGAAAATCAACAGGCTTATCAGTCTTAAAGCGCGACGGGGAATTTCAGTGGACAAACAGCAGATCTCGGATTTCATTCATGTGAAAGACCCTTATCTCTGGCTGGACGAAGTGTTGCAGCTGGACGATCAGGTGGTGACGTGCCGAAAATTTATCGATCCGGAACTTGAGCTGTTTCAGGCGCATTACGAAGGCTTTCCATTGTTTCCCGGAGCCCTGCAATGCGAAGCATGTTTTCAGGCATCCAATGTCTTGCTGACAAAGTTGCTGCCTGAGAACCCCGGATATCTGCCGGTCATTGCCAGAGTTCGCAATGTGAAGTTCAAGCGAATGGTGCGTCCGAACGATACGATGGATATTCGAGTCGAAATAACTGGTCGCGAATCTAAAGCGATCTTCTTGCGAGGTCGCTGTTCCGTCGCTGGCGAAACAACCACATCGCTGGACTTCGTGGCGACTGAGGCGAAGAAGCCCGAGTAGAGACAAAAACAGAAACAAAAAAATCTCGCCAACAGCATTTGCCATCGGCGAGAGGATTTGATTCGTTTTGCTTTGAAGCCTGCAGGAGAATCAGGCAGGCACGACTTTGCTGCCCGCAATGTCATCATGCAGGCAAGCGTGCGAACTGCGGAAAATGCAGAGTGCGCTGACCATGCAAATCAGTGGGCCTATGACTGGAATCAGACTGACCAGCCAAATGGGTGCGTATCGTTTCAATAGCAACGAGTCGACGCACATCGGTTGGTTGTCACGTCCGATGATTCTGATGTTCATCATCTTTTTGCCGATCGTCTGTCCGTTAGTCTTCAACGAGTTGTAGTTCATGGACATGAAAATCGTGGCAGACGCCGCGGCACAAATGACCAGGGCCACCAGGTAGTAATTAAATACCCCCAGAAACCAAAGCATCAGATACAGTGGGAAGTTGGCGGCCAGCATGATGCCACTGTCAATGAGAGCTGCCTTCAGGCGATCCATTCGGTCGGCCGTTGGGCAGGACGAAATGTTGTATTTGGCTTTTCTGCCAGTCGTAGCGATTGACATGATTTCCCTCTCCGCTTGAAGTTGGATGTTGCTTTTTCGAAACATCGGTCTCGGACATTGTCAGACGAGACGTGTAGTTCAAACGTAGCTCACACCAGCGGTTTGTTGCGGGAAAACGGAAATAACCTGGAAAAAGCTTTGACTCGCCGCCGCGAGTCTTTACCCCACGGCGCATGAGCGAATTCACAGGCATTTTTTGTTGAAAAGAAGCCGCACCCGTTGACTACTTTATGGTGATGACTTCGACGTCCGTTGTCTTGCCGCTCTCCATATTTGCTCCGCCGAACAAAGCAAACTTGTCATCCGCGATAGGTAACAAACGATGGAAAAATCTGCCGGTCTCGAGTGTGCCCATCTTGTTCCACTCATCGCCGGCATCACTCAGACTGTAAACGTGCCCGCCGTAGGTCGTTACGCAAAGACGGCCGCCGATATTGAAACTGGAATTTCCAAAACCTTCCATGCCTTGCTCACCGGGCAATTCCGGGCCGACCGTCCATTCATTCGTTTTAGTATTGAAAACGTCGACACGCCGCGTGGGCCCGCCCGTTTTCTGCATCCCGCCAATCGCATAAAGATTGTCGCCTGAAAAACTGACGGACAACGCCCGACGAGTGAACGGAGGAGCTGGCAATTCCTGCCACTCGGGTTTCATACTTGACAGGTCGATCGACCAGGCAGTTTCGGACCACTTGGAATTTTCGCTGCCTTGCATCGACCAGCCACCCATCACATACAATTTGTCGCCATGCACTACGGCATCGAATGAACTGCGGGGTTCGGGCATCGGCGATAATTCCGTCCACTCGCCCGATTCAGGGTCGAACATGTCAAAGGTTGAGACCGAATGCAGATCCTGGTCATCGCCGCGTTTGTTGCGGGCCTGGAAGCCACCGAGTCGATACAGATTCCCGTCATAGGAAACCATAGCCAATCCTTGCCGACCTTGTTCATCTTCGTGGACCTTCTCCCACTCTTTGCCATCGACAATATTCAATCGATACAACGTCGCATTCTGACCACTGCGATAGTATTCGTGAGCGGCACCGTCGTGACCGCCCCATACATAAATGTGATCCTGGCAAAGTGCTCCACCAAAACTTGTAATGCCGATCGGCATCTCGGGCAAACTGTCGACCATCATTTCTGCTTGCGCCGCGGTGTTTTCTTCCTGGGCCTGCAGCGTTGCCGTTGCCAAGGCCGATATCAACAAAGCAAAAGCAAAAGCAACAGCAAGAGCCGGGCATCGTTTCGCAATCAATCGAATACTCATCATTATTTCCCAAGTTCGGTGCAGTGAAGGTTTGATTCAAGTTTGGTTCTGCGTGCGTCTCTCTTGCAATTTATTGTAGGGTC
This sequence comes from uncultured Pirellulaceae bacterium, assembly GCA_964588195.1. Classification (GTDB taxonomy): domain Bacteria; phylum Planctomycetota; class Planctomycetia; order Pirellulales; family Pirellulaceae; genus CAJQPP01. The sequence goes on along the minus strand of CAZPOL010000044.1, from coordinate 23,617 downwards.
GCTAGAACTCAATCGCGACCTCGCTGAGTGGAATTAAGAACGAATTTCAAAATAGCCAGCTAATTCATTTGGCAGGCTGGTTCACCTGGCAAGCTGATTAGCTTAGCAAGCCAATTAACTTAGTAAGCCGATTAACTTAGTAAGCCGATTAACTTAGTAAGCCGATTAGCTCGTCAGTTTCTTCCCGCTTTTTCATCCGGGCCTCTCGTCTGGATTCGCGACCGTCGTACAAAACCGTTTCCTCTTTGGATTCCGGACTGACCAGCGGAACGGTCGCAGGCCGACCGTCGTCGCCCAATGCGACAAAGGTCAGAAACGAAATCGCGGCCAGCTTCCTTGTACCATCGACCGTATTCTCCGTCGTGATCTTGATGAAAATCTCCATCGAGCTGCGGCCTACCGAGCAAACGTACGAATGCAAACAGACGATGTCGTCGTTGCGGATCGGCCGGTGAAAGTGCACGCCGTCATTGGACGCTGTCACCACCGGAGCCCGACAATGTCGCCGCGCAGAAATCGCTGCGGTTTCGTCGATGTGCTTCATCAGCAGTCCACCGAACAGCGTGTCGTGAGAATTCGTGTCTCCCGGCAAGACGATGTTTTCTCGCATCGAGAAAGATTGCCGCATCGGGACCGTGGGGCGTTCGTTCAAGGGATCAGTTCCTAATGTTAAGATTGAGTTAAGGTGCAAGAATCCCGTGACGGCGGGCGAGTGGTTTGACGCTGGTTTCAAACCGGATTCTACCGTTATCGGCGGCCCACGAATACGCTGGAATAGGCTGGCGTCGGCCAATTTGAGTCCGCTTGAATTGCCAAAAAGGATGCCTGCGGCTTGTCGCGACAGCTCGCCGGTTGGATTAGAATTCAGGTGCTTCAGTCCGGGGGATTCCATGCAAGATCGTGACCGATGTCACGGGTGTCTGGATCGGACGTCTCGAGGCCTCACGATACCACAACAAGATTGACGGCAAGAAGAATTCATGGGATCACTTCAAATTAATATCAGCAAAGATCAAAAGCGTAGCGACAAGAAAAAGAAAAAGAAGAAAAAGACGATGGCTGACAAAGCGGACAAGTTTCGCTGTTACCAATTGTCGGTTCAGTCGCCCGATCATGAAATTGATTTCTTTAAGCAAGCTTACAAAGATGCCAATGGCAAAAAGGCGTATACGCTCCGGGAAGATTTCTGTGGCACGTTTGCTGTGTGCTGCGAATGGGTCAAGTCGGACAAGAAGCGGACTGCCGTCGGTGTCGATCTCTGTCCTGAAACTTTGCAATGGGGCCGCGACAACAACCTCAGCAAGTTGACGGTTGGCCAGCAAGAACGGATTTCGCTGTTGGAGCAAGACGTTCGTAAACGCAATCGCCCTCAGGTAGACATTCTTGCCGCTCAAAATTTCTCTTTCTGGATCTTCAAGACCCGCCCGGAAGTCATCGAGTACTTCCGATCGGCGCGAGCTAACTTGACCGCCGGTGGAATCATGATTATGGACATGATGGGTGGCGGCGAGTGCTACACGGAGGAGCATGTTGAAAAGAAGAAGGTCAAGAAAGGGAAGAAGGGATTCTCGTATCATTGGGAACAGCACTGTTACAATCCGGTTAATTCTGATTGCAGTTTCTTTATCCACTTCAAGTTTGCCGACGGCAGCAAGATGAAACGAGCCTTTGAATACCACTGGCGTTTCTGGACGATCGTGGAAGTTCGAGAGATGCTGGCCGAGGCCGGCTTCAGCGACAGCCACGTCTACTGGGAGCGGGAAGGCGAGGACGGCGAAGACACCGGTATCTGGGAACGAGGTGAAAACGCGGTAAGTCACGCCAGCTGGATCAGCTATATCGTGGCAATCAAGTAACGATCACAGCGGCAGCGGGTCGCAGTTCAGTTATTTAGATCAGTTAATTAGCTCGATCAATTGGGGCGGCCTGTTGAGGCCGCGAGTGAGCGTTGTCCCACAGCCGTTTACAATCCATTGATATCGATCGAGAGCGAGAGCCGAAAGGCGTCTCGCTTTTTTTCTGGAATCAGGCTTTTTGGCAATCGATTTTCGCCACCAAGTGAACCTGTTCGAAAACTTTCGCGTCTGCTAAATTGTCGTCCAACCCATTTTGCCTCCATAGCTCAACTGGATAGAGCACCGCTCTTCTAAAGCGGATGTTGCAGGTTCGAGTCCTGCTGGAGGTACTTTTGAGTTCATTCGTCCTGGTTCCGCTACTTTCGCCTAAGTGACGTGGTTGGCTTGGAGGCTATCGAAATGAGCGTTGTCGATTTGGTTTTGCCAGTCGCTGATTTTGGGTGCTGGTTCCGCAACTTCCAGGCTCGGGGATCTCGTTTACCGTAGGTTCAATTGAATTCGGCAAGCAACTTTTGCAGTAAGTCGGAGACAGCCAACTCAATCGCATAGTGTTCCAGGTAATCCTGGTCGACTTTGTTGCCAAGAATTTTCATGACGCGAACGACATCATCCCACTGCCGTTCGGAAACTTCATTGCCCAAGCGATACCATTCAAGTTTACTGAGAATCGTGTCTTCTGGCGACGCAATCGGAACCTGGAATTCGCTTTGAGAGTCAATCTTGCCGGGAGCGGCTCGATTCATCGAAGACTTGTCGAAATTGCGACTCTTGAAAATGAAAATGTCAACTTTGAATGACGATGCCAAGTGAATGACATTGAAACACGAAGAGCGGTTTATCGCGTCTTCGATCGCTGCTTGGCTCACGTAGTAATTTTCATTGCCAAGCCGACTAATAAATGGCTCGACATTCTCACGACTTAAGTCTGCCACCAGGTCAACATCCATTGTCGATCTGGCAGCGCCATGAAACGAGCTTGCAACTGAGCCACCGACGTAGAATCTTATGTCCAACGACTGAAGAACTGTTGCTACAGGCTCTAAAGCTTCGATCAATCCCTGTTCAGAGGTCATCCGTTTCCAGCCAAAAAGTTTCGCACGTTGTCTGCCAGTTCCTGTCCGTAGTTGAGCTCAATGAAACGCAGATTGAGTTCTTGCGTAGAGATTCCTGGATTCGCCCGAACAATCGCATCTTTGCATTGCTGAGCGACTCGGTTGCTGGCTGCAATGGCTCCGGCCAGACGTTCGGAAGGATCCTGATTCTGAATCAACTGAGTCAATACAGAATCGGCTTCAGAGCGGGTGTCGATATTTTGCTTCGGAACAGTCATGCCCCGATTGTAGCGTATTGATAACGATTCGAACCGGAATCGCAGTGAGCAGGAATAAAAGGAACACTAATCGGCTCTAATCTTCACTAATGACATGCTGAAGGATGTGGAGGATCAGGACAGTTTTTCGAAATGACAAATAGTGTCAATTTGTGAGGATTGGTGTTCCCGTTGCCAGCGACAAGGGCCCAAGCGCAGCTTGAATACGTCGCGAAAGTTGCCTTTTCTTCGCTCGCCAAAGTCATTACTGGGTCCACGATGTTCGTCACCATATGTCTTGGCGCAAACTCTGCGCAGAAAGGAAGCGACGGTCAATTTGCTGCGCAATTGCTGCATATTTTGCCCGTCGAATTTGACTCTAAGTATAAAGCCGTCTCGTTTGTTTGATCTTCCAGGAATACTTTCGGAAATCAAAAAAACTACTGGCCGCGGTGGGCAGCTGTAGCAGTTGCGAAGAGCAATTTGTCGCTGCCCTTCTCTTTCACGGATAGGGAAAACCCTGTCGAAAACACCAATGAAGTTCGTAGCTCAAGTTCTCATTACTTGAGCCGCAGTGAATTGAATTGATTTTGTTTTCACCCTGAACAACGTGTACGCGTCAACAATCGGCGGGCAATTCCTGACTGGAAATGTCAAGTTCCTCGTTCAGGATGAACCCGTTTTAATCTCGCGATCAACAGACAATGGCGACTGAACCAATACCAGACAGCGAACCTGCCTCGCTATTCGATCCATGGATCATTTGGGTTGCGTTTCGGCGTTACTGGCCGATTGCGTTACCCGTTGGCACGATCCTGGCTGGTGTTGTTGCTTACGCAGTATTGCAATCTTTTGTTCCTATGTACCGGGCTACCCATTTGCTGGAAGCCAACCATGACTTTGTCGTGTTCAAGCACGTAATGCCGGCACTCAAGAATATGGAGCGAACCGAGAAACCATTGTTTTTCAATGCAATTGTGTTGGATCCAGTCCTGACAGATCAAAGTCTTCGAGCTGCTCCAGGTCTTTCCGATCCTGAATCGGCTGAAGCAAATCTGAGAAAAAACCTTCGCGTAATAAGTGGAGGAACTGAGTCGCGATTGCAGGTCAGTTACCAGGATTCGGATCGCGAGTGGGCTGCAAAAGTCTGTAACGCGATCGTTGAATCGTATTTGCGACAGCGCGATGCCTACGACAACAAACGCGTTTCAAACCTTGAGCGTTGGTTGGAACCGGAAATTCAGCGATGGGAACAAAACGTGCAAGCAAGGCAAAGGGTCGTGCAAGAACTCAGTCAGCAAACGCTGGGTTATGCACCGGGTCAGCAAGCTTCAAAAATGGAATTCAAAAGCAATCTCGATCTTGCCACCTCACTACGCTCGCAAATCACTGAATTGAGTTTAAAGATTTCAATCGGGGAAGCCCGCATTGCGATGGCACAAGCCAACGGTGCCGTAGGCAGGAATGAAAACGAGCTGAATGAACCGATTGACTCTGCGGTTGGTGAGGTTGAATTTCCTCACTATGAACCAACTGAGCTGGAGATTTCGAGACTCACCAGCGCCGACGTCAATGTCAACAACGCGCGAGATCGGATCAAGCAATACAAGTCAGCAATCATGGAACTCGAAGACAAAGTCCGGGCTGGAGTTCGTCATCCGAAGTACGAGAAATATCAAGAAAGAGTCACTCATTTTACGGAGGTTCTGGCGCAAGCCGAGACTCAGGCCCGCGCTGATGCGATTGCGAAATTGACACAGGTTGCGGAACGACGATACCGCCAGGAATGGGCTGAAAATGTTGAACAGGCCCAAATCAATCAAAGAAACAATCAACTCGCAAATCATCAGCAACTTGCCTCTGCAATATCTGAAATTGAAGATCACAAGAGAGAGTTGTCGATTCTCACGCAACAATATGAACGGGAGCGTGTTCTGCTGGAACAATTTGGTGGAGCCAGTGCGGAACTTCAATTTGCCCAGGAAGAACTTGGTGTTGCCAACGATGTGTTGCACAAACTTCGTGATCGCGTCGCGGCCATCCGAACCGAACGGCAACAAGACGGAGCAGTCCGATCACTGGCGCCAGCAACGGCACCTCGAAACGCAGTTGAAAGTGTTCCCACCAGGAAGCTCGTCACGTATGGCGGAGCGGCGTTGTTGTTTCCATTCATAATCGGGTTGCTATGGGAAATCCGGGTTCAGCGGCTTACAGACAGCGCGATGTGCGTCAAGAACGGAATGTCTGTGATCGGAGAGATCGCAAGATTTCCGACCGGAACACGACTGGAGAAACCACATCGCCTGTTTCAGGAAAGCGTTGACACATTACGAACGAATTTGTCGCTTTCGGTCACGACGGCACAAGCGCGAACGTTTGCAATTGTCAGTAGCATGGCGGGAGAAGGTAAAAGCAAAGTGGCATCGCAACTGGCTTTATCTATTGCCAAGGCGACTGGTGAAATCGTTCTGTTAGTTGACGCTGATCTTCGCTGTCCGGAACAGCATGAAATATTTGGTCTGAAGATGGGCGCGGGGCTGAGTAGCGTTCTGTCCAGTGATGTTGAGCTTTCTGAAGCTGTGGACAAAAGCCTTGGCGATTCGATTCACGTTCTTCCGTCAGGTCCTGCTGAGGGAAATCACCACCGGGTTATCAATACAGAAACCGTCAAGGCGTTCGTAGATTCTGCGCTAGAAGAATACGCCTACATTATTTTCGACACGGCACCGATTCTTTCGGCTGGTGAATCCCTGGCATTCGCTTCCAATGTCGACGCGGCGTTGCTGTGTGTGATGCGCGATGTCAGCCGCGCCGACAATGTCGCCCGGGCAACGCTTCGGCTGGAAGCCGTTGGAGCAAAGCTCGCCGGTTTGGTTTTCAATGGCATTCCGGCATGGCAGTACGTAGATCGTTTCGGCGACTACCACGTGACCAAATCGGAACCGCGTTTGGAAAAGGCAGCCTGATTTGGAAAAAGCAGAATACTCTTGAAATTGGATCCGTTCGATCATTCGCTCTTGAACCTCTTTGTCGGGTTCTGAACGACGCCTCATTACAAATGTCAGTACACAATAACAGAGCCATTCAAAAAGATGCCTGAACCCGTTTTTGCAGCCGATGCAATTCTTTCAAGTAAATCAAACAGTCGTCCACAGACCGTCGTCCAGTGGACGACCCGGCGGCGGCGGTTTTTTCAGCGAAAGAACGTTGTCGAGAAACCGATCGGGATCGCGTTGTTGGTTTTGTTTTTGCCCGTCATTGTCGTGTTGTGGTTGCTGGTCAAACTGACTTCGTCAGGGCCCGGATTCTATCGGCAAACCCGACTTGGGTTGAATAAACAGGAGTTTCAATTGTTCAAACTTCGTTCGATGATCAACGACGCAGAAGTAAATGGTCAGGCGATTTGGGCCAATGGCGCTGACAATCGAGTGACACGATTGGGCAAGGTGCTTCGCAAGTTTCATCTGGATGAACTTCCTCAATTAATCAACGTGGCGCGTGGAGAGATGGCTCTGGTTGGCCCAAGACCTGAACGACCATGCATTTGTAGTTCGCTGCATCAGAGAATAGACGGCTATTACGATCGGGTCTTGGTGAAGCCGGGAATCAGCGGTCTTTCGCAAATCAATCTGGAATCCGATTTGACTCTGGAGGATGTCATTCGCAAACAGACTCTGGATCTTCACTACATCAACGAGACCAGTTTTTGGTTTGAGTTCCGAATCATGATTGCTACAGCTCTGCGATTTGTTGGAATCAAAGGCGAAACCACAATGAAATTGATGCGACTCTGTCGGCGATCTTTAGTGGAAGAACAGGAAGTGAAAACATCAGAAAATCCATCACTAAATTGGGATGTCTCACCGAAATCATCGCTTTTGGTTTCCACCGACTCGGCCACAAAAGTCACGCCGAATGTAACGGAATCCTCTGATCCTCCGCATTCGATTCCCTCGGTTATTTTTCCACATATTGGAAGTCGGGAAACCGCAAATTCCGAAGGAGTGCCTTCATGATCATGAGAGGTAACATTCTATCGATCGATCACCTGAACTGTTTGACAGTCGATGTCGAAGACTATTTTCAAGTCTCGGCATTCGCAGATCGAGTTTCACGTCATGATTGGGACCGTTACACGTCTCGCGTCCAGGCAAATACGAATCGGTTGTTGTCGATTTTTGATTCCGCTCAAGTACTTGGGACCTTTTTCGTGCTGGGTTGGGTCGCTGAAAGATACCCGGCGTTAGTACGGCGAATTGCAGAGGCTGGCCATGAGATTGCCAGCCATGGTTATTGGCATCAACTGGTCTACGATTTGGAACCAAAGGAATTCGAAGCTGACATCGTTGCCAGCCGTGAAGCCATTTTCAATGCCTGCGGTGTCGAAGTTTCGATGTACCGCGCTCCCAGCTTTTCAATCGTTCCACGATCACGTTGGGCGCTGGACATCCTGGTTGCGAACGGATTCAAAGTCGATTCAAGCATTTTCCCAATTGCTGGTCATGACCGGTATGGAGATCCAGACGCGCCGCGGTCCATCCACACGATCGAAACAACGCACGGCACGATCGTCGAGTTCCCGCCCACTTCGGGAGGTGTCGGAAGGCTTCCGATTCCAATTGGCGGCGGATACTTTCGCCTGCTCCCTTTACGGCTTACTCAATTTGCGATCAACCAGGTGAACAAGAAAGTCAGCCCCGCGATGATTTACCTTCATCCCTGGGAAATTGACCCGGATCAACCTCGTATCGGCGGTGTCTCGAAAAAAAGTTACTTCCGGCATTACACAGGCTTGCGAAATACGGAAGCAAAACTGCAAGAGCTTTTGAAAACAAATCGTTTTTCAACTGTTTCGAATGTGCTTAAGTCTCAATCTAGCGTCCGCGTGAGTACTCACTCACCAACCCCCGATCGCAAAAGCGGGTCTCGACGAAACAACACTACAGCAATTCCATCGCAACTGCCTCCATCGCAACCTTCTCCACTGCCAATGGCCGGAGGATAACACCATGCACGATGCCAAACCTCGTTTGTTGATGCTAACGCATCGGTTTCCGTATCCGCCTAATCGTGGAGATCGGATTCGCGCATACCATTTACTACGTGAAATGGTGTCCGAATTCTCAGTCACACTCGGTTCGTTCGTTGACGAGCCGGTGAAGCAGCGACACTATCAATACATTCAGTCTCTTTGTGAGCAAGTCGTGATCTCGCAGTCCAGCCGTTTCTCGCGATGTTACCGGGCCATAAAATCTGTCGCCAAAAACAAAAGCATCACCGAGGGGATGTTTGCATCAGACGCTTTCGCAGACCAAATCAAGTCAATTCATCAACGCCGACCCTTTGATTCGGTTTTGGTGTTCTGCAGCAGCATGTTTCCCTACGTAGACCAACCGGAATTCAATGATGCGAGAATCGTCGTTGATCTGGTTGATGTTGACAGCCTCAAATGGGGACAGATGGGAACCGAAGCGGCGTTTCCCAAAGACTTGATCTACAGACGCGAATCGAAGCGAGTCAGAAACATCGAACAACGAATCGCTGACTCGGCTGACGGCATCTCGTTGGTCAGTGCATTGGAAGCGAAACTATACCGACGTGCTGTCCGTGTTCCAGATTCTCAAACTGTTGCCGGAATCAGCAATGGAGTGGATGCAGGTTTTTTTCAACCAACCAGTGCCAAGCGATTCTTGGCGCACGATTGCACAACAAGTAAACCATTGCGACTCGTTTTCACTGGAGTGATGAATTACACGCCCAACGTCGCAGGAGTGGATTGGTTCTGCCGCAAAGTATTGCCTGACCTGCAAAAGGAACTGAATGTTTCGTTGAAGATCGTTGGACGCTCACCCAATTCAAGAGTGATGGCGTTGCAACAGAGACCAGGCGTTGAGGTCGTCGGTCCAGTTCCTGACGTTCGGCCCTATCTGGATGAAGCGGATATCGCGATTTCGCCGCTGAAACTCGCTCGAGGAATTCAAAACAAGGTTCTCGAGGCAATGTCGATGAAATGTCCGGTTGTCTGCACCACACCTTCGGCACAAGGCATTTCCGACGCACATGGCGTTCACTATTTGATCGCAGATTCAGAGAGCCAATGGTGTGCATCGCTAAAAAAGTTGGCAGGCGATCCAGACTATCGGCAAGAAATCGCGTTGGCAGCCCGGCGATTTGTCGTCGATGAACATTCCTGGTCTGCCCGCCTGAAACCAATGATGCAATTGCTTCGTGCGACCAAACAGGAGCTCGTTAATGTTTGATTCCAAATCACGAATCCGAGTCGCGTTCGTCATGCACAAAATGCAGGTTGCTGGCGCTGAAGTGTTGGTGAAACGAATCATCGAGAGCCTCAGTGACCTCGTTGAGGCGATCGTTATTTGTCTTGACGATGTAGGCGAATTGGGGCAGCAGCTAATCTCAGCGGGAACGACTGTCGTCAATCTCAATCGGCAGCCAGGGTTCAATTGGCAGGTAGCTCGGGACTTGGCAGCGGAGCTAAATTCTCGCAACATCGAAGTCATCCACGCACATCAATACACGCCATTCTTCTACTCAGCACTCGCTCGGATGCGGTATCGGGTCAATTCAAAAATCATTTTTACCGAACATGGTCGCCACTACCCCGACATCGTTTCCCGCAAGCGGCGATTCGTTAATCAATGGCTCCTTCGTCGCTATTCAGACGTCACGACGGCGTGCTGTGATTTCAGTACCGAAGCGCTGCGCCAAAAAGATCGATTCCCGAATGCATTCACTTTGCGAAACGGTGTCGACATCAATAAATTCGCGGCCAAACGTAGTGAAGGCAACATGCGGTTACTGCGAAAACGATTGGGACTGAAACCCGATGCGAATTACGTTGGTTGTGTTGCTCGTATGCATGCGATCAAAGATCACGCAACGTTAATCCGTGGCTGGGAATTGGTTCAACGCAATCTTCCGGACGCCCGGTTGCTGCTGATCGGCGACGGTGAAGAGCGTGAGAGACTTGAAAAACAAGTCGCACAGGCGGGGCTTGGCCAGAGCGTTGAATTCTGGGGAATCCGAAATGATGTCTCGGACATCCTCAGCGCTATTGATGTTTTTGCACTGACCAGCATCAGTGAAGCGGCTTCGTTGACGCTCCTTGAAGCGATGGCGAGTGGTTGTGCGTCCGTCGTTACCGACGTTGGCGGAAACGCAGAACACCTGCGCGATGGGGTAGATGGATTCCTTGTTCCTCGCGGTGATGCCTTAGGTGTGGGTTCAAGTATATCGAAATTGCTTTTGAACAAGGATCTCAGAGCAAAGTTCGGCGCCGCGGCACGCCAAAATGTGAGCGATCGATTTTCACTCGATACTGCGGTGGCAAGCTACGCATCGCACTATCAAAAATTGGCCAACCGTACACCCGAGAAAATTCATCGCGAGCCGCCAGTCATCATCAACTCTGACTTTATGTCCAGTTTCCGTCAATTTTCAACGAATGCCAAACAGGTTGGGAGCGGAACTTGAATTCAACAGTAAAACGAATTGCAAGAACGCTTGCGATTGTGACCGTGACACCAATTTACATTTTTTACGTGATTACTCGTTGCATGACCTCAGCCAATGAATCACTGGAAACGTATTCGCAATGGATTTCACTGATCCCTGGAAAGGTTGGCAACCTTCTCCGCAACGCCTTTTATCGAATGACGCTGGAACATTGCGATCCGACGGCAACGATTTGTTTTGGTGCATTGATTTCCAAGACATCCGCGCGCCTTGGCAAGAATGTTTACGTTGGCCCTCGCTGCATGCTGGGTTGGGTCACGTTGGAAAGCGATGTGTTGTTGGGGCCCGCCGTGCAAATTCTCAGTGGAGGCCACATCCATGGAGCCGAATCCCTGGACGCGCCAATTCGCAATCAGCCTGGCAAGCTTCGCCGTGTCACGATCGGAGCAGACAGCTGGATTGGTGCTGCTTGCGTTGTCCTGACGGACGTTGGTTCGCAAACAATCGTCGGTGCTAACTCCACAGTCACCAAGCCAATTGCAAATCGCACAATTGCTGTCGGATCGCCAGCCAGAAAAATTGCCAGCCGGAATCAAGAATTAGAAAAGGCTGAACTGATCGAGCAATGAAGTCTCAACTGTTCAGCTTCGAATGTTCAGCTACGACCTGGAGTGACGAAGGATTGCGCTCCAAAAATCTCATTATAAGGAACTGAAATAAATGAAAATCTACCAAATTGCAACCATTGCGCTATTTTTGGTTTTCTCATGTAGCGTAACACAAGCCAGTATTACGTCTGACGTCTGGACCACTGGAATTTCCAGCCCCACCGATGGCGCTTTTGGCACTTCCGGTTCCGTCGTTGGCAACACGCTTTTTGCAACAATTGCAAGTGGCTCATCAATCGCGAACGTAAGTTTGGCGGCGGACAACGGTGCGTGGTTCAGAACCAATGGCAACGTAACCAACGATGAGCTTGCACCGTTCTTTGAAAACGATGCAATGATGACGACGCTAACATTCAGTAGTGACCGTGTACTAACGAACTTTGACGTGCTGGTTCACAATGTCTGGCATTCGGCGGACGGTAACCAAAATTTCCTGGGCAGATTCACTGTTACTTATGCCAATGGAACAATCGTTCAAAATGCTGTTCCAACGGTGCGAAACATTTTTGATGATTCGCCTTTTGCAACCGATTTCGATGGTGGTACCGTTCAGCCAACTGGACTTGCAGGTGATTTCGATGGTGCCAACCTGCTCAGCATCAGTGGGCCAGCCTTCGACCCTGGCAACGGGGCACCATTGGGCACCTATCTTTTCGACGAAAGTCAGTCCGAGTTTAGTGAAGAGCAAGGCTCAGCAATTCTCTCCTTCGATGAAACAATTCACGGCGGTATCACTGGCCTTGAGTTTGTCTGGGTTGGTCATACCATTGGCTCTAACACCGCGTTCATTGGATTTGCTGGCACTGCTGCTGTTCCCGAGCCGTCCGGGTTCGCGTTCCTGGCATTGGGCACAGCAATATGTCTTCGACGCCGTCGATCCCAGTAGGCAATGAAGTTTCCAGGCATGCAGTAACGAGCCCGAGCCGGACTCGTTACTGTGTTGTCCGGTTGTTTGTGCGTTGGTTGTTATTCGTCGGGAAGACAAGCAGTAGGCGTCTAATACGCTGTTACCACGCAAACGCTACAGCTTGAAGCCCAAGCAGCAAATAAAATTGCTATCGAGGCCTTGAATTGTTCTTGTTACTAGAGTGGGCATTTCAAACCTCGGGTCGTCGATAGTAGCATGACTCTCCCGGGCTGTGATCTTATTAGCCGCGCCGTTCGCAGTACTGGCTTTAGCCGGAATCGTTGCCGTTTCAAGTAGTTCATTTCCGCCTAAAAGGCGGTACTACCAACAAAGAACCACAGCGTCTCCGAGTCGTTTATTGCCGTGCCAAACGAGTCGCAGAGCCTTGCTGATTTGGTTTTGAAAGGCCTCTCTAGCCTGCAACGAAAAAGTAGACGATCAGTTTTGCGTATTCCTGCCAAAGCGGCGCAGAAATTTCCGCACTATTGGCTGGTGATGAAGCAGAATAGACTTCAACGCTGACTGAATCGGAAAGCGATCGTCGAAATGAGAGCAGGCTTCGCCGTGTGTGTGGAGCGGATGTTACCACTACAACACTTGTTATTTCCGGGTACTGTTTGGCGAAACCGCGAGCCTCGCTTAGCGAACCGAAGGCCGATGATTGAACTTGGATAGTCTCAACGCAATCGTTTGGGACACCAACGAGAGCCAGGTAATCGATGGCACGCTGTGTGCGAGTATCGATCTGCTCTCGGTCGAAATTGAAACCGGCCGGTTCGGCTTCGTTCAGAATCATGATTTGCGCGATTTGTTTGCGATGAAACAGATCCGAAGCCGCTCGTAGCCGCTCCCAATACGCATGACCGTCGGCCATTACGTAGGCGGCTTGCCCCGTCGCATCAGGATGATGAACGTACAACGGATAGGCAACCAGTCCACGCACAAATGGAATCGACATCAGAACAGTGGATAGGATCCACGCCACGACCAACCAGTAACAGCGTCGCTTCCATATTCGCCAGCGGCCAACATTCGACTGGTTTGTTGATCCGGAAGATGAGTCTGCCCTCTGTGCCGCAGATTCCGATGTTGATGCTAACTGACTCAAGGGGATTTTCTATAAGTTGGGTTGGAGGAATCCACAGTTCCGAAAAGCAATTTCAAAAAGTAACTCTCTCGAATTGTGGACTTCGGAAAGTCTAGAGCGTATTTCAAAACTAATATTGCAAGTTTGTAGCACCGCCTTTAGGCGGAAAGCTGCGGTCTTCCGGCTAAAGCCGGTACTACGAACAGTGGTTTTGAATGGCGCTCAAGTCAACTTCGAAATCAAAAACAATCTTCGTGTGACTGCTACGGGATGCCGCGAACGATTGTCGGGCCAACGAAATTGGTTACGCATGTCGGTAGCCGCTTCCAGATTTTTGTCATGCGTTGATTGTGCTTCGAATCAACACGCATAGCGGTCGGATTGCCTTTGCGAACGTAGTATTGCCAATGGGCTGGATACGCTTGGGCGCCCCATTGAGTTTTGAATTTGAATGTGCCGCTACCGTTGCTGCTGCGTCCAAAATCAAACGTGTTACTGCCTCGCTCGATCGCCCGAGCCAACAGGTGCCAGTACATAAACATGTTGGCGTTCAAGTGATTGAAGGATCGCAGGCAACTTGCACTTGGCACTTCGGTGATTCCTTCCGCATGAACCAAGAGCCCGCCCGCAACCGCGTGGCCGTTACTACGAATGACGCACAGTTCGGCGTTGGTACCAAAGGCATTCAAGACTTCGGCAAACAGTTTCTTCGAAAACACTGGTGTTCCCAGGTCTCGCATATTTTTCGCAAACACGCAGTAGAAATCACTTAGCAATTCAACGCCGCCAAAATGAACGGTTAGTCCGGCATTTTGCGATTTCTTAACCTGGCTTCGAACCTTCGATTTTAAAGATGACATCAACAAGTCGGTTGATTCAGGAAGTGTTAACCGCAAATGAACCTTGTCAGTTCGCTCGAAGTTGAGTTTCTCATGAGCGATGGACAATTCATGACGCAATTCAAGGTGCTTTACATCCAGTTCGTCCGCCAATTCGCAAGCTGCATCAATTAACTTTCGTGCAACACCCTCGTCACGAGCCCAAACACCACCAGTATTTATATAGGGCAAGCTTACAAGAAACTTTCCGAAAATTGGCCCAGCCACCAGGCTCAACGGCAGCACGCCGACAATGCGTCCCGCCGATCTGGCATGGATCAGAAATGCTTTATGGCCAAGTCCTTTGGAAATCGCATTGACCCAAGCCGCCTGGTGCCCAGGAAGCCTTGGCCATGCCGTCTCGTTCGGGCCAGGAAGTTCGCCAGACCACGGCTCGACGTGGACCTGAATGGCCTGATTAGGCTCGTTGGCCGACTCAATTTCTCCAATGAGCGAATCAATTGTTGAAACAGGATCAATCGTTTCCAGTTTCGACCAATCGCCAAGACGTTGATATATCTCGAGTACCTTGTCCATCCGCTTGCCAAAGTCGAAGCGATCTTGAATCGTTTGGTAAGCAGCCTCTACAAATCGTTTTTTTTGAGGCTCGTCATCCAGCAACTCGTCGATTGAATTTTGTAACGCTTCAACCGAACCGGGCTCGATCAGTTTTCCATTGACACCGTCTTCAACCAGCGTCGGCATTCCAGCAATGTTGGTCGACAGCACAGGAACGCCAGACGCCATGGCTTCCAGGACGACGTTGGGCAATCCTTCGCGGTAGCTGCTCAACACAAACATGTCGGCGGCTTGGTAGACGAGCTGTGTGTCCTTCACGAATCCCAATAGTTTGACTTTGTCGCCACAATCAAGCTGAGAAATTAACTCTTGCAACGACTCACGTGCGTCGCCATCACCAGCGATCGCCAACGGAACGTCTCGGCCTGCGCGATTCAAATTTGCGACAGCTTTGATCAATAAATCAAATCCCTTCTCGGCGGAAAGCCTGCCGACTCCCACCAGCAACCGGCGATCAGTCGCAATGCCAAGTTTGCGTTTTGCTACGTCTGTCGTTAAAGACGGCGCGTAATCTTCCAACGCAATCGCATTGTTAATCAGAGAGAGCTTTTCCGGCGCAACCCCCAGCCGTTGACAGTCAGAAAACAAATCTTGAGAAACGCAAATGACCTGATCGTAGCGTGGTAGGCAACGGCGATCGATCGCGTAATAGAGTGGTGTCTTCCAGGTTTTCTGGACCCATCCGTGAACTGTCGTGACCAGTTTCATCGGATGTTCTCGGCTCAAGAGCAATCCAAGCAAGTTGCTTTTGTAGTCGTGCCCGTGCCAGATGTCAGGTTTGAGGCGACGGACTTGTTCACGAGCGCGGCTGACGATCTTCCAATCCAGAATTCCAAAATCATCGACCTCGACGAGCTCTGCTTTGCTTTCGCTGGCTCGCTGACGCAAGACTTCGAAGCCTGAGTCGTTTGGGTCACGCAAATACAGACAAGCCGAGCGAAAACCAAGTCGTTTCAGATGTCGTGGCGAGTTGAGGATCGTCTTGTCTGGCCCGCCGCCGTTTCCACTGACCACGCGCGCATGCAAAACCAACGTCTGCGATTTCGGGCAGGATTCATATTGCTCACTGATTCGTCCTGAGAGCGGCTGGTTTACCGACACAAGAAGAGGTGCGTTGGCTTGCGTCAAACCAGAATCCGGGTTTGTTGTCGTCAATTGGTCACCGTTTGGGTTTTCGCGGTTTCGGAAGTGGAAAAGATTCTTGGCGAAGTCGCTTTGTGGCGCCGCGTGGAATCGAATGTCTCATAGAGATTTAGAATTTGATGTTGGATGCTGCTCCAGTCGTAGCGTTGTTTTGCCAGCCGGTAACCTGCGTTGCCGATTCGCATCGCTTCTGCGGAATTGCTTAGTAGGCGAAGCACTGAGGCTGCAAACTCAGTCGACTCATCTGCAATCAAAATCTCCCGTTTGTGTTCGGCATCGATTCCCTCTGCACCCTTCGCCGTTGACACAACGGGCCGCTTGGCTGCAAATGCTTCAAGAATTTTTAATCTCGTTCCGCCACCATCAAGCAATGGCACGACCACCACTGCAGCGTTCTCGAGATAGGGTCCAACTGACTCGACGCGTCCTGTAACTTCGACGCCAACTTGCTCGCCGGCTGAAACCGAAACATCGTGAAGACCAAGAACTTGGTTCGTCGGGTTTCGGCCGACGATTTGAAACAAAACCTGGGGGTGACGTTGTCGAATGATGGGCAACACCTGATTACAAAACCACTCAACACCAACTACATTTGGCGAGTAGTCCATCGCTCCGACAAACACGATTTTTGAAACCTTCGCAGCGTGATCTGGTATCTTCGTAGGCAGCTTGCTTTCGATGACCGCGCCATTGGGCACGACATGGATTTTCGCGGCTGGTGACAGACGCAAAAACGAATCGCGATCCTGCTGCGAACAGGCAAGCACAATGTCGCAACGATCGCATACTTCCTTCTCTTTCGCCGCGAGCGCTTTTGACTCACGTCGATAGATTAGTTTCTTCCAGCCGCTGGAACGGTTCTCGGCAAGCTGCTCAGCCATTGCCGAAATGCAATTGTGAGAATCGAAAACTGACTTGGAGTAATTTAAGTCTTCAGAAAACGCTGCGGTGTCGAGATGATTGAAGTGCACCACGTCGAACGCTTTCGTCTCCAGGAGTTTCTGACTTTCTTTAAACAGAACGGAGGACCAGTTTTTCAACACAAACAGAGACTCATTCCACCTCCAAGGCTGCATCATGACTCGCGCAGCTGTTTTCAGTCGGCTTGGCGCTTCAATAGTTCGCACGTGACAGAACTTCTCCAACTCGCGAACGGCACCATCGGCGTTCTCTTTTGGAGCATGACTCAGCAACGTGACCTCATGCTCCTTGCAGATCGCATTCAAAACTTGAAACGTCCTCAAATTGCCACCGTCTTCCAGCGGCCAAGGGAACCGTTCGCTAATAAATAGAATCTTCATTTTGAGCTTTTCGTTCAGCAAGAATCGAACGCAGTAGCTAGTGGATTGTCAGAACTGAGTTGAACAGTTTGTAGTACCGGCTTTAGCCAGAATTCCGCCTGAAGGCGGTACTACGAACTATTCATTTCAGTTTGGATGCACCACTAGAGGGCATTGCAAAATCCGGATCGCCGATAGTACTCTCCGAGTCGTGCTACTTTGGTTTTGAAATACTCTCTAGGAATGCAGTTGCCAGGCGAGTATTCCAACCGCAATCAATGAAATGGCAGCTCCAATAGCTGCGATCAGTTTCGCGCGCTTGATTGCCTGGATTTTCTGTGGCACAAATCTCGTTGGTTGGCCAAAGTCCTGGCTTACACCCGAATCAACCAGAGGCAAACACGGAATAGACTCTTCCTTCAAAAACGAGGCTCTTGAAAATCCATTGGAAAGAAGCAAAGCGACGGGGCGGCAGAACGTTCTGGTTTCCATCTTTGAAAGCGTCTTCGTCGAGTACTCGAAAAAGAACTTTGCCCGCTCCAGCATCTTCGCTCTTGATTCGCCGGTCGCGTGTAAGCTCGCCCATTGAAAGACTTCGCATTTCCGCATGTCCTGAGCCGCCCATGTCTCGGTCGGATACTCCAGAATTTCTGGCTTCGTCAAATAGGGATACTCGTTTTCGCACATCCAGGCTGCGTAGTGCAGCAAACATGCTCGCCCGTAACCGTACATGTAATCGTGTTGTCCATGCTGGTGCTTGACCCACAAATATCGCCCAAGTGATTGCAGGAAAAGCGTGTAGTACCAACGCCGTTCCGCATCCAACAGGTTTCGAGATTCGATATCGTCTTGCGGATGGATAACACGACGAATCAGTTTCTCCGCTTCGTCAAGAAACTCCTGACGTCCAGTCGTTTCGAAAGCAGCAACTGAAACTTCGATCGCATTTCCTGGCCCTCGTCCGGGACCTTGATAGTCAATGGTTCCACTGGCGCTGGTCAGCCCGGTCCATTGTTTCGAAAGCCAGCGAAATGGAGTTGCTGATCCATCGTCCGCCGCAATGATCCATTGGCCCATACGGCCAACGGTTTGCCGCATCATCTCTTCGCCGGTCAGAAAATAGTACAACCCCAGCCCGCGTGCGTAGCCTTGTTCTGACGCCGGACCACCGCCGCAACTTCCAGTCGGATAACTGCGATGAGTTGCCTTGCCGGCACCGATGTAGTGACACGTGTGCCAAAACTGCCCGCCGTTGTAAGCCTTTTTGTCAGTCGTCGCGTGATAGATATCGATATCAACGACATGCCAGGCAAGATCTCGCATCATTTCGATCCAGCGTGGGTCGCCGCCGCGAAGGTATTGAATACCAAACCCCAGAACCTGATCGTATTGATTGTTGAAGTGGGAAATCAGTGGCGGTTGCGCGTCACTAAAGGCGGCTTCATGATCACCATAAACATCACCAAAGTGACGCCAGCCGTATTGGTCGATCGTTTCGCGTTTCTGAAAGAATGTGTCGTTCCCTTCAATCGCGGCGTCAACAAGTGAGTTGTAGGAAGAGTCAGGATCCGAGGACTTGGGAGTCAGCCATGGAATCGTTTCGCTTTGGGCGACAGCGTCGAATTGAAGCGTAACCAACGCTGGTTGGTGCACGGCTAAAACGGCGGAGGAAGTTTGGGAGTCACTTTTTTGTGAGGCATCCAGTTCACCGCCAATCCAGAACTGGTGTGTCTTTTGCTCGCCAGGTTGCAGTTCATGCGGGCGATTTGATTCGGAGGGAAACAATCCGACTCGTAGTTCTGATGCCGAAAGAGACAGGGCCTTCGGAAAGTTTTGCCAAAACTGCGGATATGAAACTGCCAGGGAGCTGCCGTCAGTGAATTGGCATTCAACGAACGGATTCGCTCGATGGCCTTCGAGTGTTTGTTCGCTTGTGGTCAATCGATAACCGCAAAACTGAAGCGGAACGTTGCCGTGGCGGTCGACATGGTTGTCACAATTCCAGTTTTCTCCCCCGCTTGAATCCTGATACAAAGACCACGGCAACGAACCTGATTCCAGTTTCGATGTGCCGTCAATCGACCAGCGAGCGCGGCACTCTTTAATATGCTGTTCAGTAGCCAATGGCTCGATCACCACAACGGCTTCAGCAATCTCAACCGAGTTCGGATCGCCAAGTTCCCAAATCCCGCCAGGATGAGTTGCCGCAGCGGGATTGGTCAAAGTCAATGTGCATCGCATCAAGCGAACATCGGCGACCAAATGAACTTCGATCCGGCAACTTAAAACGTTTTGGTCACGATCATCAATCAGGTCACCGCTAACCACGACCACCGTGCGGATTGGACCCGACTCAAGCGTTTCCGCTTCGCCGGTTCGAAATGTTAGCTTGCGACCATCAATCAAGCGAACTTTCAGACAACACTTCCAATGATTTTTGATCAGTAGAAAATCCGAACCGCCATGTGGACCGATCTGGGCTTCACCCCAGGCAGTTTCAACCGCAACGATTGAAGCATCGGGAACTTCCGCTACGCTCCGCAAACGCTTGCCGGAAAAGGTCGTCTGGCAACCAGGCAGAACCTGATAAGTCGTCGAGATCTTAGCACCGATTTCATTCGATCGGGTATCAACACGATGCAAGAAATCCAGCAACAGCCATTGAATCGATCCGTCTGCCCAACGAGAAAGCACACGGCATTGTACCGCAACCGCGTGGCCATTTTCATTGACCAATCCAACTTCGTTCGCGTCGCTCAGCAATCCTATTGCCAGCGGAACACCTTGGCGAATGGGCTCGGGGCCGCGATTCGCGTCGTACGGTGTGATGATTTCCAGCGCCATGAGCGATTCGGGCGAAACTGAAGTTGGTTGAACGATTGATTTAGTATTCGGCTTTGGCTTGATGAGTTGGCTCATGAGATCTTCCTTGATTGTTTGAACCAGGCTTTGTCGCAAAACTGCCATAGTCGACTTTCGCGGAGAGGCTGTGATTCTTTGTTTGTAGTACCGCCTTTAGGCGGACATGAACTACCTGAAATGGCAACGATTCCGGCTAAAGCCGGTACTACGAACGGCGCGGCTAATAAAATCACTGCTTGGGAGCGAAATGCGACTCTAGGGACAAAGCCTAATAGTCTTTGTTTGTGGACGTTAATGCACGATCTACATCAGTTGCAGTTTGGTCAGTCTGCACAATGTTCGGACTAACCGATCGATATCGTCGTCGTTGTTGTAGATTTGCAGGCTCGCGCGAACGGTTGGCCCAAGCCCCAAGTGCCTGTGCAACGGTTTGGCGCAGTGGAATCCTGATCGAACAAGCACCCGTTCACGCTGGCTCAAAATTTTGGCGACTGCGTGTGCTTCCAGTCCCTCCATCGTGAACGTCGCCATGGGACCGCGTTGGCTTCCTGGTTCCGGTCCGAGGATTCGAATGCCAGGAACTTCTTGCAATCGCGTCACCAGTTTGTCTGACAAATCTTTGAGACGTTGACCAATCGCTTCCACGCCAAAATCATCGAGATACTGTATCGCCGCGCCCCAACCGATTACGCTTTCGGCTGCCGGCGATCCTGCTTCATAGCAGTACGGCGCCGGTTGAAGCGTCCACCCTTCCAGGGTAACGTCGTCCACCATCTGCCCACCTTTTGCAACAGGCTGCAACTGGTCATGCATCGCTCGGCTGGCAAACAAAGCGCCAGCGCCGCTCGGCCCCAGCATTTTGTGCGAGCTGCAAACAAGAAAGTCAACGTCGAGACTGCGAACGTCAATTGGGTGATGCGATGCCGACTGAGCCGCATCGACAAGTACCTTCGCGCCATATCGATGGGCCATTTCAATCAACGACTTGATTGGTGTTACGCAACCGAGCACATTGCTGACATGGGTAACGGCCAATAGGTCAACGCCTTCTTTGAGCACTGCTTCCAACGCCTCCATGTCGATCTGTCCCATATCGTCGACCGGGATAAATTTGCAGTTTTCCAAATCCATCCATGGAACCAGATTGCTATGGTGCTCCATGACGGTCACCGCGACACGTTGAAGTCCTTGCAATCCTTGCCGGACAAGGTTGATTCCCGCCGTCGTGCCGCTGGTGAAAATGATCTCGTCGGAATCAGCGCCCAGCCAACCAGCCAACAACGAGCGTGTCTCTTCAAACCGATCGGTTGCGTCGATCGCTTGCTGGTGAACTCCGCGATGGATCGCAGCCGTTCCTTGTTCCAAATACCACCGCATGGCATCAACCACAACTTTGGGACGCAAGGTGGTCGCTCCACTATCCAGGTAGGCGGGTGGACGTTCGTCGCCGCAATTAAGAACAGCAAAATCATTGCGGCAGGCGTCAGTCAACGATGGGGTAGTTCGTTCACAATCGAAATGGGCTAAAGAGTTCATGCGGCGCCTCGTGTCTTAATTAAATTGCCTTTAACAAAGCGAAATTTTCCACCGGCTTCGGCTGGAATTGTTGTCGCTGTTCTTAGTGAAATTCGTGCCGGCATGCCCAGCCATTCGCGGAACGCGTTGGTAAACGCAGCCTTTTCAAAGGGGGCATGTTGGCTCTCGACAACCGTCAGATTGAATCGTTCGTTGGCTCGGCACTCGACAACACAACTGTCGACACCGGGAAATGATTCGCAGAAATCAACCACGTCATCGTGCGTTCGCCAGCTGCCTGAATTGGTAACCAGTACATCATGGGCACGCCCTTCAACGGTCAATCGTGGGGCTGAGTGACCGCACGAACAAGGCGTTGAATCCAGATAGCCAACGTCACCGATGCGGTATCGAATCAGCGGCATCGCTTTATTCATCAAGTCGGTAATCAGGATCCAGCCACGTTCTCCATCAGCCACTGGCTCGCCCTGAGAGTCGACGACCTCTACGACAAACATGTCTTCGAAAACGTGAAGTCCATCGTGTTGCGCACATTCGCAGGCGATCGACCCGAACTCCGCGCTTCCGTAGTCATCCCAAAACGTGCCACCGAACGATGCTTCGATCAGGCCGCGTTGATTGGGTGTCACACGACTTCCCATCGCTTTGATGACAGGAATTTGCAAGGGCTGTTCGCCTGAGTCGCGGATGTGCTTTGCAATCTCGACCAGGTAAGTTGCCAAGGTCTTGATGACCTGTGGGCGATCATTTCTCAATCGGTCAACATACTTTTGCAATATTTCTTCAGGTGGCTTGCTGCCGTACCGACCAAACCCGGCGTAGTTTTCCGTGTTGAATATCCACTGACGTTCGATTAATCCGCGCAAGTCACGAAACGATTTGCGTTCTCGCCACGTGCCGGAACGAATCATATTCCAAAGGTGGCTCAGGACTCTTTCTTCTTTTTCACCTTCGTCCCCACAAACGATTTCACAGATCTCCGGCGGAATTTCTACTTTCTTCATTCCCAAAGAATATTGGTTTGGAATCAACAACATTCGCAACTGACCGGCTCGATTGGCGTCGCGTTTGTCAAAATCCTGGACGGTCACCAGCCGTTGAGCCGTGCCTCGCGTCGACATCATTCGCCAATCGGCAGAATCGCTTCCGTCGGTGATGGCGTCCGGAAAGTTTACTTCGACGTCGTCTTTGCTCAGAACTGGGACGTGTGAAAGCCGGCCCAAACTGGAGGTTTCACCGGTAGAAACGGGAATCCTGTCTCGGTAGAACGGCACTTTCTTACGCGCGTGTTCCAACAACGAATCGAGCCGTTGATTCCGAATGGATGTCGCTTTCCCTGGCGTTCGTGAGAGAGACAGTAATTTTGTACTGGAAATCCGGCTGCCTATTTGCAGCATCGTTTGCGCACGAAGGCGACAAAAAATTGTGTTTAGCATACTCGTTATTCTGAATTCGTTTGCAGGTTCTTGATGACTCGTTGAGCAGCAGCTGGCCAAGTGTGTTGTGCCATGACCCATGCCCGAGCGTGTTGTCCAAGCGATTGTCGACGTGGTGGATCGTCCCAAAGTTGCGTCAGTGTTGTGACCCACTGTCGTCGTCCAGAAGCAGATTGAATTGAATTCCGGGTTCCAGTATCAACGCCGTTAAGCGCTGTTTTTGATGCAATGATTGGGCGCGACAAACTAGCGGCTTCCAGCAGTTTGTTCTTGATCCCGGCTCCGCTTACGAAGGGCAACACCACGACTTGGTGGGCGCAGATTTGTTGGCGAATGTCTGGCAGGTCGGTAATGAGTTCAAATTTGAACTTGTCGGCCAGTTGCCTGACCGCTTCTCCGGGCTTAAACCCAAAGACAGTAAACTTCGCGTCGGCAATCGTTGAGCGAACTTCGCCCCAAACGTTTTTGCAGAACCATTCGATGGCATCCAGGTTGGGGCCGAAGTCCAGTCTTCCCCAAAACACACAACTACGATCGGCCTCGGCAACGACTTGCGGAGAATAGTGTTCGGTGTCGACGCCATTGGGTACGACATCGGTA
>CAZPOL010000043.1:0-41011 GCA_964588195.1 uncultured Pirellulaceae bacterium | reverse complement strand
GTCGAAAAACTTCGCGTCATGTTCATTGCAGGGCAGATCGCCGATCTGGAATTCAGCACCCGAGCGACGGGTCTGGCCACGGAACGCGCGAAATTCGGATTGACCGTAGCCAATCGCGCCGCAACCGTGGCAACACGACTCTACGAAATACAACAATTGGTCAATGATCCAATACTGGAAAAGATCCTGGTCAAATTTTCTGAGGCCCGATTGGCACTCGACAACAAGGCTCAGTTAACGGAAATCTCAGATGCCATAAACCAGTGGGGTATCGAGTTCGCTGCTTCCGCTGACGGAACAAAGTTGGCGGCGGTCGACACGATGTTGCCCGACGAATCCCAATACCGGAATCAAGCCAGCAGGCGTTAGCAACGCCAACAGACATGGACCACGGTGGGTCCATCAATCAAGACTCGAAAATGGAGTTTCACAATGAGCGCAAATCAAGTTTCGGTGCAAAGACCGCAACGCTGGGATGCGCCTCTGGATCCAGAGATGCAGGACGAGCAAGTCGATCGATTGATGAGCATTGCGCCATTCAAATCGATGGACGAAGCTGCCTTTTCCAAGGCTCTGCCTTTGCGAGGCATCCTGAAAAACGACTGCCGCATTTCCGTTTACGAAGAAGGCGACATCGTTATTCGACAAGGTGACTACGGTAGTAGCGCTTTTCAGATTCTGGATGGATCCTTGTTGGTCTCTTTGGCAGCGCTGCCTGCTGAGTTGCTCGGTCGCGAAAACGTCAACAAAAAATCCTGGCTCGCTTCGCTGTCCCAAGCCTGGAAGAATTCCCGTGTCGCAGAGTCGCGAGAGCAAATCCGAGCCGAGAACGGCAAAACCAGCACTCGAAACCAGAACGGCGAAACGAGAGTCTTCATTCAGGACATCCCCGCCACTTTGAACTTGAACCAAACCGGCGTACTGAGAAAGGGACAGCTGTTTGGCGAATTGGCGGCGCTTAATCGAACACAGCGATCCGCGACCGTCATTGCCAGCGAGCGGACGACGTTGTTGGAGCTTCGCTGGCAAGGAATTCGAGATTTGATGAAGCGTGACAAGTCGTTGAAATCCTACGTCGAGAAACTCTATCGGAAACACAGCCTGGGTGGCCATCTGCGGCAAACGGAGGAACTTTCGCAGTTGTCTCCCGTCATTCTGGAACAGTTGGCGACGCATACGACCTTCGAGTCGTTCGGCAACTTTGACTGGGATCACAAATTCAAAAAACAGAGCAACGACGACATCGCAAAAGTCATTGAGTCGGAACCTTTGATCGCTCAGCAAGGCAGCTCGGCCGACGACTTTATCATGATTCGAAACGGGTTCGCCAGACTCAGCCGACAACATGGCAACGGTCATCGCACGATCGCCTACCTGGGCAAAGGACAGACGTTCGGTCTTCGCGAAATTGTGCACAACTGGCGAATCGCTCAGGGAATACTGGATGATTCCGATCGTGGCTATTCCATGTCGCTGCGAGCCGTCGGTTATGTCGATGTCGTGCGAATTCCAGCGACCGCCATGGCTGCATTGGTCTTGCCGAATATTCGACAAGACGATTTACCATCACCATTTTCGAAAAGCGAACCTGCAGTTTCACTTGCTGCCAAACCGGAGCGAAGGCAGAAGGGTCGGGATCAGGAACTGGAAACCGGGCTACTGGAATTTCTGGTTGAGAATCGTTTCATGAACGGGACTCAGACCATGATGATTGACCTGGATCGTTGCACTCGTTGCGACGATTGCGTTCGAGCCTGTGCGTCGACCCACGACAACAACCCAAGATTTTTGCGACACGGTCCACAACACGAAAACTGGATGATCGCCAGCGCTTGTATGCACTGCACGGATCCAGTGTGCATGATCGGTTGCCCGACAGGAGCGATTGGTCGCGATGAAGTAACCGGAAACGTCGTGATCCACGACACCACCTGCATTGGATGCGGGACCTGTGCCAATAGTTGTCCTTATGAAAACATCCGTATGGTGAATATCCGGCAACCTTCCGGCAAGCCAGTTGTCGACCAACAGACTCAAAAACCTGTGCAGAAAGCGACCAAGTGTGATTTCTGCGTCGAACAAAACAGTGGCCCAGCTTGCCAACGAGCTTGTCCGCACGATGCGCTGTTCCGCGTCGATTTGACAAATCCTTCGACCCTTTACCAGCTGACTCAGCAATAGGATATCGATGGATTTTAATTCTAAAAACACGAGAGTCGCAGGGCGAATGTCGCAAATGCGAAAACGCCGGTTCACCGGAATCGCTGTTTCCGTGCTGTGCATCATCCTGCTTTGGGGATTGGTTTCGATGCAGTCTGCCAGTCTGCAAAACAGCGCATGGATGACGGGCTACGTCTTGATGGCCTGTCTGTTCTTTCTGGCTGCTTACAACCTGCGAAAGAAGTTGCCTTTTCTGCCTCGCGTTGGCAGCAGCAAGATGTGGATGCAACTACATATTTATGTTGCGTTGGTTTCGATTGCAATTTTCATTGGCCATGTCGGCTTCAGAATTCCCGACGGAGCATTCGAACAACTTTTAGCATCTTTGTATGTGATCGTAGCCGGTAGCGGAATTTATGGATTGTATGTCACGCGAACCGTCCCAAAACGTTTGACCGCCATTCGCAATGAAGTCATTTTCGAACAGATCCCTGCCCACCGCAAACGTTTGACGAGCCTCGCGCGAACATTGATTCTGGATTCCGCAAAGACGACCGACGTGCTCGCCAAGTTCTATGTCAATCAACTGGTCTACTTTTTTGAGAAGCCTCGCTCGATAGCCTATCAGCTTTCGCCGTCGCTACGTCGTAGTAAACAATTGTTGGCTGAGATCCAGGGACTCGATCGATACTTGTCCGATTCTCAACAAGAACAGCGTCGTCAGTTGTCGGACCTGATTCAGGCAAAGGAAGACCTCGATTATCACTGGGCACTCCAGGGAAAACTGAAGGTGTGGATGTTCGTTCATATTGGCTTGACCTACAGTCTTCTGTTGGTCGCGATGTTGCACGGCATCATGGCGCATTCGTTCGGAGGTGGGCTGAGATGAGCGACTTCCTGAAAGAAAAAAACAACCAATACGTTCGCCCGCATGACCATTGGCAGTGTTCGCTGGACGAGGCTCAACCGTGCGGCGGTGACGGTACTCACATACCCAAAGAGGGCCAGTGCCAGCCCCAACCTTCGTTACGATTGCAGCGAGGAATTTTCACAATTTCCTGTACTGCGATGGTGATCGGCTTGCTGGTCGCTTGCTGGAACAGCCCCAAGCGGAACGAATTCCTGGCCCCCGGCCCATTGAGCGGCAGCCATGCACAGATCCTGGTCGGAAAGGGTACCGATCGATGTGCTTCCTGTCATGGCGCGGGCGACAAAACCCTGGCGAACTGGATACGCGACGCGGTAAGTCTCGGCACGCACATCCCGGTGTCGCAGTCGCAATTGTGCATGGATTGTCACGACTCCAGCCTGAACGCAGAATTCGCAATGTTGGCGCATAGCATGCCCACCTCGGATTTGACCCTGCTGACGGAAAACACCGTTTCCACCAACTCGGCGTTGGGCTTTCCTGACCCGCGAAATGCGGCTGGCCAGTTGGCCTGTGCGACTTGCCACCGCGAACATCATGGCGCCGAATTTAATTTGACAGCGCTTAGCGATAACCAATGTCAAACGTGCCACGTCAATCACCTGCACAGTTTTGAACGCGATCATCCCGAATTCACCGATTGGCCATTCCCTGAACGAACTGGGATCACATTTGACCATGTGTCGCATGGTGTCAAACACTTCGCTGCCCGAAACGAATCCTTCAATTGCCAACAATGCCATATTGATGACGCGGATGGAAACGTCAAGTTGGTCGACAAGTTTGAAAACACGTGTGCCAAGTGCCACCAGGAAGATGTGGTTGGTGAACAAAACCCGGCCCTGACGCTATTCCAAATGCCAATGCTGGACACTGAGGCTCTTGCCAAAGGTGGCTATTCCATTGGCCTTTGGCCCGATGAGTGCCATGGCGACTTTGATGGCCAGCTTCCACCGGCTATGAAGTTGATGTTAATGTCAGATGTACGCACCGCAGCGATTCTGAACCGGCATGGGAAGAACTTCGATTTTGCGGATCTTGATCCGACGGACCCCGATGACCTGTCTGATGCGGCGACACTGGCCTGGTCGATCAAGGAGTTGTTATTTGGCCTGACCGTCAATGGTGGTGGTGAAGTCCGACGCCGGCTGGATTCGACGTTGACGTCCGAATTGGACTCGGCTGACTTGCGTGGCATCACTTTTGGCATGAACGAGGCCTTCTTTGCTCGTGCACAACAACGTTGGGTCCCGCGATTGCTGTCAGAAATGAATGCCCGACAAAAAGAAATGAACGGCGACCACCGGGTAATGCCTAATCAAGTATTTGCCCG
Source organism: uncultured Pirellulaceae bacterium (assembly GCA_964588195.1). Classification (GTDB taxonomy): domain Bacteria; phylum Planctomycetota; class Planctomycetia; order Pirellulales; family Pirellulaceae; genus CAJQPP01. The sequence continues at coordinate 36,590 of CAZPOL010000043.1, read as the reverse complement.
CCCCGTGGCGAATCAAGATGATGCAACATTGGCTGAGAATCCATTGGCAAATCTCTACCAACAAAACCAGCGACGGAGACAAGAACCAGCTCGATCAAACCGCACTCCTTCGACCGGTGCCAACCAATCTGCCGGTCGCGGTGCAAGATCGAATCAACGACGATCGAATCCACCTGTTCAGTACTCGGAAGCAACACCACGAGACACAACCAACCCGACGACTGGTACGTTCGACACGATGGAGATCAACCGGGCAACGGGCGACTCTGGTCGTCGCATTACAAATTCTCATGTGCCTGGTAGCCGTTCGAATCAGGAATTGCAGGCACAAGGGACCGGCGAAGTGTTGGCCGCCAATCCGCTGGCTAGCTTAAATTCAGGACGTAGGTTAAATGTGCCGAAAGCTCCAGACGCCAATCCACCGGCCGAAGCGTTGAACGGCAGTCGCCCACCAACAGGTGCAAAACCGCCGGTCATTGCGGGCGGCCGTGGCGATGGCGAAGGAAATATTCCCGATGATACCGAAGCTGAAATTCGTCGTGCGATTGCCAATCTGGAAAGCAGCTGGAAAGGTGGCTGGCAGCGAGACGACGAGGCGTTCAAAATTTCCTACCGGGTCACCAATCACGTTGATCCATTGCTGATGGGTTGGACAGACATGGTGATGAAAAACCATACCAATCTTGCGGTTCAGAAATCCAATCTGTTTGATTCGTTGAATTCAACGAGTGCCGCCGGGCAATGTCGCAGTTGTCATACGACCGATCAGCAGAACGATGGGACGATGTCGGTGAACTGGATGCCCAAGTATCGCGATGTCTCAGTACGTGGGTTCACGCGGTTCTCACACCGACCGCACGACATTCAAACCAGTTTGCAGGATTGCAATGGTTGCCACCAACTGGACAAAAGCAAATCGAATGCGCACTTAAGTGAAGGATTTGACCCGACTCAATTCGTTAGTAACTTTGCACCGATCAGCAAAACCAATTGCGCGTCATGCCACCGCAAGGGCGGGGCACCAAGCGGGTGCGTCGACTGTCACAACTATCACATCGGCAGCAAGGTTTCCAGCAAGAAATAGGCTGATAGCCGGGCCCAAGCACACCCTGCCCAAACAATCTTCGACCTAGTCAAACCAATTGACATCCGACTTGTTCACGAACGCCTCGACTCCTTTACGAGCATCTTCAGTCGAGCGCGCGGCGGCTGAATTGGCGGCGCCAATACTCAACTGGGTAAACATCGCTTCGCTAATCGTTTGATTCAGCAGCTGGCGAGACAATTGCAGCGAGGTTGGTGCTGCTGCATCGAATTCTCCAACCAACTGTTGAGCTCGTGCCCAAATCAAATCCGATTTCACCTGTTCATCAATCAACGATTCCTTGATCGCATGCTCAGCATCGACCGAGTTACCAGTCATGATCATTCGATTGGTGAATCCCGCGTTACAACGTCGCGACAACAATGGCGCCGCGAATCCGGGAATCAAGCCGCGTCGTACTTCCGGTAGAGCAAACGTACTGGATTCGGTGGCCACGATATAGTCGCAGGCCAACATCAGAGCCAAACCGGTCCCGCGAACGGCACCGTCCACTGCCGCAACGATCGGCTTGGGAAAGTGCAGAATCGATTCAAGCAACGCTTGAAAATCGGGAAACTCCTCTTGCCAGAAGGACTCGGGATCAGGGCATTGCATTTGTTCATGCAAGTGCAGCAGATCAGTCCCGGCACAAAAGCTGTTTCCTGCGCCGGTCAGAATGACGCCACGCACTTTCTTTTCGCCGTGCAAATCATGAATGGCCGTTTGCAATTCATTGACCAAGCGGGGCGTCAGCGCATTACAACGTTCCGGACGATTGATAAGGATCGTTCCTGATGGCAGATCCTTCCTGACCTGGATGTGCTCCGTCATTCGATGAAAGACACTTACCCTTTTTCGAACGCGGCATCAAAAGCAATACCGCTTGGAGAGAAGTCAATTTTTCGCACAAAGTTACAAGCCTCGGTCGCGCCAAATTCTCGATCCATCCCGCAATCTTCCCACTCGACGGACAGTGGCCCCTGATAGCCGATCACATTGAGTGCCCGAATGATCTCTTCGAAATTGACACCGCCACGTCCGGGCGAGCGGAAATCCCAACCTCTCCGCGGGTCACCAAAGTTCAAGTGACTTGCCAGGATACCAGAACGACCATCCAACGTCGTAATTGCGTCTTTAATATGGACGTGATAGATTCGATCCGGGAACGCTCGAATGAACTCAACCGGATCGACGCCTTGCCAGAGCAAGTGGCTGGGGTCGAAATTGAATCCGAATTCCGGACGATGATTCAAAGCCTCAAGAGCTTTTTGAGCCGTGTAAATGTCGAAGGCGATTTCGGTCGGGTGAACCTCCAGTGCAAACCGGACTCCACACTCCGCGAAGACGTCCAGAATCGGGTTCCAGCGGTCAGCGAACTGTTGAAAACCCTCATCAATCATATCTTGAGGTACCGGCGGGAACGAGTAATTCAAATGCCAGATGGCAGAGCCCGTGAATCCGTTGACGACCTTGACTCCCAGTTTTTGAGCCGCGCGAGCCGTGTCCTTCATCTCTTCAACCGCTCGTTGATTGACTCCGTCCGGATTACCATCTCCCCAAACGTAGTCGTGCAAAATCGCCTGGTGACGTCGATCAATCGGATCGCAAACCGCCTGGCCTACCAAATGGTTCGAGATCGCTTCACACTTCAAGTTGTAGCCATCCAACATCGCGCGAACGCCGGCACAGTACGAATCATCAGCCATCGCTTTGGCTACTTCGAAATGATCGCCCCAACAAGCCAATTCGATTCCGTCGTAACCAAATTCGCTGGTCATGCGCGCCATATCGGCAATCGGCAGATCGGCCCATTGGCCAGTGAAAAGAGTAACCGGTCTCGACATCAAAAAACTCCGTATAGCTAAACTCATGTACTTGCTGATAATTTCGTCGACAGAATTCTGGCGTCAAGGTTCTCAGGCAGAAGTCACCAAAATAACGGAGGATCAGCCCGAATTCCATTCGCAGACTGCGCAAATTCCGATCAAAACTCGATGTGGAAGATATTTGGTGGAAAGCACAGGATTGGAATCGTCAAAGAAGCTATTCCTAAAGCCATCCGGAACTTTCCGAGATGCACCGTGTCGTCACGCGTCGGTGGATGTTGAGGCCCCATCACCAACAACAGAATCACCATGATCAACAAGTGCGGAATGCCTCGGTACACCATAAAGGCGATCGCCAAAACAATCATCGTCTTGGCCACGGTATGAGCCTTCTCGCGGAACAAGGCGTGCGTAATGTGACCACCATCCAACTGGCCAATCGGAACCATATTCAAACCGGTGACAAGAAATCCAACCCACGCGGCCGCAAAATATGGATTCAACTGATTCAACCAAACGCCGTCATAGATCGCATTCTCATACCCTGGGATTTGAGTCCAAATCAAGATCCACTTAAACAGCAATGGGCACTCGAACGCCAACTGCCCACTCGGCGTCTGGGTTAGATCGAGTTGGTAAATTCCTATCACAGCCAACGGCACTGCCACGACCAAACCAGCCAGCGGACCAGCGATTCCAATATCAAAAATCTGACGACGATCCGCTTGCATGCCTGCCATCCCGATCACAGCACCCAACGTGCCTATCGGATTGAAAGGGAATGGCAGAAAGATCGGCACGGTGGCCGGGATTCGATAGATCAATGTCGCTATGAAATGTCCCATCTCGTGCACCAGCAGAATCACTAACACACACGCCATGTAGATTAAACCTTGATCCCAGTTGCGGACAATCAATCGCCGCAACGTCATCAGGTCAAGGTCCGCCCCGAATAAACCGGGCCCCTTAACGAACAGGTTGGTCAGTTCATAAATCGGCTGCCAATCGGTGATGCCGACCCAGAAGGTCGAGAAGCAAGTCAGCAGGAACAGAATCATCGGCACCAATTTTTTCCGACGTGTCCGCCGCTTCTGTGGGCGCGGCGCATACGGAGCCATCGGATCGGTGATATAACGATCATCGTGCAAGATGTCGGCTTTTGAGCTGCCGCTGGAATTCGAATCCGGCAAGCGTGAAAACAGCGCGGACCATTTGCCCGTGGTTCCTTTCAGCTTGCCAGTAATTAATGACAACGATTTCATCGAAACAGGATAACACAACCATCGACAGTTCGGTACAACGGATCAAAGTCCGTGAAACACGAAACGAGTGGCTGATTTATCACCGATTCCAATGGATCATTAGTAGTTCGTCTGTTATCACAGCGCAGCGGTGGACTACTGCTTGATAAATGTGAATTGGCCAATAAGGGCCCAAACTGTAACGAACGCCAACAAAAGAATTGAGTGCATTGAGTCGCAAGACATGGCACATATCCTCGGGGGGTGAGGGAAACATGTACCTCCGTGTGAGTGCATATCATCCATGCATCAGATGGTATCGGAAAGCGGCTGCAACGAAAACCATTTTATTTTCGAGGCCCGGCAAGCTTTTCCCAAGCCGAATTCGGAACGATTTCTTTGCAACCCGCACGCTCAGTACTTTGTGAAAAGTCACAGTCCGAAAACGGCAGTGGGCAGACTTAAAATCGACGAAAGTTCGACAAAAGCAGCGTCCACTTCATCTACCAAATTCGGGTCACGTAAATCTTCGGGTGCTAACTCTGCGCGATAATTTTTGTTTACCCAATCCTTTAATTGATCATAAAGCGCATCGGTGAACAGGACGCTTTGGTGCATCATGGACTGTTCCAATTCTGTCATGACGACTCGTAGTCTTAAACAAGCCGGCCCGCCTCCGTTGTTCATGCTTTGGCGGAGCTCAAGGAACTCGACCCGGTCCACAGGATTGTCGTCGGCTAACAGACGCTCGGTACAAAGTCGCGAGGCCTCAATCTCCTTGACGTTCATCGGACACAACAACGTCATTCGACCGTCGGGTCGCGTCAGCAACTGGCTATTGAACAAATAACTGTTGACCGCGTCCTCCAACGACAACTCCACTTCAGAAAAACAGATCGTTTGCAATTCCCAACCTAACCGTGACGCCGTACGACTCAATCGATCAATCGCCTTTTCATGGTCAACAAACGCCTGCTCGTGAAACATCAGAAAATTCTGATTGCCTACCGAGATCACATCGTTGTGAAAGACGCCGGCATCAATCGCCTTCGGTGTTTGCTGGATCAGAAAAGTGTTTTCCGAATTCAGTTGATGATTGCGCACCACGGTCTGACTGGCCTCCATCGTTTGGCGAGCCGGAAAGCGGGCTGGTGCTTCCGCCGACTTGTCCAAAGCGATGCGTCCAAACACAAACGTCTCAAGGCCCGGTTCGCAAAAGTTCTTGCAAAGCCGAGTGTGATTGGCGGCTCCCTCATCCGACAATGCGTCGCAAGATGGCAGAGCATCGTGAACTGAGAAATGTTCTTCGTTCGCAAAGATCGCACGCAACACCGCCGTCGTATCCGGATACTCAATCGAGCGGTGCAGCCCGCTGGCCAAATTCGCCGGCGTAATGTGCAATTTGCCGTCAGCACAATCAACGGAGGGCGAAACGGTGGCGGCGTTGGCAGTCCACATACTTGAGGCACTGTAACTGGCGGACAGCAAAACCGGGTTCGCATTCCATGCTCGATCGATGATCTGGGCCCGCGAGCCTTTGAATCCCAATTGCTCCAGGAATCGCATGTTCGGCCTGCGCAGAGGCGGCAAGACCGCCTGGCCAACACCAAGGTCATGCACAAACTTCATCTTTTCCAAGCCCTGCAAGGCAGCCTGCCGAGGACTCGAAACCTGTTGACGATGTTTTGCGGAAGCAAGATTCCCGACGGCCAAGCCAGAGTAATTGTGGGTCGGGCCAACGATCCCGTCAAAATTGATCTCTTTAGCCGACATCAGGAATTATCTCCGGTCTTGTCATCAAGCGATTTGTTGGCAGCCGGTTGCGAATGCTTGTTACTGTATCGAACCTGGTCTGGCATTGTGATTCCGCCAGAGACGATCGCTTGCAACGTCTCATTCAAATCCCAATCGATCTCAACCACGTCCTCTTCCGGCACCAACAACATGTAACCAGATGTGGGAATCGGAGTCGTCGGTACGTAGACGCTCAACAACGTTTTTCCGGTATCCTGATCAAGGCAATCTGCCGTAACAAATGCCGGGACTTTGACTCCCGGGTGTGGAAATTCAATGAGCACCGTGCGTTTGAACTTGTCAGTATCAGTATCAGTGTCCGATTGAGTGCTGCCGATGGCATCGACCACGTTCTTGACAGCTGAATAGACGACGTTCACGCCAGGCACATTCAACAGAATCCAGTCCAGCAAACGGTGCAGTCGCGAACGAAAAAACATGCCTGCGATGAATAACAGCCCCAACACCATTGCCACGGCTGCGACAGGAGCCAGAACATATTCGATCCAGAAAGGCAAGGTCTCGATCGCCTCGACACCACCAACGCCTTCGGCTGGAAACCATATTTTCAACAACAACCGGGCGATTGGCCCAATGATCGTATTCAACAGAAGTCGATAGGCCCAATCCATTACCAGGAAAGTAATAAACAACGGCAGGGCAACAAACAGACCGGCCATCAATCGATTTCGAATGATTCGGACGATTCCCTTCGGCTTCTTCTTGTTTTCTGAATTGGGTGACGACATTGTTTTCCGTTCGCTAAATCTGTCTCTTGTATTCCGTTACCAAACAAGCTGCATCGCAGCCTGCCGTTGACCTTTACTCCGAAGCTTTCCGAAACTATTTGAAAACGAACTCGGTAACCAAAGGGTAGTGATCGCTGATATCTCTTTCGGACTGAGGAATATCATACAGGCCATCCCAGTGATTGGCGTCCACCGTTCCCTGCACGACCAGGTCGCGGCGAATAATCACTCGATTGAATACCAGGTCCTTGCGATCCGGGTCATCCTCACCAAGCGATCTTGAGTAGAAAACACGATCATACTGTCGGCCAGAAATGTGCGTCGAACGACCGTCCTCAGGCAGATACTGGTTGGCATCCAGCAGATCATCGGCGGGTGATTCAGTGATAGTGCCACGAATGATGGCAACGGGACCATCTGCGGTTTCCGCGCCATAGTCATCTTCCGTGTTGAAGTCGCCGGTTGCGATCACATTTTCGCCGGCTGCAATCTTTTCTTCCAACCATTTGCGAGCCAGAAGCGCCTGTCGCTTTCGCAAATCACGTTGTTCGGCGCGAGCTCGAAAGTGCCCGTTGAAAATGGTGAGACTCTCTTTCTCTTCCCCCTGGCCCCATTCAAATCGAGCGAACATATGTTTGCTGAGATTGTAATACTGCTTTGTCTCATACATCTCAGGTGACTGTTCTCGTCGACTGAATTCAACCAACCCGGCGCGATACAAGATCGCGACGTCCTGCTCGGTGCTGAAATCGTAACCAGAAATAAAAGCGTATCGGTATTTCAAGCGATGATCGGATTCCAGCTGTTGTCGCAACTGATAGACCACATCGCGGTTTTCAACTTCCTGCAAGCACAAAATGGTCGGCTTGATTTCGGCGATGACCCTGGCGACCGACTTCTTTTTCCATGCCCATTCTTCGGCGTTGGGTGAGGATTGCTTTTTGGATATCTCGCTGCGATTGTCGCCTTTGTAATGGTCAAAAAACCATTCGACATTCCAGGTCGCAACGGTGATTGCCCGTGGAACCTGATCTGCTTGCTGCGAGTCATTGGCGGGCGTTTCTGTCGCGGCATCGTCATTGGCAAGAACCAACGGGCCAGCAATCGGACCAACAGCCAGTAAAATCAATGCAGTGCAAACGATTCGCAGCACTTGACTACGGAGTCGACTTTTCAGAATCACAAACAGCTCCCCCAACGTGACGACTTGCTAAAAGTTATCGATACGGAAGCAATCAGTTTCGAGAAAATGCCTCGGCAGCACCAGATGGCTTTCAGCGGGCAGAGGTGCTGGCGGCAAGTCGGACGCATGCCAAGCGCCTGCAATTCCGACTGCCCGCAATTCCCGTCTTTCCAATGAAGTAAGGGCAGCAACAGCTTTAGGTCAATGGAGGGGCCGGGTTAATTGCCGGCATCTTTCAATGCTGCCAGAGATGGAAAAAACAACTGGATCGCTTCATCGGGAATCATATACACCCAGCCAGCGTGTGCTTCGTTATAGTTTTTTGTCAGTTGTTCAGCAGACTTTAGCACCTGTTCGCGCTGTTTCAATACGGTCTGGTAATCACGTTCGAGATCTTCTTGTGACCTCGCTTCCGCGCCCTCTTCAATTGGCTGGTCGCCCGGCTTGGCTGGCATCGGTATCAGCGAAGGCTTCATGTTAGCCGTCAACATTACGAAACGGTTGATCTTGCCGCCGGACGAAATGTCAACGCTGGGCGGTGAACCGATATAGATCGTCGATTCCATACCGTATCGGTAAGCAATCGTAATTTTGCCACCGGCTGAATCAAATTTGTGCTGGTCGTCTTCGAAGCCCGTGTAAAAGAACCCGAAATTCTTCAAGGAATCGAAGTGGCTGGCAGGTTGAGACTTCTTCGGTTCCGCCAAATCGAATGCTGGCGATTCCAATTTGGAGGTAACATCACTCAATGGCGAGCCATTGAAAAGCTGACTGAGCATGCTGGCAAGAACCGCGCGACTGACACCTTGATCTTTCAAAGTCGGCTCATCGGGCAACTTTTGATCATTGTCTGCTACCCAAATATCCTGTTGCCAATCAGAGCCCGTCTGACTGAGTTTCGTTCGATACGTCCACTTGCGGGACTTCACTCCGGTTGAATCCTGGTAGTACAGGTCAACAGTGATGCTTTGCAATTGTTGGATGTACTGCGCGGGCGCAAGCTGTGATCCACCGATTTTGAACAGATTACCATCGACCCAGTCAGAAAAATTCGTCGTCAGGACATCGCTATCGAATTCAACGATGTAGATTTTTGGTTGGCCGGCCAATCGTACGTATCTTTGATTGGGCTCGCCCTCCGGCGAGGCTCCCACTATCAACTTGGCAAGTCGTTCCCGGTTTCGACCCTCAAATGTTAATACCGTTCCGGCACCGAGACGGCTAGCGCCCAATTCCGAAAAATCCAGAACTCCATATTGCTCGTGATCATCCTTTTTGTCAGAGACCGTGTCGAGAACTTCCTTGTCACGTAACGCGAGCGCCGCCTTGGCAATTCGATCTCGATTGTTTGCCAGGTACCCCTGACGACTGGGTACCACCCACCTGCCATCCTCGAACCGCAACTCGAATTCACTGGCGTTGTTACTGGCACGATCGTAGCGTTCGATTTTGATTTTTCGGATATCGCGAGTCTCGAATACTTCCTCTTCCGTCAACAACTGCGTGCGATCGGCTTCCGCCTGCTGTTGCTCGACCTTCGGAAAGAAATACCACGCAGCAGCACTGGATACGAGTGCCAGGAAGGCCATGAACATGGTGGTCACAAGAGGTTTCACAGTTTGATCCTGAAACGAATAAAGTTTGATCGGAGGTTATGGACAGTAAAAATGGTGACATCTATTTCAGACGACGTGCTTTCGAGATTCCTTCTCGTTCGCGTAGTCTTCGTCGGGTGAAAACGAACAATCCCAACAGCAATGGTGGGACTGGAGGAATCAAGACGGCGGCCAATTTGTATTGACGTTGAATTTTCTGGATCTCCAGTTCGGATTCCAAACGCTTTCCACGAACGAGCTCGTTTCGCTCGTTTTGCATATCCTGTTCCAACTGTGTCAATCGTTGGAATTCGCCCTGTGCGACCTGTTGCAGATAGGTGTTCTTGGCTTCCAGCAAATTCACATTGACGCTTCTATCGCCCGCCTGCTGGGCTCGCATCATGTCCTGCACTTCTTTTTGCAAGTCCTGAATCTGAGCACGCGACGCCTGTTCCTCAGCCGACATGCGTTGTGCGAAAGTCTTTTCATAGTCTTGCAATTGTTTGTCGATCTGGTTCGTCGCTTTACGGATCGTGTTCTCAACGTGCTGCAAAGTGACGTAACGTTCTCGTCGATTTCGAATTGGGATGTAGCTGGCTTGAGAGGTCATGGAATCGACCATGTTCAAGACGAACTGGATATTCTGAAAACGATATTCGATGGTGTTTTGTTTCGGTGAGTTGCGCAAAATCATCATCTCGTCCGCCAACACATCGATATCTGTCACATAGATGCAATTGACGTCGCCCGCGACCACGTCTTCCAATTGTTCTTTGTTGGAAATCCAGGCCGCCAACATAAAGGTCTGATCATCTTTTTCATCGCCCCGGGCGCGTTGCAGCATTTGCGCTTGATTTACTCCGGCATTTACCGCCTGGGTATACGGAATATACGGAACGGACCCCGCAGTTTCGGCAGCCACCAATGGCATCACGTTCAGGCCCAGTTTCTGGATGTCAGGTCGAACGCCAAAAAAGCCACAGTGACTAAAACGAATCTCGTCGATTCCCGCCGTTGCCGGGTGTGCCGAATTGATCTGCGTCGCAGCGAGATTATCGATCACCAGCGTTTCAGGAGTGGCCAGTGTTCCATCTCGTTTGTACGGATTATACCTTTGCCAAATCAGATCCGGCCAAAACAGTCCTTCGCGAGTCAAACCGGAAACATTGATTCCCAGGGCAGCCCACAAATCGGTAATCTTGCAACTTTCGATCGAACCACCGCGCGGAAAGTTCTGGTCGCGGGGCGCTACGGTCGGGAAAATCCGGCGAGGTTCTTCTTTGCCATCACCAGACAATGAAAGTTCGATCGGCATTGGATCTTCAAAGATGATCGTAGGCTGGCCCTCCTGAATCGCCTTGATCAGATTCTGCATCTCTTCCGGTGTCATGCGAGACGGCTGGATAACAATCAGTACGTCGTACCTGAATTGTTTACCCATCACCTTTCCGGCGGTCGCAGCATCCATGCTGATCTCTTGTTCTTCATCGCTGAACACCTTGTACGGCTTGGCCAAACTGACCGATTCGACCTCGTACTGTTTTCGTAATTCATCTGCGATTGTCATGCTGGGAAACGAGAATCGCCTTCCGGCAATCGTGTAATTTCCACCAGAGGCGAACACATCGGTCTCAACGAATCCGATTCGCGACCGAGTCGATTGTGCCACGGTATTGATCGAACGGATCAATTCGTATTCAACTTGCGAGCCGTATGGGAAAAACTCGATCACTTCGCGATCCAAACCGTTGGTGAAAGCTGCACCCAGAATGACTTGCTCACGCCGCGCCGCACCACGTGATTCGGAGACGTAAGGAACCGGTCGAATCCCAAACCGCTTTTCCGCCAAAATCGCTTCCTCGCTGAAAGGCTCGACGTTTGTATGCAAGTTGACGCGAATACGGTTGCCACCCATCACATCGAATTCACGAAGCAGATTCACCAGGTCGTATTTCGTTTTCACAAAGTCGGAAGGGATTGCGGACCCGACATAGGCATCGATCTTGATCGGAGGTACAGTGCTGCCGTCCTCAGAACGTTGTTGGTCCAACGAGGTCAGAATCTGACGCGTGCTTTCGGATAGCGTACTGATCTTGTTGCGTGACACATCCAGACGCAGACGGTTGGCTGGGCTATATTGAGCGACCAACACCAAGCCAACCACAATGATTGCCAAAAAAGCCGTTCGTAACACGAAATGGCCAAGCAACGACGTTCCATGCTTGCCACCTTGCCAGTGTCGGCGACCGATCAGCACAAGACTGAGGTAAATCCCGATGATCGCGATCCCCAGAAAATAACAGATCGACGGCAGGCTAATCAGTCCGCGACCAAATGGATCAAAGCGCTGCAGCAACGACCATTCGAAAAGCCGATTGACCGTTTGGTTGTCTGAAATGATAACGTCGGCGTTAGAGAAGAAGGCCAGTGGTGCGTTGAACACGACGCCGAAGATAAATCCAACGGTCAGGTTGTTGGTCAGGAATGAAGCTACCATCCCCAGCGAAAGCATCGCGACCCCAACGAACCAGTAACCCAGGTAAGTCGAAAACAGCAATCCGCTGTCCAGGTCGCCACCGGTCATCGAAATCAACACGGCGTAGTTCGACAACTGCGAAAACAGCAACGATACGGTAAAGACCAACACTGCCGCAAAGTATTTGCCAATCACAATGTCGAAGTCGTGTGCCGGCAAAGTCAGCAACAATTCATCCGTTCCCTGGCGACGTTCCTCGGACCACGTACTCATCGTGATCGCAGGGATGAAAATCAGCATGATGTACGGCAGGAATTTGTTCAACTGGTCGAAATTCGCCAGATTCGTCGTAAAGAACTGGTGCGGCCAAAACGCCGCAAAAGAGGTCAACAGAACGAACAAGCACAGGAACACGTACCCCGTCGGATTGCTGAAATACCCGATGAAGTTTCGTTTCATCACGGCAAAAGCCGCTTGCCGCCAAATCCCGAACGGCAACATGACCAGCAGCAACACTCCCAGAAAAAGGATGTCGACACCTACCATAAAACAGAATTCAATTATCGGCAGATCCATGGATCAAATATTCTTTTGAGTTGTTGAAATTGAAATAAACGGTTTTCGTATTCTAAAAGCGACGAATGGTGGCCACATTTCGGCGGAGTTATTCGTCAGCATCAAGGGTTTGCGAGCCCGCATCGGACTCTCGCAACGTTTCATCGGCATCGTTATCGCCGTTGGAATCGCCGGCATCCTGCTCGACGACTTCATCGCTTTCGCCGTGCCCCGTCAAATCGGCAAACACCTGGTCGAGGCCTTTGTTGGTTGGATCGAGATCATCCAAAGGTCCGTCGTAAACCAGCCGACCTTCGTTGATCAGAATCACGCGAGAAGCCATCGCCTGGACCTCCTGCAGGATGTGAGTCGACAACAGAATCGTCTTGGTCTCACCAAGCTTCCGCATCGTTTCACGCACGCCTTGAATCTGGTTTGGATCGAGGCCACTGGTCGGCTCGTCCATGATCAAAACTTCTGGTTCATGAATCAGCGACTGAGCCATTCCAACTCGTTGTCGAAAGCCCTTCGACAACTTGCTAATCGGCTTATAAATCACACTGCCCAGACTGCACAGTTCAACGGCTTCGGCGATCCGGTCGCGTTTGATTTTCTTACTCATGCCACGAGCTTCGGCAAAGAAGTCCAACAGGCTGAACGGAGTCATCTCGGGATACAACGGACCTTTCTCAGGCAGGTAACCCAGGTGACGTGAACCAGTCACACGATCTTCGCTCATGTTGTGTCCGGCGATTCTGGCAACTCCCTCGGACGGAGCCAGGTAACCGGTCAACATTTTCATCGTCGTGCTTTTGCCGGCACCATTGGGTCCCAAAAAGGCAACGACCTCGCCGCGATAAACCTTGAAGGAAACGTCACGCGTGGCGGCGAAGATTCCGTAGAATTTGGACAGGTGATCTGCCTCGATCATTGGCTCAGCTTCTGGAGCAGCGGCAGAATCGTTGGCAGCATTCGTTTCAGTAGTCGTCATGGTTCGGGATTACAGTCCAACGAAAAAATGATGGGAACGGACCAAATCGCTTTGTAAAACCTGGCCAGGCAAGCGACATGCCTGGCAAGGGCGGGGCGGTAGTCTTCCATAATACTGAACCGGAAACTGATTGCTCAAGATGCGACACTCGGATGCATGAGTGGCAATCTGAACAAGCCAGGCATGGCTACCGTCAGGCCCTTAGCGTAATCCAGCGGCAACCAGAATGATAGAACTTAGCCTGCCTGGTGGTGAAGCGGATTACGAGATGCACCAATTATTGATACGCAGATACCGGTCAGGAAGTTCTGGCAAGCAGAATATCGCAGTGCGGCGGTATGAGATTGAACAATTCGCTACTTGTCACGATCGTCGCGAACGCGATTTCGCTTACGTGAGTAGGCCTTCATTCGGTCGGCGAACCCGGGAGGCGGTGCGTTGACCCGACCGTCTTCGCGATAACCCTGTTTGTTATCTGCCTTCCCCTGAAATTCACGAGCGTTGGGGTCGGTTCTTCCCAGTCCTTGCAGGCTTTCCAAAGCCCTTTCGTAATCCAGGCGTTCCTGTTCGCCGCCAGTTTCTGCCTGTTTCTTCAGATCCTTCCAGCGCTTGACGAAGTCGGCCAATTCCTCCTCTGTGAAATTGAGCCGGTCCAGCAACTTGGGATCTGGCTCGACGACCTGGTCTTCCAGGTATTCCAGAGCCATGTCGGTCGCCTTTTTGGTGTATTCGAGATTCGCTTTGTCGGCCTCGGTAGCGGCATCGTCTTTTTGGTCTCCGCCTCTATCGCGCTGCGGACTGTTACTACTTGCTGAAGACGCGCCATTGCCGGGGCTGTTACCGCCCGCCTGGTCCTCCTGCGACATCTGACCGTCTGGTTGGTTGCTCTGGTCGCCACCGCCACCTTGTTCGCCTTGACCTTTTTGTTTTTGGTCGCCCGATTTACTTTCACTGCTACCCGATTGATTGCCGCCCGGTTGTTGACCCGTGGATTGATTGCCGCTGTTGCTACCTTCCTGTTCAGAATTTCCGTTGGATGGATTGTCACCCGACTGGTTTTGTTGCTGTGAACCTTGTTGGTTCGGATCGCTCTGGCCCTGGTCGCCTTTACTGGATTCGCCCTGGCCTGAATCACCAGGTCTCCCGTTTTCACCTGGCTGTTGATCGCCGGGTTGGTCACCTTTTTCACCACCCGGTTGCTGGCCTTCGTCACTGCCGGATTGGCCTCCCGATTTCTGTTCTGACTGGTCGTCACCGCCACCACCGGACGACTGTTTTTGCTCGTCGTCTTGCGACTGCTCCTGACCGCCGCCACCAGATTGCTGTTGCTCTTGATCCTGCGACGATTGCTCTCCCGGTTGGCTTTGGCTGCCTTGCTCGGACTGGTCTCCCTGGCCCTGGTCGCCTTCTTCCGACTGGCCCGAGCTTCCATTTTCTTCTTCCGATCTTCCTTCGTTGTTGGAACTCGCATCGGAATCGCCACGTTGATCCAGACCATTGTCGTCCGTTTGCGGCGAGTCGCCGGATTGCGGATCTGATTCGCTACCAGATGGTTCACCCTGATCGTTTTGTTCGCCGCCCTGGTTGCCTGCATCAGACTGGCTTCCGCCCTGTGAATTTTCACCACCATCGGCTTCGTTGCCTGATTGCTGGTTTCCGCTTTGGGATGAGTTACCTTCGTTCTCTTCTGGGGAACCCTGATTGGCCGAGTCCCGACTGGCAGACCCCTGCTGGGCAGGATCGTTTTGGTTGTCGCTTTGCTGGCCGCCGCCGGGGTCTTGTTGGTTCGGGTTACCGGGTTGCTGATTTCCGGCTTGGCCCTGATCGCCTGGTTGGTCCTGCGAGCCAGATTCGTTCTCGTCCTGTTCACCGCCTTCGCCTTGTTCTTTCTGTTCGTCCTCGCGGTGCTTCATCACCTCTTCGAAAATTTCGCTGGCGTGGGCGTCATCGGGCAGTCGCTGGTCTTCATCCTGTCCAGCCTGGTCGCCAGCCGGCTGTTGTTGTCCTGTTGACGTTGCGCCAGAGTTACCGGATTCACTGCCTGACGCAGCACCCGAGTTCTCGGACGACGGCTCACCCGATTCTGTTCCACTTGAGTTTCCAGATTGGTCAGATTGTTCAGATGAGGCGCCTTGGTTTCCGGGCTGGCCACTTTCTTGACCGGTGCCGTCTGAATTCTGTTCGTTTTCGCTGGCGTTGTTTCCTTCTGCAGAATCGTTTCCTGACGACTCTGATGATTCGCCGGATTGTTGATCGTCAGATTGATTGCCGCCACTGCCACCTTGGCTGGCCTCGCTTGATTCTGACGAATTGCCTTCAGCGCCGCCTTCCTGCGAATCACCGGATTTCTTGCCGGAATCCTCGGCTTGGCCCGACGAGTTCCCTTCTTTTCCGGAGCCTGCCTCACCGCCTTTTCCTGCTTTTTCCGAGCCGCCCGTTTCATTCGAGTCGCCCTCGCCTTTCGAATCGCCACCGCCTTTTTCACCATCGGTCTTGTCGCCGTCCTGGCCCTCTTTGGGCGGATTCTCAACCGGCTCGATAATCTTGATTGTGAATTGATTGGACAGAGTTGTATTGGTTTGTGGTTCACGATTGTCGAATGCAGCGAACTGGATGAAAGCCAGGTCACCGGGTCTCATATTCAACTTCTCTGGCCAGAACTCGTAGGATGCCTTGACTGGTTGAGCCAGGTTTTGGTCGCCGAGGTCAAGGGGCTGGTCCTTGACCAGACGTCGCACTTCTGTATCCACCGCCACGACGACGCCGCCAATCTTGAAGTCGATGTCGTCGGCTTCCAGCTCAAATCGAATCCGCGAATTGGCGGGAACTTCCAATTCCGTCTCTTGCGGATCGTCAATGTAAATCGTGGGCGCCATATCTGGCTTGACGATAATTCGGTTGGCAGCGTCGGAACGACTGCGGCCGCCATCGTTGGTGACCAGATGCAATTGATAGTGCGTGTAGCGTTGCCCGTCGCGATTGTTATTCAGCTGAAGCTGGAATTTTCCGCTGGCGTGTCGGTCATCCAGCCGCTCCATCGACACCTTTCGCACAGGTATGTAGTTACCTTGTTCTTCACGTAGCAACTGGATGTAACTGGTCTTAATATCGGCATTGGCAACGGCGTTGATCGTAACCGTCGTACCTTCGTAATGTTCGATCGTGGTATCGCCCCGGGATTCGTAGTCGGACAATTCCATGTACTCGGCCGGTTGATAACTCAAGGATTCCACCGTCAGAATCGGCGACGAAGTCATCTTCAATTCGTACTCGTTGGAAACACCATCGCCGGCTACGACTTTGTAGCGAACGGAATGTTCGATGCCGCGTTCGCCTGTTTTCAAAGTGCAGCGATAGGTGGATCCGGATTGGTTTTCCATGCGGATCGACCCGTCCACGATCTGCCCATCAAGCGTCGAGAAAACGACGCGAGCCGAATCGGGGTCGAAGCTACCTTTGATATACGCACTCACCTGGACGTCTTGCCCAAAAAACACTTCGGCGCTGCCCGGCGTGACATCCGCGATGGAGACGCTGGCTGGCTTCGAGATATCTGATGCCGGTGCCAGAATCCTGGCGAATGTCTGGAATGGGTCTTTCGGAGAAAACACCTTGTAGGCGCCCAGCAATATTACCAGGCCCGTCAGGATCAACGCGGCTTTGATCGTATGAGACTTATCAACGGTATTCTCCACTGGCACGCCGGAAATATCGTTGGCCGCTTTCGACCCTACGATCTCGACGACTCGCCGCGAAACCTTACCGGTCTGTTGTCGCAACAACAAGTAATTGATCAGGCTGTTCTTCATGTCCGGCTGCGCCGATTCGACGACCTTGGCGGCGTAAACCGGATTCACCTTGCGGATCAGCAGCGGGAAAATGGCCAACACGAAATAGGCGGCACCGCCCAACAACAATAGAATCAAGGAAGTCCAGCGAGCCCATCCGTTCAGTTCAAACAACCAGCCATCGATAATGGCCAACAAGAATAACGCGCCCAACATTCCGGCAAACAATTTCATGCAGCAAGTGAACAGGTCGATCAGGCGAACCTGATTGCCGGTCTTCCGCATCTGGTTTTGCAGATAGTGATCGAGTTTGGCGGTGCGTTCATTCAGCGTCGATTGCGACATTGATTCCCCGTTCATCAATTTGGAATGGCGACTCGTTGACCAAAAACGTAGCGTCGTCGGGCTGTTGCAGCCCATTCCTGGCCATCCATATTACCATCGAGTGTTCCGACCCGTATTATAGACGATTTTCCGAGCCGGTAGTTCCCGAAAACGCCTGTCGAGCCAATCCATTCGGTAAACAGCGTGTTTTCGTTACAACCACACGACGACACATCGCTGAAACGAGCTGGATATCAGGGACCGCGTCATCGACAGATTGGCCGATAAGATCTTAATCGTTGCTGTCGCGATTGCCTCGACGGCGTCCACGACCGCCAGGCCCTTTTCGCCCGCCACGTTGTCCACGACCGCGAGTGTTCGGCCAGATCCAGTCGTCGCCGTCCGCCGCCTTTTCGTTTTGGGAATTCAGATACTCATTTCTCGCAAACCGAATAGCCTCGGATTGTGACATGCCGCTCATGCGAATCCGTTTCTCTTCTTCCATTTCCGTATCCACAAACCTGACCAACGCCTCCGTATCGACCAGCGGTTCTCGCTGCGCCTGAATCGCAGAAAACAACCAGCGCCCGACCAGTTTCCTTTGCGCGGCCAAAACCGATTGTTCATCGCCGTCATCCAGCAGACTATCCAGATTGGCAACCGCGGCAAGGGAAAGTTTGCCACGCAGATTTTCGATATCCCTGGCGTCGATCAAATTGATGACTGCCTCGCGCATGTAGGCGTGAGTAAGTTGAAAGAGGTGTTTCGGCGGTAGCTCTCTCAGACGCTGCACGCTTTCTCGCGGCAACGGATTTCGTTTTTTCGAGTCCGCGTCATTGTTTGGCGAGTCCGGCGGGTTTATCCAGAGTTGCACCATTTCTTCTTGCCGCGCCTCGCAAAACTCCGAACACCAAATGAACAACGGACGGATATCCTCGCTTGGCAGACTGGTTTCGCCTTCCATTCCGAACAGCTTCTCCGCTTCATCCTCACGCAGTTCCTTGACCTTGGCCAGTCTTTCGCGAGGCGCCAGATCCTTCAACGCATACTTCTCCGGACCGGGCTGTTTCGCGAACCACTGGTTGTAGAGTCGCAACATCTCAAGCAATTCCGCAGGCGTTTCATGAGCCAGAACCTGCTGGTGAATGGAACGGAGTTCTTCTTGCGTGCTGACCGGCTTTAACCGGAAATTCTTTTCGTCATTTTGAATTTCCCTGATCTCGAATTCGCTTAATTGAGCGAAGCGTTCCTGATTGGGCAAGTCAATGACGTCGCTTTCGGCCAATTCACCCGAAGCAGAAAACGTGTTGGACTCGTAAAGCAATTGCAGGAATTCAAAGTCCTGAATCTTCTCGTACATTCTTGCGTACTCAAGGAAATCCAGATCTGCCACGAACCTTTCAAATGGTGCCATCTGTCGCGAATGTGTGATTTGTTGAGCACCCCACGCGGCCAAACCGAAAGCCAATGCCATTGCGCCAATTCGAATGGGCCAGCGATGCCACTTGATTCGTTTCTTGTTGGAACTGGCCACCGCCAATTCGATCGTGCTCTTCAGGAACGCCTCGTTCGGTTCCTTACTCGGCAACTCGTCCAGCATATCCCAAGTCGCTTGCAGCTCGCGTAATCGCCGCTGCATCACTGGATCGGTCATCAGGTCGGCTTCCACCTTTTCGGTTTCGGCATCCGACAACTCGCCATCCAGGTAAGCCACCAATGTTTGATCCATTGGATCAACAGGTGTCGTTACACTCGTTTCCGCTGCACCGTCAACAGGCTGGCCAGATTGTTCTTCGTGACGCTCGTTCATTGTTCCGTCTCAGTTGAATTGAGCGATGGTGTTTTTTCCTGGTCCACTGGCTTGGTGCCTTGTTGAATGTACGGTTGCAAAATGTCGCGAAGATTGGAGCGGGCTCGCGACAGTAAACTCTTCACCGCTTGCGAAGACAGCCCCATCGTTTGGCCAATCTCCTCGTAGCTCATGTGTTCGTACTTGCACAACAACAGCGCGGTGCGTTGTCGGTCACCGAGCGAATGAATCGCCAGCTTGACGATTTCAGAAACTTCGGATTGAGCGAGCACTCTGGCCGGCATCAACCCACTGGCTGCCTTGGCCATATTGTCCAGCGGACGAGCGAGCGATTTGCCGCTAGGAGTCGATTGCAAATGAACTTCCTTTCGGCGAACCAGCTTTCGAATCGCATTGTTCGCCACGTTATTGGCGATCGTGAACAACCACGTCGAAAACTTGGCGGTCGGCTTGTACGTGGCTCGCGCACGATAGACCCGCATGAATACTTCCTGAGCCATGTCTTCGGCTTGCCCCTTGCCCGGTACCAAATGTTCCAACACGCCAGTCAATCTGGCCTGGTACCGACTGACCAATTCCTCGAAGGCCGCCGCGCTGCCATCGCGTACGCGCAGCATCAAACGCACGTCCGGGTCGGTCAACTCGTAGCGGCTGGTTACTGGTGTGGATTGGGTGTCGGTTTGCGACAAACGGGGCTCCGGGAAGGAAGGGTACCTGGTCGAGTTATTCCATCTCGACTATCAATTCGGTCCGTCAGAAACATTCTTGCAACAGCATCCAGAAAGTTCCAGACTTATTGGCCTTTGATTGCCGCAGCCGACCGCTGGCTGTTGTTGGTTGTCGTTGGCAATCTGAATTATTGAACGAATTAAAACAACCAAAGTTCCGCTGGTGCCACGGCCAGCCGGACATTTTCAGTTGAACAGCCGCGGGCGTTCGCAATATTTAAGTGGCCGGTCCAATTTGTATTCGACGCAATTGACCACAGGCGGCGTTGATTTTGTCGCCTTTCCGCTGGCGAAACTTGATTTCGATCCCTGCCCCCATCAGAATCTCGCGAAATCCGGAAACGGCACTGGCCGAAGGCGTTTTATAGGGAAGGCCTGCCACCGGATTATATGGGATGACATTTAGTAATTGGCAGCGACCTCGCAACAACCCGGCCAGTTGTTTGGCGTGAATCTCGGAATCGTTCAGACCGGCCAGCAAGACGTACTCAAAAGTCAGTCGGCGGCCAGACACATCGAAGTACCGATCAGCCGCCGCCATCAATTGTTGAATTCCCACCTTGTGATTGACGGGCACCAATTGATCGCGAAGTTCGTCATTGGGTGCGTGCAACGAAATAGCCAGGTTAAAGCGACAGTCCAACTTGGCTAGTCGATCAATGGCCGGCGGCAAGCCGACGGTTGAAATCGTTATGCGTCGCGGACTGATACCCAGTCCGTCCGGGCTGCTGGCCAGTTCCAACGCGGCCAATACGTTATTCAAATTCGCCAACGGTTCGCCCATGCCCATCATCACGATGTGACTCAATCGCTCATCTTCCGGCAGCAGCCTCTGCAGCAACAGCATCTGGGCTACGATTTCTCCCGACGTCAAATTTCGCTCGACGCCATCCAGCCCGCTTGCGCAAAACACACAACCCATCGCACAGCCGACCTGGCTGCTGACGCAAATCGAACGCCGCTGGCCATCACGCAACAACACACACTCAACGTGATTGGAATCAGGCAACTGGACCAGTAGTTTTTCCGTCCCGTCGGGCGACGTGGAGTGCTTGGCGACGGTTAACGGCATTGCCTGGAATGCGGCGGCAAGTTCCGTCCGCAACGACTGGGGCAGGTCGGTCATCGATTCGAAATCGATGGCGCGTTTCTGCAAAAGCCACTTCCGAATCTGGCGGGCGCGGAATTTCGGCTGCGACTTTTCTTCTAGCCACGCTTCCAGATCATCAAGTTGGTCAAGGATCGATTGCATTTCGGGGTGTCTTATACTGGTCGGTCAGCGTACGATCATTGGCCCGGGTGAGTGAAAAAGCAAGGTAGTAAAACCGGTATTCGATTTCAGGAGCAAGCCATGAATCTGGATCAGGAAATTTGTCTGTGCTTTCACGTCACCCGACGCAAGATCGAGCAATTCCTGCGACTCCAGCAACCGCAGCGAGCCGGACAAATTGCGGAGTGCTTCGGTGCCGGTACCGGTTGCGGATGGTGCCGCAAATACCTGGTAGCGATGTTCGAGGCCGCGCAACAGGACCCGGACTCGTCGCAGGACGCCAGTGAACCGGTGGCGTTCGAGATGCCTGACGAGCAACAATATGCGGAGATGCGGCGGCAATATCGGCAGGCCGGTCGAACCGCTCGCCAAGCAACCACCGACGAATCACAGGCAAGCAACGAAGAATAGGCTCTGGGTCAGTCTGTCCTGATCTGGGCCCGACCCATTCTTGGGCTGCCTGATCGGTGCAACGAAATTGGACCTGCCACGTTTCGCTCTGGCCGGTATTCAAATTGCCTGAAAAACGGTAAACTCTGCGACTTGATCCGCTTGAATCGGTCCACATGGATAGGTCGCAGAGCGGAAAACCACTGCTGGTTGGCCAGGCTTTGCCATCGACAGGCAGCACAGGTCTGGTTCAGCGGCACCATACGATCGACTTTCGCCAGCACTTGCGTATTTCGACGCTGGTGCATTGAAAACAACTCTCCCCCTCGAAAAGACACGAGATAATTGAAATGGCTAAAAAGAAAGCTGCCAAAAAGGCGACCAAAACCGCCAAGACGACAAAAAAAGCAGCCAAGAAAACTACGAAGAAAGCAGCCAAAAAAGTAACCAAGAAGAAAACGGCTAAAAAGAAAAAAGCCGCCGAGACGGACGAGGACGAAGCAAAGGTCAAAAAGAAGAAAAAGAAAAAGGCCAAGCGAAAAAGCCGAGCCAAGAAAGACGAGGATATTCGTCAAGTTGTCTTCTGGGGCGTTTACAACCACGCCATGAAGCTGGTATTCAAGTTCGCGTTCAACCAAAAGAAGGCCGCGCAAAAGAAGGCTCGAGAATTAAGCCCGGAAGGCAAACCGCCTCACTTCGTTCAGAAGATCAAGGAACCGGTCGAAGAGTAGATCGCGTCCGGGTTTGATCGCTGGCCGATTGAAATCTTTACAGGGCTCGTTCGCAGATGCGTGCGAGCCTTTTTGCTGCGCTATTTTCAAACGCTTCCCGCGGACTTTCTGCCCGACTTCTGCCAGTTATCGATTGCCCTGCGTTCCTCGGCGTGGTTGCCCGTAAGTGCCGCGCGTACCTTGAATTCCACCGACACCTTGCGTCCCTCGCCTTCCAGCCGTGCCCCGAACACCTTGGGTTCCGCGATCGCCACCGGTTCCACGGGTTCCACGATTGGCGGCGGCACCGTTGCCGCGGAAACGAGGCCGGCCTGCGTCTGGGTCCTGCGAACCATCTTCCGCTCCATCGACTGCATCCCACAACTGGAGATTGGCGGCCGGAACGTTTTTTTCGTACCGGTCACCAAGGCAACCGACGCAACTTGATAGCACCCCGGCGACACTCAGCATCAGGATCAGATTGATCAAACGACTCATTAAATTCGCTACATGTTAACAAGGTTGGAGATGTCGGTTTGCTGATTCTATATCGTGTTTCGACTAGACAACAATGCCTTTGATTCGAAAACTGTCGGTCGAAACGGTGTTTCCTGCTTGTCCGGCGGAAGATTCGTGAACCAATCGGGTTTGACCGGTTTGCTTCCATGTTTATCAGTGCGAAGCGCAAAGTTTGCCCAAGAGCTTCGACAGTTGATAGCGCAATATTGAGTCCAGGTGGCAGGACACAAAAATGAAACGTCAGTCTCTAATCCCAATGAATAGTAGCCCGATACCACCGACAGAACAGTCAGCTTTTTTGTTAGGCGGACTAAAACAAAAAACCGCTGTCGGCGGGGAACAAACAAGGATCGTTTGTCCGATAGCGCTCAAGATTTTCTGGTTTCATCCCTAGAACCGAGTCATGTGAACCGACTCGAAAATTCATGATGAATTCAGTTGGTTCCATCCAAACGACCGCATCCAGCCAATTGGTGGCGCGGCCGATCATCAATTGTTGTTGGATTGATTCGACCCATAGACCAGACAAACCCGGAGACGAGTCTCAATGAAACTCAAAATGGTAATCGCTACGCTGGTTTGCGGCATGGCGTTCTGTAGCACAAGCTACGGATTTGATTTGTTAAACCGCATGATGGGACGATCCGGATGCGGTGGTTGTGCAACCAGTTGTTGCGATACGCCTGCCGTCGCCAGTTGCGGTGGTGGATGTAACAAGTTGTTGGATTTCGATATTCACATTCGATTCAGCCTTGGCTGCCCTCAGTTCGGTAACTTCTTCAATCGCGGTGGCGGTGGATGTGGTTTGCTGGGCGGCGGTGGCGGATGTGGCTTGCTGGGCGGTGGCTGCGGTGGCGGATTGCTAGGCGGCGGCTGTGACTCAGGTTGCGATGGCGGAATGATCGGTGGCGGCGGCTGTGACTCAGGTTGCGGTGGCGGCGGATTGATCGGCGGCGGTTGCGGTTGCGACAGCGGTTGCGGCATGTCGGCCCCAAGCTGCGGTGGCGGATGTGGCCTTGGCGGTGGTGGATTGCTGCGAGGCATGTTCCAAAACCGAGGTTGCGGATTGCTAGGCGGTGGCTGCGGTGGCGGCGGATGTGATTCTGGCTGCGGTGGCGGTGGCGGTGCTTGTGATAACACCGGTTGCGGTGGTGGCATGATCGACGCTGGTTGCGGATGCAACGGTGGCGGCGGTGGCTGCGGCATCTCAGCTCCAAGCTGTGGTGGCGGATGCGGCATTGGTGGCGGCGGACGCTTGCGTGGCTTGCTGGACCGAATCAGAAGCATCGGTTGCGGCGGTGGCTGCGGTGGCGGAATGATCGACGCAGGCTGCGGTGGTGGCTGTGGTGGCGGAATGATCGACGCTGGTTGCGGATGCAACGGTGGCGGCGGTGGCTGCGGTGCAGTCTCCTCACCTGGTTGCGGTTGCAACGATGGTGGAATGTCATACGGTGCACCTATGCAACAAGGTACCGTTTCTCCAGTGCCAATGAACTCTGTTCCAATGAACAACTCGGCTCCACAAGTTATCGAGCCAAACGTTGCACCACGAATCGACTCTCCTGCAGCTCCGATCGTGGATCCAAATGCATTTATCGTTCCGAACCGTCGAGTTGCTGGTGGTGCCCGCTAATTCGAGACAGTACGAACGTTTCATCTGCGGTCGAAGTCACGATGACTTCGACCGTTTTTTATGCGCCGCACGCCCGCAACCCGCTCTCACGCGTCGCGCGTCGTTTCAGCCAGTCTGTTGTTCGATCGAGCAAACGGTCGCGTAGCTCAACAGGTCACCCATTCGCGTTAACTCCGCTTTCGCCAAGTCAAACTGGCGGTACTTGCTGACCAGATACATCAAGTTGGGGCAAACGTCCTCGCCGGGCATCTGTTCGGCCTGCTGCTGATGAATCAAACCCAAGTAGTCGCGAATCGACTCTGCACCCAGGTCCAGTTGATCCTGCAGATAGACCAACCAAATCGCGGCATCGAAACTGGCAGATTCAGAAGCCAGATCGGACAGCCTGCGAATCGCGGTGGCAGGATCGCCTCCGGACAATGCAATCAAGAATCCGAGCGAGTCCAGGTAAAGGTTCTCGAATGGCGTCTGCCCGGGGTACTGAAAGTCTTCGTGCAGACGAGTTCCATACATGGCCAACTCGATCGCTTGCTGAATCGTTTCTTTCTGGTCGACGATTTTGGAAATCCGCACAGTGGATGCCAAGTGAGTCGTATCAACATGATGTCCCATATCCTGAAACAGCCAATCTCGGCCTTCCATCAGTTGGATTAAACTTGAGTCATCGTCAACCGCACCTTCGTGTTCTTCGATCACCGCCGCGACTCGCTGCCGCAGCTCTCGATACAAATGTTGCACCAGCAAGCTTGCCGGACCACGCCGCACCTTCAACGGTTGCATGGCCAATTGTGATTCATAGGTCGTTATCGATGAACACGTCCCGAACCGTTCCAGGACCAACTGGAATCCCAGTTCGGCCTCGATCCCCTGTCCAACCGTCAACTGAATCAATGCTTCGACATTTTCATCCGTGACCTGGACTTCTTTTAACAAGCTGGACAACAGTAGGTTGTCGCCCACTGGCTCCAAATATTGCCAACCTTCGGAAACCTGGCCGGACTGAAAAAACCGCGTGCCGATTTCACGGCAGATCTCCAGCAGACCGACCTCCAGTTGCTGGCCTTTCTCCGTCGGCAATTCGTCGATCGCCTGCCATTTTTCGATCCTCAACCCCAAGCTGTGCCGCAGCTGCAATTTACGAACCTCAAACAGCTCATGCAGTCGCTCGTTTTCAATCAGATAGTCCGCCAGATTGGCTAACGCCGTTGCCGAATCGGCTTCGTGGCAATCTATATCGAATTTTTCGAAGGGAGTTTTGGAAAGAGTCATACTTGGTCGGAAACAGAGTCGGAATTGGATAGTCAGATGATAAACTAAATGCTGCATCGTCGTTTGCCAATTCACGCGCTGGTCGTCACCGATTCGTAGTTCCCTGATTCGCACACATCCGTATTTCATGAATGAAATCCCAAACATGACCAATGGCGCCGCGGAACCGCTGAATCGCGATGACCTGGACGATCGTGCCAAACAGGTCCATGACGCTTGGCTGGAAGTCCGCGATGAATTGCTGGCCCAACGCAATACGGCAGGCCACTGGCCCGGCGAGTTATCCAGTTCGGCGCTGGCCACCGCGACGGCGATTAGCGCACTGGCGGAATATCGTCGCCATTCGCAACGACCGGTAATCGGCCTGGCTGAAATTGAGTCGATGATCGACCAGGGATGCCATTGGTTGCTGAATCGACAGAATGCGGACGGAGGCTGGGGTGACACCGACGCCAGCCATTCCAACGTTGCAACATCGATGTTGGTCGTAGCCGCTTTAAGATTGGCGGGCAAAACAACACCGGCTTTCCAGAAAGCCGTCGACCATGCCAACGGCTATATCGACAGCCTTGGCCGAGTACAGGCCCTGCGAGACCGCTACGGCAAGGACAAGACATTCGCCGTTCCCATCCTTGCCAATTGCGCCATTGCTGGCTTGGTTCCATGGAAAGAAGTCTCGGCCTTGCCTTTTGAAGCGGTACTGGTTCCTCAACGATTTTTTCGGTTTATCAATTTGCCAGTCGTCAGCTACGCGATTCCGGCGCTGGTGGCGATTGGCCAGTTAAAACACCTGAAAGATCCGACGTGGAATCCGGCGACCCGATTACTCCGCAAACTGGCGCTCAAGCCAGGACTAAGCACACTGACACGAATGCAACCTGGCAGCGGTGGATTCCTTGAGGCCATACCGTTGACCTGCTTTGTCGCCATGAGTCTGGCGCATTCGGGCCGCGCCGACCACGAAGTGGTTGAGCAATGCATCCGGTTTGTCGCTGATTCTTTTCGAGCCGTCGATTCGACGTCCGATTGCCGAACGGGAACATGGCCTATCGATACGAACCTTGCGACCTGGAATTCCACTCTGTCGGTCAATGCACTCGTCGGCGAAGCTTCGGCAGTATCGCAGGCAGAAAACACTGACTCACATAGATCAGTTCTTACCGACGAGCTACTCGACTGGATCCTTGCTTGCCAATATTCTCAAGTGCATCCGTTTACAGGTGCCGCGCCGGGCGGTTGGGGCTGGAGCGACTTGACGGGTGCCGTGCCCGATGCCGACGATACACCGGGCGCGTTGCTGGCGATTCGAAAATGGTTTGACCATCCCGATGCGACCGAAGAACAGAAACATCGGATTCGCAAATCTGCCAAGGCTGGCGTCGAGTGGCTGTTGAATTTGCAGAACCGCGACCGGGGCTGGCCAACGTTTTGTCGAGGGTGGGGGCGATTGCCGTTTGACCGTAGCGGCAACGACATCACGGCACACGCCATCCGCAGCTTGCTGGCCTGGCAAGATCAAATTAATGAACCACGACAACAAGCCAGAATCCAGTCTGCGATCGACAGCGGCTTTGAATATTTAAAAAAACATGCGCTGCCCGAAGGCGGTTGGCTTCCCTTGTGGTTTGGAAATCAGGATCACCCCGAGGAAGAGAACCCGGTCTACGGAACCGTCAAAGTTTTACTGGCCTGGATCGCTGCAGGAAAATTGAACGAGCCCGTTGTCAAGCAGGCGGTGGCTTGGCTGCTGAAGAATCAAAACGATGATTTTGGCTGGGGTGGCGGCCCTTCCAACCTGTCATCTGCCGAGAACGATTTTGGCGATTCGGGAACGACCAGCAGCCTGCAAGAAAGTGCTTTGGCTCTGGAAGCACTGACTCGCCTGCTAAACACTGACGAATTTGCCGGTAACGGAGACCTTCAAAGTTCCGTAACCACCGGTACAGACTGGATTTTGTCGGCGATTCGGGCTGGTAAAACGTCTGAGAAGTGGCCAATTGGTTTTTACTTTGCCAAGCTGTGGTATTATGAGAAGCTATATCCGTTGGTGTTTTGTGCATCGGCAATGCAAACATTGGATTGTCATTACCACAAGAATTCCGGCGTAGCGGAAACCAATGATCGGTCGGCCTCCACAGCGTAGCCCGGCGATCGAATTGGATCACCTAAACACCAAACACTCTTGCAGGATTTTCGTTGGCAGCCGAAGAAGGAAAACCAGTCAGGAAAAGACGCACTCGACGCCGCCAGACTTCGCATCTGAAGACGGTGCCCGAGACTCGCGCCATGCGCGAGAGCATCCGTCAACAATGCCGCGAAATCGCCGACGGCCTGGACTCGTCCACACCGCTTGGCAAAGATCAAATGGAAATGATCTGTCGCGAACTGTTAAAGACACACGGCCATCCCGAATCGTTCCTGGGTTGGACGATGGTGATGTTGTCCAGCGAGTTTTGGCGGGAACAAGTCGCTGCGGTTCCTCCGGAACGTCGACTGTTTCTGTTGCCGCATTGCCTGAAGCACTCCGAAGGCTGCCCCGCCGACTACGACCAGTTCGGACTCGATTGCAAAACTTGTGGCGCCTGCAGCATCGCCGATTTTCGTACCACCGCCGATGAAATGGGATACAAGGTGTTGGTCGCTGAAGGCTCGCCGATCGTATTGAAGATTATCGTCAGCGGTTACGTCGATGCGATCGTCGGCGTCGCTTGCCTGAACGTGCTTGAAAAAGCGATCGACAAAATTCTGTTGGCAGGCATCCCATGCATGGCCGTGCCGTTGCTTTCCAGTGACTGTCGCAACACCAGCGTTGACGAAGACTGGGTCGAAGATAT
Source organism: uncultured Pirellulaceae bacterium (assembly GCA_964588195.1). GTDB lineage: Bacteria > Planctomycetota > Planctomycetia > Pirellulales > Pirellulaceae > CAJQPP01. The sequence goes on along the minus strand of CAZPOL010000043.1, from coordinate 7,821 downwards.
GGTAGCGACCCCGTACAAAAAATCAGAAAAACAAACCGCCACCTACGTTCATCTGTTGCGTAGTTCCGCCAACATGTTCGAGACCGAAAATCTGGAACGCCTGGTGACTCGAAAACGAGGCGACGTGCGGATTCAGGATCTGACGCAACCCGATCCAGAACCGGGCAAGATCATTACCAGCCTGCCGCCCGGTCTTGATCCTATTGCAGCCACAGAATCAATCGCACTCGACTTCCTGGGTAGAGGCGGTAAGCATTCGCGGCCCTTTATCACGTTGGCGGCCTATGACGCCATCAAGGATACCGGCGCGACATTAAGCAATGAGGCGGTGGCGGCATATCCCGATTCGATCTTGCGTGCGGCTATGTCAATCGAAACATTCCACAAAGCATCGCTGGTACACGACGATATCGAAGATGACGACCAGTTTCGTTACGGCCAACAGGCGTTGCATCTGAAATACGGAGTCCCCTCGGCGATCAACATTGGCGATTACCTGATTGGACTCGGGTATCGCCTGGTCAGCCGCGATGCAGGCGAACTCGGCAGTGAAGTAGCCGCTGACATTCTCGACTTCCTGGCCGACGCGCACATGCGGCTGTCGGAAGGGCAGGGCGCCGAATTATTCTGGCGAGACAGTGGGCAAAAACGATTGACGCCGATCGATGCGTTGAAAATCTACGCTCTCAAGACTTCACCTGCTTTCGAAGCCGCCATGTACACCGGGATCCGCTTGGCCGGTCCGATCGACGAGTACCAAAAGCCGATCAAGGACTTCGCGCGAAACCTTGGCGTTGCCTTCCAGATTCTCAACGATCTGAAAGATTGGGAAGGTGACTCCGATAACAAGATGGCAGCCGGTGGCGACCTGTTGGCAGGCCGACCCACGTTGCTGTGGGCGCTGGCACTGGAAGGACTCGACGAAGCCCAACAAGCCGAACTGTACTCACTGCTGGACGACGATGCTCACCCGCATTTCCGACTTTCCAAGGCAAGGCAGCTTTACCAACAGGCAAACGTTTTCGAAAAGGCCTCGTTGTTAGTCGACAAGTACCAGGAAAAGGCGGAGATCATTGCAGATGATATTGAGCCCGATTCGTTGCGTCGTCTACTCTACTACCTGGTCGACACCGTGCTTTCCAGATCGACCGGTTCTATCGTTCCGACGATCGAGTTTGCTGAGCCAACGATGAACGATGCCTTGCCAATCGTTGCTCACTAGCCCTCAAACCGTACGTGTTCGTCACTGCTTCAAAATCAATCCTGGCCGCGACACCTACGCCCAACCAATTGCTACGCCTGAACAATTGCTACGCTTAACCAATTGACCTGCCGAATTTTCGTTATCGCTTGACCATCGACATGCCCACGAATCGATCCAACTGGACCCATCCTGACTTACAGTCGCTCGTGGGATTGTTCTATGAGGACGCAGGGGTTCTGGGGCAGTTTTCTGAATTACCCGCCGAGCAATTGCCGTCCCCGTTCCGCGAATTGCTGGGCCACACCCATCACATGACTGTGACGGTCGAGAATTTCCATCAATCGCCAGTCACGGTTCAGGTGCTGGAAAAACACGTCACTGAGACTCACTACTCGCGAAAAATCCTGCTGCGACGCCAATCGGACAATCGAGTAGTGCAGTTCGGCATCGTGCGTCTTAATAAGTCGGCTCTTTCCGATCCGGTGAGGCAAGAGATCGAAAGCGAAACAACGCCGTTAGGACGCGTTTTGATCGAACGCAACGTCATGCGAACAGTGAAGCTGATGTCAACGTGGCAGATTGAACTCGGCACAGATCTACAAACGGCATTCGAGTCCACATCGGGTCGCTGCTTTGGTCGAACGGCTTTGATCTACACCGATGGCGTTCCATGTGTTGAGCTGTTGGAAATCGTGCCAAATTTCGAAGTGACCGAATAACTGTCGATTTTGGACGTGAAGCGCACCTGCATGAAACGGTTCGACGCAAGTTTCCTTGCCTTCCATTCTGCACTCTCTCGTCATTCACTTTTGCCACACTGCCGCTGCACGGGCTGTTCATCTGACCGACATCTCCCTCTGCTATTGTCAACCCCTGCTTAGAAACTACTGAACATTTAGTAAGTAGTCATGTTTTGAAGCGCCCTATTTAAAGGTGCATTAACAAAACTGCTGGCAAAAAATCCGGTCCTGAAAACTCTCAATCGTGGGGTATTGCCTACCACACCAAGCGTTTGTATTTTGTGAGCACTTGACTTGCATCTTTGATCGCTGGACGCACCTGATCCTACTCCCTGTCCTACCCCCTCCGCGTCCAGCTTACTGTTCTGGTTTTTAGTTAATGAATTCGGCGTGCGCGCTTTTCAACCTTAAGCCACCCTTTGATTTACACCCACAGATAGGCCTGTTGGCTAATCGTTGCATGATGCAAAGTCGTCAAAATGGATTGGTAGATATCTAATGGAATTTCTTTTTTTGGACGATGCCTCGCGTCTCGGCATTGTCGACACATCACTTTTTTCTGCTGGAAACCTGTCGCGAAGTGCCGGCTCCATTGTTTTTGACACGTCAACTCGACAAGTCCTGATCAATGGCAGTTCGACGGCGGACAACGTTCTTCTGACACAGCCCAATCAGTCGACCATCCGAATCGAATATATCGGCCTGCAAACGGAGGAATTCAATATCTCTGATGTCAGTGAATTCGTGTTTTTTGGGGGAGCAGGAGACGATCGCTTTACAAATAGAACGGACTTGCCGGCGCGAGCTTACGGTCAGCAAGGCGCTGACACGCTACTGGGCGGCAACGGCAACGACTACTTGTCTGGCGGCTCCGGCGATGACTTCCTGTCAGGACTGAATGGCGACGACATACTGATCGGCATGGGCGGAGACGACCTGCTGTGGGGCGGAAATGGTATTGATCACATCTTTGGATCCAATGGCGACGATGTGATTCAGGGCGATGCTGGCAACGACGTGTTGGTCGGAGACCGCGGAGACAATTCCATCAATGGTGGCGATGGCGATGACTTGATTTGGGGCTTTACAGGAATCGACCGGGTGTCTGGTGGCAACGGAGACGACAGGATCTTCGGCAACGATAATGATGACAACCTGGTTGGCGGAAACGGCAACGACCTGATTCTGGCCGGCAATGGAAACGACGTGGTCCTGGGGCAAGGCGGTAACGATAACCTGCTTGGCGAAGCTGGAATTGATACGATTGACGGCGGCGATGGTTCAGACACTGCCGTTGGCGGCGATGGTAACGACACGATTCGCGGTGGCACAGGAAACGATCGTTTGTTTGGCTCCAACGGCAACGACGTGTTGGTAGGTCAAGCAGGAAACGATGAATTGTTCGGCAACCTGGGCAATGACACGTTGCATGGATCTTCTGGTAACAACTTATTGCGAGGCCACGAAGGCAACGATCGAATCATTGTGGGACAGGGTGGCAGCACGGTCGATGGAGGCGATGGAAACGACAACATCACTGGCAGCCCAGCCGTTGATGTGATCAATGGCAATGCCGGCAATGATGTGATCAATGGCAATTCAGGTAACGATCAGATCAGGGGCGGCGCAGGGGACGACGATATCACTGGCGGCTCAGGAAACGACACACTGCACGGCGGTGCTGGAGACGACGTCCTGAACGGCTCAGCAGGCAATGACCAGATCAATGGTGATAGTGGAGACGACAACCTGCTGGGAGAATTGGGGGAAGACCGGCTGAATGGCGGCGATGGCGTGGACGAGTTATTAGGCGGAATCACTGGAGAAAGAGACTTCCTGAATGGCGGGCGTGGCGCTGACCGCATCATTTATTTCAATTCGGACGTGCTGACTGATCGCAATTCGGAAGACTTGCGTGCCAATGTGATCAGTCGCGGCTCACACTGGAATCACGCCGAAATCAGAACGCTCAACGAATCGTTGAAAAAACTTTACGAGGAAACGGGCAATTCGCGGTTGTCAAAAGACTATTTTACCGGTCGCGATCTGGTCTTTTCGAAATCGGCGCAACTTCCTCAAAACGTTGTGGCGCTAAATGCGCTCGACCCTCAAACCCGGACTCGAGAGATTCGTATTGCCGAGTGGAATGAGGCCGACCGCACTCGCAACTATTCGCAAGTTCTGGTTTTCATCCACGAAATTGCACACAACTGGGACACTGAACAGGAATTGAATGCGGCACCGTTCGTTTCGTCTTCCGATTGGAATCGATTTAAGGCAATTAGCAACTGGACCCAGACCAATCCCGGCGGCAGTTTGGACTGGCGAACCTCGGCGGACCACCGATGGTTTTACCACTCATCAGCAAGGTTTGCGCGGTTTTACGGAACGACTAACCCCGTCGAAGACTGGGCCACCGTATGGGAACTGCACTTCAATGAAACGGCCGCCAAACCAAACCCTCAATCCAACCTCGGTCGCAAGTTGACGCACCTTCGCTCGTTCTTTAACAAGCTGAAATCGTAACGTGCCAATTCAATTGGACGATTGGTTAGTTTTTGTCAGACGCTTTTTCAGCAGGTGATTTTTTACCTTCCCGCTCACCCCGTTTTTTTCCGCCCCACAAAGGCTCTTTCAAACCTGATTCCCACGAACTGGCGCGCTCAGTTAACTCACGCAATTTCGACGCTTGATGAGCCGCCAGATCGTAGACTTCACCAATGTCCTCAGCCACATTGAATAACTTCGGTTCGGAATCCTTCTCTGCCCGCAAGTACAACATTTTCCAGTCGCCACGCCGCATTGCAATCGCGCCCTTCGGACCGTTGCGTCGCCAATACAGGCTGCGTTCAGGCAGTTCATCAATTTCTCCCGTCAAGCGAGCCAACAGACTCTCGCCATCAAGTTCCCAATCGGTCTGCACTTCCTGCCCAGCTGCCTGGACAAATGTCGGTAACAGATCCAACGAGATGACTGGTTCATCGATGACGACGCCAGCCTGAACTTTCGCCGGCCACCGCAGCGCCATTGGCACGCGGATGCCGCCCTCCCACAGTTGCCCTTTGTGACCTTGCAAAGGGCTGTTGTTCGCCGCGTATTGAGTCTGACCACCGTTGTCGTTAGTGAAGATGACAATCGTGTTTTCCGAGAGTTCAAGTGCATCAAGCTGATCAAGAATCTTGCCTACGTTTTCGTCAAGCGACACGATCAAGCCAGCGTTCTTCTTACGTTTCGGTTTGGTGATACCCGCTAGTTTCTCCAAGTGCTCCGGCTTGGCTTCCAATGGACCATGGGGTGCTGTGAAGGAAACGAAAAGGAAAAACGGTTCGTCTTTGTTGTCGGCAATGAACTTGCACGCGCCGTCGCCAATCCGGTCTGTCACGTAACCAGTCTCTTCGGTCGGCTGGTCGTTTTCCAGAAAGACACGATGTGGAGAAACGTCTTCGATCGGAAAGTATTTTCGCGATCCTTGCAAACATCCATAAAAGTAGTCGAAGCCGCGACGATTCGGATGATACTCATCGGGATAACCGAGGTGCCATTTTCCGATCAAACCAGTTTGGTATCCATATTCTTTCAATCGATTGGAAATCAACGTCTCGGTCAGTGGCAAACCACCTTCCATGTAGCCCGGTGGAATATTGTTGTCGTGACCAAAACGTTGCTGGTAGCGGCCCGTCATCATCCCGGCCCGACTGGGACTACAAACGCAGCCGCTCATGTACGCACTGGAAAACCGACAACCGGCAGCGGCGATCGAATCGATCCTTGGCGTTAACTCCTTGTAGTCTTCGCTGACGTTCGGCTGGAACCCAAAGTCGGCGTACCCGGCGTCATCGGACATCAGAATAATGATGTTCGGCGGATCCTCGGCAGAAACCGATTGAGCAAACGAAACAGCCAACAAACAGGCCAGGCAAGATTGCAACACGCTTATAGATTTCTTGTTCAACATCGTGGTCCTCATCGGGCTCATCGGGCTCATCGGGCTCAATGGCCTCATCGGGGGTTAGTTAGCACTATTATTATCGTAACGAAAAAAATCAGGGTGTGCGCCCGGCCAGCCCCAATGAGCTGCCGCGTCGTCTACCAATTTTCCGATTACCGAAATCGCTTCTAATCAAAGAATTTGTTGAGCGTTTCTTGTTTTGGTGGCCGAGTCAAACAGGACACAACAACCAGAGCCAATGTCGAGGCAGCGAAAATCGTTACGACGGACAACATTTGCGGGATGACGATTGGGCCCAGTGAAATCGGAGCCTCCGGGAACACGTACTTGGCGTTGGCGCCGAACTCGGATCGTTGAAACAGTACGAACCAGGTAACTCCGGTCACCAGCACGCTCGCAATGGCACCCCAGGCAGTCAACCGCTTCCAGTAAATGGAGGCAAAGACCAGAGGAAACAAGCCAGTGAATCCGCTAAACGACCACAGCCCTAGATCAAAAACCGCCCGCGGGAACAGACTCAATACAAACGTAACGACAACCACCACCAGGACAAAGAAACGAGCGCACCAGACTTTCGCCTTGTCACCCATCTTCGGATTCAACGAGCCCATCACGTCTTCAGTGAACATCGTACCCAGGCATAAGAACTGGCTGTCCAGCGAACTCATAATGGCCGCCAGAATTCCAGCCGTCAGCAAACCGCCCAGCATCGGCGTGGCGAATTCCTGAACCAATTGCGCCAAGACAACATTCTCGTTAGCGAACTCGATGCCACTTCCCTTGGCCCAACAGCCAATCAGCACACAAGGCGCCCAAACGATCATCACAAAAATCGGATGCAAAATGATCGGGGCCTTGAAAGTCGCCGCGCTTCGCGCCGTCAGCCAGTGCTGAAAAATGTGCGGGAACATCGCCACGGACAGTGGGATGAACAGAAACGAAAACCACTTCGCCGGTGTCAGTTTCGCTCGACCGGTATGCGAATCCGGGATGGTTTCAGAAGCCGCCTTCAAGCTTTCGAAAAGCGTGTCACCTTTGCCCAACGCTTTGGCAATCGTCACGAAAGTCACAACGCCAAGGATCATAAAGAACGTCGTTTGCAAAGCGTTGGCCCACGCCGTGCCTCGCATTCCACCGAAAAAGACGTAGGTCAACACGACCAGACAGATGACTCCCGACGCGATCGCCGGAGGAACGCCATGATTGATCGATTCAAACCAGCCTTGGTTAGCAAACGCGCCTTCGGTCACCTTGCTGACCACCGCACCGCAACTGACCACTCCCAACAACAGATACGTGATGACCAAGGCGACGAGGATCGGAAACAGCATCAACCCGATCAACGAGTTGTCCAATCGAGCGCGGAAGTACTGAATTTGCGTTCTGAAATTATTGCGGCGTCCAATCGACCACAACCTCACGCCAATAATCAGAAAGCACAATGAGTGCACGACGCCGGCGGCCGAGGCCAGCAATCCGTAAACGCCTGATCCAAGAATAAACGACTTGCCAGTGGAACCGACCAATGCAAATGCGGTCATCGTCGTGCCGAACAGCGACATCAACAACAAGAACGGCCCGATCGAATGACTGGCCAACATGTAATCACTGGAAGTGCCTCGCGAAAACCGACTTGCGAACAACCCCAGGGACAACAACGCCAACAAATAACAGCAGATAATGATTAACTGGGTCATCAGTCGCCACCTTTATCGCTGCCAACTGGGTTCTTACCTGATTTCAGGTCTGAGTCCAGATCTTTTGGCCAAAAGAACAGACAAACCAAAATCCATACCGCGGCAGTCACCAGTGAGATCGCAATGTGATAAGCCATGTTGTAGGGCAGAAAACCGTACACCAGTTCGTCTTTGGGCCATTGCCAGTAATCCTGGTGAAAAATTATCAGCAGTATGATCAAAATCCAGACA
>CAZPOL010000042.1:22245-41134 GCA_964588195.1 uncultured Pirellulaceae bacterium | reverse complement strand
CAAGATCGGTTGACCGCATGGTATTACCGCTCATCGTTGACAGACGACATTGATCCAGAATTGGCACTCTCGGCCATTCGGGCGTGGCATTGGACCACGGAGCTGGAGAGCGTGTATCGTGACGTTGGGCATGCTTTGACAATGGCTTGGCAAAGCCTTGGAAGGGAGGGCTCAGATCCAGTTGAACAATACTTAGACAAGCCGGCTCAACAAAACATCGAAGCTGCTTTCAACTTTCTGAATCGGCGTCGTAAACTGATTGAATCGCAGCTTAGTCAGCCAATTAGTTTGCAGCCAATTCAACCGGTGCCGCCCAAGCGATTTCATACTCGAGACGAACTGATTGAATTCCGTAGCGTCGCGAGTCGGCTGACTTGGTGGGCTACCGATCACCCTGAGTGCGCGACAGGGACTTTTGGAATTGTCGATTCGTACAAACGGCTTTGTGAATTCACCGATTCTTCAACTTACGAACTCGCCCGATCTCTGAAGGGAATACCAGCCTATGCCGAAGCCACTCCACATGATGTCAAGGAAATAGTTCGCGAGTGGCATCGACAATCATTGCCCAGCATCAAAACCAAGGCCTTCGAAGAGTCGTGGTTTGAATTTGCCGATGCGTGGAGCCGAGTGAAGTTTCCAAGAGGCAAAGGGCCGTTCGACTTGATTGTTGAGGCTGCTCGTTCAAATCAGCCTCCAGTTCACGCCAATCAATACGAGCGCCCGGAAGTCCGATTGTTGGTTGCGATCTGTTTTGAGTTGCAGAAGTCAGCGGTTGACGGTCCGTTTTTCCTTTCTTGTCGCACTGCAGCTAGCGCCCTCGGCGTTGACCATTCGACTGCTTCACGTTGGCTTCGTGGGCTTTGCCTGGACAAAGTCGTCCGGAAAGTCGGCGAAAGTGACTTGAGGACAAGAAAAGCAAACCAATATCGATACATTCACACCGAATTGCTACCCGAAGCAAAAGGCGAAGCAGTTGATGCAGAAACGAAGCAAAACCCGAAGCAGCCAGCGAGCGCACCAAAGGGCTCGGACAAAAGAAAAGCCCGCACGATGGCGGGCTATGTGTTTCAGGCTTTTTTGACGCCTGATAATTTAGCGCTCCCGCAAGGACTCGAACCTTGGACCTAGCGGTTAACAGCCGCTCGCTCTACCAACTGAGCTACAAGAGCTTTTATGTTCAACTTACTCTCGGCAAATCTGACACGTTCTGGCCATGATGGTTTGCCGAAAAGCTGATTGACAAGTTTATTCCATTGGTTTTCGGGCCACAAGACCTGAAAAACCGCTGAAATCGATAGCGATTCTGCTCGAGACCAACCCCGGAATCGCCACGGGAATCGGCCCACAGGACAAGAGCCCGAAATCCCGGAAATGTTCGCGGTAAGTTTCGAGGCCCCACAATGTCTAGCGGGGTGTGAATTCGCCCCCACCAGGCAGGTTGGCCACTCGATTGGGTTTTTCCTGCTGAGGCTGTTTGGCCGCCACCGATTCGTTGATTTCCTTGATCCGCTTGACCACGTCGTGCGTGATATTGACGTTCGGACCTGCGGCGTAAACCTGTCCCACGGTCAGCACGATCTGCATGCCTTTTTCCTGAGCCACCTGGTAAGCGACAGGCCGGATCTGTGACAACAGCTTTTGCTTCAGCCCCGAATGGAAAGCGAGCAGTTGCGACTGAGCGGCCTGAGCCTGCAGAGTCAACTTGCCTTGATTCTCAGCGGTCAACTGATCCAGTTCGTTTTGAGCCTGGTCATTTAGATCCTTGTTTTCTGATTTCAGCAATGCGACTTTTCGACCGAGTTCTGCCTGCAAACCATTAAATCGAGAAAGCAATTCCTCTTCCTTCTGTTTCAGTGACAGGTCGATCTTGGTCTGGGCACCGATCTCCTGAGCCACGACATTCAGGTCGATTACTGCGATCAGATCTTTGGGTGTCGTTTCGATCGTGGTCGCTTCTGATACTTTTTTCTCTTGTTTATTGCATCCGGTAACAACCACCGCCATGCATAGTAAACAGATCAGGTTAAACAAACGGCTCATGAAACAATCCTTTGTGTCATCGCGCTAAATCATCGCCGCCTTTTGATATGTCCCGTTAGTGTGACTTTGGCGGACCGGGAGGCGGAGATTAGCAACCGCGACATTTTGCCGCTACAGAGAATTTCGTCGAGTAACCGCACTGGCGATCGAATGCCAGCATTCATCTGCACGCAGTTTGTTCACTTTCAGCACAAGAAAACAACGGTGATGACTCAAGCCGGGCGATCTACACGCCTAGACCTGGCTTCCTACAGAATCCTGAAATCGGTATCCGACGCCCCGAACGGTTTCGATGTATTCCGCGGTTTGATCTCCCAATTTCTTTCGCAGAGAACGAATATGCACGTCGATGGTCCGTTCCATCACAATGGTATCGGCGCCGATGGCAGCGTCGATCAATTCACTGCGGTCGAAAGCTCGGCCGGGTTGTCGGATCAACGTATCCAGCAATCGAAATTCGGTCGGAGTCAAATCCAGTATCTTGTCGCCAACCATCGCGCGGAATTTCGGGCGGTCGATCGAGATACCACATCGCTTGACCACATCCGATTGTCCATCGTCGACCCTTTGGCGACGAACGATGGCCTTAATGCGTTGCAACAGAATCTTGACGCTGAACGGCTTGGTCACGTAGTCGTCTGCACCCACGGTAAAGCCGACCAGCTGGTCCGACTCTTCACTTTTGGCTGTCAGCATGATGATTGGCGTATTGCGGTTTTCTTCGGTGGCTCGCAAACGCCGGCAAACCTCCAGGCCATCAACGACGGGGATCATCACATCCAACACAACCACTTCGGGTATATGCAAGCGTGCCAGGCTAAGCGCGTCCTGACCATCGTAGGCAGAGATAACTTCGTAGCCTGCCTGGTCCAGATTGTAGGCCAACACCTTGGCAAGCGACCGATCGTCTTCTACCACTAATATCTTGCTTTTAGCCATTGTTCTTTTGCCTGAGGGTCATCAGGCCTGATCCTCATTTGGCTCGATGTCACTAACAGCCTGTGACGCATGCACACTAAATTCGCCATGCTTGTGTCTAATGATGTCTCCATCAACGACATAGATTACATCTTCCGCAATGTTCTCGGCCTGATCGCCAATCCGTTCGATATGTCGGGCGGCCGAGAAGCAATGCAAGGCGGGTTCCACCAGTGTCGAGTCCTGTTGCATCAGCATTCTTAATTCCGCGATCACCGCCTTGTTCAGAGCATCCACTTCCGGATCGGTCTGAATCACTTTCATCGCCAGTTCCGAATCAGATTTCACAAAAGAATCCAGTGACATCTGCACCATCCTGGTTGCCAGGCGAACCATTTCCTCCATCCCGTCCGGCGTTGGAAAATAGGGATGCATTTGCATGCACTGAGATCGTTCGGCGATATTGCAAGCCAGGTCAGCGATGCGTTCCAATGCGACATTGATTTTCATGACCGTGGCAATTCTGCGCAGGTCACTGGCGACCGGTTGATGGAGAGCCAGAATTTTCAGGCATTCTTCTTCGATTGAAACTTCCGCTTCATTGACTTCTTCATCGCTGTCAATGACCTCCTCAGCAAGAACCGGCTTTTGATGAATCAATGAGCGAGTAGCCTTGTCGATCATTTGTTCGACAATACCGCTCATCGCCAGCAATTGCTGGTGGATCTCGTCCAGGGCTCTTTGAAAATGTAATTGCATCTTGATTCCGTTATCTGATGTTGCCTTCGTTCCGTCGATTGCTGAATAGTATTGGACTAGCCGAACTTGCCGGTGACGTAATCTTCTGTTTGTTTTTGATCGGGGTTGGTAAACAATTTTTGAGTCGGTCCTTCTTCGACCACTTTTCCTTCAAAGAAGAAAGCCGTGTGATCACTGACGCGAGCGGCTTGTTGCATATTATGCGTAACGATGACGATTGTGTACTGTTCACGCAGCTCAAAAATCAGGTCTTCAATGCGGGCGGTCGACGCCGGATCCAAAGCGCTACAGGGTTCATCCATCAGCAGAATCTCTGGTCCAACGGCGATTGCACGGGCGATACATAATCTTTGTTGTTGCCCGCCACTTAGGCCCAGTGCCGATTTTCGCAAACGGTCTTTTACTTCATCCCAAACAGCCGCCTTGCGCAGAGCCCACTCAACCAATTCGTCCAAATCCGTTTTCGACAACTTCTTGAAATGCATCCTCGGACCAAAAGCGATGTTGTCGTAGATTGACTTGGGAAACGGGTTTGGCTTTTGAAAAACAATTCCGATGCGACGACGCAGCGCCACGACATCAGTGCTGCGAGCCAGAATATTCAGGTCCGGCAATTCCAGTGCGCCGCGGGCGACGGCGCCGGGCACGACGTCGTTCATCCGGTTGCACCACTTCAACAACGTACTCTTGCCGCAACCGCTGGGACCAATAAAGGCCGTAACTTCGTTCTCGCGGATATCGAGTGAGATATCATGCAGGGCCTGAAAGTCGCCGTACCAGGCACATAAGTCCTTGATGTGAATCATGGTTTTGCCAGTTGTGGATTCTTGATCCGTTGTCGTTGCTACTGGCATATTTCGAGGTTTGGATTTGGTTCGCGTCGTCATAGTCTTAATCATTCGCTTCCGTCTTTCCAGGTCAATCATCCGCCACAACAAACCATCGATTCAAACCGTCGTCTTTTTCAAGACAACGGCTTGGAGGTTAGCTGTCGCAGCACAATGGCGATCGTATTGAAAGTCAATAACACAATTAGCAGCACCAAACTTGCCGCGGCCGCTACGTTCTGAAAGTTAATCGAATCGTCTTCACTAATCGTCAATCCGGTAATGTAAAAAATCTGAATCGGCAGGACTGAGTAAAAGTCCATCAGGTGCTGCGGAGCGGCGGCAATAAAGACCGTTCCGCACAGAATGATAATCGGCGCCGCTTCGCCGATCGCTCGACTGATGGACAGGATTGCACCGGTCATGATCCCCGGGATTGCTGCGGGCAGCGTTACACGTCTTACAACTTGCCATCTGGTCGCACCCAGACCCATGGCACCTTGCCGCAAGGACATCGGTACTGCCTTGATCGCTTCCTGCGACGAGATAATGATCACCGGCAAAATCACCAGCATCAAAGTCAAACTGGCAGCCAACACGCCACGGCCCAAAGGCAGCTGAAAATAGTACCAAGGCCGCTCACTAACATATCCGCCCTGACTGTCGCTGCGAAGCGTTCGTTTTAGTTCCTGTGGGTCATCCGGCACGGGATCACCGGGTGCAATAATTTTCAGCTTGATCGGTTGGTAATCGCTGTCGCTTCCGTCCATTCCATCAACAAGCGTTGGAATGACAGTTGGCGAATCGATGCGCACCAACACCGGCTCGCCGGCCTCGGACAAGTATTGAAAAAAGTGTTCGGCACCAATCTGGTATTCCGGCTCCTTGCTCGAACCAAACTGACCAAACATCGTGGCGAACGCCGTCAGACCCAACAGCCCGTAAACGATCGACGGTACACCGGCCAGATTGGTAATGTTCAATTGAATCAGCTTTTGCAGAAAACGCAAAACACGATTCGTTGGTTTGAATTCTTCCAGGAACACCGCCGTTCCGATTCCCAACGGCAACGCGAACAATGCACAAAACGTACAAACCCAAATCGACCCCCACAGTGCCGGGCCAATTCCGGCCTTGGCAGCGTTACTGTCACTTGGTTTGGCTTTCAGAAAATGGGCAGCGTGTTTGGCAACAGAGGCGTCATCTTCCGGCACGACACAGGAAACCAGGTTGAATTCGCCAGCCAGGTCGAACCCTTTGCGTTTGCGGCGACTAATTCCCTTCAACGTCGCTTCATTAACCTTTAGCTGACCTTTTTTGATTTCGTTCGTGGCGGAAGAACGCAGCTTGATGTTCTTGTACTCTTCAATTGGATGCGTTCGATCGAACAGAACCGAGGCCAGAATTTTCAGAACTCCGGCCTTCTTGCGAACCCGTGTCTTTTTCAATTTACTGAGGTCGCCATTGTTGGCGTCCGAGTACTTAAGCTCGGCAAAATCCTGGTCCGTCTTGATTCCAGCCACCAGCTGCAGCGACCAGTCGTCGATTTTGGTCAGCTCGTCCAATAGTTTGGGACTCGTCAGGTTGCCGTCAATCTCAAGGTTGTCAAAGTCGAAGTCACTGGTTTCGCTGGCTGATTCGCTGGTCAATACGACGATCGCCGCATTGTCGGCAGCGACATCCGTTTCGATTCCCAACTTCTTCAACAGGCTGGTAACGTTGGCGTCACCAGTTGCCGGCCGTAGCTGTTGAACACGGCCATCCAGCTGGGCATTCAATTGGAACGCGTAGAATCCGATCGTTGTTTGAGAGACATTTCCGTCTTCGTCAACGAATACTTCGTCGTTGCTTTTGTCTAACCCTCCGCGCTGAAACTGACGTGCTCGAAAAATACCTTGTAAAGAGTCACCAGAATCCAGGGCTTCTTGATCGCCATCGGGACCTTGCACAAACAACATCCGACTCTCTGATTCCAGCGAGTCCTCGTGCGGCCCAAAGACCGGCAATGCCGAAATGATAATCGTGGAAATCAGCGTGATCAGGACGATGATCGAGAGAGCCGACGTGGCGCTGCAGAGCACCAAAAATGCTTTGCTCCACATCTTGCGTTTCGCAATCGAAGTGATCTCAAACTTGCTGAAATCCGGATTCGCATTACCCAGGTTAGTGCTCACTCGTACGTCTCCTGAAATCTAGCTCGAATCAGGTTACCGACGAGAGTCACGGCAAGTGTCATGAAAAACAAGGTGAATGCGACCGCATAAATCGCAAAGTAAGTCACGTCAAAGTTGGTCAGGTCACCACCGGCCGTCGCCGTGATGAATCCAGTCATCGTTTGAATGTCTTCGCGTGGATCGAGGGTCAATTTAGCCGTCATGCCAGCCGCCACAGCCACGATCATCGTTTCGCCAACGGCTCGGGCGATCGCCAGCAAAAATGCCGAGATGATCCCGGACAAGGCCGCGGGAACAACCACTTTCAATGCCACATCAAATTTTGTGCCGCCCAATCCATACGCTGCTTCGCGAAGTCTGCGTGGCACCGCCTGCAAGGCGTCCTCGGAAAGCGAACTGACTGTTGGGATACAGAGAATGCCAACGGCGATTCCGGCACTTAAGGCGTTGAAGTGATTTACATCGATGCCCACGATGTTTTTCAAAAACGGTGTGATAAAGGTGAGTGCAAAAAATCCGTAGACAACGGTTGGCACGCCGGCCAGAACTTCCAATACCGGTTTCAGAATATTCCTGAGTCTGCGGGGTGCGTACTCGCTCAAGAAGATTGCCGTAACCAATCCCAATGGAAGCGCCACGATCATGGCGATCGTGGCGATTAACATTGTTCCGGAAACCAGAGGCCAGATTCCAAACTGTTTCACGCCGCCCAGTTTCGGAGTCCATTCGGTACCCGTCAAGAAATCTTTCACTGACACTTCGTCAAACTGAAAAAATGTTCTCGTTTCACTGAGCAACAACAAAACGATCGACAGGGTAATCAGGACCGAAAACGCCGTGGCGCTCAGTAAACCGCTTTTGACAATCCATTCCTTGGCACGAACCCAACCTAACGACCGTAGTTGGCGATTTTCGAGGGCAGTAGGGAATTTCGAAAGTTCGCTCAACTAATAATCCGGTCGTTCTGGACGGTTGGGAATTAACGTGTGGATTGGCATGTCAATGAAACAAGGTAGTCACTTGACTAATTCGTTTCCGGTAAACAACTCGGCGAGTGGCCCGTGCTTCTTCTCACCTTCTTCGGTGCAGAAGTGTGTGCCAGTCATACCATCCGTGAAATGCTTGGTCGCTGTTTCGTAAATCTCGTCGGGTAGTCCGACATAACCAACGGCTTCTGCCATATCGGCTGCGTTTTCCAGATACCGCTCAACAAATATTTTTACTTCTGGTCGCTTGGCACTTTTGGCATTCACGTAGATGAACAAAGGTCGTGAGAACGGTGCGTAGGCGCCAGTTTCGATTGTTTCGGCAGTTGGCTCGACAGCTTCGTTGGTTTCTGGATTTACGATGTGAACACACTTCAGTTTGTCTTCGTTTTCGAAGTAGTAGGCGGCGCCCAGGAAACCGATCGCGTGTTTGGTATTGGCAACGCCCTTGACGATCAGATTGTCGTCCTCGCTGACCGACATATCGGCCCGGATTGAAGCCGATTCCTTGCCAACCATGACCTCCTTGAAGTAATCGAAGGTGCCCGAGTCGGTACCAGGAGCGAAGATCTGAATCTCCTCATCTGGCCACTCAGCGTTCAACTCGCTCCACTTGGTGACTTGCATGTCGGCACGGAATATTTTCTTTAGCTGATCGATCGTCAATGTTTCGACGAAATCGTTTTCACGGCTGACAATGATGGTCAAGCCGTCGTAAGCAACCGGGATCTCAATGAACTCGATTCCATTGGCGCGGCACTGTTCCAGTTCCTTGAACTTGATTGGTCGCGAGGCGTCTGAAATGTCCGTCTCACCCTTTGTGAAACGCTTGAACCCGCCGCCCGTTCCCGATACGCCAACCGGAACTGACACATTGGGACAGGTTTCTGAAAACATGCTGGCCGCCTCAGTGGAAATCGGGGCCACCGTGCTGGAACCGTCGATCACGACATTGCCGCGAAGTTTGGACAGGTCCTGGGCACTTGCGTTTGAAACCATCATCACACAAGCAAAAACCGCAAATACGTACAAAACTGCTCTGTAAGTCTTCATCGTTTCCTCAATTGAAGGTAGCCATAATTTCAGGGCTCGCTGGACGCAAAACATATTCGCCAGTTTGAGCTGATTGCCATCTGCTGAAGGGTACCCGTCTCATGTTAAGGTTTGGTTAACAAACCAGGGCCTGAACCTACTTTATAAATAGGGTTTGATTCGCACCCAAAAAAACAGGGGTTATGGGCAAGCAACTCACCGCACCGCTTGTTAATTTTTCTTCACAATTGGGCCTGGCTTCCTCGGTATTCTGGTAGTACAGAGCAGGTTCTACAGGTTGGGCAAAGTTACCGTAAACGTGCTGCCTTGGCCCGGTTTGCTATGTACTTCGATCGTTCCAGCCATGGCACCGACCGTATGTTTAACAATTGCCAGTCCGAGTCCGGTACCACCAAGTTCGCGTGATCGGGCTGAGTCGACTCGATAGAACCGCTGAAAAATCCGCTGCTGATTTTCTTCCGAGATCCCGATCCCGTTGTCCGAGATGCTAATCGCGATGCCGGATTCGCTCTGTTCGGCAGACAATCGCACCTCACCAGAAGGTCGCGCGTAACGAATGGCGTTGCTGACCAGGTTATCCAGCACCGTTCGCAGGGCAATACGGTCGCTCTCAAATTCGCACTCCCCGGGCGCCGTCTCGATGATGATCTGCAAGTCGCGGCGGTCTGCTTCAGCCTGGAAACGATCGCGACATTTTTCAAACACATTGGCGATGTCCATTGAAACCTGTTCAAACGAAGACTTGCCCGATTCCAACTCGGACAACTTCAACAGGTCAGCAATTTGACAGTCCAGCACGTCGGCTTGCTCCTCAATTTGCTGCACGAAAGCCAGGTTGTTTTTGTCGTCATTGATTGCGCCCAGCCGCAAAGTTTCTGCGTAGGCCTTGATCGATGCCAAGGGCGTTTTCAGTTCGTGCGACACGTTGGCCACGAAATCTTGCCGCATCGTTTCCAGAGCTCGCAATTCGGTAACATTGTGAATCACCACCGCCGCGCCGAATTCTCGCTGGTCGGAAAGAGGCGTCACACGGGCCTCCAGCAATAATCGCGGTAGAGAGATGGTGTCGAACTCAGTCTGAATTTCTGATTGAGTCAGCAAGGTATGTTGAACGACGCGTGCGAGTTCAGGAATACGCACGATTTCCAGCAGATTACTGCCGAGCAGATCCTGTTGGGTCACGTTCAACAAATCACAGGCCGCCTCGTTGGCGACGATAACCTGCTTTTTAGAATCGACGGCCAATACGCCTTCGACCATGCTGCTTAACACCGCTTCGATCCGCAGACCGTTTTCCAACAATCGGGCTTCGCGTTGTTTCAATTCCGTTTGCATGACGGTGAAGGCGTCGGCCAGCGACTTCCACTCATCGTTTCGCGTGGTAATTCCTGGCAACATGGCATATTGTCCGGACGCAACACGCCGCGCAGCTTCTGCAAAAGTCTGCAACGGGCGCATTTCGCGAATCGCAAAGATGGTCATCAACAGACCGGCGAAAAGGGCCGAACCAATCGTGAATACCCAAAGAAACTTTTGCAGCGCAGCAATCGTCGCAAAAACGGTTTTCTCCTCGACCGCAATTCGCACAAAGCCATTTTCCCGATCGCCAGCCTGGTTCGCCGATTCGAACAATGGCATCGCCATGTAGAGCAAACCTACGTTTAGCGTGGCGCTGGTCCTTTGTTGAAAACCAATGCCGTCCTTGCGAGCCTTCAAAATCTCCGTGCGGTTTCCGTGATCGCCGATGTCTTCATGACCTGTGCGCGAATCGACGATGACGACTCCTTCGTCGTTGATCATCGTGAAACGTGCACCGGTTTTGGCGTCCAATCGTTCCAGGTATTCCAGCAGCTCTTTTTGTCTCATCCCATCCGGATACTGACGAACGTGTTGTTGCAAAGAGTAACAAAGGTCTTGCATGCGATGTCGGGTTTGTACCAACATCTGGTCGCGCAGCCATGCCGTCAGCACGAACAGCGAAATGGCGCCGACAAAGATATGGACGGCAAAATACCCCAGTAACAAGTTTCTTAACGTTCGCGATAAACGCATTTTGGCTTCCTGTGACGTTAATCAACGCAAAATAGATCGCAAAAATAGGACAGCGAAAATTTCGAGCCCCTGAAATATCACTGGAAACTGCGAAAACTCCAACTCCCCAACCCGCTAAATTTCGAGTCAACCACTGGTCTTAACAATTTCTTAACATTAGACTTTCGCGCTGCTTTGTCTGTTAAATATTGACTCATAAAACCCGGTTTTTCGCGTATGAGCACGATTGGAAAGTTGTTCGGCAAATCTCCATTCAGCCAGTTGCAACAGCACATGCAACAGGTCGGTAAATGTGTCGAAAAAATGTGCGAGGCGTTGGACGCACTCCAGGACGGCAAACACGATCAACTGGATGCCATCGCCGTTGAGGTTTCGCAATTGGAACACCAGGCGGACCAAATCAAAACCGACGTTCGCAACCGATTATTGCGTCGATTCTTTATGCCGATGGATCGTTCCGACGTTCTGGAGATTCTTTCGTTGCAAGACGGGATCGCTGACACAGCCGAGGACGTTTGCGTGGTGCTGACGATGAAGTCGTTGCCCTTCCGCGAAGAGTTCCGCGAGGACTTTATCAAGTTTCGCGAGTTGAATGTGAAGGCGTTTGAAATCGTTGCCGAAATGATCGACCAGCTGGATGAGTTGATCGAAGCGGGTTTTGGAGGTGCCGAAGGCGAAAAGATTCGCAGCCTCGCTCACGATACGGCTTTCGCCGAGCATCAATGCGACCTGGTACAAATTCAGCTGCTGAAAAAAATCTACGCACTGGACACCGAAATGACGCCCGGCGAGTTCCATCTGTGGATGCGAGCCACTCGGGTGCTTGGAAAGATTTCCAATCTGGCGGAAAACCTGGCCGCCACAGTTTTGAAGACTCTGAGTTTGAAGTAACCAACCGGACCTCATTTATTTATCCAGGTTCGATCACGAACCTCAACGATTCACATTTCGCAATTTCTAGAGAGTAATTCGACGATGACTTTAGGTTATCTTTTGGCGGCGACTGAGCCTTGGTCTGGTGTGCAGTGGGTGCTGGTCGCTCTGATCCTGATCTTCGGGTTTTATACTGCATGGAACATTGGGGCCAATGACGTCGCCAACGCGATGGGTACTTCGGTTGGTTCTGGTGCTTTGACACTGACCGCAGCGGTTGTTCTGGCGGCCATCTTCGAATTCGCCGGCGCGTATGTCGTTGGTGCTGACGTTTCCGATACCGTCCGCAAGAAGATGTTCGATCCCACGGCACTGACCGATATCTACGGGGATGTTGCGCACTTTTATCTAGCGTGCGGGATGATCGCTTCGTTAATGGCTGCCGGTACCTGGCTGTTGGTTGCGACATGGTTGTCATGGCCAGTATCCACAACCCACTCGATCGTCGGCGCTGTCGTAGGATTCGGTTGCGTGGCGCTTGGCTTCAGTGGAATCGAATGGAATACCGTAGGGATTATTAGTGCCGGATGGGTCGTCTCTCCGTTGATTTCCGGAGCGATCGCCTATGTGGTCTTTTCGATATTGCTACGCATGGTCTTTTACAAGAAAGATCCGGTGGCAGCGGCCAGAAGAGTCACGCCTTACCTGATGTTCTCGGTGATTTCCGTGTTGGTTGGCGTCACGACATACAAAGGTTTGAAACCTTACTGGAAACGACTTGAGAAGGATCCCAAGGACCCGGAATTCATCCTGTGGGTCTTGGTTGTCACTGCGGTTTTGGGAACCATCGGATTCTTCATCACGAAGTACTTCTTGCGAAATTACAAATCAAGCAGCACCACCGGCAGCAGCACCAACCCGGTACTGGATGCCGATGTATCCCGATCGATCGCCAAAGCCGAAATGCACTTGCGTCGTATCCGCAGTGGCTCGGAAGGCGAATTGCACGACCGAGCTGAAAAGCTGTTGGAAGAACTGGATTCAGTTGCCAAGATCGCCAACGATCGAGTGATCGCCAATACGGACTCCGACGATTTGAAACAGGTCGAGAAGATCTTTGTGATCTTGCAAGTTTTGACGGCCTGCCTTGTCGCGTTTGCTCACGGTTCGAATGACGTTGCCAATGCGATTGGTCCATTGTCGGCTGCTTATCAAGCGGTCAGCGAAGGAGTTGTCTCGGCAAAGGCCACCACGCCAAAGTGGGCGCTGGCTTTAGGCGGCATCGGCATTGTCATTGGATTGGCCACGTGGGGATGGCGAGTGATTCGCACCGTCGGCAAACGAATCACCGAGCTGACGCCAAGTCGCGGTTTCTGTGCCGAGTTCGCGGCGGCGATTACGATCCTGTTTGCCTCGACAATGGGACTACCTCTTTCCACCACACATACCTTGGTGGGTGCGGTTCTGGGAGTCGGACTGGCTCGTGGTTTGGGAGCACTGAACCTAAGGACGATGCGAGACATCGTCGCCGGTTGGGCGATCACGATTCCAGCTGGTGCCATTCTGAGTATCGTGTTCTACCTGATCCTGAAAGCGATCTTCATCGATTCCGGTTGGGCCACAGCTGGCTAACGAACAATACTTCGGCGGCCCGCACACTAACTAAAGGCGCCGTCTCACAAAACAACCGTGGACTGTCTGGCGGTTTCTGAAACTACGTCATTCAAATATTTATCCCGTAAGCATGGCCAAATGCCTGCTGGATGTAATGGTCGGTTGCATGGGCGAAACCTTTGTCTCCCCAGCGGGTGCCCCAGCTATTACGGATGATAAAGCCTTTGGAGTCATATCCGACAAGGGCCACGGCATGACCGTACTTTGCAGTTTCCGGTCGGAAAGTGTCAAGCTTGCCATTGCTGTTTGGGTACATGAATTCGTTGTCGACCACCAGTCGAGTCACGATGGGGCCATTCAATGCAATCCACTGTCTCCACTGATGCAAGTCTCTTCCCAGATTGAAGTAGGAAAGGATTTTGTATTTGCTTGCGATGGCATAAAAAGTATCCGTAAGACCTTTGTAGAGTTCTCCGTCGCCGATCCCAAGAACTGAATCAGGAACCGCCCCGAACTTTCTGGTAATGTCCAGCGCCGCTTTGATAGAGGTTCCCTCTTGCTCGATAAATGAAGTGGGACGACTTTGAAACACATCCGTTTCCTTGGACGCCATCCAGACAAATCGTGGTGACAAACGATTGTCTTTCTCGAGCAGATTTTTCTTGACGAAGTGCCATCGAAGCACTCCGTCAGCCGTCGCCCATCCAACACAGGAACCCGTAAAACCCTGGTTCCCGATCTTCCACCACTTCTTGCGCAAATCAATCGAATCAGGGATTGCCACAGATGTGGCCATTCCCGATGCCAGTGCAATCGGAAACCCCCAGTCGTTATGGGTTTCACTGGATACCTTGCAATTCAAGATTCGATCTTTTGCATCGATCTCTTTTATCTGCTTGCCGCCGCCCTTGTTCTTACCTTTACCTTTGTTCTTACCCTTGCCTTTGTTTTTGCCTTTACCTTTGCCTTTACCTTTGCCCTTGTTTTTACTTTTACCCTTGCCCTTGCCGGATTCCGCTTTGGTATCGGCTACCGGTTCTGCGTTTGGATCTGCTTTCGGATCGATCTTTGCGTCGCTATTTGTGTCGGTCTTGCCCACGGTATCTCTCCAAATTGGATGCCTATCGCCATTGTCTCCCCAATATTAATTCCACAAGAAGCAGACACAACAGAATTCTGATTTGGGGATTGCTCGCCGTACCATGAGTCCGTCTTCAGCATTTCGCGGCTGGACACACCGAAAAGGTTCCCGGTTAACTGCGGTACGTATCGGTTGCCCGGTGGTGCACCTGCCGTGTGGAAATGATTTGTACTCTCTCGATCACTGATCGGGCTCGCGACAAATCGCTGATAAACCCTGTTTTTGTGAGCTTTGGCGGCAATAATTTCGTTCTTCGGTCAAAGATTGCCGGAAAACATACGAATAAAGGGCACTCCACGCTGTCGGAATGCGACGATGTACGTTTTCTCATGCGCTGGAACCGGATAAAATTCCAGGCGTCTGATCGCTGACTCATGAAACCGTTTTTTTGCCAGCTAACCATGTCGGTGCTCCGAATGAAACACGTTGAACTCGATTCAACTCATCTTCCAAAACCAAACCATCGAAACCGCTTTCGTATTCCGGTGATGGTGTTGGTGTTCACGATGATTCAACTGTTAATGTTGACCACTGGTGCCAGCGCGCAACAGGTCGAACCCGAACAAGATTCGACCCGCGAAGGTTACTTGATTCAAGTGCCATTGCCGGTGACCGATGCCGTTTCTGAACGAGTGGAAAGACAGATTCAACAGGTGGCTGAGCAAGTCACCAGTGTCGTCGCAGCCGGGCAACGACCTGTGTTAGTACTGGAGTTCGATACCAGCAACGGGGCCACGGGGCAGGGCAGCGAACTTGGTGACTGTCTGGATATCGCGATTCTGTTGACCGATCGAAAATTACAGTCTCTGCAATCAGTCGCCTACATTCCGGGTGCTCGCGGTTTTTCGGACAATGACAAAGGACCAACCAGCGAGCTGAAAGGGCACGCGGTCCTGATTGCTCTGGCGTGCAATGAAATTGTGATGCACGAGAGTTCCTCGATGGGCGAGGCGGGAATCGATATCCGCGGCGACTCGCAATTGGAATGGCTGAACTACAGCAACATCGTGGGCCGACGCTCGCGGATCGCGCCCGAAATGGTGCATGCGATGGTCGACAAGCGCCAATCGCTGTTCCAAATCGAAACCCTGAACGGCGATATCGATTTCGTCGATCAACAGGGACTCGACAAGCTGGACAAAAAGAAACTGGCGGAGTGGAATTCGATCAATGCCTCCGGGTCGTTGGCGAATTTTTCCAGCACCGAGTTAAAAAAGATGCGTGTGATTCGCAACCGCGTCAGTTCTCGAGCAGATCTGGCGATGCGTCTGGATCTGGATCGCGATTCACTGACCACTAACAGCGGCAAAATCGGCGGGGATCGGATACCGGTTCAATTACCTATCAAGAGTTTCATCGATTCTCGTGAAGCGGATTGGTCGTTACGAATGTTGTCGAATCACATGGCCAGCAATCCTGACACCAACATGGTGATCGTGCGGTTGAATGCCGATGGAGGCGAACTGGAACCCTGTTTGCGAATCGCTCGCGAGTTGGCTGGATACGATCCGAACAAGGTGTTTACCGTTGCCTATATCGAATCGAATGCCACCGGACCGACCTCATTGATCGCTCTGGCATGCGACCAGGTGGTGATGCAGGAAGACTCCATGATTGGCGGAGCGGGCGATGTCCCCGTATCTGAACAGGACCTGGAAGATTCACGCGCTCTGATCAAGCGGTTTGCTGAACAAAAAGAGATCGACTGGTCCTTGCCCGTCGGTTTTGTAGATGCGGATCTGACCGTCTCTCAATACAAGAACACGAAATCGGGCCAGAAGCGTTTGTTGTGCGAGGAAGAACGCCTGGGATTGTCCAATCCAAAAGACTGGTCGGTGGAGGAAGACGTTGAACTGGGTGGCGGTTTGTCTGATCGCGATGCGATGCGTCTGAATATCGCACAGGACAGCGTTAAAGACTTTGAACAATTGAAACTCGATTTTCAACTTTCCGAAACACCGACTGAACTGGAACCATCGCCAACCGATAAGTGGATCGAAAACGTCGCGCGCGAACTGGCTAATCCCTGGATCGCCGCCTGGTTGCTGTTCGGTGCCGTCTTTTTGTTGTCGACCGAGATGTCGCATCCGGGTATCGGTATTCCCGGTTTCCTTGGAACCATTTGTCTGATGCTGTTCTTCTGGAGCCAGTATCTGGACGGCAACGCCAACTGGCTGGAAATTCTGTTGTTTGTGGTCGGTGTCGTCTTCGTGATCCTGGAGGTCTTTGTGATACCAGGTTTTGGAATATTTGGCATCGGTGGGCTGTTGATGATCGTGGTCGGGATCGTGCTGGCCTCGCAGACTTTTATCATCCCGCGCAATTCAGAAGAGCTGGCCAAATTGCCCGGTTCACTTTCGATGGTATTGGCGGCTTCCAGCGGTTTCCTGGCAGGAATTTTCTTCATTCGAAAGTACCTGACCACCATGCCCATGTTCCGTCGCATCATGCTGAACCCGCCTGGTGCGGACGAGTCGGTTTCGCCAGAACAACGCAATCAGCGTGAATCACTGGTCAATCGTTCTCATATGGTTGGCAAAACAGGTACGACCACCACGCCTCTGGTCCCTGCCGGAAAAGCACAGATTGGAAACGAACTGGTCGATGTCATTACTGATGGCCGAATGTTAGAACGGGATCAATTGATCAAAGTCGTCGAGGTCGTCGGTAATCGAGTCGTCGTGGAGTCGGTCGATACCTAGTTGACCATCACGCTCGATTTGACCAGTCTGTAGTACAGCCGAGCCGAACTTTCCCGGAGACAATCCCTGGATAATTCCGGGTAATCCAGATTAAGAGTAAACGTGTGAGTAATTGGGTATGAGCAATCTGGCGTGGTCCATCATCCTGTTGATTTCGGCGCTGTGCGTCATCGGGATTGAAATGTTTATCCCCAGCGCAGGCCTGTTGGCGATCGTCTCCGGCAGCCTGTTGTTGGCCGCGTTGATTGTGGCGTTTTTTCACAGCCTGACGGCCGGTGTTTGCATGTTGATTGCCATCGGCTTGTTGTTGCCTGTGATGTTTATCATTTTTGTGAACATCTGGCCCAACACACCGATCGGAAAACGAGTCTTGCTGAAACGGATGGGCGAAGACGATGTGCTCTTGAAAGGCGAACACTACGACGAGCAGGAAGAGTTGGTCGGCAAGACCGGGATTGCTCGCAGCGAAATGATTCCCAGTGGTCAGGTGATCATCGATGGACGAAAGTACGATGCGGTTAGCGAAGGGTTGCCTATCGACAAAGGCGACCATATCAAAGTCATTGCGATTCGTATGTTCAAGATTTTCGTTCGCAAGATTAACCCGGACGAGGCTGCGGTTGCTAACAGTTCATTGGAGGATGACGACCTGTTGTCGCGGCCAATCGACGATGTTTTCGATACGGAGATTTGAATTCTGTCGCGTCGACTTCCGATGCCGCGGCATGGCTTGACAAGGTGTCGTGCTGAAAATGTTTCGACAATTGTCACCCGATATTCGCTGAAATGTCGGTATTTACCCGCCAATTGCCGGGGTGGCCAGAGACAGCAAATCGACGTCGACCGATACAACCTAATACCGATACAATGCGGTTACTCCTCTGAAGTCCCGCCCCTCAACTCGCGTCCAGCGTTTAATTGAAAAGGATAAAAAATGGACCTGATGTATATCTTGCTGGTCTTGCTGCCCGGAATGGTAATTTCCGGTGGAGCGAGCATGCTTGTTAAATCAACTTTTAAGAAATACTCCAATGTGCAATCGCGTAACGGCTACACCGGCGCCCAGGCAGCCCAAAAGCTGTTAGACGAAGCCGGAATCAGCGACGTACAAGTCGTTCGCGTTCGCGGGTTTCTTAGCGATCACTACAATCCAAAGACGAAGCAATTAGCCTTGTCCGAGCCGGTCTATGACAGCCGCTCGATCTCGGCGATCGGCGTCGCGACTCACGAAGCCGGGCATGCGATTCAACATGCCACGGCTTACGGGCCGCTCGGCTGGCGTTCAGCGATTGTACCACTTGCCCATTACGGCTCCAGTTTCGGCTACTACGCCATGTTCGGTGGCTTGTTATTGATGGGCATGAACGCCGTGCTTGGCCAATGGGTCGTCATGGCTGGTGCCGTGATTTTCGCGGGTATGCTGTTGTTCCAATTGGTAACTCTGCCAGTTGAATACAACGCCAGTGCTCGAGCCAAAGCCCTGGTCGTTGAATCCGGAATCGTGTTTCCGGACGAACGAAAAGGTATCGACAAGGTGTTAGGCGCTGCGGCATTGACTTACGTAGCCGCCGCGATCAGCACTGCATTAACGCTGGTCTACTTCTTGTACCGCGCTGGATTACTGGGCGGCAACAACGACTAGACCAGGTTTCAAATCCTGAATTTACTCAACTCCCTCGTGCAGAGAAATCGAACTGCACGAGGGTTTTTTGTTTCTGCTTGTTGTTGTCTGCCTGGTGTTGTCTGC
>CAZPOL010000042.1:20555-22145 GCA_964588195.1 uncultured Pirellulaceae bacterium | reverse complement strand
TGGTGTTGTCTGCCATATCCTTCCCCATCGATGGACAGCAGCCGATTGCTCCTTTTCGATTATTTCGTTTTTGATTTTTCCTTGTGTGTCTGTTATTTTTGAAGTTCAATTTTTCTGCTCTGAAGTTGTCTATGAATCATCTGATGAGTATTTGATCACTTCGGGACCTACACCATGCCCATCGAATTTAGTTGCCCTCAATGCAGTCGAGTGCTGCGTGTTTCAGACGAGCACGCCGGAAAAGCGGCTCGCTGTCCCGATTGTTCGATGGTCATGCATGTTCCCGGTGGTCAACCGCAAGCCCCGCCGCCCGCCCAAGGTCAACAAACTGGCAACCAATTTGGCGGTGCGGAATCACGAATGCCGAGTCAATCGCCTATGGGTTCCCATGGCATGCCTGGTGCAAAAATACCCGGACATGATCCTTGGGCAAGTCAGCGATCCGCCGTTCCGAACAAGCAAGCTCGGCCGGTTCGTCCGACGGCTGCGTCATTCGAAGATATTTCTGGCTACGCCTGGCGTGCCACCTCCGCCAATTGGGGCCTGCTGATTGGTGTCACGGTGCTTGTTCTTGGAATCCAATTCATGTTTGGGGTCGTACAGGGAATCGTTGACGAAATAGCGAATCCTGGTGCTGAAGGTAGTATTCCAGGACTATTCGTTGCCCTAATTGGTAATGCTGTCAGCATATTTATGGGCATCGGTCAAATGCGGATCAACTTCGATATCGCTCGAAAAGGTCAAGCTAATTTTGCAACGCTGTTTTCTGGTGGCGACAAATTCTTGCCGGTTTTAGGCGCGTCGATTGTGGCCGGAATCATGATGATGCTGGGTTTTATTTGTTTGATTGTCCCTGGATTGATTTTGGTAGTTTTGTTCTGGCCGTACTACACCCTGATAGTAGACGACAAGGAAACCGCCATGGGGTCATTCACAACTGCGATGGCTATCGGAAAATTAAATGTTGGCACCACCATCGTGATGATATTGATTTCGTTCCTCGTCATGGTTGGCGGCGCTTTGGCGTTGTTAGTCGGTCTGTTAATCGCATTGCCTTACGTCTCAATGTTGTGGTCGGTTGCCTATCTAAAGATGGCCGGCCAACTGTAAATGACCAACTGTGTCCTGTCACTATGAACGCGTTAACCGCAGCTCGTGACGCGATACTCTCAACTCATTGATCGTTCAAGTGAAATTCGCCCGCAATTACCGGGAAACAAATTTCGAATTGTTTAGCGGGGCAAACTTTCCCTATGATCAACATAATCTGCAAACTCTACCCCGTTTGCGTTATTTCTGATCGTCCATGTCGTTGAAAAACCCTGATTTTCACAGTCAAAAATCGCATTCGGCTGTTCGGCGGGATAGGGTCATTTATAATCGTTGCTTGCCTTGATTACCGATTGGTACAAACCAGTTTGATTTCAGTCGTTGGTCCAGGCAATCCAGAGTGGGATGGATGCCGCTGACTTTTTATTGGCACGGAAGCCGGGAGTGTCTTTTTTAAGTCGCGGAGTTAGCTCAATGCCGGTCGATCCACTTTTCCTAATCGCTCAGGAGTCCGAGAATTCCGGGAACCAGGAACCTGAA
>CAZPOL010000042.1:0-20455 GCA_964588195.1 uncultured Pirellulaceae bacterium | reverse complement strand
ATTTCATTCCTGGTGTTGGCTCCTTTGGCGATGGTCTTTGGCCGACGCAAGAAGGGAAAGAAGAATCAACGGGTTCGCGAAAAAGTCGTTCCCACTGATTTGATTTCTGGTGATTCATCAGATGGTCAGGATGAAATCGACGATTTGGAATTGGATGACACCGCTGCGCTAAAACCTCAATCTGAATTTGATGACGAGTTCGGCGACTTCGGCTTTGACGACGATGACGAAATCAAGGTTGAGTCCACCGTACCCGCGCCAGTCCCTGCCGAAGCAAATCAACCGTTGGAATTAGCCGATGGTCCTGACGCAAAATTGGACCACTCACCAGATGACGAAGACTTTGAATTCGAATTGAGCAACGAAGGCTTCAATCTCGACAACCAATCAGCCCAAGCCGAGCCGATGGTAGAAAACGTTGACATTGCCTCGGTTCCCGAGTTGGCTGGCGTCGTCTCCGACGCCGAGCAAGAGGGACAACCTGAACCTGCTGAGCCCGAAAGCCTGGAAGCCGAAGATATCGAGGCCGATGAATTGGACTTCGATCTGGAAGATGATGACCTGGACTTTGACCTGGACGATGTTGAAGAAGAGGTCGAAGTTGCCGCGTCAGCTGAAGATGACGTTCAGCCGGTCGTTGGCGAACTTGAAACCGATGCCGTTGAAATGAACGAAGCGGATGCTTTAGATCATTCGATCGAATCGAACACCGAAGAATTAGTCGAGCCGGTCGAAGCGGTTGTCCCTGAGCAGGCTGAGGTTGTCGCTGAATCTGCTGACGCCGAGTTTGACCTGGATGACGACGACTTCGATCTGGACGATGACGCCTTTGATCTGGACAACGAGGATCCTGTTGAGAGTGTCACTGAATTGGTTGCCGCGGTTACCGAAGACATCGCGCCTGAGTCCGTCGATATTGTGCCGGACGAGGAAGGTATCGTTTCTGATCTGCTGGATACCGCCGCAGTCGCCGCACCAGCCGCTGCCGTCGCCGGAATCGCAGCCAAATTCATGGGCGGCGACGATGATTCGAAAAACGAATCCAACGCAAATCAAGACGAAGAGCTGGATAGTGGCGAGTTCGATCTGGACGATGCCGAAGAACTGGATCTGGACATGGATGACGGATTGGTCGCAGATGATCTGGCCGTGGAGGACGTTGTCGAACCGGAACCTGAAATTCTGGAGTTCGAATTGGTCGACGATGACTTCCAACTGAGTGATTCCAACCTGGTCCTGCAAGATGAAACAGACAACGTCGTCGCGTCTGTGGGCGAATTCCTTGGAATGTCCGAATCTGAAATTGCTGGCGATAGTCCGGTTGATGAGTTGGACGTGGCTGACGAAATCGATGACGCGGCTGAATTGGAACTGGACGATGCCGAAGAACTGGAATTTGATGACGCGGAAGAACTGGAGCTGGATGATGCACCTGTTGAACCTGCCATTGCTGCCGGTGTAGTAGGCGCCCCGGTTGCTGCTGAAGCGCTGGTTGCTGATTCGGCAACAGAAGAGTCAGGCGAGTTCCAATTGGACGACGATGACGATGCTGAATTCCAGTTGGACGACGATGAATTCGATCTGGACGATGAACCGGAAGCAGCTGAAACCGAGCCGGCTGAGTTGCAACCGGCCGTCGCCGCGGACGAAGCGGATGAAATGGTCCTGGAGTTTGACGATGACGCGGATGAACTGGAACTGGACGATGCCGAAGAGTTCCAGCTGGATGACGCACCTGTTGAATCCGCCGTTGCTGCTGAGGTAGAGGACGCCCCGGTTGCCGCCGAAGCATTGGTTGCCGATTCGATGCCAGAAGAATCGGATGAATTCCAATTGGACGATGAAGCGGACGCTGAGTTTGAACTGGACGACGAGGACGATGCTGAATTCCAGTTGGACGATGATGAATTCGAACTGGACGATGAGCCAATAGAAGCAGAAGTCGAGTCGACTGAGTTGCAACCGGCCGCCGCTGCGGACGAGTCGGATGAAATGGTCCTGGAGTTTGACAATGACGCGGATGAACCGGCTGCCGCCGTGGCTGCTTCCGTGGCCGAAGAACCTGACGCTGATGAATTCGAATTGAGTGACGACGCATTCGCGGATTCTGTACCCGAAGCTGATTCACCGTCACCGATGCCTGCTGCTGCCGCCGGAATCGCTGCGGTTGGCGCCGCTGCTGCCGGTTTGACTGCACTGACAGGTGGAAACGAACCTGCTCAACTGGAAGTCGATAACGGCGAGTTGATCGCACTTCGGAAACAAAATGAATCGTTGGTGGCCGAAAGCACTCAACTGCGCGAACAGTTGACTGAACTGAAGGTCCAGAACGAACAGCACGAAAATGACAAGCTGCCCGAATTGGAATCCGAACTGGAGAGCCTGCGATCTCAACTGGCTGCGGTTGAGGCAGAAAAGGTAGAGATTCAGGAGCAAGCTTCCACAGCGAATGCCAAATTGGAATCTTCGCTTCAGGAAATAGAAACCGTGCGAGCGGAGGTTCCCACGGAGACTCAGGAAACGCTGGCTCGTTTGGAAGAAGATCTCGAATTGCAACGCACTCAAGGCGAATCCATTTTCAATGAACTGGCAGCAGCCCGAAAACAGCTCGCCAACAACGTTACTACGGACAAATCTGGTATCGATCCGAACACCGCTTCTTCGATCGCCAAGAAGCTGAAGTACAAAAGCGAAAAGTTGCGAAAAGTAAAATCGAAGCTACGCGAAAAACTCAACTTGATCGAAGAACTGAAAGCTCAGTCCGCGAAAGTTGACGATGATGACGACATGGGATTCATGTTGAAGGAAGACGCTGCGAATTCCGATGTCGATACGCCGTCCGCCGCCGACGCCGAATTGGCCAAGGAAAATGACGGGCTGTACGATGAGATTGCCGAGCTGAAAATGCAGCTGGAAAAAGCGACCGCCCAGGCTGAAAAAACTGCCGACAAAAACACGGCGGTCGATGAAGAGCTTGAGCAACTGCGCAAGCAAGCTAGTGAGTTTGAAACGGCTTTGGCTGCTGCAGACAGCAAGGTTCCGGAAACCGTGCAGTCCGAATTGGATGAATTGAAGGCTACAGTCGACGAGCAAAAATCCAAAATGGAAATGCTCGACAAACAATTGGAAGAATCGAAAACGGCTGAGCCTGAAATACCGGAGGAGACGCTCGCTGAATTGGATGAACTGCGATCGAAAGTTGGTTCTCAGGCTGACGAATTAAAGTCGATCTCTACGGAGTTAACCGGCGCGTTGTCTCTGAAGGACGAAGTTCCACCGAAAGTCGATGAAGAACTTCAGCAGTTACGTTCCAAAGTCGAGGAGCAAGCCAACCAGCTTTCGTCTGCAAAAACTGAATTGGAATCCGTCGAAGCTGCCAAGCCAGAATTGCCGGCCGAGACGATTTCCGAGTTGGATGAGTTGCGAAACAAGGTTGCCGCTCAAAATGATCAGCTTGCTGAACTGCAACAGGCCAAGAACGAAGTCCCCGACGAGGTGAAGAGTGAGTTGGCGGAATTGAAGGCTGATTTGGAAAAACGAAATCTGGAATTACAATCTGCGAAGACGCAAATCAACGACGCTTTGAAGAGTGCCGAACAATCGGCAACGCAAGTCCCATCGGAAACGCTCGCTGAGTTGGAAACATTAAAGGCTGATCTGGAAAAACGAAACCTGGAATTGCAATCGGCGAAGATACAAGTCGACGATGCTATGAAGAGTGCCGAACAATCGGCGACACAGGTTCCATCGGAAACACTCGCCGAGTTGGAATCGTTAAAGACTGAGCTGGAAACTCAAAAATCAAGGGTCGCTGACGCCGAAGCGAAGATTCCTGATTCTGTGAACGAGGAATTGACTCGACTACGGGCACAGTCCGAGGAAACCAAACTGGCGAAAATCAATTTTGAGAAAGCTGACGCCGAAAAGTCCCGGCTGGAAAATGAAGTCAAAGCGTTGAAAGATACGGCCGCTTCTGCCGAGTCGATTTTTCAACAACGGTTGGCCAAACACGAAGAAGAAGTGATGGCCAAACAGGCAGCCGATCCTGGTAATGACATCGAGGTCTTTGAGCAACGAATCGTGGCTCTTAACTCCGAAAAAGAAATTCTCGGTAGTCAGGTGGTAGCGGCCGTTCGCGATGCGGAAGACAAGCGTCGAGCATTGACTCGTCTGGAATCAGAGAAGGAACAACTTCGCAAGGATCTGGAATCAGCTCAGGCCAAAGCAGAGCAGGCTACTCCAATCGTCGATGAAGTGAACGACTTGAAGCAGCAAATCAAAGCGTTGGAGAAAGAAAAATCTGTTTTGGAAAAGGCCGCCTCTGCGTCAACCGCATCGACCACGAAGGGGTCTTCCAAATCAACCGCGAAAACATCTTCGAAAAAGAAGGCGTCCGGCAAGACGTCTGACAAGGATGACCTGAAGAAGATATTCGGAATCGGAAAGGTATTCGAAAAACGTCTACACGATGCGGGTATCACCAGGTTCTCGCAAATCGCCAAGTGGTCCAGCAAACAGGTTGCCGAGTACGAAACGAAGTTAAACGCTCCAAGGATCGACGAAGACGATTGGGTCGGTCAGGCGAAGAAATTGGCGGGCAATTAAATTCCGCCAATCATCATTCGCTTGTGAACCGTGATTTCCAGGTTGGTACGGAACCCGGCATGAGTGCCGGGTATCGTTACACGTCCAGATTTTTGACTTCCAGTGCGTGTTTCTCGATGAATTCTCGTCGGGGTTCGACTTTATCGCCCATCAAGACGCGGAACATTTCATCGGCCTCTGCCGCATTGACCATGCTGACCTGAATCAAGCTGCGGTTGTCGGGATCTAATGTTGTGTCGCGGAGTTCTTCCGCGTTCATCTCACCCAATCCTTTAAAGCGAGTCAAGTGAAGACCTTTCTCACCTGCCGCTCGCACGGCTTGCAGTAGACCTCGCAGATCATTCAGTCCTGTTTCCGATTCGCCACGACGCAAGATGAAGCGTGGTTCCTCGATACCAGTCCGCTCTTGCGGCAACAAAGCTTGAATATCGAATCCGAAACCGGCCAGTTCCTTCAAGCCCGAATTGATCGTCCGCACTTCGTGGAACTCTGTCAGCTGAATCGTAGGACCTTTCTGTTCAGCCGCTTCGCTCTCATCTTTGACGGTTTCATCTTCTGATTCGTCCTGATCGCTGACTTGCAGGTCACCCACCGAATCCTGTTGCTCTTTCAAGAATTTGTCCAGGTCGGCGCGACTACTGAACCAGTGACTGACGTTGTCGACGATAACGTGATAGATCGGCAAGCGGCCATCTTCCAGATTCGCTCGTTCGGCATGAGTCCGCAAATTGATTCCGCGTCGTTCCAGAGCAAGAATCGCTTCATCCAGACTCGACAACGTCATGCACATTTTGCGAATATCTTCTCCACCAATCGATTCGCCCGTTTCAGCGATCAACTGGGTATCGTCGATACCGCGTTCCAGCAATTGCCGTTTCATTTCTTCTTCCGTTTGCACGTAAGTGACTTTCTTGCCACTACGCACACGGAAAAGCGGAGGCTGAGCCACGTAGATGTGACCTTTTTCGATCAAGCTGTACATCTGACGATAGAAGAAGCACAACAGCAACGTTCGAATATGCGATCCATCGACGTCGGCATCCGTCATGATGATGATTTTGTTGTATCGTCGGCGACTGAGATCAAGATCGGCTCCGACACCGACGCGGATCGCGCTGATCATGCTCTGGACTTCTTCGTTGGCCAGAACCTTGTCTTCGCGAGCCTTGTAAGCGTTGATGATCTTACCTCGCAGCGGCAGGATCGCCTGAAATTCTTTCAAGCGACCACCTTCGGCACTGCCACCGGCCGAGTCACCTTCGACCAGGTACAATTCGCACTTTTCCATATCGTTGCTGAGACAATCTCGCAGCTTGCCTGGCAAACCACCGCCACCCAGTACTGATTTTCGACGCACCAGATCGCGAGCCTTACGAGCGGCTTCACGTGCCTGAGCCGCTTGCATGCCTTTTTGCAGAATGACTTTGGCGGTCTTCGGATTCTCTTCCATGAACTTGGCCATGAATTCGCCAAATCCTGAATTGATGATGCCTTCGACTTCGCTGTTACCAAGTTTGGTTTTTGTCTGGCCTTCGAATTTAGGTTCTGGAACGCGAATCGAAATAATGGCGGTCAGACCTTCCCGGAAATCTTCCCCGGTAATCGACATGTCCTTGAAGACATTATTTTTCTTCCCATAGCTGTTGAGCGTCCGCGTCAGCGAGCTACGGAAACCGGAAACGTGAGTACCGCCTTCGTGCGTGTTAATGTTGTTAACGAACGAGTTAACGTTTTCAGTCAGATCGGTTGAGTACTGCAAGGCGACTTCGTAACTGACGCCATCCTGTTCACCGTTCAGGTAAACAACCTCGGGGTGAATTGCATCACTGGATCGATTCAGATGTTCGACGAATTCGATAATCCCGCGTTCGTAATAAAACTCATCCTTGTCACCTGTTCGCTCGTCCGAAAACAGGATCCGCACACCACTGTTTAGAAACGCCAGTTCTTGCAGCCGTTTGTGCAAGATGCTGTATTCGAATTTGGTGGGATTGAAAATTTGTGGATCGGGTTTGAAAGTCGTTTTCGTGCCGACCTTGTCTGTTTTTCCAACCTTGGAGACGTCACCGGTCGCCAAGCCTCGTTCGTATTCCTGTTGGTAAACGGCACCGTCACGACAAACCTCGACGTGACACCATTCGGAAAGGAAGTTGACTACGGTCACGCCAACGCCGTGCAGACCACCAGAGGTTTGATAGACGCCTTTTTCGAACTTGCCACCAAATTTCAATCGAGTCATCACGCCTTCCAGCGTCGTGACCTCGCGGCCTTCTTCTTCGCTCAGTTTATCGTGGCGATCAACCGGAATACCTCGACCATCGTCGGAGCAAGTCACTGATCCGTCGTTGTTGATCTGCACCTTGATCCTGCTGGCGAAATTTGCCATCGCTTCATCGATCGAATTATCAACAACTTCATAGACCAGGTGGTGAAGTCCACGCGAACCGGTGTCACCGATATACATCGATGGTCGTTTCCGCACGTGTTCAAGGTCAGACAAAAGCTGAATATCTTCTTGTTGATATTCCTGTTTTGGTTTTTTCTTTGCCATTCCGGATGATTCTTTTCTGTTGATTAACGAAGCTTGCCGACTTTGAAACGGATCGATTTGATCTGCGAGTCGGGCAATGCGGCTTGAAGTTGTTTAAGTAATTTTGTTTTGCAAAACGCCAGTTGTTGCATCGCTGGTGAACTGTCGACCAGAACTTCCAACGCACCCCTTTTGATTACGGTGGCGTGAGTCTTTCCAGCAAACTGTTTTCCGGCAACTTTTTGAGTGACTGCTTGCCATGCGGTTTGCAGTTCGTCGTTGAATTGATCCTGAGTAAATCCGCGACGCGAAATCAAACGACTCAATAGATCTGCTGCAGCCAACGGCTTCTTTTCAAATCGCCGGTAGCGTTTGAAATGATCGTGAGCTTTCTGCATTTCATATTGTTCGTCCAGATCGCTCATGACTAACGTCGATCACGTGAAAGTGGCATGATGACGTAACCGTAACTGTCATCGGTGTGACAATACGCGGCTTGCTCGCCATCCTCAATATCAAAGGTGAACGACTTGTCTGCCTGCAGTACTTTCAGGAAGTCGGCTACGTAGCGATGGTCCAGCGTGATGGTCAGTTCTTCCTTGTCATAGGAAACCGGCAACTCGATGCGCGACTGGCCCACTTCGGCGGTATTGTTGGTAAGGATCAACGAACCGTCCTTGAACGTAAAATCTACGCCACGGCTTTCTTCACTGGTCACGATTGCTGCCTGTCGAAGTGCTGAAAACATCGGTCCGACGGGCAAGTCAATTTTGATTGACTCGGTTCGCTTGGGCAGTACTTCACGCCATTTCGGGAATCGACCTTCGACCAAACGGGTATAGAACACACCCTTTGCATGTTTGACCAGCAAATCGTTTTCGCGAGGACAAATCTGCACTGGCTCGTCACCACCTGGCAACGTTCGTTCGATCAACTGCATTGACCGGGAAGGCACGATCGTAGTGGCTCCGGAATCGTCCGGCTTGCCATGCTTGGTGACCTGGGCTTCCATCTTGGCGAGACGCCGGCCATCGGTTCCAACGGCCACCAGGCCATCCTCATTCAATTCCAGCAACACGCCAGACAGAGCGTAACGACTGCTTTCCGCATCGGTGGCGAACAGCGTTCGTTTGATCAGTTCCTTCAATGTGCTGGATGGGATTTCGAAATAGTCTGTTTCGTGAAAGTCAGCAACTTCGGGAAACTCGTCCGGGTTCTGTCCTTGCAACTCGAACCGCGATTGCTTGCCGGTGACCAGGATCTTGTTGGCATCGGCAGAGATTGTCAGCTGTTCATCGCTGGATTCACGCAAGATCGCATTCAGCCGGCTAACCGGTATCACGGCAGAGCCCGCTGTTTCGATCTCTACGTCGTCGATCGACAATCGAACTCCGACTTCCATATCGGTCGCCGTAAGCCGTACGGTCTTGTCTGTGGCTTCCAGCTTGACGTTCTGCAGAATCGTCTTGGGACTTCTCGCTGGAGCAACAATGGCGGCCACTGCGAAGATATTTGCAAAGGGCTCGCGTTTGATTTTTATTTTCACGTTTTCGTTTCCATTAAGTGAGCACAACGAGGGTGCATATTGATAATTTAAATTTTAAATTCAGTAGCAGTAATAGTGTGAGCCTGTCGGATGTCAGTAACTTGCGGATCCGTCATTTTGAGTCGCAAATTGTCGATCGATAACAGGCGTCAGCTACCGGGATAAATTGTTTGGATATTGTCTGGCGGATGTTTTGTCGGAGTTCATGAATTGTTGGTAAGTACGTCGCGCGAGCGACGATGTTTGCAGCCAAAGATCTATCAACAGATTTCGACGGCAAGTGAACAGGTTATCCCGCAGTAAAGTTTGCTGTTTGTTTCGATTGGTAGACGCTGAATTTCGCGCTGACTTGTTTGACCGCGTCTGCCAAACCGGCATCGCTGTTGATCCCATCGCGAATTTGCGAGCAGGCATGACGAACCGTCGAAGGATCCCGATTGCCAATGAACTCGCCGACTTGTCGATAAGTAAGTTGCAGCAGATCGCGAGCCAGGAACATGGCCACCGAACGAGCTCGCACGACTTCCTTACGACGAGTCTTGCCATTGATGTCGGAAACTCGTTGGCCCAGTTGTCGAGCGACCAGTTTTGTAAGTTGTTGAATCGTTTGCGGCTGAACCGGATCAGAACTGGTGCTGGATTTGATGGCGGTGCGAGTGAGCAACGGATCGTCGGCGTGCAACGCGATTTGCGACAAATAGTTTTTGATCAACGGAGCCGTGTCGGGTAGAGAATTAGCCAGCCAATCAAGATCCTCATCGAAGATTTTCAGGTCGAAGTGTTTCAGGATCTCGGCGGCAATTTCGCGCTTCGCAGCAACACCGGGACGCTTCACCTGGATGGCTAATCCTTCGCACAATCGGGAACGCAGCTGGGCGAACGGCGCACCCATCATCCACGGGACTATTTGGGTTGTCACGATCAGCGGGCGCTTGTTTTGCCCGTAAAAATCGACGATTTGTACCAATTCACGAATCAATTCAGGCTCGTCCGCAGACAAAACCAGATCGTCCAACAGCAACATCTCGTGGCTTTGTA
The DNA here is from genome assembly GCA_964588195.1 of uncultured Pirellulaceae bacterium. Classification (GTDB taxonomy): domain Bacteria; phylum Planctomycetota; class Planctomycetia; order Pirellulales; family Pirellulaceae; genus CAJQPP01. The sequence continues at coordinate 10,736 of CAZPOL010000042.1, read as the reverse complement.
GCCGCTGGCGAAAAACGTCAATCGATCGCGTCGCCAACGCGGAATGAAACTGCCGACGGAAATCGTCAAAATTCAATTGCAGACAATTCAAATTCAAACGACACGCCAGGGTTTCGGCCAACACGGTTTTGCCCGTCGCCGATGGACCGTACAACACCAACGGCCAAGGAGGCTGGTCGCCGGACATGAACGTGGAATCGCACCAGCGACGAATCATCAAATTGGTCTCGTCGCCATGGAATCGGTTCAACATGAACGAAGACGGTTTAGGCGCAGCTTGTCCCGTCGCACTCAAAGTGCGCAATGGAAACGAAAATGTCGTTAACTCGGCAGACAAAAAGCGACCTTGATAAAGAGCGTTTGGCTGGTTTTGTTGGTCCAAACCGCGCGGTAATTGCGACCAGTGATTCAGCAGTAATCCGGGCAAAAGCACGCGTTTTCTGAAGCAGTGGAATTCACAAAAACGAGCTGTGAATCCAGATCTTTTCCAAGCACGAATTTTAACAGTTTTAGGCAGTTTAGAGGAGTGCCAAAGTCCGATTTCGACCGCTTTTTCCGCTGGTTAATTTCGCCGTAAATGCTTGACAGCATTGATGATACGATTAGCGCCTTCGACGACCTCCGAGCGAGTCGTAAGAATGCTGAGGCTGACCCGAATCGAGCTCTCAACGATATCCTCGGCCAGCCCCATCGAAGTCAGCACGTGAGACGGTTCGCTGGACCCGCTGGCACACGCCGAACCAGTCGAAATCGCCACCCCTGCCGCATCCACGGCCATCAAAAGTGCTTGTCGATTGACCGTCGCGTACGAATCCTGCGTTGATTCTGATGTGCTGGTTGAGGCCGTTGAACCCATCGAGCCGGGAAAGCTGAGGTTCGAGGTATGCGGCGCGCGTTGACCGTCGACCCCGTTGATTACCGTGTCGGGTAGTTCCGCCAAAATGGTGGCTTCGAACAAGTCACGCAGTTCTCTCAGTTGGTCGCTGTGTTCGACCATTCCGTCCACGGCCAACTCGATCGCTTTGGCGAAACCGCTGGCCAAAGCTACGTCTTCGGTGCCAGGCCGCTGACCCAGTTGTTGAAAACCACCAAACATCATGGGCTGCAGGTCCAGGTCCTCGGCCAGCAACAGCCCGCCAATCCCGCGTGGCCCATGCAATTTGTGAGCGGTCATGGTCAGTGCCGAAACGCCCATCTCACCGAAGCAGACCGGAATTTTCCCTACCGCCTGAACCGCGTCGCAGTGCAGCAAGACGTCACGCTGGTTGCATATTTTTGCGGCGCTGGCGATATCCTGAATCGCTCCCGTTTCGTTGTTGGCCAGCATCAAACTGACAAGGCGAGTTTCCGAAGTAATCAGCTTTTCCAACGATTCGGTTAGAGCTCGTCCCGATTGATCGACCGGCAATTGATGAACGACAAAGCCCTGTGACCTCAAGAATTCACTGGCTCCCAGCACCGAAGGGTGCTCGACCGACGAAACAATGACCTCAGGTGATTGCTCGTTTTCCGCACGGGGCGCCATGCCGGACGCTAACCCGATGACGGCCAGGTTGTTGGATTCCGTGCCGCCGCTGGTAAAAATCAAACGATCTTTGGGACTTCCCCCTAATGATCTCACAATGCCGTCGCGAGCGATCTCGATCTGTCTCCGCGCCAGCTGGCCGGGTCGATGCTGGCTGGACGGATTAACGTAATTGGCGTCGAAGCATTCGGACATCACCTTTCGCACGCGTTGATCCAACCGGGTGGTGGAGTTGGCATCCAGATAAATGTGGTTCATGTCGGGATATGCTACGGGAATAAGGAGTTCAAAATGCGGAACAACGGAATACTTCCAGCTTTGGAGGCAGGGGCAAATGATATGGTTTGCCCAAAGAAATTGCTACTTTCACCGGCAAACCGGGGCAAACCGGGGCAAACCGGGTTAAGCGAGAAATTGATTAAAGAAGCGTGCAAAAATCAGGACTAAAAGTACGATTCGACGAAGGAGATTTTCGGTCTCAAAAACCTAATTTGCGACGCGATAATTGCCGATTGACTCAGAACAGCAGCGGCCGATTCGGGGTTGCCCAGGTTGCCACGCTGGAACATACTTCCGCAAACCGCCAAAATTGATCTGCCTTTCAGACTTCGTAAGTCGCACACCATTTGTACTGTCACTCATCTGTTCCGCCACCCGATCTCGTATGAACGAAACCGAAGCTTCGCACGCTGAATCGGATTCAGCGTTGGAACAGCCAGGGTTTGCAGAACGACTGCACGCGGAGTTAAGCAAGCTCGATCCGCTGGGTCGCTTGGAGGCGACGTTGTTTCTGGCTCGCGAGCCGCTACACAGTCGCAAGCTCAGCCAGTTGGCTGGTCTGGAAGACGGCACCAAAGCGCGATCGTTGGTCAAACAACTGAATCAGAATTACGACGAACGAGGTCGCTCGTTTATCGTCAAGCAAGTGGCCGGCGGATTCCAGATGAGAACGCGTCCAATGTTTAGCGATTGGCTAAAGAAAGTTCAGTTCGCGCCGACTTCGGTGCGGCTGTCAGGACCGGCGATGGAAACGTTATCCGTAGTGGCCTACCGACAACCGGTTTTGAAAGCAGAAATCGAAGCGATTCGTGGAGTCAGTTGCGGCGAATTGTTAAGACAATTGCTCGACCGTGGACTGGTAAAAATTGCAGGTCGAAGCAATGAACTGGGCAATCCGTTTATGTACGGAACGACCAGAAAGTTCCTGGAAGTCTTCGGGCTGGCGAATATCGACGCCCTGCCACGAGGCAAAAAATTGCGAGGTAAAGGCCTGCCCGATTGGTCGATCACAGTGGCCGAAGACGGCCGAGTCGAAAAGGAATCGAGTCAGGACCCGGATACGGACTCAGATTCTGCTATGAATGCCGATACTAATGCGGACTCGAATCAGCCGCACCAGGAAATTCCTGACAATTCAGACCAGAATCCACTCGACGAACACGAACCAAATTCACAAAATAATGTCGGTCTTGATACACCGACGAATCAGCTCCAACCTGAAGACCCCGACCAGGAGTGAACATCGTGACTGCTGCTACTTTGCATTCTGCCAACTTCAACGCTTCCACAGACGACGAAGTCGATTCGGTATTCGACATCGATGAGATTTCGGACGTATCGCCGCGCGCGCTCGACGCGTCGACCGCGCCCGAATTCGCTGCCGCCGGTTCATCGACGATCACCAGCGAGGACGAGGAAGAAGAAATCGAAGACGACGACGAAGAGTACGAAGAGGAAGAAGGCGACGAAGAATTCGAAGACGATGATGCCGACGAGTACGAAGACGACGACGAAGAGTACGAGGAAGAGGACGGCGACGAAGAAGAGGAAGGTGAATACGAGGACGACGACGATTCAGGCGAGTACGAAGACCTGGATGAAGATGAAGAGTATGAAGATGACGACGAGGAAGAAGTCGACGACGACGAAGAGTACGAGTACGAAGATGAGTACGAAGACGAAGAGGAAGACGAAGATGAAGCGGTAGACGATTCAGAAGTCGACGACGATCTGGAAGACGACGAATGGGAAGAAGTCGACGATGAGGACTTCGAAGAAGAAGACTGGGACGACGATCTGGAAGATGACCTGGACGATGATGACCTGGACGACGACGAGGAGTATGAGGACGAAGAAGACGACGACTAGGCTCCTTCAGTCTTCAGTCAATTGCGACAACAAATAGGAACAGAAAAACCCGGTTACTGCCAAATACAAAAGGCGGTAACCGGGTTTGCTCATTCATTTATGCAACTCACCGTCGTAACGGCGACAGCTGCAACTTGTTAGTCCTTGGCCGGGACATCCTTGAACAGCAATTGGTAGCGAGCGACCTGAGCGTCACCTTCCATGTACGACATGCTGGAAGCACTCTCGAAACATTTTAGCAAGACGATCGCTTGTTCCACGGCGTCCATAATCTCAGACTCAGTGAACGCCAGGGTATCGTTTTCGACGTCTTGATCCATCTCGATTTTCAAGCCGTCCTCCTTGGCAATTGAAATGCCGTATTTGGTCCAGGTGTACAGGGCATCAACCATTTCGCGGTTGTTGTAGTACGAAGCGGCCATCATGTTCTTCGATCGGTCCGCCAACAATCCTTTCACGCCCGATGTATCCTGCTTTAGCAGACGCTCGGTTTGATCCAACGAGTAGCCTAACACAACCATGTCGTCCAGCAGCAAAGCGTGAGGGGTCAGTGAATCGTCCAACCCAGCCTGAATCGGCAGCGGATAAAAGTAAAGATCGCCACCCATTTCAGATTTCATTTGCGGGCTTTGAATTTGAAACTCGTCGGGCACGTCAGAATTCGGAAGATCACGAATCAACTCAGTGAAATCTTCAACCGCGCCAAGGTAACTGGCACCAGCCGCCGATATCTTGTCTTTGTCGTGGTGCTCGATCAGCAACGCCATCGAAGGGATGGGCAAATCCTCATCCGATTCAGGCATCATGTCATGCCAGGACTTCCTGGCGGTCGTAAAGTCCATTGCCATCGCCGATTGGTCACCCGAAGTAGCGGCCAGCAAGTTGTCGACGGTGCTGTCGGCGACTTGCGACAGGATTTCACGAACTTCGCTGGTGACATCCACGAACATCTCCGCTTCGTCCTCGTCAGGTATCGATCGGGCAGCGTATTTCATCGCTATTTCGAAACCTCGACCGATCCATTTGCGTACCGTCTGGAATTGTGCGGTGGCACTGGACGAGGCGCGACTGGCGACGAACATCGTGGGCCGCTGACCGACATGGTCAATGATGGTCAATGGCTTCGAACCGTCCAGGTACTTGTTCTCGGCCCAGTTGTAGACGTAGCCCTCGATGCCATTTTCAAAGATGTAACTAAAACCCAAATAAGCACCTGGATCGGGACTCATAGCCGCAATGTCCGATTTCAATTCATCCACGTTCGATTCCAGGTCTTCGATCAGCCCATCCAGTTCCTCCACGGGATCGAGCTTCAAGCCCGTTTTGACAGCCGACATGATGGTATCGACCAATCGCGGAACGTTCTGATGGTTGAACTTGGCGACTTTCTCTGAGGTGTAGCGAACACTGGTCAAGGCGTGTTTGGCACCGGCGGCTTTCAAGGGAGCCAATTGAGGAAGGTCGATCAACAAATCGCCTTCGCCCAGACTTTTGAGATGACTGTCGTCGGGACCGATCGACAACAAAAGAAACTGTCCCTTCACACCAACTGAAATATTAATCGACTTGTCGGCAAGGATGGCTTTGATATCGTCTACATAAGGCCCCATTTCAGAGTCCGATTCCAACTTGCCCCACGGAACCATTTCCGAATCAAGCTGAAATGTCAGCAAGTACAAATCGTCCTCCTCAATGACTTTGTAACCTTCCAGAATATACTCCATATCTGGCGGGATCTGATTCAGGAGCTCGTCGATGCCCATCTCGCCCATTTGCAGCAGGCTCTTGGTACCACTAGGCGAATCCAGAACCGTACCCATCACCAGCTTTGGAGTGTTAACACCCTGCATGTGCTTGCGACCCAGTTGCAATAGCTCACGGATTTTCGGTTCAGCCATAGCGTTGACGTCGTCGACATCAGCCATCGTGGAACTGGCTTCATTGAAAAACGCGGAGAGTGCCTGGGACATGTCCAGCCAATCCTGATCGCCGTACACAAAAACTTCGTTGCCAAAAATATCCTTCAGATAGTTCATGGTGATCTTGCCAGGAACACTGCCGACGGATTGGGCGTATCCGTCAAGGTAATTGGCAAATGGATTGCTCCAGCCGAATTGACCAAAACCATTTCGTCGACCGCTGCGATAAGCCTTCCGCATTCGTTTTCCGACTTCGCAATTCATCAACTGCTGGTAGGCATTGCTGTTGATGATCGCCTCGTATTGAGCCGCATGGTTCATGGAGGCCAAATAAAACGTTGCCGTATCAGGAACAATATCCAGGGAAGTTGGCCGCTCTTTCTGAGCCTTCAGGGGACCAACCACCCAAACGGCCATTACCAGTACCAGAGTCGGCACGACCCACCTCCGACGTCGTAGGGGGCCAGGAAAGTTTGAATCGTATTTCATCTGATGGTTCTCCAAGTTTCTATCCGCTAAATGCTTTAGGACATGTCGAGTGCCAAGGGGCGTACCCGGCGATTCTGTTTTGAGTTTCACACCCTACCGTATATTCCGGAATTTCCGATTGAAATAGACACGGGGAAATTCAGCTGTGAAATTAGCCAGCACCGCTTGAGCTGGGTCCAGAGATGGATGGAGCGTCTATCAGAGAGCACTCGGCGACAGTTGGATGAGCCTGGTCGGCAAAGACGGGCACATGGCCGGCCAGACAGAGGAGAAAGAAAGAACGCTGGAAGATTCAGCGATGCTTTAGGGCAGGGAACGGCAACGCAGAGGATTGGCCAAGCGACGGCGAGGAACCGGTGCGAAAGAGGGGCGACGTGGAGTCTCTACTACTTCTTCTACTCTGATTCGGACAGCAGTCTCAGCTCGTTGCGGATTCGCTCGCGAGCGTCATCAGGCATGTGATCGGCAGTCCCCTGCAATTCAACCACGTCCTTTTCCCGCAGCGCATTGGCCACCATTTCCATTTGACGTGCCACCCGGTAACTACTACGACAACAGAATTGATGGATTTTCAGTGCCAATGTTTCAGACCGGCTTAGCGGTCGATCCAGCGACTCAGACGTCAGCCGCGCTGATTGCTCACAATCGAGCATCAGAATCAGAAAAACACCTTTGAAAATTTGAATCATTTGATTGTACTTAAGTCAGACGGATTAATGCGATGGGAAAATTTGATTTGTTTGACTGGCTGTTGCCGACAGGGTTTATTCAGTTTTGTGTCCACAACCTTTCCAGGCACTCGCGAAGTAACAACCGGGAACGGAACAAGCGAACTGACAAGTTGTTTTTGGTAACATTCAATTCACTACTTAATTCTTCCAGCGGTTTATCTTCGTTGGCAATCCGTTGGGCGAACGCCTGTCGCAAGTGAGCTGGCAATTTCGAGACACAACCGTTGACGGCGTCCAGAAATTCTTCTCGTTCGACAGACGTACGAAACTCCTCATTGCTGATCTTGGGATGAAACAAATTGGCGTTCGCCACCGAGTATCCGAAGTGATCAGTTTCATCTTCCACGATTGGCGAACTGGTTACGACTTTGTGACGCCCAACCTTGTGAAGATAATCGGCGATACGTCGTCGCAAGATTGTTGTCAGCCAGGTCTTGACCGTCGAACGTTGTTCGAACTTCGCAAAACCACGAAAGCCGGCCACCAATGTTTCCTGAACCAGATCTTCCGCAGCGTGGGAATCGTGAACCCGGGCCTTGGCAAACTGGAAAAGCCAGTCGCCGTACTCGTCCAACCAACGCTCTGGTCGCACGATAGGCCGCAATTCGCTGGTGGTCTCTGAGGGCTTCAACTGGTTACTCGGCAATCAAACTCTACAATCTGAAACTAAACTTCAGTAGTTCAATCTTAACGCCCCGTCTATGACCGAGCGACATAAAATGTTTTTTTTACAAACAGAGTAATCAACTCTCCCTTCTTATGACTAAGAGAGTATTCGGAGGGGTCTCTACCCTCTGCAAATTTCTCTGTGAAGCGTCACACGTCAAAAAGGGCGAATAATCATTCGGTTTTTGACGTCGCAAAAATCCTTGTTGTGGAAATGAAGCATTGTAGGATATGTTTGTGAATGTACGTACCAACTCTCACGTACAAATTCTTACAAGAGACCCACATGAGGAGACAAACTTGTTCTATTCTATTCGCGCAGGTTCGCTGGCGCTGCTCGCTATGCTGGTAGTCGCAGCACCGCTAAACGCACAGACCCAAAACCTGAATGTTTCAATCGAAAACAATCAAACCGCGGGCGGCTTCTACCTGACACCGTTGTTCTTCGGTGTCCACGATGGATCATTTGACTTTTTTGATGCAAACGTCGGTTCGATGTCATCGACTTCGTTGCAAGCCCTGGCCGAAAACGGAGACGTCAGCGGACTAAACAATGATTTTGATGCCGCTCACGACGCCAGTAATCGCAGTGTCGTAACCGGTCCCGCCGGATTCGGAAGTATGGCTGGCCAACCACCCGTGCTGGATCCAACCGAGATCGGAATGACTTCCATCACGATCAACGACACATCCAACAACCAGTTCTTCAGCTTTGCAACCATGGTCATCCCGACCAACGATGCATTCATCGGTAACGATAGCGGCACCGCCCATCAGATCTTCGACAGCGCCGGAAACTTTACTGGCCCTGTGACGATCCAGATCTTCGGTAGTTCGATTTACGATTCTGGTACCGAGGTCAATGACGAGAACGGTGGGGCAGCATTCTCAGCCAATGGCGGAGACCGTGCAGACGAGTTTCTGACCGTTCGTTCGCATCCCGGCCTCGGCAACTTTGTTGGCACATTCACTGCTGCTGGTACCGAAATCACTTCGGACATCGGACAAGGTGAATTGCTGGCTACCATCACCATCACCCAAGCGGTACCAGAACCCGGATCACTGGCGATCCTGGGAATTGGCTCAGCGATGATGGTGATGCGAAGACGCAGCCGCAGCTAAACCTGGAAACCGAATCTGGATGACGAGTCTTTTGACTTGTGAGACATTCATTTCTCAATAAAGGGCCTCTACAAAATTGTGGAGGCTCTTTTTCGTTCTACCACGCCGCGCTGGACACTTGGGCGATGATTGCCCTCAACCATAAGACCGCTGACCGCAACGGAGTACCGCTGCGGCCAGGCGATCAGTTAGTTTGATGACAAATCCATGTCGCCGCTACCTTGAAAGAAAGTTCCGCATCCTTTGCAGGAATGATGGCTGCTGCAAATGGTCGTGCGTCCCGTCAAAGTACTCAGTCGTAGTATCTTCGAATGGAATTTCGAACTGAACTTCCAGACCGTCCTCGATGATTTCAATTGGTCCTTCCTCGATGGATTCAACTGGGCCTTCATGGATGGTCTCTTCATGGATGATCTCAGCTGGTCCACGATGGATGATCTCAATTGGTCCTTCATGGATGACCTCACCTGGCCCTTGATAGTTGAAATCTGCCGGCCCTTGATCGATGGTTTCTCCGGAATTGTTATCTCGCTGCTGGAACTCCTCGAAGATATATGACTCTTGAGGATTCGCATCGAAAAACTCACCTTGCTCAACCGACTGAATGCTGCCGTCGCCAACAATGCCATTATCAACTGAGAAGCCACCAGTAATCGGCCGGTTACTCTCGAGCGTTACCGGATTGGTCGTGTTGGTCGGGATACCCGCGTAGATCGGGCCCGGTGCACCCAGGAAGTTACCAATGGAGCTGACAAACAGTGGCGGCACACCGATCAAATTCGGTGGGTTGCCAGAAGTTGTTCCATCATCAGCAGTGGTTACATCAAATAGTGGATCGAATATTGCACCCACGATGACCGACTCATTCAGATCATCACCTGTGGTGTCTGTATCGACTTGATCACCGGTTGCTGCCGTGGTTGTGTTGGTAATCGTGTTACCAGACTGGCCAGCATTAACTGTTCCTTCGAGTGTCAGCGTTGCTGTTTGACCGACATTCAATGTTCCGATATCGAACACTCCTGTAGCAAAGTCATAAGACCCTTGAGTCACTACACCATTGTTACCCGTGGCCGTCAGTCCCACAGGCAGGAAGTCAGTCAGTGAAACGTTGGTAGCAGTGAGTGGTCCGCTATTGGTGACCGTGATGTCGAAGGTAACCGTGTCACCTTCGATCGGAGTCGCATCGCCACTGGCGAGTGTCTTAACGGTGACCAGGTTAGTCGTGTTGTCGACGACAACTGCTTCTTCCAGGTCATCACCAACCATGGACGGATCCATTTGATCGCCAGTAGCTGCCGTGGTGACGTTGTTGATCGTGGTGCCTGCTTGTCCGGCATCAACCGTCGCTGAGATTGTGATGGTTGCGGTATCGCCCACGTTGAGCGTGCCGATAGTCCACAGCCCGGTCGCCGGATCATAAGTACCACCCGCGCTGGTGTCGCCCACGTAGGTAAGTCCTGCTGGCAACTGATCAATCAATGACACGTTGGTCGCTTGAGCGCCACCATTGTTAGTGACGGTAATCTGATAGGTTACCGTGTCACCCTCAGCCGGAGTCGAATCGCCGCCAACGACAAGAGTCTTTACAGTAACCAGATCAGCCGCATCGTTGACCGTAACGGTTTCTTCCAGATCATCACCAACACTGTCTGGATCAGGCTGATCGCCAGACGCAGCCGAGGTGATATTAGTGATCGGGTTGCCAGCTTGACCCACATCGACGGTAGCCGAGATCGTGATCGTTGCAGTGGCACCATTGGCCAGATTGCCGATGGTCCACAGTCCGGTTGTCGGATCGTATGTTCCTCCTGCACTGGTGTCACTGACGTAAGTCAAGCCAGCAGGCAGTTGGTCAATCAGTGAAACATTGGTTGCTGTATCAGGACCATTGTTGGTGACAACGATTTGGAATGTGACCGTATCACCTTCATCCGGAGTGGCATCGCCACTGACAAGCGTCTTTACCGTTACCAGGTTGGCCGCCGGGATACCCACGATGACCGACTCATTCAGGTCATCACCAGTGGTGTCTGTATCGGCTTGATCGCCGGTAGCTGCCGTGGTCATGTTGGTGATCGTGTTACCAGTCTGGCCAGCGTCAACGATACCTTCGAGTGTCAGCGTTGCTGTTTG
>CAZPOL010000041.1:31770-41524 GCA_964588195.1 uncultured Pirellulaceae bacterium | reverse complement strand
CTGGAGGGCGAAGTTCGCCGCGGCCAAAACAAAACTCTCCCGCAGGATTTACCGTACTTCGATTATATACCTGTTTGGACACAGATAACAGCTTCGATTTTTCAGGGAAACTCAACATCAGATAGCATGAATCACGATTCCCAACCCATATTGCGTAGACGAACCACAAGTGAATCCCGGCAAGCACCAAAAGTGACTGAATTAGGATACTCGAGTAGAATGAGATTCACGTCTCGAATACAGATTCAATTTACAGATCCTGATGAACACGACCCGAGCCAGCTTGTTATTTCAGTTACGGTGCAAAACAGACTCAACGGCCTGGTCTCGCTTCGTTCAAATTTACACGCCGTTGGTAAACCAGTGGGTCAAGACGCTGGGAGTTCAGCCGGTGGATCGCGACGACGTCATCCAACAAGTATTCGTTTCCTTGTTGGGAAAAATCTCTGACTTCCGATACGACGGTTCGAAGAGTTTCCGGGGCTGGCTTCGCAGGATCACGATCAACAAATGCCGCGACCTGTTCCGTCGAGCCAACCGCAAGGTGGAACCTGAATTTATGGAGCGGATCGAGTTGGCAGAGGCCAGTGATCAGGATTTGCTAACCGAACAGGAATACCGGTCCTACCTGGTTTCTTCGGCGTTGCGGGTAATGAAAGACTGTTTTTCCGAAACCACCTGGCGAGCCTGCTGGTTACATGTTGCCGAGGGGAAGAAGGCTGGCGAAGTCGCGGAACAGCTGGGGATCTCGGAAAATGCCGTCTATCTGGCACGAGGTCGTGTTTTGAAACGGCTTCGCGATGAATTGGACGGTTTGTGGGAGTAACCCCTCCTAACTAAATGAATTAGACGATAAATGAAATAAACGAGAGAAATTTAAACGAAAAAATTTTCAAATCACGGGACAGGAAACGCGGATCGGCTTCGTAAACAGATTGAAGCACATCAAAATATCAATCAGTTTCAGCATCGAACGGTCAGGCACACCATGAATCGTTTACCACTAGAGCCCGAAGTTCTCAGCCGATTCCTGTCTGGCGATGCCAGTGATCAGGAATTCCAGCGGGTCGAATCGATACTGAACGATCCCAGCACCGTTGTCGATTTAAACCATCAGGCGACGGAAGACACGTTGATTTGGGAAATAAAGAAACTGGTCGACAACAAGGAATCGCTGGAAGCGAACGATCCAGAAGTCTCGGCTTTGATTCAGAAAATCAACTCGGTTGTTTCCTGTCCTGCCATCGGTCAGGCCGAGCTTGATCGAGTGCTCGATCCGCCGGAATCGAATGACGAGATCGGTCGCATTGCTGATTATCGTGTCATTGAATTCATGGCCAGCGGTGGCATGGGTCTGGTCTTTCGAGCGCATGATCCGACGCTTGATCGCCTGGTCTGCATTAAAGTCATGCATCCAAACCTGGCGATCAATGACCAGGCCCGTCAGCGATTCGAGCGCGAAGCTCGCGCGGCAGCCAAGCTTCGCAACGAACGAATCGTCACGGTGTTTGATGTCGGGCAACATCGCGATCTGCCGTACATCGTTATGCAGTTGCTGGATGGTGCCTCGTTAGCACAGCACTTGCAACAACACGGACCGATCGCCGAACAAAGAGCTCGAAAACTGGCGATGCAAATCGCCGAGGGTTTGTCATACGCGCATGGACTTGGATACCTTCATCGAGATATCAAACCAGACAACATCTGGATCACCGAACAAGACGACATCAAGTTGCTGGATTTTGGGCTGGCTCGAGCCTTCGACGAAAACACCAGGCTCACAAACACCGGTACTGTGATGGGTACGCCCAGTTACATGTCACCGGAACAAGTTCATGGCAGCGAACTGGATCAACGCAGCGACCTGTTCAGTTTAGGTTCGGTGATTTTCGAAATGCTGACCGGCGAGAGCCCGTTTAGCAAAGCGAATCTGTTTTCGACGATGATGTCCGTCGCCAAGGACTCGCTACCAGCCGATGCTCTAAGCGATCTGTCAGAACTCTCGCCGGCTTTGTCTCCTGTGTTGAAACAGATGTTGGAAAAGGATCCCGACGATCGGATTCAGACCGCTGACGAAGTGGTTCAGATATTGTCTGGCCAAAATTCGATGTCACCCGCTCAATCACAATCGTCCGCTGGTCGTGGCCGTTTGCGCGGTTACTTGCTGGGCGCGTTGGGCGCTGCTGCTCTCTTCTTTCTGGGCATGATGATTTGGCAGACGACCGACAAAGGAACCTTGGTGGTCAAGGCGGATCCATCTGTCGAAGTCAAAATGGCCAACGAGACTGTCACTGTTCACGATCCTCGATCGGGCAAGACGTGGGAATTGAAAATTGGAGATCAGCCATTGCCCAGCGGAGTCTATCAGCTGGAAACGACTGACTCGAGCGGAGAACTCGTCTTCTCATCAACCGTCGTGACCATTCGTCGTGGGCAAGAGGAGATTGTTACGGTGACTCTTGTTCCGCCCGAATCCACAGCGAGTACCAACGAAGGCGGGATGAAAGCTCCGACCAAATTGGTTTCCGTGCCGCCATTTGATGTCGATTCCCTGGTACCAATGAATGCGGCGCAACTGTCGAGAATTGGTTTCGAAGCGGGAAAACCGATTACGCCTGCGGCACTGGTCGAAAATCCGCGCCCACTGGAAGGTGTCGCGACATGGACGATAGAACCGCATTATCCGATTGGTGATGCAAGACAAGGATTCAAAGCAATCAACCGCGATGGATCGATGGTCGCCACAGGCAACGCCAGATTCATTCGTATCTGGAATGAAAAACTCGATTTGTTGCAAATCCTGCCCTCTGGACCCGATGTCAAAGCAGCACGATGGTCGCCGGCAAACAATTTGTTGGCCGTGATTTACGCAGGCAAAAAGTCGCACATTCGAATCTGGAGGATCACCAAAGATTTCAGCGAGCTGATAGATACAATCAATGGCGATTGGTCAACGGTCGCCTGGTCGGAAAACGGGCGCCAGATTGCATTGGCAAGAAGAACCAGTCAGGGTCTTGATTTCTACCAAGTCGATGACGGAAAGCTATTTTCTCTTCCTAACAATGCAATTGCCGGAAACATTTCTCAAAGCCCCTGGTCGGGTGATGGCCGCTTTTTTGTCACTACGGTCACTGAAAACGAAACTCCTCAGATACAACGATTAATGGTCGTCATCTGGGATATCAAGTCCGGAAAAGTCCATCATCGGTTCAGGGATGCGTCCAGCGCAACCTGGATTCCCAATTCAAACCAGTTGGTGATTTGGCACAGGCAAAACCGCAGGCAAAACCTTAAGACGGCAGGGATCTGGAACGTAGATTCACTTGTCCAGGTTCACCGGCTCGAAAACCTGGGCAACCGTGCTGCGATTTCTCCTGATGGAAATCAGGTTGCAAACATAAACTCAAACGCGATTCTGTCCGTGGAAGACTTATCGGGAAACAGATCCCATTCTTTTGACCTCAGTCAATTCATTGGGGACGCTTCAAAAAATATTGAGTTGCGAGAACGTAATTTGCACGAGACTTACTCATGCAATTGGGCGGCTGACGGAAGAACATTGATGGCCGAATCAGATTTTGGATGTTGTCTGATAAAGCTGGACGATTCGGAAATATCAGGATCCCTTTCGGCAACTGATTCCAGCACGGTCCAAACCGCCACATATGCTGGATTTCCGGTTATCGACAATCAGCCCAGTACAGAACTTTTGCTGGACAATAATTCACTTGTCCAATTCGATATTAATAATACCCGGAAGGGGAGTTCCTTGATCGGCGAGTTGACGGGAAGGAAAATCGATCTGGCTTCAGGAGATGTAGGTCCAGGACACCTGATGCATGGCAGCAGTCCCTTAACAACCTCGCAATTGACAGGAGGAGGCTACACAGCCGATGTTCCAAACTCGACCACGTGGCCTTGGACTTCGAAAACAAGCGAGAACCTTGAATGGTTACTGATTGCCGAATTGAAGTCGGAATTGGGTTCTGCAAAAGATGTGACCAGGTTGACACTTCAACCGATGGACAAAAAGGAACACGTATGGCAAGGCGATATCAATGGCAAGGTTCAGAACATTCATTGGTGTCCGGTCAATCAAAGTTTCGTATTTGTCGTTGTGTCTGGTCCAACTGAATCGATTGGGCACTTGAATGTCGTAGCGGAGGGTGGGAAGTGGGATGTCAATCTGGTCGATCTCGATTTCTCCAATGAAAACCAATACGCAACGGAAGCCCTTTTCCTGATTGGCGGTGATCTTTTTATACCCAGTTGGAGAATTGAAAGAAAAGGCAGGCGTCCCTACGAAGCAGATCATCGCTTGTTTAGAATGGATTGCAAAAATGGAGAAGTGAAGTCGTCTACAGAACTGGATTCGAAAGGTTCATTTGGCTTTATGCACAAGGGAGTAAGTCGAAGCAGTGGGAAAACCGTAGCAGCATCTCCCAATCGGGTTTTATTCGTTTGCCAACAGGGTCAGTTGCTGTCGGTGGATGAAAATGGCTCGGCTCAATTGCTGAAAACAGAAGCGGCTGACTCGACCATTCTGATTCAAAACCAATCAGGTCGGCGAACCGATAGAATGCTGGACTCTATTTCAAACTGCGGAAAGTTCTTCGTCCTCCTTCGACAGAACAGTCAAGCAACAGATAGCTTCTTGATACTGATCATGGAGATTGTGGATGGAAAAATCGCCAAACTCCGACATCAAGTGACCGTGGATGAATATTTTCGTAACAGTTCCCCGCCGATCCATTGGCACTCGAAGGAGCCGGTTTTTGCTGTTCACGAATACTCGAATCTGAAGCTGGTCGATGCGAGGACTGGAAAGAAGACCCGCTCGGGCATTTCGGCTGTTTCCGGATCTGCGCCGACAGACGATGGGTGGGCTGTGGCTACTCCAACCGGTTTGCGATTCTTGACACTGGATGGTTCGCCACTCGCCACGATCCTTAAAAGCGGAAAGTCTGACTCATCAAATCCGTTTTCGCTTCAATGGGTCACCGCTTCAGGCGAAATTCGAGATCACGATTCAGCGAGAAACCTGCGATCGATCTACCTGAGAGGAAACCGGTTCTTCACCAAAACGATCGGGGAATTTGAGCGAGAATTCGGAATCAAGGTCCCGCGGATGAACTCACCCGGGTTCACAAAAGCGGCTGGCGGGAATGATTGATTTCTCGCCGTCAAAGAAGCCTCTGGTGAAATGAGTGAGGTGTTTAGCCGTTTAGCTGGCGGAATCCTGGACAATACTTGGCTTTCCGGGAACTACCATTATCCAGCTTGCGTCAAACCCTCATATCGAGTCCGATAGATGCGGACCCATTGCACTCGTCAATCGATAAATGCTCGTCCAATTCAATGACGGCATCGGTAAAAAAGCGAGCGCATCACACCACATGTCGCCGGAGGTTTCTCAACATGATCCGCTTGATCAGTTTCGCTTTTCTCGTATCTCTGATGGTCGGATTTATGGCCGTCAATGAAATCGGTCCGCTTAAGAACCTCAATGTGGAAGATCGCACGGAGCTCTGGAAACAATTCCGCGATCACCAAAAGAAGGGACTGCCCAAGTCGGCGATTGAGGACCTGAAAAAGATCTACGACAGTGCTGTTGGTGACCAGGCATGGCCCGAGGCAACGTTGGCGCAGTGCACTCGCTTTCTGATCGAAGGGCAAATCGACCAGCCGGTCTACCCCTATGTGATCAAGCAAATGCAGGCGGCGATTCCGGCCAGCCCCGAAGCGATGCAGCCGGTCATGAAAACGTTGCTGGCGAAATACTATTTCCAGTACTATCAACAAAACCAGTGGCGGTTCCAGCAACGGTCGCAAACAGCCGCCGCACCCAGCGACGACTTCGAAACCTGGGACCTTGCCAGACTGCTGGGCGAAATCGACAAACAATTCACCGAAGCATTGGCTGATGCTGACGCGCTGAAACAAATCCCGATCGCCGACTACAACGAGCTGACTGAAAAGGGAACCGTCACCGACGCCCATCGCCCCACGCTGTACGACTTCCTGGCCTTTCAGGCTCTGCAATTCTATTCACTGGACGAGCAGTTCATTCGTCAACAAAAAGCGTTTTCGATTAGTGCCGACAGTCCGATTTTCGCGAATACCAGCGAGTTCCTCAATTGGACACCGGACACGGGCGACGAGGATTCCTATCGATTGCGAGCAATCAAAATTCTTCAGGACCTGTTGCGATTCCATCAAGACGATACGGACAAGACCGCTTACCTGGATGCCGACCTGATTCGTTTAAAATTCGGACGTTCTGCGACGACAGGAAAGGAAGCAACCACTCGATACAAAGCCGCCCTGAAACGCTTTGCCGACGAACACGTTTCGCATCCGCTCAGCTCGTCCGCATTGGCCAACCTGGCAATGGCAATTCAGGCCGAGGCGGAAGATCTGGTCGAGGCCCTGCGGATCGCTGAACAAGGCAAGGCACGTTTCCCTGCTTCAATCGGTGGAAAGCAGTGCCACAACATTGCCCAGCAAATCGTAACGAAGAGCGTCCAGGTGTCGACGGAGCGCGTTTGGAACCTCACCCCGGAAAAAGGTCTGCCGAATTCCATCGATGTTCGCTATCGGAACATTGACAAAGTCTGGTTCCGACTTGTCGAATTCGACTATCGCAACTGGAGTGATTGGGGAAATACCCGTTCACCACAAAACCTGTACAACGAAGCCCAGACAGCCATCCTCAACAAGACTCCCGTCAAGGAATGGTCTGTCGACTTGCCAGCCACGCCCGACTACAAGCAGCGCAGCGAGAAGATTGACGTCGATGTCGACCTGAAATCAGGTTGCTACATTTTGCTGTGCAGCAGTCGTGAAGATTTTGTTATCGCGAACGATCAAGCCTACAACGCCTTGGCAATGGCCGAGGTTTGGCTCAGCAACCTGGCCGTTGTTACTCGCCGCTCAACGGGCCCAGGAACGTTCCAGGTTCAGGTCATGAATGCCATCACCGGCGAACCTGTTGAGGGAGCCAGCATTAAAAAGACTCCCTGGAAATGGGACGGTCGTAACAGCCGCGCCGGGTCACCAGCCAATTTCACCACCGACGCCAATGGCATCGCAACATTGCCCAGCGACAACGGCATGGCCAAGCTGGATATCCAACACAACGATCAACAATTCGGAGTAGTCGACAACATTCACAGTGGCAGGTTCCGCAAACAACCAGCCCGCAACAGCACGATCTTTTTTACGGATCGATCAATCTATCGACCTGGTCAGTCCATTCAGTTCAAAGGGATTTGCATCCGCAGCGACAGTGAAAACAACGATTACAAGACTCTGTCTGGCGAGTCTGTCGATGTCGTTCTTTACGACGCAAACAATCAGGAAGTTGAAAGACGCAATTTCCGCTCCAATGAATTCGGTTCCTTCGCTGGCAGCTTTACAGCTCCGCGGGATCGAGCGACCGGCTACTACCGACTGCAGGCTAGTCGAATAAACGGCCGGGCCAACATTCGCGTCGAGGAATACAAACGTCCCAAGTTCTTTGTCGAGATCGACAAGCCAACCGAGGCTTTCCAACTCGGCCAAACGGTCAAGATCAATGGAACCGCAACGGCGTACACGGGCGCGGCAATCGACAGCTCCAAAGTCGTTTGGCGAGTCGTCCGTACGGTTCGCTACCCGTCGTGGTGGGGCTACCGATATTGGTATCTGCCTCGCAGCAGCAACAACCAGGAGATCGCCAACGGAGAAATGAAGACCGATGTTTCTGGCAAGTTCGAAATCGAATTTACGGCTGAACCCGATAGTTCGGTTGCACGTGAAAGCGAACCAATTTTCAACTTCATGGTTTACGCGGACGTCACTGACTCGGCGGGTGAAACTCGTTCGGCCAACCAGTCAACCAGCATTGGCTATACCTCTCTGGAAGCGAATCTGACGTCCGGCAAATGGCTGGCTGCTGATGCTGCCGTCGACCTTACCCTTAAAGTTACCACGCTGGACGCCGAGGGACAGGAAGCCAACGGGACACTGAAGGTTTACAAATTGACTCCGCCCGAAGATGTTCAACGAGTCTCCCTGGGCAACCGCTACCGCTGGGGTTACAACCCGGAAACTGTCAAACCTGACCTTTCTAAAATTGACGCATGGCCAACCGGTGATGTGGCCCATGAACAGGAACTCTCAACTGATGGAAAAGGAGATGCCAAGGCGTCGATTACTTTGCCCGCGGGTGCCTACAAAGCGATATACGAAACGACAGATCCATCGGGTAACAAGGTTCTGGCCGAATTGCCGTTGCTGATTCACGATCCAACCAGCGACAAATTCAGCGTCAAGATCCCGAACTTTTTTCGCGTCAAAGACGATGAGGTCGAACCCGGTCAGGATTTCGTCGCAGTTTGGGGCACAGGCTACGACACAGGCCGCGCCTTTGTCGAAGTGGAACATCGTGGCAAAGTTTCTCAGTCGTTCTGGACTGAATCGGGAACGACTCAACACACCATCAAGTTTCCGATCGAGGAAAAACATCGTGGTGGCGTCCAATTACGAATCACGTACGTACGAAACAATCGCCTCTATCGAACCAATCATGCCATCCAGGTTCCCTGGTCGAACAAAAAACTGACCGTCAAATGGGAGCACTTCGTTTCCAAATTGACACCTGGTGGCAAGGAGACCTGGACTGCCGTGGTGAAGGGACCGGGAGCCGAAAATTCAGTCGCCGAACTGGTGGCCGGAATGTACGACGCGTCGCTGGACGCCTTTGCACCTCATCGTTGGATCGAAGCATTCAACGTTTTCTACCGCAACTACTCGACCGTCAATTTGCAGTTTTATAACTACGAACAACAGTTCCGTTTTATCCACAACTACCAAAACCAATCTTACAAAAATGCGAATCTACGCTACCGATATTTCAAGCAGATGTTGGGCATTTACAACTACCAAAACAACGGCTGGGGCCAAGGGGGCGGTGGCATCGGAGGCGGCGGCGGGCGCCGTAGTAGAAGATCTGCCGAATTTCTTATGGGCGGAGAAGTTCCAGAGGATGAAATGGCGTTGGCCGATTCGGCTACCACAGAAGCTCCAGCTTTCGCAGCAGAAAAACAAAGCGTCACGCGAAGTCTGGAAGGGAAAAGTTCCGGTGCGAGTATACCCAATACCAACCCGCCCGCCGGTGGTGGATCAAACATCGATCTATCTGCCGTTTCTGCCCGAACCAACTTGCAGGAAACCGCCTTCTTCTTCCCCCACCTGGAAGTAGCCGAAGACGGATCGGTGCGAGTCGAATTTGAGATTCCCGAAGCCCTGACCAAATGGAAGTTCCTGGGATTCGCTCACGACAACGAGCTAAAAGCTGCTCTGTTGTCAGACGAAATGACGACCAGCAAGGACCTGATGGTCCAACCCAACCCACCACGTTTCTTGCGCGAGGGGGATTTGCTGGAGTTCTCGGTGAAGGTCTCAAACCGGTCCGAGGAAACCCAGAGCGGCTCTATTCGCCTCAGCTTTGCAGACGCTCGAACATCGGAAAGCGTTGACACCGAGTTTGGCAATCAGCAACTCGATCAGACCTTCGAGATCCCGGCCCAACAATCGAAAAGCCTGTTCTGGAAAATCAAGGTTCCGGATTTCGTCGGCGCACTGACCTACAAGGCAGTCGGTGCAACCGAAAAAGTTTCAGATGGCGAAGAGGGTTTCCTACCCGTACTGTCGAAGCGAATTCTGGTCACCGAATCGTTGCCTCTGCCTATTCGCGGCAACCAAACCAAAA
>CAZPOL010000041.1:23000-31670 GCA_964588195.1 uncultured Pirellulaceae bacterium | reverse complement strand
TGATCGCCGAGTCGCCGTGGTTGAAAGCCGGCAAGAAGGAGAGTCAAGCGCGGCGAGACGTCGGAATCCTGTTCGAGGCCAACCGCATGAACTCGGAAATTCGCAAAGCCATGACCAAGTTGACTCAAATGCAACTGAGCGACGGAGCATGGCCCTGGTTCCCGGGCGGTCGAGCCAACGATTACATCACTCTGTATGTCACTACCGGTTTCGGTCGCTTGCGGCACCTGGGCATCGAATTCGATGTCACGCCGGCGCTGCGTGCCGTCGATCGTTTGGACTGGTGGATGGACAAACGTTACAAGGAAATCAAAAAGCGTGACGATCTGGAGGACAACAACCTGTCGCCCACCGTCTGCTTGTACCTGTACGGTCGCAGCTTCTTTCTGAAGGACAAACCGGTCGACGCCAAGTACAAGGAAGCCTTCGATTACTTCGTCGGTCAGGGAAAGATCTTCTGGGTCGACCTTGGCAACCGACAATCGCAAGGACATTTGGCGATCGGTCTGAAACGAATCGGCGACGCTGAGACTCCCGTGGCGATCATGGACAGCCTGACCGAACGGAGCCTGCAAGACGACGAGTTGGGAATGTTCTGGCGCGAAGGCGATTTGTCCTGGTGGTGGTACAAGGCCCCCATCGAGACTCAGGCTTTGTTGATCGAAGCGTACGACGAAGTTGTCGGCGACAAGGAAAAGGTCGAGGAACTGAAAATCTGGTTGCTCAAGCAAAAGCAAACTCAGAACTGGAAGACAACCAAGGCGACCGCCGACGCCTGCTACGGACTATTGCTTCGCGGCACCGACCTGTTGGCCTCGGACAAACTGGTATCCGTCACAATGGGCGGAATTCAAATCGAACCGGAAGACGTAGAAGCGGGTACCGGATTCTACGAACAGAAATTTGTGCGAGATGAGATCAAGCCTGAAATGGGTCAGATCGAAATGGTAAAGTCCGACGATGGAATTGCCTGGGGCAGCGTGCACTGGCAATACCTGGAAGACGTCAGCAAGATCGAACCTTATGAAGGGACCCCGCTGACTCTGAAGAAAGGCTTGTTCATCAAGAAGAACAGCGAAAAGGGACCCGTGATCACTGAGGTCGATGGCCCGGTCAACGTCGGTGACGAACTGGTCATGCGAGTCGAATTGCGAGTCGACCGCGCGATGGAGTATGTCCACCTGAAAGACTATCGCGGTAGTGGAACCGAACCGGTCAACGTCTTGTCACGTTACAAGTACCAGGACGGACTGGCCTACTACGAGTCGACCAAGGACACCGCCAGCCACTTCTTCATCGACTACTTGCCACGCGGAACTTACGTCTTCGAATACTCGGTGCGAGTCCAGCATCGCGGAGTCTACGAAACCGGCATCGCCGAACTGCAGTGCATGTACGCTCCGGAATTCAACAGCCACTCCGGCAGCATCGAAATCACGGTTGAGTAGTTTTTGGTTAAAGTCAGTCTGACGGGGTCTCTGCGGGTAATACCAGCGCCACGCGTATACGCGCAAGCGAGTGGTTTTGCGGCATGGAACCACTCGCTTGCGTAGCCCGTGTTCTGTTACAGCTAAGGATTCGAGATTGGAAAATCAGCCGTTTGGCTTCCCTACCAATGGCTTCTTGGGCGTCAGGCCCTTCTTGGCGATCATTCTTGTGATGGAAGCGTCTACCACGTGCTCTATCGCCAAAATGATCAGTGCAAATGGCAGGAGGACAATGTCCTCAATTGCAAGTAAAGACAAGACCACCAGGGAAATCAGGTAGCCCAACAACTCTATAATGGCCAGCATGCGGTGGCCCATGATCCAATCTCCCCAGGATGGAAAAAACAAACTTCGTACTGCAAGGCTATCCGGCTTCCAGTATTCCTGGCCACAATTCGAACACTGAAACTCTTTTTTAGGAACGACCTGTTTGCAAACGGTGCAGAGCGTTTCCCGAGATTGAGTAACTTCCGGTTGAAAATCCAGTTCCTGGTACTCTTGCCGAATCCGTTCAAATATCCGTGGCATGCTTTTGCGATCAGAACCCTTGAATCCTAAAAACACAAACTTCGACTTGTCATTCAGTTTCATCGTGAAACCGGAAATCCATCTTTGTTTAAATTTTTTGATCTCGCTGTAGTACACCATCCAGATTGAATTGTGAGGCTTGCCCCTGGTGTTCGTGTTGAACATCAACAGACGAACGTTGGTTAAAACGAAAACCGTTTGGTTAATCAAAGCGGACCAGGCACCCAGAAAATACTGTTCGGCAAATCTGACCTGCACTCCTTTGGCGATGTACTGAACTTCCTCGCCGTCCAAAAGCGTATCCATCAGTACCGGTTCAACCTGTTTGATCAAGCCACACTTGCGTTTGATCTCTCCTTTGACTCCCATTCCTTTCAGCTTTGGAAACATGGAATCGTAATTCCAGTCGATCGAATCACTGAGCGTCCAACCCAGGTCGGTCAGTTTCTGCTGTGCTGTAATTTCATTGGGCGTGTTCATATCAGCAAGAACTCCACAAGGAAGAGAGAATGCATTAAAGCATCGGGACTGGAACCGAGCAGGTTATTATCCAGACATCCGAGCAGCTATCCAGCGGTTGATATTGAGAGAGAGCATTCCATCAAAAAAAAGAGCTGACCCGATTGGGCCAGCTCTTAAATGCATTTCGTTGAGAATCGCTCAGGATTCGGAACAGTTCGCGAAGGGTTAGCTTCCGAAGCTCTCTTCCACGAACTCGATGAATTCGATGTTCTCTTCCTTGGCTGCGGCACGCAGTTTATTGAGTGCTCGGGCTTCGATTTGTCGAATACGTTCCTTGGTCACGCCAAGTTCGGCACCGACTTCCTTCAGCGTCAAAGGCTCTTGCGTGTAGTCCAGGCCGAAACGGCTGACGATGATCTTCTGTTCGCGTTCGTCCAACGCTTCCAGAATCCGTCCGACTTGCTGCAAGCGAGCCTTCTGAGCCGACTCGATCAGATAGCGATCGGTGCGAGCGTCTTCTGTTGCCACAAACATCTCTTCCGAAGTCGGTCGGAATCGATCCTTCAATTTGTACTCGTGAGGGATCGTGCGAGCGTAGTTTTTCATGATCGCCCAAGAGGCGTACGTGCTGAACTTGTTGCCACGTGTGTAATCGAATTTTTCAACGGCGCGAATCAGTGACATATTGCCATCGCTGACCAGCAGGAAGAAATCTTCGTTCGCATTGACGTGTCGCTTGGCGATCGAAACCACCAATCGCAAGTTGGCCTGCACGATCCAGTTCTTGACTTCGACCGCTTGATCGTAGAGTCGCTGGATTTCGTCCATCTCGGCCGCTTTGGCACGATTCACATCCAGATTTTCACGCAACCGACTGGCACGGAATTTCAGGAAGTTGTATTTGCGGAACAAGTGACCTTCCTGGGCACGAGTCAACAAGGCGGTTTCGTAAAGCGACGCCAGGTAGCGAGGCAAACCGGAAGGTGGTCGGACACGACGCGGCGTGTGTTCCGGTTCCGGCAATGGACCCAGAATCTTTTTGTCAGCCGCTTTGCGATGGAATTCCGGGCTGTCCATAAAGTCCAGCGGCAATTCCAGAATCGCCCGAGCACGCATTTCATTGACAACGCGATAAACGGTCGTCTTGGTTCGGCAGTAGCGGCGAGCAATCGAATCGACGTTCTTGCCTGCCAGATAATCTGAGTAGATACGCTCCTTCATCTCGGCATTCAATGGACCGGTCTGGTCCGGGAACACTGCTTGTTCAGGATGCTTCTCATCAAACTGCTTGATGGTATAGCGAATCGTTTCGACGCTACGCTTCATATGATCGGCGATCCGTCGAGCGACTTCGGCTGGGCATCCACCGCTGCGAGCCAATCGCTTGGCGCGATCAATGATCTCTTCGCGGTCGTGATCGGAAAGCTGGCTGAAGCGTTCGCCTCGGCGCACTTTCTCGCGATTGTCTTTCACAAAGTGATCGACGCTGGAGTGCAGGAAACCCACACGCTTGCGGCCACCATCAAAAATGATTTTTCGGCTGACCAAACCTTGCTGTCGCCAGCGGCTGATCGTTTTCGTAGACACGTTGAACATCTTGCTTAGCTGGTCAACGGTATGAACGGGTTGCCCCAGTTCGTCGGCGCGGATATTGGCTGATTCCGAAAGATCTTCGATCAAGCAAGAAAGATCATGACGTAATTCGTCGCCAGTCATGGGGACGATCGGACCTGTTTCAGGTCGGTAAGACGTGATCCGGTAACAAACGTATTCGTAGCTGTATGTTTTCTTCAAATCAATTTCGCGCAACAGACGTTCGGCCCGCTCGAGCTGTTCGAGTTTTTTCTCGCGGGGCGCAAAACGAACCTGCTGGTCACGCAATTGCTGAACTAGTGAACTTTTATATTGAGTATGCATAGGTTGACCTCTTCTGAATCGCTTCTCTGGTGTTCCGTGTGGCATCGAGGGGGATTGTCGATGGCCACCCAGGGAAACAAGTTTCTGTTTCTGAAGCTTCTTGCTTCAATCCATTCAACCTCTGGGGGAGAGATTGATGGTTAATTTTGTTCCGTTGTGATTTTCCGTAATTCCAAATCACGGCTAACCATTAGACGGGCTCGCATTGCTTTCATTACGAATTTTGTAGTCGGCAGGTTCATGTCCATCCCTAATGCGGGTTTGGGACATAGCACACCCTGCGATCGAAAGTCATCCATAGGAACAATACCTGATTCACAGTATGGAACCGTAATCAAGTCCTTTGTTCGCAATGATTTCCGTCAATTTAGCCACTTTCCGAACAATTTGGACGGTCAGTTAACTTATTAGGGCAGATTCGACTACCTTGCTGTCGCAGAAGAGTTTCTCTTTTCGGTACGACCAGAATCCAAGGAATGGGAATCAGTGAAAGCGTGAGAACGAGGAAGTTTGGGTTAAAACGCGGTTCTCGATGGCCGATTTAGCCTGTACCACGTTTTCCGTACCTACTTCGTCGGTACCTACCGAATATTGGGATAAAAATATGAAAATTCGGAATATTTCCTCATGGATGGGGACGATTCTTCTGGCTGTTCTCGCTGTCAGCCAAGTTCAGGCTCAGTCAATCGATATAAAACCTACGGATTCGACCAGCCAAATCTTCAAGGTTCGCACCCAGTTGGAAGGCCGCGGCGTTGTCATTCC
The DNA here is from genome assembly GCA_964588195.1 of uncultured Pirellulaceae bacterium. Taxonomy (GTDB): domain Bacteria; phylum Planctomycetota; class Planctomycetia; order Pirellulales; family Pirellulaceae; genus CAJQPP01. The sequence continues at coordinate 26,511 of CAZPOL010000041.1, read as the reverse complement.
GGAAGACGAGACTGCTCTGAAACTAAAAGTAGATGCCACTTTCGAATATGACGAACGAGTCATCGCCAGAACAAGTCAGCTGAAGTCGATCCGAACCTACAGCAACGCGACAGCCAAACTGAACATCGACAACAAGCCGATGGTAAACCAGTTGGCACGCGGTAAGCGAGTCGTGATCAATCAAGCCAAAGGAATCGATCAACCGATTCAAATCGCTTCTCTGGGAGGACCGATCACTCAAAATGAATTCGAGTTGATCAACACCCCTGCCAACAGCCTGATTCTGGCAAACATCTTTGAAAAGAAATCGGTGAAGAAGGGTGATACCTGGAAACCAAAAGATGAAGTATTGGCTAACTTCCTGAACATTGATTCGATCGATACATCTGATGTGCAGATCGAACTTTCCAGCCACGATCGCAAGAGAGCCTCACTGGTGATTTCCGGCAAAGTTGAAGGAACAATCGACGGTGCCAACACCACGTTGGATATCAACGGATCGATTCGTTTCAACCTGGCTGCAGGAGTCGTGGAACAAGCAGAAATCACGATCAACCAGGATCGCGACATCGGATTGTTAGCCCCGGGTTTGGACGCGACTTTCAAGATCGTGACACAGATTCAACCAGCTGGCTCCAACAGTTCACTCAGCGACGAAGGTCTGGCTGAGCTTCGCAAGAATGCCAGCAAGATCACGGACAGCCTGCTGCTGTCTCCCAACGGAACCAGCTTGTCGATGCTGCATCCGAGAAGCTGGAAAGTTATCGCTGACCAATCTTCTCGTACCATTTTGCGATACAGCAAGAACGGTCGGATGATCGGGCAATGTGACATTATTCCGTTGCCAAATCGATTGGCCAAACAATCGCAATCGCTGGAGCAATTCAAGTCAGTGATCAAGACCAGTCTGGCCGAAAGCGCCGGACAAATCACTGGCGGCACTCAATCCACCACTCGATACGGTCTGGATTGGTTGCGAGTTGACGCCAAGGGAACTGTTAGCGGTGTCGATCTGCAGTGGACTTACTACACGATCAGCAATCCCGACGGTCGCCGTGTTCAGTTGGTCTTCACAACCGAGCCGACTCATGTGAAGTCTTTCGCTGGCAGAGAAACTTCGCTGGTCGAATCGATTCGCTTCCACGAAGTCGAGAAGACTCCAGGACAAAACGCCGGATACAAAAAGCCCGCTACGATTTCTGGCGTTGGCAATTCAAAATAGCACGAAGGCAAGTTGGCATATCGTTCAGACGAGCCAGCTAACAATATTCAGATCACCTGCTTCGGCAGGTGGTTGTGCACGAAAAGGCACGGTCAATTTGGCCGTGCCTTTTTTGTTTGCTGGTTGGATCGATTGATGGTTGATCGAGTTCAAATCGAGCAGCGTATTCATCCAGACGTCTGGATTCTTAAGAACCACTCGCTTGCGCTTCGTGCTTGTATTCTTGATTGCGCTTGTAATCTTGATTGAAGATAAGAAGCGCCAAACCGAACTGCAGCGCATAAAAACACGGCCTTGCTTTTCGAATGGCAAGGCCGTGTTTGATTTGTCGTATCGGGAAGCGACGAAATGGTAACGTCGTTTTAGCGGTTCTTGTTGGTCGACAGAACGCTGCCAACTTTCTCGGTCTGAGTATCCAGCACAAACAGGCCGGCATCGGAGATCATTGGCTGTTCCTGACTGGCATGCGTCAGCACGCTACGAACCACGAAGTTTCCGGCTGAGTTACATACGCCTTTGAACTTCAACTCGGCAGCCATTCCTTTTGGAACATTTACCGGATCGAAGATCAACCGTGAGTTTGCGGTATCGATTCGGTAGGCTTTGTCTTCCGCGGGCGTGATCCATTCTGGAATCTCTACCTGAACTTCAACACCATTGGCAGGTGTAAAGCCAGTGTTCGAAGCGACCACAACGAACTCAGCCGACTCGCCAACATTCACAGGCCCGGTCAAATTCTTCATGGCCAGTTTCAATTCAGTGTGAACGAACGCTCTGGTTTCGAATGCCAACTGATTGGCTTTGGTCTCACGACTTTCAACCGTTACGAAACACTGTTGGTCGTTGTTGCTCGTCAACCGAGCTTTGAACTGCAAGACGTCGCTGCCATTCGGAGCAATCTTACCCAGGTCCCACGAAATCGTTCCAGCTTTCTCATCGAAGTCGCCGGCACGACTGAGCAACGTGACTTCCATTCCACCTGGAACCTGCAAAACAATCTTCGCGTCGTTGATATCGACGACACCTGGATTTTTAACATTGATCGTGTACGAACCTTCGCGGTTTGGAATATTGACCTTTGGGCCAAGGATCTCCGCATACAACTCGGGAATCACAATATTGATATTGCTTACCTGTTCGACGTTAACGCCTGGTCCAGCCAACTGATAAACAATCGGTGCTTCACCAGATTCTGATGACAGGGTTTCCAAAGTAAATTCTCGAGTCTCGCCTGGTTTCAGCATGCCGAGTTCAACGGTATCGCCGTTGCTATCCAACAATCTCATGTCGGAGGACAGGCCAAGGTTGATTTTCAGATCCGTGGCTGTTCCATCGCCTTCGTTCCAGATCTTTACCTGGTGGGCGACTTTTTGACCGACGATTGCCTTGTCCACGGAAGTCACTGCCATTTTTACATCTGGCTGACGGACTGCGATATTGATTTTGTTGGAGTCAATGATCGCAAACTCGGTTTCAATCGTCATCTCTTCCTTGGAATAAGGAATGACCTGCAGTTTGATTTCTGACTGTTGACCCGCGGCCATTGCTGGAAGCCGCCAAACGGCCATCGATTCTGTGCGATCGGTGGGCTGTGGATCTGCGTTCAGGAATTCGACGTGCTCCGACAAATGCACGGTCAAGTTGACTCCATCCAGATTTTCCCTGGCATTGTTTTGAGCGATCAGCGACAGCGATGCTGGCTGACCGACGTTGATTTCGCTGTTTGCAGAAATGCGTGTCGAAATCGACTTTCCACCATCAATCACTTTGTCCTGTGGACGCGAACTTGCCACTGGCTCTGCCTTGGCGTCTTGTCGCAGCGGCGACTGTTGCGTCAATGACTGACGTGGTGTTGGTGGCGCTTGATTGGCCATTGCAGGCGTGGTTGGTGTTGTCGTCTGAATTTCGAATTCATCGCCGGCAACCCGTATCCCCTGTTTGGTTTCGGAGGTCGGTGGTTGCGACGCTGGTCGGAAAGGCGACTCTTCTTGTACCGTTTGAGCTACTGGTGCCTGGCTCTCGGCCAGCGCAGCTTGCTTTTGCAACTGGTCAACGGCCGCCTGCGTTTGATCAGCTGACTGACGCGGCTGAATATCGCGAGTTCGACGACTGGACTGTTGGGCCGACAAATCGCCAGCGAGTAAACCGCCGACGATAAATAGTAATGCAAGGTGTTTCATGGGACTTTTTGCCAAGGTGAATACCATTCAGAGAAATGATTACTCTTGCCTTATTCGTCAAATTCACTCTAACACCGTGAGCAATAACGCGGAAATGCCCGAAATACCG
>CAZPOL010000041.1:0-22900 GCA_964588195.1 uncultured Pirellulaceae bacterium | reverse complement strand
GTACGAGCCAGCACCCACACGAATGCAGCGCTAACCAGACCGCCGACGATCGCTGAAAGAACAGAAAACATTGCCAGCATGACGGCACCGCTACCCGAAAAGTAATTCGCCAGCAAAGCACTTGCCAAATACAGCAACAAACTGGTCCCGGCGACCATTCCCAGCACAAACCCTTTGGCGGTAAACGCCAGAATCGTACGAACGAACATCTGCACGCCCTCTTCACTGACTCGATACGGGTACAGCAAGAATACTATATTTTCCAGGGCGAAGATGAATACGTTGAATGGAATCAATAGCGCCATCGCCATCGCGATGTACCATGGCGAATATTGATTGATCGCCATCGCAACCAGCAACACAACCAATTGGAACAGCGTTGTCAGCAAGACAGGCACTGCCAATTGAGCGACTGTGACGCGCCAAGGCGTTATGGGCAACGACTTAAGAACGTTGATTCGATTCAAATCTCTGCGAAAGTCAAACTTAAGAGCCGCTGGTAACAAAAAGAACGACCAGAACCCCAACATCAATATCAATTCGCGAATCATCGGGAACCCGGACTGCTTGCCGAGCACCGGCCCGAGCGTAATCAGCATCGGTGGTAACAGCGAAAATATCACGGTGGTCTGGTAGGCTCGAACGCCCAACAATTGTCTCCATACCAACGCGCCAACTCCGCCTCCTCTTGGCGCCCGTCGTTCTTTGCCAGCATTCGACAAAAGATCGGAGCCCTCTGCCCGGTTGGCTTTACTCAATCGCGCGGCTGACGACCAGCTTTTCTCTTCATTCGCTTGACGAATCAATATCACCCGAGAATCGATCCACTGCAAGGCCGCGATTGCGGCAGGCAATATTGCCAGGCAGGCGATCGACTTAATGGCGAACATCCAATCCAGCTGCGTGGTTAACATAATTCCCGCAACGATACTGAACGGCCAACAGATCCACGATCCTACCGTCGTACCAGGAATCGCTTGCAAGCCTTCCTGCATTGTTTTCATGAATGGCAGAGTAAGCATTTCAGAGAACTGTCCGGCACGCCATTGTCCCAACGTCCAGTTGCCTGCGGTGATCAAGCCCGCCAGTACGATCGCGCCGACCACGACTTGTAATCCGATTAGTTGTTTTCGTGTCAGGCCATAAACCAGAACTTCCATCGACATCCGCGCCAACTCAATGAACATCAATCCGACGTACATCGCGATGAAGCCAACGATTAGATAGTGCAGATCAGGAATCATCACCAGGACGAAGATGCTGGCTTTGAACATGGCGGCGATCGAGATTCCCGATATCCGATAACGAATCAAATCGTTTCGTGACAGTGGTGCTGCGCCCAGCCATTCCTTCTCGGCCTCGCTCCATTCAAACGGCTCGACCGGCTTTCGAAACGTGACTTTGATCAGGTTCCATAACGCGAAACCTGTCATTCCCAGTGTGACCCAACGAAACAGGCGAACCGGATCTGACGCATCTCGCAAGAAGACACCGGCAACCGCCTGACCAATCCAGACGACTCCCAGCACCAGGGCGATGCAGGTCAACACGGCTCGTTTCGGCGACTGAAACCCGGTGGCCATTCGTTTCAGCCGCGCGACGGAACGCTGACGATGCAGTTGTCGTGTTGCGGGATGTTGCAAAAACAAGTTCATGATTGGCTGCTGGATAACTTATGGGTGACTTATGAATCAAGAGTTGGTGAATTCGCCCGTTGTGCTCGTTTAGCTCGTTGTGCCCGTTGAGCCCGTTGAGCCCAATGACGGACTCGTCGAAAGATCGGCAACGGGAAGAGGAGACTCGACAGCGCGAAAAAAGATGTCTTCCAACGTGGAATCGCTTTCTGTGTCGGTGTCAGCGAAACGCGCTCTTAGCTGATCGATGGTGCCGTAAAAGTTTTGCTTGCCGTCTTGCAAGATCAACACGTGCGAGCAAATATCTTCGACCATCGCCAGCAGGTGAGAACTGATGACCACCGCCGATCCTTCCTCTGCACGTTGTTGAATCGAATCTTTCAACATGCGAATACCGCGTGGGTCGAGTCCCGTCATCGGCTCGTCCAACAACAAGGCCTTGGGACGATACAGATAAGCACAGCCGATCGCCAGTTTTTGACGCATGCCGCGTGACAGGTCAGAAGCCAGGTTGTCGATCTTGCGGGTAAGCTGGAACAAGTCCAACAGCCGATGCATTTCCTGCTGCCAATCGTCGACGCCGTAGGCGCTGGCAACAAATGCGAAGTGCTGGGCGACAGTCAAATCGTTGAACAGTTGTGGATCGTCTGGTACGTAAGCCGTTCGCTGTTTCACCTGAACCGGATTGCGTTTTACTTCCAGGCCATCGACCAACAACTGGCCGCCGCTGGATGGAATGATTCCCGCCAACGCTCGCATTGTCGTCGTCTTGCCAGCCCCATTGGGTCCGATCAAGCCGAGTACCTGCCCTGCCCCGACCGTGAATGACAGATCGTCGACGGCAACTTCCGACTCGTAAGCCTTGCAAAAAGATTGAACTTCGATCACGTGGAAAAACTCGCTGAATGGATTGGTTTGCATGCCAACTGACTGGGGGAAATTCCCCTCAAAACATAGGTCACACTCAGCCTTCGCCAGATCGTGAAGTTGCCGCAACCGAGGCGATGTTGGAACAAATCGGTTGCAAACGCTGTTAATGCCATCCCGATCTTCGACGTCAGTCTGGTTAGCATGCGGATTTTCGATTCAATCGATACAAACACCACTTGAGGCACCTGGCCGTTTGGGTAACACTTTCACACGAACCCTTGGCAGTCCGAAATGTGAATCGTTGGTTTAAGGAAAACAATGCTGGAACTTTTTGATCAGATCACTGAAGCCGTCAATTTCATCCGCCAGCAATGGAGTGAAACTCCCAAGGCAGGCATCATTCTGGGAACTGGCCTGGGTTCTTTGGTGGAACAAATCGATGTCGCCGCCTCCATCGACTACGGCGACATTCCGCACTTTCCTCAATCCACTGCACTGTCTCATGCAGGTCGCTTGATTTGTGGAACGTTGGGTGGATTGCCAGTGATGGCAATGGAAGGCCGTTTCCACATGTACGAGGGATACGATCTGAAGAAGATCACTTTGCCTGTACGCGTCTTCAAAGCGATGGGCGCCGATTTGTTGGTCGTCTCCAATGCCTGTGGCGGATTGAATCCGAATTACGAGTTGGGCGACATCATGTTGATCGATGACCAGATCAATTTGATGGGCGACAATCCGCTAATCGGCATTAACGATGATCGTCTGGGGCCTCGTTTCCCTGACATGAGTGAACCCTACACGCGAAAGATTATCGATCGAGCACTCAGTGTTGCTCGCAAGGAAGACTTCGTCGCTCACAAGGGAGTCTTCGTCGCAGTCGCGGGCCCCAACCTGGAAACAGCCGCCGAGTACCGATTCCTGCGCACCATCGGTGCCGACGTGGTTGGCATGTCGACGGTGCCTGAAACGATCGTTGCTGTTCACGCTGGAATGCGTGTCGTCGGCTTCTCATGTATTACCGACATGTGTTTGCCCGATGCGTTGAAAGCAGCCGACGTCAATGAGATCGTGGCCGTTGCCAAAAAGGCCGAACCGAAATTAACCAAATTGGTTCTGGGTGTGCTGGCCGGCGAAGCATAATTCTCACGCATACTTCGATCACATGAAGCCTCAATCATCGAGTCCGGAATTCAACGCGGCTAAAAAGGTCTTGCAAGAACGATGGCCGAAACGCCCTCGTTTTGGAATCATCCTGGGAACCGGTGCTGGTGATGTAGCCAACCGTATCTCAGCCGATGTCGAAATTCCGTACTCCGAAATTCCCGGCTTTCCCACTTCGACCGCCGTTGGTCACAAAGGCCAGTTCGTTTGTGGGCAACTGGAAGGAACTGACATCATCGCCATGCAAGGGCGATTTCACTTGTACGAAGGTTACTCGAATCAACAAGTCCGCTTGCCACTGGAATTGATGCGATCACAGGGCGTGGAACTTCTGTTCATCAGCAACGCCGCCGGTGGCATCAATCCAAAGTTTCAAAGTGGCCAGTTGATGGCATTGAACAGTCACCTGGATCTGATGTTTCGCAGCTGGCAAGTGCCTGGACACACCTTTGATCCAGAGGCTTTTCCTGCTGGTCGTCCGACAACTCGCGCCGACGTTTACGACCGTGACCTGATCCATTCCTGCCGGTCGTTTGCCCGAAAACAAGATTTCGTGCTGCAACAAGGCGTCTACGCCGGATTGTTGGGACCGACTTATGAAACCCGCGCTGAATACCGGTTCCTGCGAAAAATCGGAGCCGATGTGGCTGGTATGTCGACCGTGCCAGAAGTCGTGTTCGCGGCCGAACTAGGTATGAAGGTGCTGGCATTTTCGATCGTCGCCAATATCGCCAACCCGGACCAGTTGGAGCCAACATCAGGACAAGAAGTCGTCGATGCGGCGGCGGTCGCCGCACCCAGATTGTGCTCGCTGGTCACCCATGCCATGCAACAATGGCAGTAGCTTCCGGATGGCGGCCAGCTTACTACGTTTCAGGGCGGTAGCTCACTCTGGTAGCCCACTCGGGCAACTCTCTGGCAGGAAACCGCTAGCTTCACGGCGGTGTAGCAAACAAATCAGCCTTTTGATGCGTACGATTCCTGCTAGACTCCGCCACCGCGCGAGCCTACGCAGCACTTTTGTGCGCTCGCATTTTCGCGTTAACCCACGTGCCATCGTTCAAGGATGAACCATGATTTCTCCGTTTTCCGTACGCTCCGGATTCATTTACTGCGCTGTTGCCAGTTGTATTCTGGTTGTCGCCGGTCCAGCGTTTGGTTGGCAAGCCAACGGTCAAACCCAGCAGACCCAACAGCAAATCCAGCAGCAGAACCAGCAGCAAGCGGGCAACAACTACGCTCGCCAGGCTTATCAAAACAATCAGCAACAGCAGCAGCAGACTCAACAAGCTGCAAGTCAACAGAGCTACGAGCAGCAGCTTCGCCAGCAACAACAAACGGTGGTCCAACCGCGATTGCCGCAAGGCTTTCCGTTACCACAGACTGAGCAGGATTACATCCAGCGGCTGTTGTCGTATTGGGAAGGCGCCTCGTCCCAGATCAGCCGGTACGAATGTAATTTTACGCGTTGGCAATTTGATCACGAAGTTTGCGCTTATCGAAAGCCAGCTGACAACCAATTGGTGGCTGCCATGATTTCGAAGGGAAAAGTTCGTTATTCCAACCCGGACAATGGGATGTACGAGGTCCAGCAAAAATGGCAATTTAACGGCCCTCCCGAAACGGAAGGGGGCGACCCAAAATACATTCGGCCTGCCGCTGAGAACGCGGAATTTGTAGAGACTGAAAAGTGGATCTGCGACGGCCAGAAGATCTACGAATTCGACTACCACAATAAACGGCTGAACGAGGTGACTCTGCCACCCGAAGCTCAAGGCGAAGGCTTGAAGAACAGCCCCTTACCCTTTGTGTTTGGTGCCAAAGCCAGCGAGTTGCTGGAAAGGTACTGGATTCGGGATGTCACACCAGCCAGTGTTGGCGACCAACAGTATTGGTTGGAGGCGTGGCCCAAACGAATCAGCGATGCCCAGGCGTACAGCAAGGTCGAAATCATTCTGTCGCGGGATCCGTTCTTGCCAGTTTCCATTCACATGTACGCTCCAAACTATGATGCGAAACTGAATCCGTCGAAGATGGTGTTCCAGTTTGAGGAACGTCAGATCAATGGTCGGCTGGCAGGTCTGCAGGACTTCATGAAAAACTTCATTAACCCCAAGACACCATGGGGATGGGACCGAGTACGTCGTGACCTGGCTCAAAATCCTCAGGAGCAACAACCACGCGTCGGTCAGAACCCTGGCGGTCAGACTGGCAATCCACAAGGACGTTGATTCGTCGTTGTAGTGAATCTCAAGAAGTGTGAAAGCTCAATAAAAACAACAGGCTGTAGCCTCCGTGGCTGCAGCCTGTATTCGTTCGTTCCTGAGATCTGTTGCAGCTAAAGATTTGCGTTTGGTAAATCAGCCGTTTACTCGTGTCGCAACGCTTCGATCGGATCCATCTGGGCAGCTCGCATGGCCGGGTAGATTCCGAAGATCACTCCCACGATCACAGAAATTCCGAACGCCAACGGGAACGATAAAGGAACCAGCGTAGGCGTCATATCAGTGGCCACTTCGGGCAGCGTTGCATAAGCACGAGGCCATCCGCTTTGGACAGCCCATTTGGCGCCTTCGATAATGATCGGGCACATCAGGCCAACCAGCATACCAATCGCTCCGCCCACCACGGAAAGCACCACGGTCTCGATCAGAAACTGTCGAATAATGTCGCGGCGACAGGCACCCAGCGCACGTCGGACACCAATCTCGCGAGTCCTTTCCGTGACGGTCGCCAACATGATATTCATAATGCCGATACCACCAACAATCAGGGAAATCGCCGCGATCAAACCCATGAACAACATAAACATCAATCGAGTCGTCTTGGCTTGTTCCAGCAATTCAAAAGGCACAATGATTCCGAAATCCTGTCGATCAGGATTCGTTCGCCGCAGCGTACTTTCGATCACCTTGGCAGTCTTGGGAACGTCTTCGATGTTTTCAATTTGAATGGTCAATTGCGACAATTCAAAGATCTTTCTGGAAAACGACCCTGAACCACGCTTCTCTTCGGTGTCGCCCATCAACCGTCGCATCGTTTCGACCGGGATATAGACATCCTTGGAAAAGTCCTGCCCCGAAAAGGAACCACCGATCGCGCCTGTGGCCGCCTTGGGTTTAAGGACTCCGACGATATTGAATCGATTCTGTTTGGAAGGAACGATGATTTCCTTACCGAGTGGATCTTCATACGGAAAGAAGTACTTGGCCAGCTCGGCAGAAATCACACAAACTGTGGACTTGTCTTCCGGGTGAGTCAGAAAATGGCCACGTTCAACTTGCAATCGATTGATCGCGGCGTATTCGGGAGTACACCCAACCAGGCGGCCTTCGATCGGGTCGGTCATCGATCCGGTGTACTGAAACCTCAGTCGCAATTCACGAACGGGGATCACCTGGGCGACGGTTGGAATTGCTTCCAGTTGCGATTGCTCCGCGCGGGTTACTCCAAATGCGTTGGCCGAGAAACTGAAACTGGTGCTCTCGTCGGGCGGCTCGATACTTCGAACGATAATGTTCTCGGCCCCAAGGGCTTCGATCTGCTCCTGCGCTTTCAGACTGATGCCTTCACCGATCGCCAATAACCAAATCACACTGGCCACACCGATAAAGATACCCAACACCGTTAGCGCCGAGCGCATGGGGTGCAAAAGCAAGCTTTTGATTCCGAGAATCCAGGTACGAAGAAACATATGCGATCAGTTGCGTTCTGTTTTGATGATGGGGATCAGGAAGCGGACGATCGCGAGGCATCGATACCGGATTCGACGTTACCAGCGATCTCAGGATTAACGACCGGCCTGTTGTTTGAGCTACCTGCAATCACTCGATCGGTATTTCTTTCATCTGAAACAATATAGCCGTCACGCAATCGAATGACTCGTTTGGCGTGTTCGGCGACTTCGTCTTCGTGCGTCACCATGATGATGGTACGGCCTTCAGAATTCAAATTTTCGAACAGCGTCAGGATCTCTTCGGTCGTGACGGAATCCAGGTTACCGGTCGCTTCATCAGCCAGGATAAACTGTGGATCATTGACCATCGATCGAGCAATCGCGACACGTTGTTGTTGTCCACCAGACAGCTGTGTCGGGCGGTGACCCAGTCGATCGCCAAGTCCCACCAACGCCGCCAGATCCTCGCAACGTTTTTTGGACTCTGCATTTAATCGGCCCATGTAATACAACGGGACTTCGATGTTTTCGACGACGGTTAGCTGAGGGATCAAGTTGTATGACTGAAACACAAAGCCGATACGGGAGGCACGAATCGCAGAGAGCTCGTCATCTGTCATCGACGCCACGTTGTCACTTCCCAGCTGGTAACTGCCAGAGGTAGGTCGATCAAGGCAGCCCAGCAAATTCAACAGCGTACTCTTGCCGGAACCGGACGGGCCCATGATGGCGACGTAATCGCCGCGAGGCACATCAAAGGTGACACCGCGAAGCGCCTTGACGGTTTCGCTCTTCAGCACATAGTGCTTGGTCAGTTTCTTGATTTGTACCGCGTAGTCCATCTCGTCTCTGTGGTTTCCGGGTCTTGCTTCACTTTCCGGGCAGCGGCATTAATTATTGCCGCATACTTGAAATCCGGGCGGTCGTCCAGTGACGACCCAATGCCCGGTTCGTTTCATTCTAGTCAAAGTCCTTTGGCTGGCGCCCTTCAATCCGTCGACTAGCGTCCTTGTCCGCCACCGCCGCCACCGCCCCATCGCTTCATGGCATCGTCCATGTAGGCTTTGACTTCTTCGCGAGTGATCGAACCATCGCCATCTTTATCAGCAGAGGTCATCCGCGAGGCTCGTTCGTCGAATTCTTCTTGCTCTTCAGCATCGATCTTGCCATCTTCGTTGGTATCGTAACGAGACATGGTCATGTCGATAATACGGTCCATATCGAACCCGCCCGGAGGTCCTCCGCCACCACCACGCTTGCCATCCTGACCGCCACCTCTGCTGTCCGGGCCGCCACGTTTGCGATCTTTTCCCTGGCCGCGTTTTCCCTGGCCATCACGTTCAGACGAGGTTTTGGCATCGCCTTCGGGTGGTTTCACTTCACCAGCTTCGCCATCGGGAATAACGATTCGCGCTTCCTGGTCCGCTTCTGGCAAGTCCATCAGATCTTTGTACTGGCCCGGATCCATGACCAGCATGTCTCCTTCTTCAACCCCGGATTCGATCCAGACGTTTTGCGAGTTCTCGCCGATAATCTTGACCTCAACGGTTTCATAATTGTCTTCGCCGGATTGCTTCAACACAAAATTGGTGTTGTTGGCCGCGTAGATACACTGCAAGGGAGCTTGCAGTACATCATCCTGGTACTCCGTTTGAATGGTCACTGAAGCATTCATTCCTGGAATCAGTTTGGGTGGAGGATTCAGGATTCGTACCAACACGGCATACTCACGAACCGCAGAGTTACTGCCCCAACCACCTTTTTCAGCATACGAATTCACCTTGGTGACGTAGCCTGTCAGTTTGGTATTCGAAAGAGCATCTACCGAAATGGTCGCCGGCATATTTTCGCGAATTGCCGTAATGTTCTGTTCGTTAACCAGTACTTTGACTTCCATCTTGTCCGGGTTTGGCAACTTGATCAGCACTTGTCTTTCGCGAACGGTGGCACCGGGCTCCAAAACCCATTCGCTTCCGCCACGCCGATCAAATTCTTTGTGATAAACAACTTCGCCGGCAACGCCTTCGGGCACCAGCACTTTGCAATACCCCAACTGAGCTTCAATCTCTTCCAGTTGGCGTTTCTCGATATTTCTGGCCTCTTCCGAGTTCTTCACCTGAACTTCAGCGGCAGCAATATCACTGTCCAACAAAATGACTTCTTTCTTCTTGGTGATATTTACCAGTACGTCGCGGCGTTGTTCAGCCAGCTTCACATTGTTGTCAGCTTTTTCAACAGCGATTTCATCCGAGCGTAACTGTTGCTTGGTGATAAAGCCTTTGGCTTGCAGCTTGATACTGTGTTCCAGATACGCCTGAGCCTCGGTCAATTCCTGCTTGGCGTTAAAAATATCGTTTTCAATCGAGCGTAAACTCTCCTTGAACGTCCCTTCCATGTACTCTTCTTTGGAAGCCAGAGCGGCCTGGAATGAAGCGTCCGATTGAATGACTTGTGTGTCCGCATTGCTGACGGCCATGCGCTGTTGTTCCAGCTCTTTCTCAAATGCTTCGCTGTCCAGTGTCACCAGCCAATCGCCAGCCTTGACCTTGGTGCCCTCGGGAACCACGTCGATCACGCTGACACTTCCGTTCCGAGAACCAACATTGCATTTGATCTCGACGTTTTCGGCACTCTGCACTTCACCCTGGTCCAGCACCTTGGCAACAAATTCCCCTCTGGAAACTGACTTCAAAATCGCATCGACGACGACTTCGTCCGTACTACGGAAGTAGTTGAAGTAGAGAACCCCCGCCAGAGCGGTCAAAGCCAACAGGCCTAACACAACGATTGGCAAAACCGAACCGCTTCGTTTGCCTTGTTTGCGCTTGCCCAACGTTTTGCACTTGCCCAACGTTTTGTCTTCTTGAATTGACATATCTTGCCTGCAATCTGAATCAGCTGAACTGTTTGGAATGGGGAGGGGTATATCGGATGGTTTCCACTGTCGACGAATTATTGCATCAACATCGCTATCGCTGCTGTTGACCAATCAACATTTGCAAAAATGCGGCAGGAAACATCAATCTGGAGCCACTCTGGATCGGTGCTTTGAGAGCCTCATTAAACCAAGAACGCGGCTATTAAACACCCGATTAAACGCAAAGGGCCGCTACTACTATCGGTTTTCGTGGCAATTCTAACGACAGATGCACGAATATGTACGGATTTTAGGGAAGATCGAAGTCCCAGTCCACGTTTCAAGTGTCTATCAAATCACCCAACCCGTAAATGCTGACTTTTATGGCAGGCTTATGGCTGACATCGGACTGACATTAAGCGGGGGCGCTCCTTGCCAGGTAACTCGATCCCATCGCATGACACTTACCCCATGGCTGCAAAATAGCTGAAAGAACGATTCCATGGCCAACCGAAATGTTCCCGACTGTACATGTCCAACTGCGAATTCCAAACGAAATGGTCCATTTTGACCAGGATGCAGGTAGCTGCGATGATGGAGTCCTAGTTTCGCACTTGGAATCTGAGGGGGATTAAACGTGTCAAAGAAACAATCACTGCTGGCATTGGCCGGTTTCGTCGCGATGGCCGGATTGGCATGCATTGCGATATTTGTATCGGAATGGACTGTCGACAGTCCGTCTGGACCTTCATCCCAACCATCAGATCAAGCCACGTACCTGACTTTCGAATCGGAAACCAGGGTCAACACTTTCACCTCCAGCACCCAGGCCAACAGCGACTTGGCTGTCACCAATGATGGCCATTCGTTCGTGGTTTGGGATAGTCGACGTCAACAAGCGGGCACCTACGGTGTTTACCTGCAAAAATTTGATGCGAGTGGACAAAGGATCGGAAGCGAAACCCGAGTCAACCTGTATCAACAGAGCATGCAAGTTAATCCCTGCATCGCTTGTGATGGAAATGGTGGCTACTGGATCGCGTGGGAATCGTTCGGACAAGACGGATCGATGAATGCAATTATCGCTCGTCGGTTTGACGCAGCCGGTATTGGCGGCGATGAAATCCTGGTCAACCAACACACCCAGGGCCAACAAGCAAATGTTGTCGTCGCAGTCGACGGCGATGGCAACGCAACTTTTGCCTGGACGACCCCAATCGCCGACCAGCATTCCCGTCGCATTGTGGCGAGAACATTCGATTCCAGCGGCAAGCCATTGACCGACGAGCTACCAATTCATGAAAG
This sequence comes from uncultured Pirellulaceae bacterium, assembly GCA_964588195.1. Taxonomy (GTDB): domain Bacteria; phylum Planctomycetota; class Planctomycetia; order Pirellulales; family Pirellulaceae; genus CAJQPP01. The sequence continues at coordinate 11,394 of CAZPOL010000041.1, read as the reverse complement.
CCTGGGAAGTCAACAACTCCCTTCTCTTGCCATCCGTGCGAATGACGATCGACAACAGCTGATCCTGGTGTGGTCCGAAACCGACGACGACAACCATCCGGCTGGCGTCTTTGCCAAACAAGCCGACAGCATCGCCAGTCTGCATGACCGTCCGGCTGTTCAAGTCAGCCCGATGGATAACCAAGCACACATTGAAGCCGTCGTTACCGCGACCGACCATGGCTTTGTGGTTGGCTGGTTACGTTCAACCGCCAATGATTATCAGGCTGTGTTACAGCGATTTGACGAAGATGCAAATCGGGTTGGCCGATTGACATCCGCCAGCCCAATCGATGGCCGGCGGATCAACGGTTTGGCGTTGGCGTTGCATCTAAACAACGATGTGATCGCTGCCTGGAATCGCAGCACCGATGGTGCGATCGGTCGTCAGTCGATCGTCGAAGCGCGGCAGTTCACCTTGCCAGAATCCGCTGACCGCCCGTTGCAACCAGTGGGTGAATTCTTCCAGGTGAATCGGAACAATGAAGCCACTCATCAACTGACACCTGCCACGGGTACGTCGCGTTTGGCGATCGATGACCAAGCACGCTTGTTTGCAGTGTGGAATGGTCACGTGGACGATGACAAGTCAGCGGTTGGAATCACCGTACGATCTTCGTCCGACATGTCTCATTCATTTGCACTGGCCTCCGCTCCTTCGCAACCCAGTGAACAAGCCGTGACGGAATCAGAAGCGATCGCCAGGCCTCACGACCCACCGATTTTCAATGCAAAAACGGTGCCTCGAGATCGTTTTGGCGGCGACCGAAGTCCATGGTCACGAAGTTCGGCCTTCGGCTTTGTTGGCATCACCAATACTGGATGGCGACCACCGGATCCCACGATCGCCGTCGGCCCTTCACACATCGTCGCGACCACCAATGGCGAGATCGCATTCTTTGACAAGCAGGGAACTCTGACATTCCAGGATGAAATCGAAGGAGCAAACGGATTCTGGGGAGCCCAGGGTTCTGATGGATTCGTGTTTGACCCGGAAGTGCTGTTCGACCCGCACTCCAACCGCTTTTTCGCGATGGCCAATGAACGTGACAATGGTGGATTTTTTCTGTTGGCAGTTTCCGACGATGACGACCCCAATGGCAATTGGAACAGGTATCGATTCGATGTGACGAATCTGATTAACGATGATGACATTGATTCACCAAACATGGCGATCGATGTTGATACGGTTTACCTGACCGCCGATTTTTTCGGACCTGATAAATACCTGATTTTCATGTTGGACAAGCAGGAATTGATCAACGGTGCTGTCGACCCGCCCTCCACCTTCTTGCAAATCAACAACGAGCAATCCCACGGGATCGCCATGAACTACGACGCCGATTCGCCGGCGACCTACATGATTCGCGGTGACGAATTTGTCACGTCTTCGACGTTGCACCTGAGTGCCATCGTCGATTCATTGGGTACTCCATCGATCGTTGAAACCGATATCACGGTTCCGACTTATGGTCATCCAGTCGATCCGGTATCGATGGGTACGAGTATCCGTCCGGAACTTTTTGAGTCCCGATTCTGGAGCTGCGTTTATCGAAACGGATCACTGTGGGCCGTTCATCATCAGAGTCCTGATTCTTCGACCGACGTGGCACGAGTCACGTGGTACGAATTCGACATGCAGGATTGGCCGGTCAGCGGGAACAGTCCGATTTTGGTTCAGTCGGGAGAGATCCATCCGGACCCGGACACCTACACTTTCTTCCCAAGTATCTGGGTCGACGATGGCGGTAACGCCGCGATTACTTTTGCCAGGTCGTCCAGCAACGAGTTCATCTCGATGTGTCGGTCATTACGATTTGCCGGTGATCCACTTGGCGAATTCCAGCCGTTGGAATTCGTCAGGCTCAGCGACGCCGCATATACGCTCACCCGTTGGGGCGACTATTCCGGCACCATGTGCGATCCGGTCGAACCGGGAACGTTTTGGGGGATCCACCAATACGCTCCAACTGCCACCAGCTGGAACACCTGGGTCGGCAAATACGAGTTACCATACATTGAAATTCAAGCCGAGGGTTCAAAATTCCTGGACGGTGTTGTGACCGCAGGACAACTGTCGGATGTGCAAGGAAGTGACGACCTGTACCTGGAGATCGATCCGTCGCCTACCCGCAACCTGACCAAACAAAATGTTGATCTGATTCTGCAGACCACCAGTCCGACGCCCACTCCTGCGTCACTGGAATTTCGAATCGAGTCGAAAATGCTTGGTGGCCCGGAAGGGGATGTGATTCAGTTAATACGGTTGCAGAACTATCAAACGGGTGACTGGGAGTCCGTTGACGTCCGCCCGGTCAGCGTCACCGATAACCGAATCCTGATTTCGCCGACGGGTGACCTAACGCGATTCGTAAATCCGGCCAACAACGAAATGACGGCCCGGTTGACCTGGAATTCCGAGCAATTCGCTGGCGCAGGATTTATTTGGTCGATCGACCTGGACCAGGCCATGTGGCAGATCGTTCAGTAGGACTCACCCGAAGCTCGTACTAGAACCCTGCATTTTTCAACACAGGACCGAACAGTCCGGAATTCGACCGTCTCCGTCTACTGCCCAGCGAATCCAAAGTCGGATCGTCGCCGTTGGGCAGAACTGTCGGGTCGTCAGGCTCGATATTCGGATCGGCTCGATCGTAATAATCCTGGCTGTCTGAATCCAGGCTGTCTGGCGATTGAGTCTCTTCTGACGAATTTTCATCCATGGAGAAACTTGAATCGTCGAACGTGATATCCGGCGGGATACAGACTTGCTCAGCAGGAATGCCGAACGCCTCCGCAGCACGGAACGCGTACATCTCATCGATCGTACCTGGATCGAGCCAATTCCCTTCGGGGCTAAGCTGCATCGTACCCAGGTCGAAATCGAGTCCACGACGCAGGACTTCATACGCCACCCAGACATTCAGGAATCCGTTCTGGGCTCCCTGCAGGTTGTTCAACGCAGCGGTCAGGTTGTCGGCGGCCGTTGGACCGAGTGAACTCTGTCCGCCAGCACCGGGTCTTACGGGTTCCTTCAAGGCGAATTGAGCCAACTCGACCTGCTGAATCGCCGACGTGATCGTTCGTCGGTTCAATTCGAACAGCACCTTGTTTTGCTCGATACCGCGAATCGTCGTTCGCAGGTTTTGCGAGATCGCATCCTCAAAGTTGTAAAAGTTTCGCCGTGCTTGCTGATAGGCAATCAACGTGGCTCGGTACTGGTTTCGTTCCGCCAAACGGTTGATCGGAGCGTCGAATTGCAGCCCCAATCCGAATTGATTGGTATTGAAGTTCAAATTAAACGGGTTGTTTCCAGTACTTCCTACCGATCCCTCGACCACAATATCCAGCGTACTTTCCAGGTCGTCGGCAACCAGTTCAATTTGTCGCCATTGATCCACCAGGGAAGCACGAGCGTTCATCAAGTCGCGACGGAATTGACAAGCGATCGCAGTCGCTGCACGAGAAGTAATATCGATTTGCGGCAATGAAATGGCACTCGTTCGTGCCCGTGCCTGGATCAACGTCAATTCGATAATCAGGTCGGCCAAACGAGTCTGAATTTCAGGTGCTTCAAAGATGATGTCTGACTTCAAGCGTCGTGTCAGTGTGTCTTTGTCCAGTTCATCGGCTTCACTGACTAACTCGTTGACATTTTCAACCAGCGCGGAAACTGAACCGCGAATCAGCTTTACCTTGCTTTTCACCTCGTTCAATTCCATGCGCAACTGGCCCACCGATTCAATCGACTCGGGCAACAAGATCGTTGGCTCCAGCTCATAGTCGATTTCGCTCTCGTCGATGAACTTCCGCAACGCGGTCAACTCCTCGGCACGTTGATCCGTCACCGATTCCAGTCGTTCAATATCCTTTTCAATCAATTCGCTGTCATCGCCCACCAGTTGATCCAGGAAGGGCTCGACTTTCTTGACAACGGGAATCAAGCCTTCGATCGCCGTTTCCAAATCAGCCGACCATTCCATTTTGGTTTCTTCCTGACCGTCGACTTCGCCGCCTTTGGGACTAATGGCTTCCAAAGCAACGCCGATTGAATCTCGCAGTAGATTGACTTCCAGCTGCCGTTCCAGCAACTCGTCGTCGATCAACTCGAATTGAGAAAGGAATGGATCATCGATCTCGATCTCCAGATCAGGTGGCAGACCGAGTGTTAATTTGAAGCTGTCCAATTCGTTCTGGTAGTTGACCTTGCTAATCAACAACGATTGTTGAGCCGAGTACAACGCCTGTTCCGCTTGACGTACCTGCAACAGGTTGATTCGTTCTTCGCGGAAAAACTGACGGAATTGTTCCAGCACGTTCTCAAGCGAACGCACATTGAACTCGGCGATTCGAATTTCCTGTTGCGTTTGCAGCAGCCCCAGAAATCCTCCCGGGTTGGCAGTTCCGCCAGCCGGTGCTCCCAGAAAGTTGCCTGCCTGGTTGGGACCAGCGCCCGGGGTTCGGCCCGTTGCCACGTTCAGGTAAAAACCGCGTCGAAATCTCTCCAATTGACGAACATTGCCCAACAGAGTTCGTTCGGCTTGCGTCAACGATTCCAGCACGATCTGTCGCCCTGCTCCGTTCAACAACGGCTGAATCAACGAGAAATCGATGAGTGTCGAGGCGGCCTGCGAGTTGGATCCAGCAAAGTTCCAGATCACGGTGTTGGCAATTCCAACGACCAGGTTGGTACCGTTGATCCCCAACCGTTCCAGGCGAGTCATTTGTGGACCGGGAGTCAATTCCAGCGACGAACTCGCTCCACCTGGTGCACCACTCCCTTGAGTACGGAAGAAGGTGCTCAAACCGTAGAACGCCTGAGTATCAAAACCGAATCGCTCCAGACTGACATCCAGTGCAGACAAGTACAACGTCTCTCGTTGCGCTTGCAAATCAGGCGAGTGGATCAGCGACAACTGAATGGCACGATCCATATCCAAAACCAGCACACCCCGCTCGTTTAGCGGCAGGTAACTACGCCATTCCGGATTCGCGACATAGTCGGTATCGCCGTTGACGTGCCAATGCTGATAGCCTGGTTTGCCATCAACGTGATGCATGAACTGATGACTGACCACATCGTCTGGCGGCGCCGGAGGATGATCGGCCGAGAACGGATCGTGCATCCGGGAATCCACACTGGTCTCAATCGATGGATCGATCTGATTCCAACGCTGATCGTTCAGCTTTTCGCGAATCAGCAATTGAGCTTCCGCATCTGCCTGGCGACGGTAGTATCCGCGGTGGCAGCCTGCGAGTGCGAGTGTAGAAGTCACAATGATCGCAACACACAACGCCATGTTAAGCGTTAGTGTTGGTGCGAGTGTTGTGAATGTTCTGACAAGCTTGGGTCTGGTTGTCATGCCCTCTCCGGACTTCGAAACACAAACATCGGGGGCGACCGGTTACCTTACGTTTCCAGCTTGGGCATAAATCGCCTTGCTGAACAATCAGGCTATGGGTCGAACCGCCGACGACAGCGCTCGAATATTTGGGTCGTTTTGTTTTGGGTGGTCGAATTCGTTGAGCAACGGGCTCTCAAAAAACACCAATCGGCGACGGACCAAATGCCTTGGACTTGATGACCTTCACGGGAAAATCGGGTCACAAATTTCTGGCAGATCGATCAAATGCGGTTTGGTCGATCGTCCGTCTAAATTCGAAGCGTCCTCAAATCGATTTGGCAAAATTGAAATTGCGGGTTTCAAGTACGGGTGGATTTGCCAAATCGATAATTGGTAAGAGGAAACGCCTGTCAGGGTTTTCGGGATTCTGCGGTTCTATCTTTAGGTTTTGTGCGGTTTGTAATCGTTCGGCAAACTGGATGGCGTCGGAACATGTTGCCTGTGATAGACTTACGGCGTCCCGCCCAAACCACCGAAACTTGACACCCCATATAGCCCAATTTATCATCCATGCTACGGGGATTCTGTGCCATTGTTGGCTGATTGCCGTATATCGAGAGTGTTTTGCTTGCCGACGATTACTGGCAGGCTAACAATTAATGGTCGAGTGGTGGACGTGCGCACGTCCACTCCGAATTCAGGCATCAAGCCTTACACAATCACTCAACTTGAACGTTGAGCAGCGAGGGCGGAAATCGCACAACATGTTAATCCCAATTCTGATATTTGCCTTTCTTCTAATCCTCTTGATCTTCTTTCTGTTCAAGTCGGCGGAGACGTGGACCTGGATTCCGATCACGTTTGTGGCATTGATTTTCCTGACCGCAATTTTCGGTGGCATCAACGCAAGTCGCTCGTTGAAAATGCGGCAAGCCTGGAAAGCCCGCTACATGGAAAACGAAGAGATCCTGGCCAGAGTGCAGGAGGAAACCGACGAAGCGTTGTTCGGACCTGCAGATACGGTTAGTGGATACGGCGAAGGCTCACTTCGTGATATCGCGTTGAAATTGCGTTTGGCTCAAATCGGCAAAGGTCGTGTCTGGTTGGACGGATCGCCGCGACGCAACAACGAGCAATTTGAAATTACATTCTCCGCGGCTGCACCAGAGAATCAGAACCCTGATTCGTTCCAGCCACCAACCATGCCAGCGACTGAGCAGATCTCGACCGACATGCAATTGTATGCGTTCGAAGCTTCTGATCGCGTCCAGCACCCCGATGGCGACTTGCCACCTGCCGCATACTTTGTTGGTTCATTCAAAGTCGTTGCCGTGGACCAGGGTGCGAACCAAATCACCGTCGAGCCAATTTTTGTCACCAAGTACTATCAAACCGGATCCCTGATGCGTCAGTTGGCCGCTGAGTTGGCAACCGGCGAAAACATCGACAAGATCAACCGTTTGTATATCGAGCTGGACATCGAATTGGCCAATGAGCTGAATACCGAATTCAATGATCTTTGGCAGACCAGCCAGGATTCAGGAAACTCTGCCTCCCTGGTCGCATGGCTGGACGGCAAGTCCGCGGATTACGAACCACGTCGCGACTGGGCATTCTTCGAAACGATGCCTGGCGACAGCCGCACCGCTTTCATCGACCACGCTGGCCTGGAACCCTGGAGCGATGACAATCCGGCAACGCCCGAAAAACTGGCCAACCTGCGTCAGCTTCTGACCACGGTTTATCTGCCAGCCGAACAGTTAGGTATGGACCCTGCTTCCGCAAGTTACGAATTCCTGATTGATGAATACAATTTTGACGGTGCCAAGGTCAACGAGATCAACCAGTACATCAATGAAACCGCGTCGCAGCGTGTGAATGATCAGTTTTTCGACCCCCGAACTGAAATTGCACCACTGACTGACTCCGAGTACCTGACCGTGAAAGTTCTTTTCAACGAAGCCTCTGAAGAGTTCCGTGTTGATGGCACTGGCAACAATTTGCGAGTCGATGGAGCGTTTGGACAGAATGGCGAAGCCAATGACCCGGACTTGAAGATTGGGAGAGACGTTGTGTTTCCAAAAGACACGGAAATCGTGATCTCCAAGGACCAGGCAGAAAAAGGGCTGGAAGGACCGAATCAGGAGCGTGGCCCATCAGTCCTCTCCAGAAACGATGCTGATTCGCTGGAAGTTGTTTACTACAACCGACCGCTACGCGATTATCCGTACCAATTGAATGTGTACCGCGATTTGACTCGCCAAGCCACTGATAGCCGACGCGCAATTGAGACAGACATCGCCGTCACCAACCGAATTCTTGGTGACACGCAACAGCAGGTGGACGCTCGCGAGTTGAACAAAAAAAATGTGGCTTCCGATGTCAAGCTGATGGAAGCGGCCAAGTTTGAAGTCGATCGCCTGGTCAGAGTCCGCGAGGCGGAATTGGCAGCATTGAAGGAAGAGATTCGAACTACCTACAACCAGATTATCGAGGTTTACCGCCAGTCTAAACCAGACGCTGATTTTCTGGATACCAGTATCGACAAAGATTCCAGCTCAGTGGCAGGCTCTTCCAAGTAGCACCGCACCGACAATTACAACTTGATCAAATGGACCCTTTGCGGTCCATTTTTTTGTGCGCGGTCGTTCATCCGCGACCAACCTGGCACCGTCGGATATCGATAGTCCCTGTCAATCATCGCAATCAGCGCAATCAGCGTTGTCTCAATGCAATTCAACCGCCACAATATTGATTGTTCGCGGAGACAGTTTGCATTTCTGGAGTCGATTCCAGGCACCTGCTGCAATGTCGCCAGCGCAATCGAATTTCAGGCTTGTGACACATTGAATTGGCTTTGATATGGGCATCAACGATCGAGGATACTTCGAGGGAGACTCGTGGAAAGGAGACGGCTACCAGGGAGGAGGCAGATCCGGATTCAAAAAATCGATCATTGCCACGCTCATTGCGATCAACGTGATCGTATTCCTGCTGGACATATTCTCGCCCAAAGTGACGATGCAACGAACTGTCACACTGGAAAATGGCCAATCGCAAGTCGTAGAGGAGAAGACCAACCGACAATCGGTCTCGGTGACTCTGGCACTCAAACACAACATGGAGGACTTTGGCTACTCGGGACCAGCTGAGAACCCTCTGTACGTCTGGCAAATCCTGACTCACGGCTTTGCCCATGCATCGATCGGAGATGACTCCGGAATCATGCACATCGCCTTCAACATGTTGACCCTGTTGTTCCTTGGGATGCCGGTCGAACAAAAGTATGGCCGAAACGAATTCCTGAAGTTCTACCTGATGGCATTGTTGTTTGCGGGCAGCGTCTGGTTATTGGTCAAGATACTGACGGGAGCGACCGCCACAGCCGTAGGTGCATCCGGGGCGGTGGCGGCAGTTGTCATCTTGTTCGTGTTGAATTTCCCGAAGAACACCGTTTTGCTAATGGGCATCATTCCAATGCCGGCGTGGGTGCTGGGATTGTTGTTTGTAGGAATGGACGTGATGAACTCGTTCAATCACGAAAGCCGGATCGCCGTGGAAGCTCACTTCGCCGGTGCACTGTTTGCCGTTCTATACTTTTACGGAAAATGGAATTTCGAATGGATGAAGTTTGGTTGGCTGACGAGTTTAATCGATCGATTGAAAGGGAAGCCGAATCTGAAGGTGCACGCTCCGGACGAAATCGAACCAGACCTCGCTCGCCAAGCTGATATTATCCTCGACAAAGTTCATCGCCTGGGAGAAGAGAGCCTTTCACGCAAGGAACGCAAGACTCTGGAAAAGTTCAGCAAGAACGTGCGAAAAAAACGCGACCCTTGATCAGACTAACTGACCGCCAATGTTCAGGCGATCGGTCGGGGAGCCATCGGTTTGCCCGGCGTGGTTTGTGCCAGCGATTCCGCCTTTTGCCACCTGGAAGGTTTCCATTTGGCCGGGATGCCAGGCAGATAAAAACGACGACTGTTGGCCCGCACCAACCGCTCGATCTGTTCACATGACAAGCCTTCCTTGACCAGCTTTTCGGTCAGCCGCGAATTGATGCTTGCCGTCTTGATCGACCGAATCGTATTGGTCACGCAAACGGTCAATACGATCATCAACATCGTCGAAAAGACGATCCCGACCACCACCATGACCATGATTTCATGGCTGGGAGCACTCTCCAAAATGCGGCTGAATCCTGATCCACCATAGTAGTGTTCCTGCTGGGCAAGCACGTTCATCATTCGTTCTCCTGGAAAGGCTGTGGCTGCTGTGGCTCAAAAATTGATAATAGGGGTATTCGCAGTCCCGGCCCGATGATTGGACTTAAAACCGCTTTTTTTGGATGTTTCCTGGAGATCTTCAGAACCCGGTGCGAAATCAATCGACAGAAATTAACTGGCTCAAGCGATGGCGTATTCGCCGCAAATTGCCAAGTCTTCGCAAGCACTGGCTGTCGGAACGGCGGAGTCGATTGAATCATTTTCTATTGACCCGCTTGAGACTTACCAAGACAAGTGACCAGCCAAACCTGCGGTTCCATCGGTTCCCAATTTGGTTCTTGCACCGATACAACAAATTCCAAGGCCATTGGTCAACACGAATACTACAAACATGTCTGTTGGTAATCCCCTGCTGCGAACACTAATGCTGGCTCTTGCCTTGCTGGCCATCGGTGGCTGCGCGCAACTGTCGCAACCTGGCGACGCGTCAACCAACCTCTCGAGAAGCCATCGGCGGTCGATGCCAACGCTTGCGGACATATCAACCTCGCCGGACGGGGTAGCATTGGAGATTGCCGTGGCACAGCTGGATGGTCACGCCTTGGATCTGTTCTATCAAGTCTGGGAAAAGGCGGATGTCCAGAGTCTTCCACTGTCGACACGCAAGCTACTGGATCAAAACGGAATCCGCATCGGGTTGCTGGGGGCTCAGTTGCCTGGCGAGTTGACGGCCGCATTCAATTGGCGAAAACCGTTGTTGACCGAAGACGGGGACGTACTTTTCAACTCGCGAAATCCGTTGCCGCCAGCGAACAATCAAGGCCCATTTGCGATCAAACAAATCGAACAATTGAAACAAGGGGAAAGCCACTGGGTGCCCTGTTCGCCAAGGATGGCAGAAATACCATGGCAAGTGGAAACCGGGGACACCTACCGGTCAGGCGTCTGCAGGTTGGCTCAATGTGGATTTATGCTCAGCCAGACGACCTCCACCAGCGATTCAATCAAGCTTTGGTTTCGGCCTGAAATTCGGCACGGCGAATCGCGGATGCGTTACGGTGTTGACCACGAGACGTTGTTGGCACAGGAAAGACAGGAACGCCTGAGACTGGATGAACTCGATTTCCACCACCCGTTGCGACTTGGCCAAACGCTGATGATTTCTGCCACGCCGACACCACGCGGCACCGGGCAGAATTTCTTCGCGGCGGGCCAGTATTCGACTTCTCGTCAAGTTCTGCTGATTCGTCCGGTGCGGATTGGACGCGACGATCTGTTCGGACCTGAACAAACGTCACGCAGACTGGCAACCAGCCTGGATTAGGGCCGCTTGTGTCCGAGTCGACGCTTTGGATAATATCAGGTGGCGATGGTTCGGATCGTTTTTTACAAACATGGTCAGCATTTCGCCCAGCTCCAAGTACAATTGGCAGTCATTACTCACCAAAATTTGCTGACTTCTATTCAGCTTTTCAACCGCCCCATACGAACGGGGCCATAACCCGGAGTTATCAATAATGCCTCTCGTCCCAATGCGAATGGTTCTGGATCACGCTGCAGAAAACGACTATGGAGTCGCAGCTTTCAATGTCAACAACATGGAACAAATCCAGGCGATCATGGAGGCGGCCGACGCGACCGACTCACCCGTCATCGTTCAGGCCTCACGCGGCGCCCGCGCCTACTCACAAGACGCCTATCTGAAACACTTGATGCTGGCGGCCGTCGAACTCTATCCACATCTGGTCATTGTGATGCATCAGGATCACGGCAACAGTGTCGAC
>CAZPOL010000040.1:39241-42403 GCA_964588195.1 uncultured Pirellulaceae bacterium | reverse complement strand
CTTGCCTTTGTCGACGGCTGGAATTCCATCGGCCATCCACACCGGCATTGGATCGCCCAGCATGTAATGATCAAAGAACTGTTGCATACGTTTGGCAAAGTCCATGCGGTTTTCGTCGCTCATTACCCAGTGAGGATCGCCGTTGTAGTTCAGCATCCATGCTGGCTTTTCCAGACGACGCATCGCCACGAACAATTCGATCCCCTGGTACCATGGCACGGCCGTGTCCTCGTCGTTGTGCAGAATCAGCAGCGGCGTGTTGATTTTGTCGGCGAAGAAGACGGGCGAGTTCGCGATGTACTTTTCGCGCTCTTCCCACAACGTGCCGCCGATTCGACTCTGCGTTTTCTCGTACTGGAACATACGACTCATCCCGGTACCCCAGCGGATACCGCCGTAAGCACTGGTCATGTTGCTGACCGGCGCACCCGATTCAGCACAGCAGAACATATCGGTCATCGTCACCAGGTAGGCCGTCTGATAGCCGCCCCAGCTGTGACCTTGCATGCCAACCCGCTCCTCATCGATGTATCCTTGATCGATGACGTGTTTTACGCCAGGCAAGATCGCGTTGGCGGCACTCGGTCCCGGTTCACCAGTCTTGTAAGGAATATCGGGAACGAAAATGACGTACCCACGACTGACGTAAAAACTGAAATTGATAATCGAACGACCTGCTGCCGGAGCGTAGTAACGATGCAGATTGTCGCTGTTCCGTTCGTAGAAGTAGACCATCAATGGGTACTTCTTGTCTGGATCAAAGTCTTCCGGCTTATACAGAAGGCCCTCCAGTTCCTGACCATCGTCGGCATTCCACTTCACCAATTCGGAAGTGCCCCAAACATAGCTGGATTGCTGTTGATTGGCCCGACTGATCCGACGCATCGTCTTGAAATTCAAATCGCTGGCCCACACGTCGGGGTATCGTTCGAATGTGGAACGAGTAAACGTGACTGCATCCGAATCGCGAGCCTTTCGCAGACCACCCAAACTTTCATCCAGCTGGATCAACCGTTCGATTTCGAAGCCTTCATCGGCCGGGTTCAGCCTGGAAAATCCACTGGACTTGTCGGCGTGAACGAACGAAGACAGCATTTGCGGCTGAGCCAGATCGATAGTGCGTTCACGAGTATCCAATCGCATTCTGCGATAACGAATCTGTGCTTCGCGTCCTTTGCCGGCCGTCAAACAAACTGGATCGTCTTTACCTGCCGGATCGACTTGCCAGATATCCCAGCGATCATAGATCAGGAAACCCTTGTCGTCGGCCAGCCATCCTGCCGAACCGTAAGGGCCGGGCAGCGAAGGCGTATCGTGCAATTCGTTGTGCAGCGGCTGACCAATGCCATCGCCCAAATCGGTTGGCTCGTCACCTTCCTTGGCGGAAGTCGGCATTGCCTGCCATGTTTGCTTTTCGCCATCCCACCAAACAATAAACTTGCCTGCTGGAGAAAGCGTGGCACCTCCGCGAGCCATCTTTCGCAGCAATCGAGACTCGCCCGTTTTCAAATCGATCAAGTGCCAATCCGAAAAACCCTGAACATCCCAAGACAACATTTTGTTGTACGGATCAGCAATACTACCCACGACCACATTGGATTCGCTGCGTGGGTCGATGTTGACATTCGGAATCTCCTGAGACGCTACCTGAATGACTTTTTTGGACGAGATGTCGTAGAGTGCGCGGTAGCTGCGATTGCGTTCCCGAGCCGCTTGCAACAATTGCTGCGGTTGCAGAAACGGATCTTGCCAGTGCCAGATATCCAGCTTGGCGACTTTCTTTTCGTCATCGTTTTCGTCTTCCTTCTCTTCATCCTCAGGTTTCGGTCGCGTATTGAAAAGGATTCGCTTGCCGTTTTCTGAAAACAATGGAGCGGACGAATTGGCGATGATCCAGTCTTGTGGAATACCTTTGGACTCGTGATCAGCGATCTTCTTCGCTGCCTTCTTTCCCTTGGACCAGTGATAAATTGCCCACATCGGTTTTTCAGCAGAGTAGTCGTCGTGATCGGTCATGAATGCAACCTGCTTGCCGTCTTTACTGAACACGACCTGGCCGTAGTTACCCAGCCCGGTCATCACGTGCCGGGTTTTCATTTCGTCCAGATCGACAACATGAACACCATCGCCGGCACCGTCTTCTTGTTGGTCCGAGGAAGTCGTGTAGGCCAGAAACTTGCCGTCTTCACTGAATCGAAAATTGACGACGAAAGGAATCCGTTGCTCCATGTGAGTCTCCAGGTTGCGGAGAACCAACGTGGTGCCATTTCTCTTGTCCTTCTTTTTACTTTCCTGTTTTTTCTTGGCCGTCTTTTTTTGCTCGGCCTTTGCTTTAGCAGATGACTTGCCAGCCTTCTTTTCGCTGGATGTTTTTCCGGTTGGTGACTTGGCAGCCTTTCCTTTGCCAGATTTTTTGCCCGCCTTCTTCTTCGCCGACTCTTTACTCTGTCGCTGCACGCCTTCTTCGGTCACTTCGTAAGTCGCGGCCAAACTGGACTTGGACTCCTTGACTGTTTCGCCATCATCCGACTCGATCGACTTGAATGCCACCCAGCCACTTGCTTCTGCCGGTTGCGAGAAACTGGCGACGTCGCGAATCGTGACGTGCTTGCCAGTTTTCAGGTTCAGAATTTCCAGCTTCGATTTGGGCATTTCGCCTGGCTTCTTTCTAGCCTTGCGCAGCCGTTTGATTTCTTCTGGATCGGGCGCGATCGTGTACAGCACGTAATTGCTGTCGAAACTGAATCGGGCACCACGTCCTCGCAAAACCGAGTACTCTTTTTCCGTAGCGATCTGTCGGATGTACAGCGTCGGGTCACCGGTTTCCGTCGAAACGGAATAACTGATCCACTTGCCGTCATTGGACAAAGCCTGACCACGCACTGATTTCCATTTCGCGTAGTCCTCGTGTTCCAGTTGTCGCTTGTCCTCCAGGTCCTGTTGAGCGCAAGCCGTCGACGGAAAAATTGACGGTAACGTTAGCGAGAGGATGGCGACAAGCAAGGCAACCGGAAGGTTCAACCTGGCCATGAATTGCATCTGGCAGGATCGCGTCTTTTGCATAGTTCTTTTTGCTCAACAATAGGTGTAAGGATATGACAGAAGTCGAGTCGATTCGAAACTTCCAGACTAATCGGGCACGACGGTTTTTTCCATTCGCCA
>CAZPOL010000040.1:0-39141 GCA_964588195.1 uncultured Pirellulaceae bacterium | reverse complement strand
CATGAATTCCAGCTCGTAATCGAGACTCAATTCCTGACCCTGAAAATTCAATGCGATTTTGAAAAGCAGCAGCCCGTTTTTGAATTTCAGGTCGGAGATCTCTACACCCTCCGCATCGTCGACACCCGCATCGAATTCAATTTCCGGCTTGCCATTGTCGATTTTCAATTCGAATTCCGGATTTCGCGTCTCACCGTCCGGGGTCGTGAATGACAGTCGCCATTTTCCGACGACTTCCTGCAGCGAAATAAATCGTTCTGCTTTCCAGTCTCTTTCGCTTCCTCCATCGATCATCTTTCCTGTGATTTTGTCACCAGCCAATTTGCCATTGAATTTGATTTCTGATTTGGTGCCATCGTTATCAACAACAATGACAAAGGAAATTTTGTCGTCGTCGACCTTCACATCACCGACTTCCGCTTTCAAATCGTCTTCGTCGGAATACATTCCAGTCAACTTGCCATCCTTCTCGACCAGGAAGATCCGGCAGTCAATTTCGCCGGAAAGCGAAACGGATTTCCATTTCCAGGAACCTGCTGCTGGACTGGATTCTGTTTCGGTTTCCTGAGCCAACGCCGGGACACAAGCGACCAACAACAGCAAAGTCGAAAACAGGAAACAATCGATTGATCGAAGGGAAGTGCGATAAGTCGTGAATTTGGTCATGGTTTTCTGGCTCCATTGAGATTCGATTGTCGAACGAGCGAACTCGAGCGATTCAATAGCGGTTTGTTCCTACATTGAATTAAGCAAATTCATTGGCAAGTTACATCGATTTTCAGATTTTTCGAAAATACTCGCTTGGCCAGATTCCGTGCGCCCGTTCGCCGGGTGAATGCGTGTTTACTCTTCGATGCAATACAGACTCTTTCTACCACGCATCAACAATTTCGAGCCGATCGGAACCGGCGAGGCATCGAATTTGTCGTCCAGCGTATTGGTTGCCACGACTTCATATTCGGTGGCATCTTTGAAGACGACCGTTACGCCGTCGCGACTGGTCAAGTAAACATGCCCGTTGGCCAAAACCGGTGAACCGTACAGGCTTTCCAGTCCGTCCAGTCGCTTGGGTCCAAAGAAGGCCTCGCCAGTCTCTGCGTTAACACATCGCAAGATCGCTTTGTTGCCCTGAGTGAAATACAAACGATTTTCGGACAACAACGGCGAAGGGACGTAGGGCGTGCCACGAACAAGTTCCCAATTCTGAGTCTGTTCGCCGCCCGAACCGACTTTGATCGACACCGCTCGATTCCCGCGATAGCCGCCCATAAAAATCACACTGTCCTTGAATTGAACGGGGCAGGGGATGGCGTTCAACGTTGTGCCTTTGGCGCTCCAAACCTCAGTTCCCGTTTGCAAATCGTAAGCCACAACCCGATTCGTACCGTTGGTAACGACTTGTTTGTTGCCGTCGCGTTCAATAATCAATGGCGTCGCCCAGGTCGTTGGTTCGTCGCGGGCGATTTGCCATTTCGTTTCACCGGTGCCGGCGTCCAAAGCATAGATAAACGACTCGTCTTCATTGTCCCAGTTCATAATCACCAGGCCATCAACCAACACAGGCGAGGTCGCTTCGCCCCAACCTTTTCTGGTATGCATATCACCCAGATCGATTGACCATTGTTTTTCGCCATCCAGCGAATAGCTGAAGATGCCATACGAGCCGAATGGAACGATCAATTGCTCGCCATCGGTCATTGGCGATGCGGCGGCGTACGTGCTGGTCTTGTGTCGACCCTCGTGTGGAGCCAGTTCGACACAAACGTCCTCCCAAATTGTTTCGCCCGTCTCCAGGCTCAGGCAAACAACCTTGAATTGAAAGAACAGGTTCGGAGGCCTGGTCAGTGCTCGCTCGTCGTTGGCCGCGGCTGTCTCAGGAACGCGATCCGTGGCGACCGAAGTGACCAGAAAAATCTTGCCGTCCCAAACGATGGGGGTCGCGATGCCTTCTCCCGAGACCGGAACCTTCCAGGCAACATTGTTCGATTCACTCCATTGCGTCGGCGGAGTCGCATTGGGCGAAACACCATCTGCCGAGGGTCCACGCCATTGATGCCAATTGCTTTCCAGTTGCGCAGCGTCCTGAAACGAATGCAGATCCTGGGTAAGAAGGCAAAATGGAAGGCAGATCGCCACCACACCAATCAGTCGCAAACTGTGATGAATCGGACGGGCTGGATTCGAGGGGATTCGCATCGTTTTACCTTGCAGTGGTTTCAGCATTTTTCGCATTAATTAGGGACGTCGCGCGTTCAATCGGCGAACACTGGATCGTTAATATACACGCGAAGGCTACCTGCTGCACAACGATACCTGTCCTGCCAGTCCCAAAGCCGGATTCTCGGTGATACCGCAACAAACTGTCCGCGAAGTGAGATCATAAGCCGGCGGAAGTCATCACATGACCGATTCAGGCAGAATTGGGCGGACCCGGAAAACAGCTCCGTGGCGACCACACTCAACCACACTCAACCACACTCAACAAGAAGAGGCATCGTTCGAGGTTACGGAAAGAACCATCGATCGCCTGGATCGGGCGTAGAAAACCCTGATCGTCGCCGCCGCTCTCGGGGCAAAATGTGTGCCCCGACACACAGCGAAAATGATTGCCTGATAATTTCGAATTGCTTGTAAAGAATTAGCCCGGGCGCCGACTAACCAGCAATAAATTTGGCAACGAGACCGCTGTGGCATCATCACCCAGTCGTCATCGTTCGCTCACCGAAGATTATACATCCCACTCGGCATTGACGAGCGGGAGTACCCGGTTGGTCCATGATTTGGATGACCGGGTATTTTTTTTGTTAATTGAAGAACTCGACTTCTGTCAAACCCTCGGCAATGTCCTGGTGGACGCCAATTGTTTGCTCACGGACATACCAAACCGAAGCGATGATCATGCCGACCAATACGGCCAACAGGATTGAATACTCAACGGTTGTTGGCCCATCTTCGGAAGTCAGGAACGTGTGAATTCGTTTTTTCCATTTGCTTGACATCTGTTTCGCCTTTGCTTTCAAAACAATGTTCTTTGTTTCAGTTGACTGAGCCTGATGTTTGCTCGGTACGTTGGCTCTTTGCAGCGACACCAGCTGGCTCGTCCGCTTTTTCATCCAGCATTTCGATCAGCTGATTGACGTTGTCCACCAGACCCTGGCAAAAATCCTGATCTCGAACACGGATCACATCAGCGTTCTTGCCAGTTTCGCGTTTTTCCTGAATCGCTTCATTGATTCGGAAAACGGGGCCTGCCACTCGACTGCTGAAACGGAAACTGTCCCAAACGACAATTGGCAACATCAGCAAGGAGATAGTGATCGGGAACCAGAAGTCTTTAATAAGCTCAGTTGCCAACATATTGAAAGGCAATTGCTCGGTGATCGTGCGGACCATAATTGGCAAAGTAAATACGACCAGCCAGGTAGTGCACCAATACATCACAGTACGTTTGGCTAGTGCGCTCTGCAGACTCTTGTCGACAAGCAGTTTTTTTCGTTGATTTTTCGTCATCTTGATTCAGTCTTTCTGGCAGTTTTTATGTGGCGAGCAAACGAGAAGGCTGCGGGCGCAGCTGAATGACTCGACCTGTTTAAAACAGTTTTCAAACAGTAGGTTGCGCAAAGCGGCGCAGGCAGAATCCTGGAAAGATAACCCTTTGGCGGTTGTTGCATGGTGCAATCAAACCGGTTGTGCCGAATAATCAGTCCGGGGATCAATCGTCTGCTGATTTTCCACGGAATGGCTGTGTCCAGGCTTGTTCGGTCTGCCCCTCGAATGAAGGGTCGGGATGATCCTTGCTGGAAGTAATGACGGCTCGCACAAACAGCTCGTCACCTGTCAGCCGGTAACCGGGACTGGTCGTCGTGTTCGTGGCCAGAACTTCACCTATCTCCTTGCTGTATTCGCGAGTCACCGATGTAGGCTGTCCCGCGTTGTCCAACCGCGGTTTCGATTCGTCGTTGTAACCTCGTCGAGTTCCAATGAACCTGGTTTCATAAGTGACGCCTTCCTCGGCCACGATCTCGATCGACCAAGTGCCTGCCTCGGAATCGAATTCGACTTTTGAAAGCTCCACACCGGACGAGGAATAAAAGTCTCCACGATACATCGCCTTAATCAACTCATCCGCATCCAAGGCTTCAGATTTCACCATCACCCAACCGCGACCAGGTCGACTCCCTTTCTCGCTGTGATAATTGTGGCTGTCATCGGTTGCCAACCCATACAGCAGTGGCGCTTCCAGTTTGTCGACCCGCAACGTATTTACGATATCCCAAATACGTTCAACACTCGGATGATCTGCATCGCCCAGGTGATTGACCGACGGGTGGCCGTTGTAGACTTCGAAAAAACGTTCGCGAGTCACTTTGGCAAGATCCTCAGCGGTAATCGCCCAGCCAAAGTTGGGGTGATTCAAATGGACCAGAATTTGTCGACCAGTCTTTTCTGCCTGGTCCGCAGCCGCTCTCAGATTCGCATCGATGACTTCACTGACCGTCGCCCCGCCCGTTGGGCGAAGTAGTTCTTCCAGGTTAGTTGCATTCAGATGAATCGGGGTACCGTTCAATGAGTCGCTGATTTCCTCGCCTTCGATCATCAGGAATTCGCCAGGTGATTCGAACAGCTCTCGAAACTCGTTCAATGGACAAAGTCGGACTTGCGTCTTGCCATCGACCTCACGCGTCTTGACCCAGCCTTCGGCGAAGGCAGCCTTGTATTTTTCCATGCATTCTTCACCGCCTCGTTTTTCTATCTGCTCCAGATTCATCCACTTCTCGTTTCGAGAAAGAATGTTGTGATCGCTCAAAGCAAGAAAGTGATATCCGTTATCGGCGTACCAACGTGCGATCATCTCCGGAAAGTCGTTTCCGTCACTCCACAACGAATGCGTATGCAAGTTGCCACGATACCACTTCGCCTCATCAACAATCGTCTCTTCAGCCTTCGCCGGGGCAACCGGTCGTTCAGTTGCTGTCGCGACTTCCATCGCGGGAACACCGACGACCACGGGTGGCGGCAGCTCGGTCCAACTGGTTCCGTAGCCAATCGCTGAAACACTAATCAACAAAATCAACAATGGCATCCCAAACAGCCAACCGAACCTGGAACAGAGCGAAAGCTTCATCGATTTTGCTAACTTCATCTGATTGCAACCTCATGACCAGGTGGCGAGTAAACGGGCATTGCGGATCGACACTTTGTAAGATCGGCCAGTAATGGTTTTGACAGTATGACAGAACGCCAACCGTTTCGCCTGGCCTGGCCGTTTGGTTGACCCGATTTATTGCGGGCGGCTATACTAAAGTCGCTATTTTTTAAGCGAAACGATGGCTCTGATGATTTTCAGCCGATCTGGAAACCAGTGCGCTCCGTATGATTGTTACGCCGTCGTATTCCGTTCATTTATTGCTCACGCCTGCGAGTCTCCCAGATGTTTCGAAGTTCCAACCAAACCATCACTTATCCGATCCATTGGACAGCCATCCTGTTGGCGACATTCCTGATCATTCTGCCAGGCTGCCAGGCGAAAAAGAAATCGGATTCCGAGAGTGGCGGTGGCGAAAGTTCCAGCCAATCCAGTGACCTCAATTCTCAAACGCGCGTCGCTGCCTTGTCCAGTTTGCCAGAAATTCAAGGCAACGATTTTTCCGCCGGCAGCGATTCAGCGACATCTGGCAAGTTCACCGAGATGACTCCGGAAAACACCGGCATCGATTACGTCAACAAATGGGAAGTAACCGAAGAGAACTCGGCCGCCTTCGGTACTTCGTATATCGCCAACGGAGTCACAATTGGTGATTACGACGCGGATGGAAAACCAGACGTTTATGTAACTGGCCAACAAGATGGCGGTCGACTCTATCGCAACCTGGGTAACATGGAGTTTGAAGACGTGACCAGCAAGGTCGGAATCGATCCCGCAGGAATGTGGAGTGTCGGAGCGGCGTTTGTTGACCTGAACAACGACGGCAAACTTGATATCTATGTTTACGGTTACGGTTGTCCGAACCGTTTGTATATCAACGAGGGCAGCAACTTTGTCGAGAGCGCCGAAGCCTTTGGCCTGGATTACAACGGAGCCAGCGTCTCGGCCGCCTTTGCCGATTACGATCTGGACGGCGACCTGGATATTTACCTGGTCACTAATCGCCTGGACACCAAACGACAACCAAAACTGCCTAACGAACCGATAACGTTCCGCAACGGCAACGGACAGATTTCGCTGAACCCAAAGTTCCGCGAATACTTTTTCCTGATGCAACATCCCGAAAAAGGCATCATTAACGAACCAGGTGGCGAATTCGATCACCTGTTCCGCAACGACGGCGGCAAGTTCACTGACGTCTCGAAAGAAACTCGCATCGGCGAGATGGCCTTTATGGGTTTGTCGGCCAACTGGTGGGACTACAACGACGACGGATTGCCGGACTTGTACGTTGCCAACGACTTCAAGGGCGCGGACATGTTGTACCGCAACAACGGAAAGAACCATCTCGGAGAATGCACGTTTACCAATGTCATGGTTCAGTCGATTCCGCACACTCCCTGGTTTTCGATGGGCTCGGACTTCGCTGACATCAACAACGATGGTCGCATGGATTACCTGGCCACCGACATGGCAGGCACCAGTCACTACCGCGACAAACTCTCGATGGGTGGCATGAGCGGCCCGGACAGCACGGCATGGTTTTTGAATTGGCCCGTCCCGCCACAATACGTGCGCAATTGCATGTACCTGAATACGGGCACCAACCGTTTCATGGAGGTCGCGTTTCTGGCAAACCTGGCAAAAACCGATTGGACGTGGACAGCCAAGTTCGACGACTTTGACAATGATGGCTGGGAAGACGTTTACTTTACCAACGGCATGTCCCGCGACTGGTACAACGGCGACTTCAAAGACGAAATTCGCGCCGCGAAACTCAGCCCCGAAGAACAAGTTCAGTTCTGGATCGACAAGCCAAAGTACGCACTCGAAAACCGTGCCTATCGAAACAATGGCGACCTGAAATTCGAAGACGTCAGCCAATCGTGGGGACTCGATCATCTGGGTGTTAGCACGGGTGCCGCAACGGGTGACCTGGACGGCGACGGTGATATGGATATCGTGGTCAACGGGTTTGACGAGCCGATCCGCGTGTATCGCAACGATGTCAATGCCGGTAATTCGATCCAGTTCAAACTGCTGGGTGCAAACAGTAATACCGAAGGGATCGGCGCCCGAATCGATGTCACAATTAACGACCAACAACCTTCCCAAATGCGACAAGTTTCTGCCGGCCGTGGCTTCATGTCTTCCAGCGAAGTGGTGGCCCACTTTGGAACTGGTAATGCAGCCAAGGTGGCTTCGGTAAAGATCCGTTGGCCCTCAGGCCAGGTACAGACGTTCGAAAATCTGGACTGCAACAAACGATATGTGATCGTCGAAAAAACCGCAGCGGGCAACACACCAAGCCAACTGACTTCTGCCCGCAAGGCAAAAGACAAGACGATGTTTACTGCTTCCAAATCGATGGAGGCTTTCCAGCATATCGAAACGCCGTACGACGATTTCAAACGCGAGCCCTTGTTGCCGAACAAACATTCTGAGTTAGGCGGCGGTATGGCATGGGGTGATGTCAACGGCGACGGTCGACCCGATGTCTACTTTGGTCAAGCCGCCGGCGGACCTGGTCGTTTGCTGGTTGATGATGGTACCGGGACGTTTCAGGTTAAATCGCAAGTTGCGTTTGCCAAACACGTGCGAAGCGAGGACATGGGCGCCGCATTCTTCGATGCCGACAACGACGGTGACCTGGACCTGTACGTCGTCAGCGGCGGAGTTGAAAGCAAGGCTGGTGACAAGTACCTGAAAGACCGACTCTACCTGAACGACGGCTTCGGCGACTTTGAAGATGGCAGCGATCGATTGCCCGAGTTAACCAACAGTGGCTCAGTCGTTGCCCCGGCGGATTTCGATCGCGATGGCGATGTTGATCTGTTCATCGGTTCTCGATTGGTCGTGGGTGCCTACCCAACAACGCCCGATTCCGTCTTGCTGTTGAACGAAGACGGCAAGTTCACCGATGCCACAGATAAACTCGCGCCGGGTTTGAAAAATGCCGGCATGATTACCTCCGCCATATGGTCCGATGCCAACGATGATGGCTGGCTGGACCTGATGATCAGCCACGACTGGGGACCTGTTCGCTTGTTTATTGGCGAAGATGGCAGCTTGAAAGATATGACCGCAGAAGCCGGTCTGGCCGATCGACTCGGTTGGCACAACAGCGTGACGGCTGGCGATGTGGATGGCGACGGCGATCTGGACTACGTCATCGGAAACTGTGGCCTGAACACCAAGTACGCCGCTTCGAAAAAGAAGCCTGAACTGCTGTATTTCGGCGACTTCGAAAACAACGGCAAACTGCAAATCGTGGAAGCGAAATACGAGAACGGCAGATGCCTGCCCCGTCGAGGTCTCGGTTGCACCAGCAGCGCGATGCCCACGATCAAGGAAAAGCTACCGACATACCACGAATTTGCCATCAGCGAACTGGTCGAAATCTATTCGCAAAACGGATTGGAAGATGCCGATCGGTTTGAGGCCAACAATCTACAGTCTGGCGTCTTGATCAATACCGGCAACAAAGACGGCGTCCCGGTATTTGAATTCCGGCCGTTACCGAATGTCGTGCAAGCCAGCCCGGTGTTTGGATCGGCGTTGACCGATGTCGATGGTGACGGACATCTGGATTTGTACGTCGCTCAGAATTTCCACGGCCCCCAACGGGAAACCGGAAACATGGACGGAGGCGTGTCGTTGTTGCTAAAAGGTGACGGAACTGGAAACTTCGATCCTGTTTGGCCAGACGAAAGCGGGCTGGTAGTCGGTGGAGACGCGACCAGCCTTACCATGACCGATGTGAATCACGATCGCCGTCCGGACTTCGTTGTCACGGTGAATAACTCAATTCCAAAAACGTTTCTCAATGAAACCAAAAATGAGTTTTCACGCGTTCGGCTGATCGCGCCCGAATCATCACCGTCGGTTATTGGCAGCAAGATTACTTTCACCCTGGACGATGGCTCAATATTGGTTCGACACATCGTTGGCGGTGGTAGCTATCTCAGCCAGTCATCCGAAGAGCTGTTTGTGGCCGGAAAGATTAAGTCGGCCAAAGTTCGTTGGCCCGACGGCGAAGAAACCAGTCACGATTCAATTGTGGCCGGTGACGATGGCATCAAGCTACAGCGGTAAACCAACAATTTCGTTCCTGGTCGAATTAGAGAGTCCTTTATGCTTGAACGCCCGGGGTCACGATTTGTTTTGCTAACTGCTGTGGCAATCTTGATTCACATATTCGGACCGTTCACCGAAAGAGGGCAAGCGCAAGTCGTTCCGTTACAAAATGCCGACTTGCAACCGGATGGACCGATCGTCCATTCCAATGTGGCCGAGCTGCCTGGGTGGGAAATTTCTGAGGGTCATCAAAACAACGTTCGAACCTGGAACGCCCCCGACTCTCCGGCCATCGCCTTGGGAGCACAAGCTTCGATATCACAAGAAGTCGACATCTCGAACGCTCTGGACGCTGACAAGCAGGGTCGTTGGCGAGCGATCCTGGCAATCGATATCATTGGGAAGTTTGGCAGCGACACTGCCGCCAGCCAGTTGGTCGGATCGATCTCAGACTCGACCGGGCGTTTGTTGGTTCGAAAAGAATTCACCGTTGAGAACGACGCGCCCGTTTCCACCATCGTCAGGCCTCGTGTTTTGGCCAGTAGCCACCGACAAGGCTCCGGAATTCCCGAGCACGCCTTTGATGGCGACCGCTCGACGATTTGGCATTCTGATTGGGGCCAGCACGAGCCGACCCACCCTCATTTTCTGGCACTGGACTTTGGCGAAACCAGAACACTAAACGGGTTGAAGTACGCGCCTCGGTTAGACGGTGGTAACGGCACCATCAAAAAATTTGAACTGGAAGTCTCCGCAGATGGAACCGATTGGAAGACTGCCTTCGCTGGTGAGTTCAAATACTCCGAATCAAGTGAAATTCAAACGGTCGTCCTGGACGAACCGGTCCGCTGCCGAATGCTTCGATTGAAGTCCCTCTCTTCGAAACGCGGAGACAAGTTCGCGAGTTGCTCCGAATTGATCCCCGATGTTGAAGGCGGATTTACCGGCCTGACTTCATCGGCTGTCGAATCATCCGCAACAGTACAACGCTGCTTTGTCCCCTTAACTTTTGATCAGTCTGAGAAGCAGAAAAAGATTCGAGTCGAAATAAATGTTGAATCGAAACGGTATGTCGTCGTCGACAACGTTCATTTGATAATGGTTCCGGAATTTGCCACGATGAAAATGCGTGGAAAAGCCAATGGCGTGCTGGGCCCCGACCTGTTGGGCGCTGGCAGCTATGGTTTTCAAGGCCTGATGGTTCATCACCTTCCCGTCTTGCCCGTTATCGAAGTGACTGCCGAATCACCGGCCGCGAAAGCCGGGCTGCGAAAGACGGATTTGATCGTCGGCGTAAACGATCGCTTCCTGCCTGCCGGCAACGTTGACCCGGGATTCGCCTGGTTTCAAAACAGTCACGAAGCATTGTTGGGACGAGCGGCCGCCAATGCGTATGAATCGAAAACGCAACAGCGCGAAAAAGGACGAGTCAAACTCAACGTGCTGCGTGGCGACGAACTCGTCGACCTGAATTTGAAACTTCGGCTACCACATCAAATTGGTCGAGACGACTTTCTCGTCAACCCTGACTCGC
Organism: uncultured Pirellulaceae bacterium; assembly: GCA_964588195.1. Classification (GTDB taxonomy): domain Bacteria; phylum Planctomycetota; class Planctomycetia; order Pirellulales; family Pirellulaceae; genus CAJQPP01. Next base: position 28,384 of record CAZPOL010000040.1, on the reverse strand, counting down.
TGTCGAAACTAAATGAGGATCTGATTGCGCAAGTCGTTAAGACTCAATCAGCAAACGGTAGCTGGAAAAACAACCCAATTCACACCTGCCTTGGCGGGCTGGCTCTGTTGTCCACTCACGACCAGAAACACGCGGCCAGCATTAAAGCAGCCGCCAACTTTCTGATGGAGAGTCAGGCCGAACCTGGAAACGGGTTCTATTGGCACCCGGCATTCGCAGGGATCTTTTTGTGCGAGTACTACCTGGCGACCGGCGACGAAAGAACACTTCCTGTGGTCGAGCGGATGCTGGGCATGATGGGATCAGCGTTTCACACCAGCAAATGGGGCACCGAAACATTTGGGCACGGACCCAAAGGGCTGCCGTACGGAAACAAGTCTTTGGTTGCGGTGATGGTTCACGTGATGCTGTTTGAGGAATTGGCCAAACGTTGTGGACTGGAATCGAAGATCTACGAGCGACTGGTGCCGTACCTGGAATCGGCCTGGTCAGACCCAGCCGACGGAGGCCACGGCGCATTGGGTTACAACGCCAGCTACAAAGACCTCAACGAATTCTGGTCGAGAAGCGGAATCCTTAGCCTGGCTTTGCACTTGAAGAACGCCCGCCCGGATATGCAAACGGCGATGACCCAGGTGATGTATGAGCGACATCCCTGGTTTCGCAACAGTCACGCTTACGGTGAACCCGGCGGACTGCTCGGCCTGTTGGGATTGGCCCAGGTCAATCCGCAATACTATCAGGAAACGATCTCTCGCTACCGTTGGTGGTTCGCGTTGGCCTGGCAACCCGGAGATGGATTGAGCTTTACGATCCCGCACATGGGTGCGCCGTATATGGAAGGCCCGATCTTGATCAACAACGGCTATGCGATCGTTACCAACCTTCACAAAAAGACGCTGCAAATTACTGGCGGCAAGAAAACTGACTGGCTAAACGTGTCCTCGATCCCCGTTCCAGTCAGTGATGTATTGATTCTGCAAGACCGATCGGGAGAAGTCAGCCTGCGATGCAAGATTCCCGGTTCGGAAATCTACTACACTCGCGATGGCACGACTCCGACAAGACGGTCCACCCAATACAAGGCACCCTTTTCCGTGACCACTGGTCAGGTGGTCCAGGCTGTTGCGATCAGTAAAGGTGAAACTAGCAAGGTTGCTGCTCGCGGATTCGGATTCGACAAGTCCAATTGGAAAGTCGTTTCCTGCAACGGACACAAAGACCCCGAAGTTGCTCGGCAATTTGCGGCTCACGCATTCGACGGCGACAAAAGAATTTGCTGGGTGCCCGATGTGGGAGAAGCAGCCCGCCAATACCCGTACGAAGTTGTCGTCGATATGGGCGAAAGCCAGACCGTTCAATTGGCGGGCATCAGCTACATCTCCGAAAACGGAGCCGCCTCAAAAATCACGGTACAGGCATCCAACGAGGCTGATTCAGGGTTCCAACAAATCGGCACCATCAGTTCGTCCTCGTATGCCGCCGACGTTCGGATCGAATTGACCACAGACAACAAAGTCCGCTTCTTGCGATTTGTCTTCGACGCACCGTTCAAGCAAGAGAGCCCGTTGTTGATGCTGGGCGAGATCGACATTCGGTAGGTTTGCACGGTGAACAAGGCTGCATTGTGAGTTCACCCGGGCCCGGATAGAATACGCGGGCCATGAAGGTTATCTCCCTGCAATCTGGAAGCAACGGGAATTCGTTTTACGTCGAAGCGGATGATGTGGGATTGTTGTTTGATGCCGGCATCACAGGCAAGCAAGCTCAATTGCGAATGGCCGAACACGGTCGCGACATCAACGACTGCCGCGCTCTGTTTATCTCTCACGACCACTCCGATCACACCAAATGCATGGGTGTCTTTCATCGGAAATTCGGGCTGCCGCTGTACATCACCAGGAAAACCTTGCGGGCGGCTACGTTCAATCGAAATATTGGCAAACTGGACGATGTGCGGTTCTTTTCGCCAGGCGACATGCAATCATTCGAAACGACCACGGGCGATTCCGTCACCGTGCATACCGTGGCAACGCCTCACGACAGCGCCGAAGGAGTTGCCTTTGTCGTTGAGTATCAAGAGAAGCGAGTCGGCATCCTGACCGATCTCGGTCATGTCTTTCCGGAATTGCGAGAGCTGTTGTTTTCTTTGGACGCCGTCGTCATCGAAAGCAACTACGATTCAAAGATGCTGGAACACGGCCCGTACCCTGAGCCACTGAAGAAGCGGATTAAGGGACGCGGTGGGCATATCTCCAACGCCGAGTGCGCGGACTTGATCAGCCGGGCCTCGATGTTCAAGCGACTGAAATGGGCCTGCCTCTGCCACCTGTCGGAAGAAAACAACGCACCGGCGGTGGCCATGGAAACTCACCGCCGCATCGTCGATTCCTCTGTCAAAATCCACATCGCCAGTCGGACTAACGTCTCGGATGTAATGGAAATCTAGCAGTGTTCGAGGGCCATGCTATCGCGGCTTTTGACCAGCAACCAATCGCAAAAGCTTTTTCAATTCTGCAACCTGCTGTGCTTTTATCGATCCGTAACTGAATTCATATTTCCGCGCAGATGTTTCAATCTCGATGACATGCTGCATTCCATCCGAAACGCCGGTGTCATTACCTCCGTCGGCGGGGACTTTGGACCAATCCGTTTCCACGACATGTTTTAGCAAGTCCTCGATCTGTTCGACCGTCAATTGACGTTCATTGGTTTTGGAACCGTCGACCGTCGACTCGACAACGATCTTTCCGTCCTTGGTAATTTTTTCGATCTGCATCAATCCAGCGATCCCACCGGTGGTCTTGACCGTCAAGCTTTTAAACTCCACCTCTTCGGTTTCAGAATCTTCCATTTCCTGATCTGCCGGCTCCGGCAATGGAGTATCCTTTACACTAACGATTCCTGCTCGTGAAATCTGCAACAGCTTGAACCCGAAACCGGGTCCACCCATTCGACTGGATCCCGCTTGAAATGTCAGTTTTCCATCTTCTACTTTCAGACCGCTGATGATCACCTGGTTAGGACCGAACGCCGTTTGCACCAGCACAAAGTCCTTGCCAAAATCAATCTCGGGGAGCTCCTCGTCTGGTTTCCATTTTTTCCAGAGCTCGGCCCAGGTCTTCTTGTCAGTCACGATTTTGTTTTCAGGACCGGCGTCCTTGTGCGTTTCGTCCCGCGTCTTGCCTGACCACGCATTGATCAATTCGAGTTCCTGAGGTGACGTCATCGCTTGCAGCTCTCCAAAAGATAAACACGAAAACATCAGTGCGAGTAAAATGATTTTCATTGGGAGTCCTTTTTCCTGATTTACCCCGGGGCTGTTCAGTCTTGTTGCCGAAGATTATACACGATAAACCGTTGCCACACGTGCATCGCAAGCGAAGCATTCAGAATATTGGAACTCTTGTTTAATAGAAAGTAGCGGGCCGCCATGTCTTTTTTCCGATCGTTGTTGCTCGTTTCGTTTGTTGGCATGCTCGCCTGTCCAGCAATGAAAGTCTGCGGTCAGCAAGCAGACACTTCCTTCCGTGTCATGACCTGGAACATTTGGCGCGGTGGTCGAGAGGACGGAGAGACCGCCGGACCGCAGCGGGTGATCGAAATCATCAAGCAATCGCAAGCCGACGTGGTGGCGATGCAAGAGACTTATGGTTCCGGCGAACTCATCAGCAAGGAACTCGGCTTTCACTTTCATCCACGAGGCACCAACGTCTCAATTCATAGTCGCTACCCCGTCGTCGAAGATCTCTCTGTGTTCGAAGAGTTCAAAGTCGCGGGAGCGCTGATCGAATTGCCCGACGAAAGACAGATCGCCTTTTATTCTATCTGGCTACCATACAACGCCGAAATCTGGGCAGAGGGAACTCGCGACACCACAGACCTCGATGCGATGAAACATGCTTGCCAGGCATCTTGCGACGACCTGATCAAAATCAAAGCGGCGATCGACAAACGACTGGACCAACCAAAATACGAAAACATTCCCGTCATCATTGCCGGCGACTTCAACAGCATGTCGCACCTGGATTACATCCCTTCGTTCAAAGATCAATTTGATGGCGTCGTCATGGATTGGCCGACCAGTCACGTTCTGACCGACAGCGGCTATCGCGATGCCTACCGCGAACGATTTCCGGAAGTCGATCGAACCGCCGATCGAACCTGGACACCCCGCTTCCCGGCCCAACAACAAGATCGGATCGATTACATCTACTACGTTGGCAAAGGCTTGCAGGCCCTCGATTCGGTCGTGATTGATTCGTTGATTGATGAGCGGGAAGGCGCGGACAAGACCGATCGTTTCCCATCGGATCACGCCGCACTGGTCAGCCAATTCTCCTACCGCCCCGCAGCTGCAAACGAAGAAGCTGCTAAATCGATGGCGGATCGTCTGCGTATCGTCAGCTACAACATCAAGCATGGGCTAGGTAATGACGGGCGAATAGACCTCGATCGCACTGCCTCTGTTATAAGGAATTTGCACCCGGACATTGTGGGGCTTCAGGAAGTCGACGAGAGTGTGAATCGCAGCGGGAACGTTGACCAGCCAGTATGGTTTGGCGAGAAACTTCAAATGAACCAGGCCTTCGGTTCGTTTATGGATTACGACGGGGGTCGCTACGGGCTGGCGATCCTCTCTCGTTACCCTATCGAATCTTCCGAAGAGATCCGTTTGCCAGCCGGCAATGAGCCACGTGTTGCAATAGCCTGCAAAATCAAACTGCCATCGGGAAAACTGATAACGGCAGTCAACTTGCATTTCGATTGGGTCGGCGATGACGGGTTTCGTTACGCTCAAGCCACTCGATTGGCCGAGTATCTTTCCGAGTTACAAACTCCATACATTCTGCTGGGAGACTTCAACGATGGGCCCGATTCGCGAACATTGTCGTTGCTTTCACAAGGCAACCTGCCTGCCGACAAACCTGAGTCCGATCGCCTGACGTTCTCCTCAGTGAAACCTGTCAAAGAGATCGACTTCATATTCGCCTCACCAAAACCAGCGTGGCGATTGATAGATTCCCGCGTCATGGACGCCAAACTCACATCAGATCACCGACCTGTTCTGGCTGTGTTTGAAACGGTGCAGGAACAGACAAACACCAAAGAGTAAGTAACGAATACGTATCGATCTATCGGCATTCAAGACAATAGAACTTATGTCGCATAGAACCGTAGCTTGGGCACTCTTGCCCGAGAACTGCATGACGGGCAAGAGTGCCCATCCTACAGGTTTCTCTTCACGCTAACGCTCGCTCGAAGGCATGACCGGATCGCAAGTTGCGTGAAAACGATGACTTAACGCATTGCGGCCAAGCCATTTCGGTCACTCTGCGTATTTCCGGCCGACAATTTGTTGCAATAAAAAACTTGCAGCGGATACTGGGGGTAATAACCTTTGAACGCGGAATTTCTGGTGGCGTCTGTCGCGTCCGCGGATCCATGAACGGCAACGAGGAAACAATGAGTCGAACCTTTACGAATCGAAACCTTCTTTCTGCACTCGTCATCACGTTGGGGCTGGTCATTTCGATCAGTGGTCTGCCCGACCAAGTTGCGGCTCAGGAAAAACCGTTGGGCACTCGCATGCTCAGCCAACCGGCGGTCAGCGCAAAGCACATTGCTTTTGCCTACGACCGTGACCTCTGGGTCGCCGATCGCGATGGATCCAATCCGCGTCGATTGACATCGCACGAGGGTACCGAGGTGTCGCCGCGGTTTTCACCCGATGGAAACTGGATTGCCTTCACAGGTCAATACGACGGCAACACGGACGTCTATTTGATTCCGGTCAGTGGCGGATCGCCAACTCGTTTGACGTATCACCCGGCGGCCGATTCGGTCGAGGGCTTTACACCGGATGGAGCGTCCGTGTTGTTCTCGTCCGCGCGAAACGTCTTCACCCGTCGTTACCAGAAACTTTACACCGTTTCGATCGAAGGTGGATTTCCGACCGAGTTGCCCATTCCCAACGGGCTGCGTGCTTCGTACTCCGCCGATGGAAAAAAGATCGCGTACATCCCGATCGCGGAACGATTTCAAACCTGGAAAAACTATCGAGGCGGAACGTGCTCGCGAGTCTGGATTTACGATGTCGCCGATCACTCCGTCGTCATGGTGCCTCAACCTGAGGGACGTTGTAACGACACCGATCCCGTTTTCATTGGTGACACGGTTTACTTTCGCTCGGATCGCGACGGCGAATTCAATTTGTATTCCTTCCAGCAGGATTCCAAAGAGGTAAAACGGCTGACCGAGTACGAAGACTTTCACATCGAACGGCTGACCGAGTCTGCGGATTCGATTATCTTCGAGCAAGCTGGCTTGCTGCACATCTACCAACCGGAATCCGGTGCACTGACCAACGTAGTCGTGAACCTGAAGACGGACGCAACAGAGACCAGACCTCGTTTTGTTTCCGGTAGCAATTGGGTGCGAAACGGAGGCATCGCACCGGACGGGTCTCGTGCGGTTGTCGAATTCCGTGGAGAGATCGTCACGTTGCCAGCCAAAAAAGGCAACCCGCGCAACCTGACCGAATCAACCGGCGTGCATGAACGTTCGCCCGTCTGGAGCCCCAACGGCAAGCACATTGCCTACTTCTCCGATGCCGGTGGCGAATACCAATTGCATATCGCCGATCAAGATGGAAAGTCCGAAGCGAAACAATACAAGATCGAAGGCCACGGTTTCTACGAGAATCCCGTTTGGTCACCCGATGGCAAAAAGCTGTCGTACATCGACAACTCGTGGAGCCTGTACGTCTTCGACATCGATTCCAGTGAATCCACCAAGCTTGTCAGCGAACCACACTATGGGCCAGCACCGATACGAGGCCTCCACCACAGCTGGTCACATGATTCCGCCTGGTTGGCCTACACCGTCAATACCGACGCCTTGATTCAACAGGCGTTTGTCTACGACGTTGCCGCAGGAACTTCGCACGCCATCTCCGATGGGCTTAGTGAAGTCGGCGAACCTTGCTTCGACGCCAGTGGCGATTACCTGTACTTCCTGGCATCAACAGACGCCGGACCGGTCAAGCATTGGTTCGCGCAGAGTAACAACGATATGGAGGCGGACAACCAGATCTATGTCGTGGTGCTTCGCGAAGACGGCGACCATCCCCTGGCTCCTGAAAGTGATGAGGTGAAGGTCAAGGAAGAAGAAGCCGATGACGACGAAGGCGACAAAGAAGAGTCCGAAGACGATACGGACGCATCGGCAGACGACTCAGCAAACGAAAAGGATGATGAGAAGGCCGCTGACAAAAAGTTGCAGATCGATTTCGAGGGACTCGACCAGCGAATCGTGGCCTTGCCCGTTTCACCGGCCAGCCACAGCAATTTGCAAGCCGGCAATGCGGGAGAGATTTACTACATCCGCGTCAACGATGACGGCGATCGCTCACTGGAAATGTTCTCCTTGAAAGATCGCAAGTCGACCACGATGCTGGAAGGCTGTGCCGGTTTTGAATTGTCAGCCGACAAAAAGAAGCTGCTTTATATTGCTGGCGGATCGTGGGGCATCGCCTCGGCCAAAGGAAAAATCGCGGCTGGTTCGGGACGTTTGGCCGTCAACGACATCTCGGTCAAGATCGATCCACGTGCCGAATGGCAACAGATCTTTGACGAAGTTTGGCGAGTCAATCGCGACTTCTTCTACGACCCGGGCATGCACGGTGCCGATTGGCCGGCGATGAAGGAGAAGTATCAACCGTTCCTCAAACATTGCATTACTCGCAACGATGCCAACCGAGTTTATCGCTGGATGTGCAGTGAAGTCGCCGTTGGCCACCATCGCGTGGGTGGTGGTGATATTCGCCCCGACACCGACAGAGTGCCCGGTGGATTGCTGGGCGCCGACTTCGAAACGGCGGAGGGCCGATATCGTTTCAAGAAAGTCTACGGCGGTTTGAACTGGAACGGTTCGCTGCGATCGCCACTGACGGAACCAGGCGTACGTGTGAAAGCGGGCGAGTACCTGATCTCGGTCAACGGCAAAGACTTGACAGCCGACGACAACATTTTCCGGCACTTCGAAAATTCCAGTGGCAAGCAGGTCGAACTATCGATCAGTGCCAACGCCGATGGCTCCGACGCAAGGAACGTCACCGTCGTGCCGATCGGAAATGAAAGTGCTCTGCGAAATCGTGACTGGGTCGAAGGCAATCTGAAAAAAGTCACCGAAGCGACCGAAGGCAAAGTGGCCTACGTCTATGTTCCGAATACGGCCGGGGCAGGGCACACGTATTTCAAACGCTACTTCTTCCCGCAAACCGATCGTCAGGCCTTGATCGTCGATGAGCGATTTAACGGTGGCGGTCAGATCGCCGATTACTACATCGACATCATGCGGCGGCCTTACATCAGCCACTGGGCGACTCGGTATGGCAAGGACTTCATGTCTCCAACAGGTGCCATTCACGGACCCAAGGTGATGTTGATTGATGAAACCGCTGGATCAGGTGGCGACATGCTGCCGTGGATGTTCGACAAACTGGAAATGGGAACGTTGGTTGGACGACGAACCTGGGGCGGGCTGGTTGGTGTGCTTGGATTCCCGACGTTGATGGACGGTGGCAGCGTTACCGCACCGAACGTGGCGATCTGGACGGAAGAAGGGTTCATTGTTGAAAACGCTGGCGTGCCTCCGCATGTCGAAGTCGAACAGATGCCTGCCGATGTGATCGCCGGACGTGATCCTCAACTGGAAAAAGCGATTGAGATTGCACTGGAACAGCTCAAGGAAAATCCTCCTCACGAGCACAAGAAGCCTGACTTCCCGATCCGTGCTCGACAGCCAAAGAAGTAAGCGTTCGTTAAGAGTTCCTTAAACGAAGATAGAAACTAAACAGGTCCGCTCAATGCTTGATTGTGTGGACTTGTCTTTTGCGCTTGCTCGATCGTTTGTTATGTCAGCATACGGGAAGGCAACTCAACCAGACCGTCGCTTCCTCCACCGCCTGGTTTCCATATTTGAAATACAGGTAGGCACTGTAAATCACGACGCCACCCATTGCGATACAGCCAAAGTACAACAGCCCGCGAGCGGTGCGTATTCTTTCACGCGCCACGACTTGCGCGATCACCACGATCACCATTACAAAAATGATCTTGTACCAGATCATCCCCGCGATCCCCCAGCGGTCCAGAAAAAAGTCCGCGATCTTGTTGGACTCGCGGAATCCGCCATGGTTCAACAAAAAGAACGTCATCACCAGGTCCATAATATTCAAGGCGACAAATGCGCGAGTTGGTTTTTCCAACAGCACATTCTTTTTCCAGAACGGCACGGTCGGCTGATTCGTCGCTTGCGCTTTATTCTGCTCTTCAGTCATACCTGGCGTTATCCTTTTCCACTCGCCGCTTTGATATTGCAGCTGTTGCAAGGTTGGTGGGACTCGTTCATTGTAGCGTCCGGACCGGCAGTCTCCTGCAGTCCTTCCGACGTTCCAACCTGGGTATCGAGCCATCCCGGGGGCTGGACTGCTATCAAATCGGCCAGGAACGTGGAAAACGGCCAGACCTGTCCACCTGACCGGAAAAATTTACCAGGCGTATGCGGGCTATCACGATCGGACCCAATAAAACCACGGGTTTTGGGGTCCGCTTCCGTTGCCCGAAAAGTCGATACAATGTGCGTGTCTGCACGGATCGAGCTACCTCGTTGAACCTTGGCTCGTTGTATCTATAGTAGCGCTAATGACCCATAAGTTGCTCTGGATTTGAAAATGAAATTTGACAACATCTTGCAAGCTGTTGGCCGGACGCCGCTGGTCCGACTGAACCGAATCAATCAAGGCCTGAGGCCAACGATCTATGCCAAGGTTGAGTACTTCAATCCGGGCGGAAGCGTCAAAGACCGGATCGCCATCAACATGATCGACGAAGCCGAAAAGCGCGGCGACCTGAAACCAGGTGGTACGATCATCGAAGGTACCAGTGGAAACACGGGCATGGGATTGGCGCTGGTCGCTGCCGTGCGTGGTTACAAAGTGATCTTCACAACCACCGACAAGCAGTCCAAGGAAAAAGTCGACTTGCTGAAGTCGCTGGGTGCCGAAGTCATCGTCTGCCCGACCGCCGTCGAACCCGACGATCCGCGTTCTTATTACTCGATCGCCAAAAAACTGGCCGCCGAAATTCCGAACTCGTACTACCCCAACCAATACGACAACCCGGACAACACCCAGACGCACTACATGACAACGGGGCCAGAGATCTGGGAAGACACCGAAGGAAAAATCACTCACTTCGTCGCCGGTATGGGAACGGGCGGCACGCTTTCGGGGACCGGACGGTATCTGAAAGAACAAAATCCGGATGTGAAAATTGTCGGCGTCGATCCGATCGGATCCCTGTATCACGAGTTCTTCCACAAGGGGACGGTCGGCAAGGCTGCGACTTATGTCGTGGAAGGGATCGGTGAAGATATTTTCCCGACCACCATGCACTTCGACATGATGGACGACTGTTTGCAAGTCACCGACCGCGATTGCTTTGTGGTCGCGCGTCGTTTGGCCCGGCAAGAAGGTATCTTCTCGGGTGGTTCGGCGGGAGCAGCCGTCTGGGGTGGCCTGGAATACGCCAAGAATTTGACCGAAGACGATGTCATGGTGATTCTGATTCCAGACACCGGTCGCCAGTACATGTCCAAAGTATTCAATGATGAATGGATGCGTGACAACCAGTATCTGGGCCCGGCCATCAAGGTCAGTGCCGGCCAGTGTGTGCGAGCCAAGTCGCGTTTCAAGGAACTGCATTTTTGCAGACCAGAAGACAACGCCAACGAAGTGATGGCCAAGATGGAGGAACTGGACATCTCGCAAATGCCGGTATTTGAAGACGACAAGCCAATGGGCTCGATCACCGAAGACGATCTGGTCAACCTGGTGCTGCAAGGTTACGACCTGAAGAACACGGAAGTTCGCGAGGTCATGGGATCCGCCTTTCCAATTGTGGAGCCCGAAACGTCGATCGACCAAATCACGGGCATCTTGCGCGGCGATACGCCTGCCGTCTTCGTCCGCATGAATCCAGATAAACTGGAGATCATTACCAAGTACGATGTAGTTCACACGATTGCCTCGGCCCGTGAATCAGGTGAGTTGGTGACGGCCACTTGATCTCAATCGTCATCACCACGTTGACTACGAATTTCTGAACCGAACTGATTAAAGCAAAATCCATGTCTGATAATAAACTGCGTCTTGCCACTCGTGCCATTCACGCTGGCCAGCAACCTGACCCGTCGACCGGAGCCATCATGACTCCCGTCTACCTGACGTCGACTTTCGTGCAGAGTGCTCCTTCCGAGCACTTGGGCTACGAGTACTCACGCAGTGGTAACCCGACGCGAACGGCACTGGAAGGCAACCTGGCGGCTCTTGAAGATGGCCAACATGGAATGTGTTTCGCCAGTGGATTGGCGGCCGAAAACACGTTGCTGCACCTGCTGTCCTCGGGCGATCACATTGTGACGGCTCGCGACGTTTACGGTGGTACGTTCCGGTTGTTCGACAAAGTCTGGAAACAACTCGGCATCACATTCACAACCGTCAACGCCTGGAACCTGGACGAGATTCAACAAGCGATCCAACCGAACACGAAATTCGTTTGGCTGGAAACGCCTTCCAACCCGCTGTTGACCTGCACCGATATTGCTGCCGCTTCCGAGATCGCGCACGCCGCTGGGGCGATCGTTGTCGTTGACAACACGTTTGCAACTCCGATCCTGCAACAACCGCTAAACCTGGGCGCCGACGTCGTTTTGCACTCCGTCACAAAATACCTGGGCGGCCACTCGGATGTCGTCGGAGGTGCCTTGATTACCAACAGCGACGAACTGCATGAGAAATTGCGATTCCTGCAGAACTCGGCGGGCGGAGTCCCCGGGCCAATGGATTGTTTTCTGGTTTTGCGAGGCACTAAAACTCTGCCGGTTCGCATGAAACAGCACTGCGAGAATGCGGCGCGGATTGCCCAGTATCTGACCGAGCACCCGGAAGTCGAGCGTGTCTATTACCCAGGTCTGGAGAGCGACAGCTCCCACGATGTGGCCTGCAAACAAATGAGCGACTTTGGCGGTATGGTCTCACTGGAATTGCAAGGTGACCTGGAACGCAACCGGCGTTTCGCCTCGAACACCAAACTGTTTGCTCTGGCAGAGTCTCTGGGCGGTGTGGAATCGATGATCAACCATCCGGCCAGCATGACACATGCCTCGATTCCAAAAGAGGAGCGGCTGAAAGGCGGCTTGAAAGATACTCTGATGCGTTTGAGCGTCGGGATTGAAGATGTCGACGATCTGATTGACGATCTCGAACGCGCAATCGCGACTAGCAAGTCTGCAACCAGCGTTTCCGTTTAAGAACGAATCGATTCCGTTTTACTCCGGTTCGTTCGGCATGCCGTTCCAATTGAGCAGTTCCAGGCGATTGTAAATCGAGTACTGGATCTCTTCCGCGCCGTTTTCCTCCAGCCATTTGACGAGTGCTGAAAAGCCTGTTGCTGTTCTTTGGAATGAAACGCCCTGCAGAAAAATCCTGGAACGGCCGCCTAAATTGGCCCGCGACGAAACGTCCTCAACGTATCCATCGGCCAATGTCGTATCGAAAGCCATTGCTTCAGGATCGGTGATCGCACCAAGAGTTTCTATGACGAATGCCTCCCATTCTTGCATTCGGGCATCGATTTCATCGGAATCGAATTCACCCATGCCAAAGCGCATCGGCTCGCTCAGGAAGAGTTTGCAAAGAGTATCGTCGACGTCATTGGCCTTTTGATATTCATCGATGCGATGGCGAAGTTCATTGTTGATTTTTCTTTGAATCTGCTTCGAGATCTCTCGTATCGCTTCAGCATTCTGTTTGCGAATCTGTCGTTGCATCTTTTCGTACAGTTCATCCAGTTCTTCTGAGTCCTCAGCGGCATATGAAATTTGAGTCAGTTCGTACCAGGTGCTGCGGGCCTTGCGATTCTGATCGGTCAATCCGCCAGTTGCCCAGGGAGGACTCACCTTGAAATGACAGATCTCAAGGTAATGTTTCAGGTCCTCAACCGCTTGTCGATTTGCCGATGGTTCTTGTTTGTCGACGTCTTCCTTGATGCTGTAAGCTAATTCAATAGCGATCACCCCATCCGGCTCTCCCTTAAACATCATCGGGTCGTACGTTCGCGCGATCTCGAGTGCGCCGGGATCGAGTTCATCAACGAATTCGACGATCAAGGAATGGCCGATTCGCGTAACCCAGGTATCGGGGAAAGTCGCTAATTCAAGTCTGGCAGCCTCTGCTTCCCGTTCGCTCTGGCAATGGATACACAACGAGCCCGACAAATTTGGTCGAACTGCCGGTGGGACAATTGCGTCTTCGATCTGAACCGCGCTGACTGGAATTGTTGGAGGCGGAACTGACGGGTCGTCTGCCCCGACTCTCCCCCGGGCTTCCGACAAAATCCAAAAACCAAATGCGACACTACCAAACAACGCAATGGCGTGGACGGCCAACAGCAAGCAGGACAGGAAAAAGCCGGGCGGTTTCGAAGCCAGTGATTCGTAGATGCCTAACGCCGTGTTGCCACGTTGCTCGGCTGGGGCGGTCGTTTTTGTTCGTAGACGTTTGACGATCTCATGTAGCGTGTCGGGACACAATTCGTTTTTGTCGTTCGGAGCAGGTTTCCAACCGTCACGTTTCATTCCGGCAGTCATTCTGCACATCCGCCAGGCCATCGGTAATCCGATGGCCATAAAGACGCCAATGAAAATCAGGATTCCGTCGCCAATCATCAGGCCGGCGACCGCCAACACCGCGGTTGCGACCACGCGAAAGATAAAGTCCAGATACACGTTCCTTGCAAACAGCGTGGACTGAACGACCCAACCGCCATCCAGAGGCAAGAAGGGCAACAGGTTCAACGCGTTCAGGAACAACGTCAGCAACACGACCTTCAACCAAAACTGATCCATCGGAATACTCAGGCCCAAAACGCAGGCGACAAGAATGCCGGGGATAGGGCCCGCTAAAGCGACCACCGCGCGTTGCCAGCCCGGCGCGTTGTAACTGCGACCATGCACAGCCGCTCCCAACAACGGAAGAAAAAACATCTTCACGTTGCGATACTTCAATACCCGCATCGCCACGTAGTGACCCAGCTCGTGAAAAAACAGCACGGGAATCAGCAACAACAACAGCTCCATGTCCCAGGCCAACACGCCAAGTCCTACGAAGGCCCCCAGTGAAATGGCCAGCAATGCGAACTTCGTAACCCAACTGGTCGTTTGATTCTGCTGAACCTGAATTTGACGAAGGACCTGAGCGTCTTCCGGATGAATCGCGGGCGTTTCGTCCGACACCGTTTGCTGATCAGTGATTGCGATCGAATCATCATCTTCTAAATCGCCATCGGGCAAAGTTGATTCCGATGCGTCGGCCGCGGCTGTCGAGGTCAAACCGATGCTGGCGTCGAGTCCTTCAATCGTCTGCCGCTCTTGCTCCGTCAGCGGCACCAACGCTTGCCGTTCGATCAGTTGCCGGACAATTACGTCGGAACAGTGTTCAGCGGTCGAACGAACATCGGTAATCAATCGGGGCGATCCGGCACTCGTCATTCGATCGCGGTGCTTTTGGTAGGCGACCGCGAAGTCATCAGTTTTTACGACCAGCTGGTCCAATGGATGGCGTAGCTTGAAGTATTGCTCGAAATTGGTCGTTTGAACAATCGAACCATTGGAAATCTCACTCATCCACAGCGGTACCAAATGCTCGTTCTTGACCAACCCATCCCAGTTAACAACATGCGCCAGCATTGCGATCGTTTGGCGGTCACCCGCCACCATGCAAACGGTCCACGCTTCACGTTTTCCCAGACTGATCTCGCGCGAGACGTAGCCATCGACGAATCCCAGCTGGCGGCACTGTTCGATCAATGGCGTGAGCGCCCGTTCCGCGTCTTCGGGCAGATCGGCCAAGGTCGCCAATTCATCTTTCAGTCCAATCCCGAAATGAGGCGCCGGATTGATCCGCATCAGCTTCATGTACAACAAGAACACGAATGCCAACACTTTACGATTAGCTCGCCAGAGTTCTCCGATCGAGAACTTTGGAACGTTAACCTTGTAATATTCTTCTTCGATCGATTCGTCGCTGCGCAATTCCAAACTCATGCCCTCTCAACCCCCTCCTGATGATGCTTTCGAACCTATCACAGGAATTTTTCAGAAGCAAATAATGCGCGAGGTTTCCAGCAACAAATCAGACGGCACTACTCTTTTTCCGGTGCCGGTCGATGGGTTAGCTCTGCCGACTCGTCCAATCGAGGATGGCTGTTGCGAAGGTCGTCACCCGAGATCCCAGCACCATCATGCAATTCGTCCATGTGCTTGACGGTTTCATAAATGGCATGAATCGCTGCGTCGACGTCACCCGTGTGCCCGGTTTCCGAAATCGTATGCATGTTACGAATCGGGAATCCGATCGAAGTCGCCGCGGAATCAATGCAAGAGAAAAACGCAGCCATCGCATCAGTCCCCGTATCACGTCCGGCCAGCTCGTGCTGCACAGGAATTTCCTTGTCGACGGAAACATTGGTGATCATTGAATTGAGTGCTGCACTGGTGATGGCGCCGTGCGTTAGCGTATAGCCCTTTCCCATTTCAACGGGCTCGTAACGTCGATCACCGATCCCGGGTGCCGCCACAAAATCATGAGCCACGTCGACGGCGATCGTCACGTCCGGTTCGAATTGATCGGTCAACACACGGCTGCCAAACCGGCCAATCTCTTCGTGCGTCGCCATCGCTCCCAGGTATCGAACATTTTTCAAGCCACCTGCTTCGGCGATCAAGCGACCAATTTCCGCAGTCACAAAACACCCCAGCCCATTGTCCAGGTAAGCTCCTGAAAAAGTGTCGGGTGAAAAGCCTCGTTCAATCTCACGGTCATAGATCAGTGGATCGCCGGGACGGATTCCCAGGGCCTCGACTTGCTTCTTCTTGTCCTTGCCATGAATTTGCAGTTCCAGGTAAATCATCTCTGTCTTGATACCTTTGTCGCCGCTGCGCAGCTTGGCGTCTGCGAAGTGAATCGCGCCAACAGCCTCGATCGTGCCGCCTCGAATCACTCGCCACGTACCCGGGTTATCCGGATCCTCGGAAAACAACTTGACCTTGTGGCCAACAAGAACTGTCGGCAACATCGAATCACTGTTAACCCAGATCTTTCCATCGTCACCGATGCTGCGAACCTGCATACGAATCTTGTCAGCATGCCCGATGACCATCACCGAAAAGGCATCCTTGTTGTCCGGAGCCGTATCAAGAACGATCCCGGCATTACCTTTAAACGTGTGGACCTTCCAGGAATCCGGCATGAACGTATTCATATAGGGTTCCAACACGCCGCGGGTCATCGAGGCTTCCAAACCGATCGGGCTGGGGGCCGCAAGGATTTTCCGCATCAAATCAAAACGCTTGTCAGACATGGGCTCAGCCCACGGTTTTTCGGTATTGGCCACTCTGTTGGTTTCCTTGAATTCTTGCTGGACTGATCTTTTTCGATGATCTCACTGACCCTTATTGTGTGAATTCGCCGGGTTTTGGAAACCTCAGCTGCAAACTGTGCGAGAATCGGCAAAAAATTGGACGTATTCGGTCCTCGATCCACTGGTTTCTCGTGTTTAGCCATTGGACAATAAATTTCCCTTCCCCGGCCAAACCATCGATTAACGTAGGTAGGTGCGGAGCAGTTAGGAGACCCATTGTTCGTGTACTGGCAGCCTTTATCGTTGTTCTGACTCAGATCCGACTTGCTGCCAATTACTAATTGCCAATTGCCAATTGCGATTTGAAAAACTGATATCCCGAATATTGTGAAGTGAGAACCCCCATGAAACTGAAATTTGTATTTTCGTTGCTCGTTGTTTTTCTGTTTTGCTTTGAGTCGATCGCCGAAGCTCAAGGTCGCCGTGGTGGTGGACGTGGAGTTTCCCGAACCGCTCTGATCATGGTCGATCAAGTTCAGGAAGAACTGGAAATCTCCGACGAACAAAAGACCTCGCTGTCTGAGCTACCCGGCGCCAATCGTGGACGTCGCGGTGGCGGTGAAAGAGGCGGAGAACGCGGCAAGCGTGGTGGTGGAGAACGCGGCGAGCGTGGCGGAGACCGTGGTAAGCGCGGTGGTGGTGAAAGAGGAGAACGTGGTGGTCGAGGTGGCGGCGGAGAACGTGGTGGTCGCGGCGGTCGCGGTGGCGGCGGAGAACGTGGCGGACGTGGTCAACAGACTGCCGAACAAGCGCAAGAAGAGATCGATGCACTAAAAGAAGTACTGTTGCCTCATCAAATGACTCGCCTGGAAGAGATTTACATTCAGGTATTGGGCGCTACCGCATTGCGTGACCCAATGGTCATGAAAGCTCTGGAAATCACTGAAGAGCAAACTTCCGAAATGCAGGAACTTCAGGACGAAATGCGAGAAGAAATGCGTGACTTGCGTGACTCAACAGATCCAGAAGACATGCAGGACAAGCTGAAGGAAATGACCGAAGAGCTTACCAAGGACACCATGGCTCTACTGACAGATGATCAATCGAAAAAGCTGGAAGAGATGAAGGGCGATAAATTCGAACTTCCAGAAGACGCCATGCCTCGCGGGCGTGGAGGTCGCCGAGGCGGAAATCGCGATCGATCTGACTTCTAAGCAACGGTCTTCAGGCCAAGCTGATCCAACAAACGTTAGCGCAAAGAGCGTCTCGACCTGGTCGAGACGCTCTTTTTTTTACGGCAAAAATGGCCGGCGGAAAATTGACTATGATTGAATAGGCTGCGAACTTACCCAGCTACGACATAATCCACGAGTAGTCACGTCATGATTCGAATTTTCGTTGCACCTGCTTTGCCTCTTTCTCTGTTGTTTCTGTTGGCCAGCACCCCTGGGTTTGCAGCTGCGCCACAGCAGACTGAGTCGCTGGAACAACGGCTTCGCCAACAAGACCGGGCCAAATTGATCGAGTTGGTAGAACAGCGCGGCGATGCGGCACGGGGTGCCTTGCTGTATCACAACCCGGAACTCACTTGCGTCCGGTGTCATGAACCGTCCACGTCTGACGAATCCTGGCAACGCCTGGGACCCGCCATTGCCGAACTGAACAACGACGCGACCACCAATTTCTTGATTGAGTCGTTGCTCGACCCTTCCAAAGAAATCACTGAGAGCTTCCAATCGGAATCGATTCTTACGGTCGATGGAAAACAAATCACCGGACTGATTCGCGAAGAGAATTCGAAAACAAACGAGATCGTCATGCTCGATCCCGGTCAGGATGGCAAAGTCTATCGCATTCCTGTTGACGATGTTGAACAACGTGTGAAGAACAAGGTTTCCGCGATGCCCAAAGGGCTGGTTGGCGCGCTAAGCGATGAACAATCGTTCTACGACCTGGTACGTTACTTGATCGAAATCAAGAAAGGCGGGAAACAGGCAGCGCTGAAATTACGTCCGCCGGCATCCTTCTTTGCCGTCACCCCATTGCCCGCCTATGAATCAAAAATTGATCACCAGGCTCTGATCAATTCGCTGGATGATTCCAGTTTGCAAAATGGTGCGGCCATCTACCAACGGTATTGCGCGCGATGCCACGGTACGGAAGACCAGGAAGGGACGATGCCGTCGGCTCTGCGCTTCGCGGAGGGCAAGTTCAAAAACGGGAACGACCCTTTGTCGATGTACAACACGATGACCCATGGGTACGGGTTAATGGTGGCTCAACGCTGGATGGTGCCAAAACAGAAATACGAAGTTATTCATTACATCCGCGAAACGTTCCTGAAACAAAACCAGGCAGAGTACTTTCCACTTTCCGATGACTACCTGGCCAACTTGCCCAAAGGCAAAGAACTGGGACCCGATCCAGTCAAAAAAACGCCGTGGGCAGATATGGACTACGGGAATTTTCTAATCAACACCTACGAAGTTGGAAACGGCGGCACCAACATTGCTTACAAGGGAATCGCTGTGCGACTGGACTCTGGACCAGGTGGTGTAACGCAGGGCAGTCACTGGATGCTGTACGAACATGACACAATGAGAATGGCGGCTGCGTGGTCTGATCGCGAGACTCAAGCGGAACGGTTCATCGATTACAACGGCATTCACTTTAATGACAGGCACAATGTACACCCGCAGATCGTCGGTCAGATCCATGCCTCCAATGATCATCGACCCGGCTGGGCGAACCCCGCCAACGACTCTTTCGATGACGATCCGCGAATCATTGGAAACGACGACAAACGATACGGCCCGCTGCCAAAAGATTGGCTGAAGTATCGAGGTCTCTACCAATTCGGTGATCGAGTCGTGCTGAACTACACCGTCGGCGACACTGCAATTCTCGAATCTCCTTCAATGAAGGCCGTTGCACAACATCCGGTCTTCTTCCGAAATTTGAACATTGCAGCTCGGGACAAACCACTCACTATCAAGGTCGCTTCTGTGCAGGGTTTGAATCCCGTTGAATCTGCCAGTCAAACCGGGCCCGCAATTTTTGAAACATCAAATGCTGAAGCCAGTCCGCAAGCACGAAAATTCGATGGCTCTCAATTTTTGGTTGCCGCCAAAACATTTGACTGGAAGAACGACCTGACGCTCGTCGCCCGAATCCGGACCGAAGAAGACGGAACAATACTCTGTCAAACGAATCGTGGCGCTGACTGGGTGCCGGGTGGAACCAGTTTGTTCATCCGCGACGGGCGATTGGTCTTTGATATTGGCTGGGTCGGCGATGTGACTTCCGAATCATCGGTGGACGATGGCCAGTGGCATACCGTGGCTCTGGTTTGGGAGCCGGACAACGAATCTGTTCGGCTCTACATCGACGGCCGTATGGACGAGCAAGGAACACTTAGTGTCGGCAAGGATTACGACGAACCGCAAGTTCGAATTGGTCACACGGCAGACGACTTTCCGGAGAACTCTCGCTTCACTGGCGACATTTCAAGCATCATCGTCTTTGACCGGGCTTTCAGTAACGATCAGATTTCAGCTTTAAATCTTGAAGAACCCGCTGATGGTTTTGTCGCTCACTGGAACTTTAGTGACAACCGGAACGACAACCAGGATAACAACGGGCTTGTCGTTGATCGTTCCGCCAGTAAGAACCACGCGACCTGGGTTTCCGAATCGGCGACACCCGGCACGAATCCGCAGAATCTTTGGGCAGCGGTTCAGGGCATCTACGATTATCGCTGGGAAGTCATCGAAGATTCTCTTTGCTTGCGAATTCCGGCTGGTGAAAAGCCAATTCAATTTGCGATCGCCTTAACCTCTCACGAGAACGCAAATACGAACGCCGCAATTTTGACACAAGCCAGCTCAGTGATTTCGGATTCGGCAAAATTGAACCTGGCCACTCTGACACGGGGCGGACCCGCTCTCTACCCTGAAACACTGCATTCGAAAATCGAGACGATGCCGCAAACGGAGTCCACTGCATTTGCCGTCGATTACTTGAACCACCCCGAGGAAAACCCCTGGTCATGCCGCATGCGGTTGACCGGGATCGATTTTCTTGATGAACGAACGGCGTTCGTTTGCGCGTGGGATGGCAGCATTTGGAAGCTGACCGGTTTTGCAGACGGCGAATCATTGCAATGGCGACGCATTGCCAACGGGTTATTTCAACCATTGGGAATACGAATCGTCGATGGGAAGCTGTTTATTACATGCCGCGACCAGTTAGCGGTCCTGGAAGACCTGAATAACGACGGCAATATCGATTTCTATCGAGCGTTCAACTCGGATCATCAAGTCACTGAGCACTTTCACGAATTTGCGATGGGCCTGCAATCTGACGACGAGGGTAATTTCTACTACGCCAAGTCGGCACGGCATGCCTTACCCGCACTGGTTCCTCATCATGGCACGCTATTGAAAGTTTCAAAGGATGGAGCCAGCACCAGTATTCTTGGCAACGGGTTCCGCGCCGCCAATGGAGTCTGCCTGAATCCCGACGGAACATTCTTCGTGACTGACCAGGAAGGTCACTGGACACCCAAGAATCGCATCAACTGGGTGCGTGGCGATGGCGGCTTCTACGGCAACATGATGGGATACCACGATGTTCAAGACGACTCCGATGACGCAATGGAACAACCGCTCTGCTGGATCACCAATCGTTTCGATCGGTCACCCGGTGAGCTGTTGTGGGTTCCCAAAGATCAATGGGGCTCATTGGGCGGAACACTTTTAAATATGTCGTACGGCATGGGCCAGGTGTTTGTCGTGCCACATGAAACAGTCGATCTGGATGGCCGTTCGCAGTTGCAAGGTGGAATGTGTTCTCTGCCGATTCCATTGTTTCCAACCGGAATTATGCGAGGCAGATTTCATTCGGACGGAGCTCTTTACGGATGTGGCATGTATGCCTGGGCAGGGAACCAGCAAAAACCTGGCGGGCTATATCGAATTAGGCATCAGGGAAAACCAGCATGGTTACCGACCAAAATTCAGGCCCGCAACGGTCAAATCTCGATCACTTTCTCGGATACCCTGCAGCCGTCGGCAATTGAACTGGACCGTTATGTCATTCAGACCTGGGATATTCGTCGCTCATCCAACTACGGATCAGAGCACTACGATGAAAAAGAATTACCGATTGCAAGTGCCGAAATCAGTGATGACCAAAAGACGCTGGTTTTAACGGTCCCTGATCTGGAAACCGTTCGTAGCATGGAGATCAAATGTTCGATTGAAACGCCCGATGGACGCCAGGTGGAGCGCGTCGTCCACAACACGATTCATTCTCTGGATCCCGTCACGAAGAATTGATCTCTGTTCACCGACAAAAAAAGGGCCACCTTTGTCAGGCGGCCCTTTGATTGGGAAACATATGATCGCTTCAATCGAAGCGAATTGTTATCGCATTCCCCAAGTTTAGCGTTTGCGGCGATAGACCAATGCCAACATTCCGATAGCTAACAACGCTCCGGTTGGCTCAGGCACTGCACTGCTGGTTGCCGAGAACAAACCGATCTCGAAGTCACGACCAGGATTGCCTGCAAAGTCAAAGTTCAAGGCGATCGAATCAACTGCTGTCAAGTCGACACCAGCAGCGGCGAAGGTGGCAAAGTCGACAAAAACATTTTGTGGGAGAGTTGAGTTTGCTGGAACCGTTACAAATTGGCTGAACGATGTTCCGCCCGACGAAACTTCCAAACTGACCACATTTGTCAAAGGAGCGTTGATATCACTGCTCAGGAAGCCAAGTTCGAACGCGTCGTTCACTCCACCGTCAGTAAAATCAATTGTTCCAAAACTGTTGTAGACTACGCCGCCATTAATTTGGTCCTGCGAACCCTGAGCAACGTCCATTTCGCCACTAAAGCCGATGGTGCCGAAAAACTCGTTGCCGCCCTGTGGCGTGACCGTCAATGTCTCTTGTCGTTGACCACCCAGAATGGTCGAAGACGTTGTTGTCTGTCCTGCAGTACCAGCACCAAATTGCGTAAGTGTGGTTCCTGCGGAGTAATCGTCAATGGTGATACTTGCATTGATGTCTACTGGGAACATCATCGCTGCAAACAAGACTGCGAAAATCGATGTGAGCTTCATTTCCTGCTTCTCAAAAAAAACTGGGCCGTTGATTAGACAGGCGAAGTAATATGAGAATTCAAAAAACGGAACAAGATCAACTTTGAAAAAATTTCAAAGCACTAGCAGACAGCGTTTTCGTGATACTGCTTGTCGAAAATTCGGTGCTCCATTCGGACTCAATCACATCAATCACCATTCCGTCATCGTCGAATTTGGTCACTCAATTTGCCTTTGAAAGTGAACAACCAGCACTGACAAACAGTCTTTGATCGGCGCAAAGCAGTTCGTACAAAAACTGTCTTCGACCGCCAAAAGAATGGTGCGAAACTGTGCCGGGTTTTACCCAGCGCGCGTAAAAAAAGCCGACGAATCGTTCGTCGGCTTTCAATGAATTTCGTTGGCTTCAGCTGACTGAAGCTACAGCGACCAGAGTCTAGCTACGTCGACGTCGCATGGCCACCAAACCACCCAATGCTATGGCGAAGACCGCCGATGCGGGCTCTGGAATCGCAGCGTCACTGCCCAGTCCACCAGCAACACCAAAGGAGCTGATCACGAAGTCACGTCCTGCGAATTTGGCGAAATCAAATGCCAGTTCAATTTCATCAACTTCAGAGAAATCGATCCTGGCAAATTCATCGAAACCGACTTGGACAGTACTCGGCAAGCTGCTGGATGCGGGAATGTCGACATCTATCTCACGGACTTGACCGTTGGAATGTACTACCAATCTCAGTACATCGGACAAACCAATATCAAGGTCATTGGCTTGAAAATTCAGCACGAAATGATCGTTGGCTCCGGCTTGTGTCAAATCAAATCGTCGAAAGTTGCTGTAGCTAACTGATCCGAAGACGGTGTCATTTGCACCTTGGCCAACCGACAACTCTCCGCCAAACCCGAGAATTCCAAAGAATTCGTCGCCATTTTGCTGCCGAACATTGATGCTGTCTCTTCGTTCGTTGCCAAGAATCGTGCGGGAGATCGTTGTTTGCGAGTTACCGCCCGCACCGAATTGCGAAAGAGTGTTGCCGGCCGTAAAGCTGTCAATCAATATTGAAGCGTTTAACAGCCCGGGCATGGCAAGTACGCCGAGCATCATTGTGGTAAACGCGAACAGGGATAGTTTTGTTTTCATAGGTAAGTGCCGCCCAAATCCATTCAGTGATTTCTAAGATAAGCGAAATAGTTATCGTCCTAGGTGAGAACATCGTGTCACTTTCTGAATCGGTATCCATTCGAACGGGGTTCGTGAAAAAAGATAGAGCCGGTTGCCGTTGACAAATGCCGTGCATCCGGCAAATCAATTCGTAGCGGATTGAGCCGTACGACACGACGTGCCAAATCGGAACAATGGGCTCGCCCGGCAAACCTTGCCATATCGCAAAAGAACCTGACGCCTGTATCACAAGGGTTTTCCCCGAAACAACCAAACGTCAGCTGGCAAAATATTCCGACAGGTCGGATTGGCACATATCGTCAGGACTGTGCCGGCGTTACTCCGTACAGCGGGCTGCCGCAACTCATTCGGCAAATGAATGCAAGCGTTTTGGTCGGAAGCGGAGCAGTCGTAACTTTCGAATCTGAACGTCTAGCCGCAGCCACAGCCGCCTTGTGACGAGCAAGCGGCCGACGAGTCTGCTGACTCGTGATTCGTCACTTCCACCTCACCAGTTGTCGTCATGCCCAGTTTCATCAGCAAGGCCATGTCAGAGTTTTCATCCGGATTCGGCGTCGTCAACAGTTTGTCACCATAGAAAATCGAGTTGGCGCCCGCCAGAAAACAAAGTGCCTGCCCTGTTTCTCCGATCGTACGACGACCGGCTGACAATCGCACGTAAGAGGCAGGCATCAAAATTCTGGCCACGGCGATCGTGCGAACCAGTTCCAGCGGATCAATCTGTTCCCGATCGCCCATAGGCGTGCCCTCGATTGGTACCAACATGTTGATCGGGACGGAACCGGGGTGAGTCGGCAGGGTGGCCAGAGTATGCAACATCGCCGCTCGGTCAGTGCGTTGTTCACCCATCCCGATGATTCCGCCGCTGCAGACATTCATCCCAGCCGACCGCACATGTTGCAACGTTTCCAGACGATCGTCAAAGGAGCGAGTCGTCACGACTTCCGGGTAGTACTCGCGCGACGTATCGATGTTGTGGTTGTAATAATCCAGACCAGCTTCGGAAAGTTGTGTGGCCTGCTGCTCGGTTAACATTCCCAGTGTCATGCAGGTTTCCATGCCCAGATCCTTGATCGCCTGGATGATCTCGACCAGATCATCCAGGTTTCGATCCTTCAGATTTCTCCAGGCAGCTCCCATGCAAAATCGGCCTGCGCCGTTCGCTTTGGCTTGTCGAGCGAATTCCATGACGCGATCCTTCGGCATCAGTTTTTCATTGTCGACGCCCGTTTGGTAGCGAGCCGATTGGGAACAGTACTTGCAATCCTCGCTACAGCCACCTTGCTTGATATTCAACAACGTTGACAGTTGAATCTGGTTCGGATCGAAGTGCTGACGATGTACCGTTTGCGCCTGAAAGACCAGGTCCATCAGAGGCAGGTCAAACAGTCGTTGAACCTCGTCACGATTCCAGTCATTGCGAATGGACTCTGAAACATTGCTGGCAGGTTCTGAAATAATGCTCATTGATTTTCCGATAGTTGTTGAATCGCCGTGGCAACAGCTTGCCAGGCGGTCGTAAGTTGTTCGTTCGTCATGCAGTAAGGCGGCATCAGGTAGACAACGTTGCCCAAAGGGCGAATCAACACGCCGTTGATCAATTCGTTCTCTTCCCGAAACCATGATTTCAATTGTTTGGAAACGTTGCTGTGATAGCCGGCATCTGCTGATGCGACGTTGATCGCCGCAATCGTTCCCATACACCTCGGTCGAATAGCGTTCGGTATTGTGGCGACTGATTCCAGGCCAGCCCGATGCGATTCTTCGATCCGTTTCCAATTATCTTTGGTTTCTGGCATTTGCAACAGGTCCAGGCTGGCCAATGCTGCCGCGCAACCCAGCGGATTTGCCGTGTAGGAATGCCCATGACAAAACATCGCTTGTGGCGAATCGCCTTGAAAGGACTCGTAAATCCGGTCGCTGGCAACGGTTACACCCATCGGCAAAAACCCGGCGGTCAAGCCTTTGGACAAGCAGACCAGGTCCGGTGGCGTCGCTGACAAATCCTGATGGCGGCAAACAAATTCGTGTCCAGTGCGTCCAAATCCGGTCATCACCTCGTCAAAGATCATCAGGATCTCGTGTTGTTGCAGCCGTTGCAAAACCTGTTTCAAAAACTGTGGGCGGCACATCCGCATTCCGGAAGCACCCTGAACCAACGGCTCGACGATCATCGCCACCACTTCGTTGGCGTGCTGATCCAAAAACTGATCCAGAGTCGCCAGCGCCAAATTTTCTTTTTCTTCCACCTGATCGTCGTCTTGCCAGGTTTCAGGGAAAGGGATCAAGTCGGTTTGGATTAACCATCGTTTCCAGGTATCAAAGAAGCCGCTTCCCACCCCGGCCGACATCGCTCCAACTGTATCGCCATGATATCCACCGTCAAAAGCAATGATGCGGTGACGGCCCGTCTGCCCGACGTTCTGCCAGTACTGAGCGGCGATCTTGATCGCGACTTCGACCGATGTCGAACCATTGTCCGAAAAAAAGACGCGGTTCAAATCGTGCGGCAACAGGCTCGTCAAACTTTTGGAGAGCTGCACGGCTGGTTGATGAGTAAAACCAGCGAACAAAACATGTTCCAGTTTCGCGGCTTGATCGGCGACCGCTTTGGCAACCACCGGGTGAGCGTGGCCGAACAGATTCACCCACCACGACGAGATGCAATCCAGGATCTCCCGGCCGTCCGCCGTATGCAATACAGCCCCTGCCGCGGATTCGATCACAAGCGGATCATCGGCGGTCGCAGTGTGTGTAAAGGGATGCCAAACATGGCGCCGGTCACTGGCCAAAATCTTTTCGGGTGACCAGGCATCAGTCTTTGTCGAGTTCTTCACTTAACCGCCTCTCCCGATGCCGTCAGCGGAACCGATTTTACGAATCGCAACCAGCCGGATTTGATAGTCGGCAACCACTGGTTCGTTCGCCAATTTGGAACGTCGAATCGCCTTTCGCAACTCGGAGTCACTTGATGATGGCTCGCGCGAACCGGCGTAACGCGAGACTCCGGCACCAATCGCCTTCAGAGAATTCAGGAACGCCGACAAATCGTCGAACGATGATTCGACCTTGAGCAGACTCGTCATAAATTCGAAATCGTCAGACAGCTTGTCGCAAGTACTCGTCACTGAAATCGGCTGGTTGATGCGACCCGCCAGACAGGGATATGCCTTGATCACTTGCGAGAAATTGTCCGTGGCTAACGTCGTAAAAAACAACCAGCCGCCGGCTCGCACACGGTTCAGTATCCGACTGATCGCCGAGTCCAGATCGACAAACCACTGAAAGGCCAGGTTCGAACAAATCAGATCGAACTCAGCATCGTGGGCCAACGAGAGGTCCGGGAATTCGCCATCCAGTTCAGCGAACGAAATTTGAGACTCGTTGCCTGATTGCTGGTCGAGATGCGATCGGCAAAGCTCCAGCATCTTTGGCGACACATCGGTCACCGTCCAATTGGATTCCTTATATTGCGGCAACATCAAACGTGTCAGATATCCAGTACCGCAGCCAATCTCCAACGCTGTATCGATCGAGTCGGGAACAACGGATTCCGACACCAGTTTGAAAAGTGAATCTGCCGCCTGGCGTTGGACATGCGAGTGCTGTTCGTACGACTCAGCAGCGGCCTCGAATGAATGGGCGACTTGCCGTTTCCATTGCCAGTCGATGTCGGACAATTCACGGGACGCCGGATCGTCGCTCAACTCACTTCCATTAATTCGCGAATCAATGCTGCACATATTTCGGGAAACTTAACTGGTAGACAGTGACAATCCGACTTGAGCCACTGAATGTCACCGCCGGAGAAGCATTGATTGGTATGTTCGGTCGTGACGATGTTGTCCTTGGTCGCCGCGATAACTCTTCGCGGCCCGCCGAATTTGTCCCATTGTTCTCGACCGTCGTTGTTTATCAAGGCTTCCAACGCCCAATCCAGGCGTTCCACATCCGGTTGCCCACCCGATACGCTGGCTACCGCGTCCTGATCGTGCCCCGAATTTTTGAGAAATTCCGCAATTACTGCATCAGCCGATGACGCCAGCCCCTTTCGCATCCGCTGGATGATGCGATGCGGCCACCCACATTGAAAATCCTCCGTCGCCGCAAAGCGGGTAAATCCGTTCACGGCGACCAGCCGATCGAACTTTGCCAGACCACTATCCAGCAACCACAGCAATCCGAACGAGTGGCCGATCGCCAAATCGAAATGCCCGGAAGGCAAATGCGACTCGCCGTAAAACCCCAGGTCAGCGCATTCAATTTCCAAAGCATCGTCGTCCATCAATCCGACCAACCGCCCATTCATCGCTTGCCACATCGCAGGCCCAAAAGCCCAGCCGTGAACACATAGAATCCTCATCCGGCCGCTCCGATCTTCAGATTTTTTTGCAGGCTCCGCAGCAACCCCTGCAACTGGGCCTCGTGATGTGCTGCCGAAAGCGATATCCGTAACCGCGCCGATTCAGCGGGCACGGTTGGCGGTCGAATGGCACCCACCATAAAACCGTCTGCCAACAACCCCGAAGCCACATCGAGTACTCGTTGATCATCGCCCAGCACAACCGGGACAATATGAGTATCACTTTTCAAAGTGTTCAGACCCATCTGTTGCA
>CAZPOL010000039.1:0-42647 GCA_964588195.1 uncultured Pirellulaceae bacterium | reverse complement strand
CTTCGCACTCGACCGTCAGGATAAACAGACTCGTCGTCCAGGTAACCGTGTCGCAGTGCATTGACCGCTTTGTCTTCGTCCCACCGAGCCCACTGAGCGATCTTATGGCGAAGAATCTTAGACTTTGTCGGATCGGCTTTAGCCAGTTGTTTTTGCATCGATTCAAGTTGGTCACGAATCTTGTCGACGCGAGAACCGTCGGACGTAAATTCGCCACCGGGAATCGGCAATGCCCATGAGTCGGAACCGGGCAGATTGTTGCGATGCCACTGTGCCCGGATGTGGTGGATCTCGCCCAGCAAACCCCACTCGATCAAGTTGACGGCGTTGTCGTAGAGAATGTTGTAGTGCCGTTGGTGCCCAATCGACAAATGCAACCGCTGCTGATCGGCGACACGCCCCATTAACTTGCATTGAGCCACGTTGTGGGCCATCAGTTTTTCGACCAGAACGTGTTTGCCAGCCGCCAGCGCCGCAATCGTTACCTCGGCGTGCAGATGCAACGGCAACCCGATGATCACACCCTCGATCGACGGATCACGCATTACGTCGCGATAGTCCGACACCACCTGTACGTGCTTGCGGGCTTCGTCCTCTGTTTTCCAGCCATACATCTGCATCAAACCGGGTCGCGCCGCCAGTGCATTGGGCGTGGCCCAGTCGCCATGAAAGGCGCGGTGAATGCTGGAGGGCCGAATATCACAGATCGCGCCGACTTCGACGTAATCGGGATTCAGCCCACCAATCAGGACATTGCCTTCATCACCAGTACCGATCACCGCAATCCGAACCGGCTTGTTCGGACGTTGGTATCCAAAATACATCGCACCGAGGCCCGCTGCGGCCGTTCCGCCGGCGATCGTTGCCTTCAGAAAGTCACGGCGACGCATTTGATCCATCGCCGTAACGGCCGAGTAGTAATTGTCGCGTCCGACTTCACGTTGTTCGGGAGTAAGATCCATTGCCAATCAAGCCTCGTTAACGGGACCCGCGTTGCGGCGAGTCAAAAAGTAATCCAGTCCGCCAAATCGTCCGGCGGCGGTTGCGAAAATCACCAACAGCGCGGCGATCTCTATCCATTGGTAAAACGTATTCGTTGCGGCCAATGCCCAAAATGGTTGCGTCGCAACGACCCCCAACAACAAACCGATTCCCGCCATCGCCGCCAGCCTGGAAAACAATCCAAGCACTAACAGCACGCCGACGACCACGTCGAACCAGGGCAGGCAACGGTCAATAATATTTTGTGTTGACCAGGGCTCATCAAACGGTCGTGACAACCGAATGAAGTTCTCAGCAGACTCTGTACCAGCGATGCGATTGATACGGGCCTCTAGCTCGTCCCAAGTCGTTTCAACTTCCTTCAACCACGGCCCCACCGTCTTCGATCGGTCGTATTTGATTGTTTCCAGCTGTTCATTCAGCGATTGAACCTGGTTGACACTCGAGGACCGCGAATCGCCATCTCGCTGGAATCCAGCCAAACGCTGCTCGCCAGCCAGCCATGCCAGAATCTCACCTTCATTGCTGGTCAGGTAATAGTCCAGGTGTTTTTTCGATTCGTCTACTACCAGCCGGGCTTGCTTGCGTTGCGATTCATCAAAACCGACTTCGTCGTCCACGGACTGAAGATAGTGTTCCCAAATCGCAAAAGTCTTTGTCAGGTCGATGGAAGCTCCTGAGTCTTCAACGCCCAGTCTCATTCTGCCGTC
Source organism: uncultured Pirellulaceae bacterium (assembly GCA_964588195.1). Lineage (GTDB taxonomy): Bacteria > Planctomycetota > Planctomycetia > Pirellulales > Pirellulaceae > CAJQPP01. The sequence continues at coordinate 40,935 of CAZPOL010000039.1, read as the reverse complement.
GTGATCGTTCAGCAAGCCGATGAAGAATCCAGCCATTGGACCTTTGGCTTGCTTCAGAAATCCGGCGCTACTGAACGTACCGCTTTGTACTTTGGTCCATCCTTCGCTAAAGAAGTGGAAACCAACGACTAGTCGCAGGACAAGGATCGATAAGAGTACGGTCCAAAATTGTTTCTTTGGCAACTGCATGTAAAGTTGAGCTGAAAAAACGGGAGAATCAACAGTCGCACAGTTCGTGCAAGCCAGACAACGGAGTGTGTTGGCAAATTATGACATGAATCTACAGTTCGCCAAAGGCTTGTAGCGCAATGTGACCGATTCATGCCCTTTCAAAATGAAGTGCGTCAATAACACACGCTAAACGACAGGTTCAATCCTGTCATCGACAAAACGCTGACGATCGCTTGAACCTGTTGACCTTTACCTACTGCCCGTCTTTGGTGACTGCCACTTCACGCCAGAATTTTATATTTTCAGCAAGAATTTCTTCACGTAATTCCTCTGCGCGTGTTTCCAACTCTTGCGCTTCCGCGACACGACCGACATTTTTGTAGCAAGTGGCCAAGGATTCGTACGCTACGGGAGAGTTTCTCAGATGTTGCATCGAATAGTCCAGTTCGGCGATCGCATCCTCGTAGCGTCCCAGCTTTTCCAAAATCACTCCTCGAGTCTGATTAAGTGAGGCGGCACCCCAGGTTTCAATGGCGACATCAATTAGCTTCAAAGCATCGTCGGGTTGATTCTGGTTGTTGGCAAGTTCCATTGCCAGGTCGTTAACAATGACTGCCACGCGACTGTCACCTTGAAAGGCGAGTTTGAAATGTTGCCGTCCTGTGGCGGGTTTGCCCAAGACAGAATCTTTTAGTCCATTGATGATGTGATAGATGGATGGAGCCACATGGTCCCGCGCTTCCACTTCCAGCCAGTCAGAAATTTGTTGATTTTCCGGATAGAGAATCAGAGCCACAAATTCCTCAATTGCATCTTCGTTCTTGGGATACGTGTAGAGTGCTTGACAAACGTTTTTCAATTTTTCGCGAAACACCCCCTGCTTCCCCAGATCGGTAAATTTCCGGGAGTATTCCACCATCACATCCGATTGCATTCTCAAGATGACTCGCTTGACGGCCGGTTTAGTAGCCAGTGTCATGCCCTGTTTTAGTTCATTGATCGCCCGGAAATATTCCTTCTTCACCATCAGGATATCGCGTACGAGGATCCAGATATCTTTTACATTCGGGTTGACCAAAGCGATTCTTCGCAAAGCTTCCAACCCACGGCCAATATGATAGTCCGCGCCGGCTTCATCCCCATTTTCCAACAAGTAGCGGGCCAATTCAGGCACAATATCAGGAGAAACATGTGAAATATTCGCATACATCGCCATTGCTTCTTTGATATCTCCCTGCCGGAAAACAACCTTCGGCAACAGTCCAGCCGCCGATTGATAGTTGGGATCTTTGGTATCAGCAGCTTTAGCCAGCACTCTTTCCAGATGCTGCCGAGCGTCGGCCAATTTCTGGTCAAATTCGGGATCGTCTTCAGTAGCCCTGATCAATAGCCCAGCCAAATAGAGGTGTGCCGGTAAGTAGCCCACCTCATACGTGGGCGCCATTTCACCAATGATGTGTGCAGCGTTTTCCTCAAGCCCGGTCTCTTTGACCACCAGTGCATGGGAAAATTTCAGAGCGTCCGAGTTGGAAATACTCTGGCCACGACGCGAAAACAAAACTGCATTTTCATAGTCCTCAACTTCCAGGCATTCCTGTGCTCTTCCTTGATAGAGCGTCAGAATCCGGCGGTTCTCGAAAAAGTTTGCAGCCAACATAATTGCTCCGACTGCCATGATTCCAAGCAACGGAATCACACTCGCCAAAACCATGTTGCCATCGCGGGTGGTAGTCCAGCTGAGAACGATGAATTTCAAGAATTGAAAAGTCAACCACAGAGGCAGAAGGACAATTCTGATGATCCCGCGCAATATTCGCCTGCCCAGCGGAATTTGTTGACCAAGACCGTCATCTTTTCCACCCAAAAACCCAAACAGGAAGCCGAAAAATGCGCGAAACGGTGCGGTCAAAATACTGCCGAAAGAGGAGTCTCTTCCGAAACCATTGTTATCTCGTCGAAATAGAGGCACGTCAGGTCCTTAATTATTCGGGTTCGTTTGCACTTCACTCGCCTCCTTGGCCTGCAATTCGTCGACTTTGTTTTGATAACTAGCCGCCATGCTAATCATCCCTTGCTGGCGGTAACATTCCACCAACGCTTCGTAAATCTTTACTGGTGGTTCTTTTCCTGAGTTCCTCAGGAGCGCTTGCCACAGTTTTACCGCTTGTTCGAAATCGTTCGTGGCCGACTCCCAATTTTCCATACGCATAAAAATGTTGGCACGAGTATCGTAGTATTCTGCCTTGGTAGGAAAGATGCCCAACGCCTTGTTCACCAACTGTAACGAACGTGGTAAATCTGAATCCATGATTGAAAACGCGAGGTTGTTCATCGATTCGTGATTGCGAGGGTTCTTTTGAACCGCTTTCTCAAGCATCCGTATTCCCAGCAACCGGTCACCTTTGACTAGCTCATATGTACCAGCGTACTGCAAAGCAGCCGCAGTTGCTTCTTCAATGTTGTCCCTCGCGTCATAGGCTTCCAATGCCCGGGGAGCATCTTCAAGTTCGGAGAATCCGTAGCGAGTCAAGGAAATCTGTGCCGCCTCATTCTCCGGATACGTATGATAAGCCTTGATGACAATATCCAGGAAATCTGACTGGGCAGCCTTGGCAGCCTCGCTCGTCCCTCTCGTTGCGTTGGCGAATCTCATCCCCATTGACAGGTAGGTTTGCGAGATTGCGATACGCAGCTGCTTTTTGTCGCTCGGTGACTCGATTCTATTCATAGCTTCGGTCAAAATCTCGATACCTTTTTCATGGTTATCCATCATGGCATGAGCTCTCGCCAAACGTCTTAAGTAATTCAGATTGTCACTATCATCCTCCAGCAAGGCCAGGTACTTCTGAATCGCTTCTTCGATAACCGGGATGGCCGCGTCGCGTTTGCCCAAGGCACCGTGTAATTCCGCGATCTTGATGTAGTAAGCGGGGTATTGTTCGAACAATTCTTCGTAGACGTCCAACGCTTCCTGATATTTCTTTTGTGGGATCAGAATCCGTTCGGCTAATACGATTCGCGCATCCTGGTTGTCTGGATCGGTATCCAGAGCAAATTGCAGATGCTGCTCGGCCTTGCTCATTTTGATCGACAGCGGTATCACGTTCGATGGCAAACTCAGGTATTGGTTGGCCCTCCAAACATGTGCCATTGGAAAGCCGGGTTCGCTATCGGGAGATAGCTTATTGAGAATCGATAACGCACGTCTCCGATTGCCTTCCGCATTCTCACTCTCATCCTTGTTCAGAACTCGCGCCAATTCCCATTTGGTTTGCGGATCATCGGGGCGCAACTGCATGATTTTCTGCATATACACAATTGCTTCGTTCCACTCTTTCTTACTCTCCGATTTTTTCAGAGCGACTTCATAGTTCGACAAAAATCTGTCATGAGAAAACAGAGCAACAATAATTGCCCCAGTCCCGCAAAGAGCCACCAACAATGCTGGCAACCCGAAGATCATCGACCGACCACGGGTTGGATCAGCCCATAGCTCACGAAACTTGTGGAACGGAAAGATGAATGCATCGGCCAGAAATGTCAAAAACCGGCGAAACTGAAAGATTATGAAATTCATGTTCTTGCGTGGGTTACGAAGAAGGGAATCTATGAAATGCGACAAAAACTGCCAGCACATTTCAAACACGCTGACAGACCTTTATTCTACCAATCGAATTCGGACAGATTAAGGGGAAACCTGACCCTTTGCCTGTGTTAATGGGACTTTCTGTGAGACATTTTGCAAGCATTTCGCGATTCTGGCAGTCCATTTTCGCTGACATTGATAATCCTGCTACGAGTCAATACCTGCACGAATCGGAAATTCCTCAGAATCGGTAAAAGTTACGCTTGTGGTACGACCGACAATATTGAGGAACAAGTCTGCGTAATGCGTTCAGCTTACGTGTCACACAACTCATTTGTAACGACGTGACCCAATGAAAAAGTTCGCAAAAAAAACACTCCTTCGATCACTGGCCTCAGCCTGCTTCGTCGGATCTTCATGTTGCTCAGCCTTGCTGTTCGGTCAGCAATTGGTGCCACTGCAGAAACCGATGACTGATTCCAATCTGGCACCCGTTGTTTCGGGCGGCCAGAATACCGGGAATCATCAAACCCTGCCTCCCATCATTCGCGGGAATGCCGGGAATGCGACCGGAGAAACTCCTCCTGTCGTCTCCGTCAACGAATTGATGAAGCAGCAGGGGGCATCCAACATTGGCACCCAAATTCAAAAGGGAGCGAACTTCCCTTCGGATGGAGAGAGACAGATTGCAGAATTCGTTCAGTCGAACGCAAACAATCTGAATCAGATCGCAAACACTGGATACGGTATGCCGCAGGACTTGAGTCCCGCCGTGCCCGTCGTTCCAGTCCCTGTTCCTTCGGTGGTTCCTCCGCCGGTGACAAGCATCTTGCCGCAGAACGGAGCCGGCGCGCTTCAGCATTCGGTCTTGCCTCCTACGCCACAACATTCCGTGATGCCACCGTTGCCTCAGCATTCCGTCTTGCCGGCGGCTCCTCAAGTCCACGACATCGGACCGATGAACCACCAACACGTGCCACAGGCAACCGGAAACTACTTCGATCCGTCGTCAAACGGCATCGTGGAAGACTTCGGCGGCCATTCCTACGACGACTCGATGGGCAGCGTCGATTACGGAAACCTGGACTCAACGTTTGATTGTTGCGGCTTTATTGCCGACGCCAGAAACTACTTAATTGTTGACGCCCTGTATTGGGAGCGTGATGACGGTGTCTTCCGAGCCAGCAATATTCCGTTTATCGATGACTTTGATCACTCCTGGGGCGGTCGAATCACCTACGGAAGAAAACGAGATTCAATGCGAGGATTCGAAGCCAGTTACATGCAACTGGACACGTTGTTGGCCGTCGGCCAAGCCAATGATCCAGGCGGCTCTCTGGTCGGTGGGTTGGTCGGCAATGCCCTTACCGGCGATTTGCCAGCAGACGCATTTACTTCATTCCGCAACGCAAACTTCGCCAGACAGTTCCATCGCACCAAGTTGCTTTCGGGTGAACTCAATCGAACATGGTGGGGTTCGGATGTCGCAAAAGCGTTCATCGGTGCACGATACATCCGCTTCGAAGACGAATTTGATCTGACAACAACGAACACATCAGGTGAATTTGGAACTCACCGCCTGGACGTTTCCAACGACTTGTTCGGTTTGCAAATCGGTGGAGAAATCCAGTACGACATCGGGTACCGACTATCCTTCTCGGTCGGTGCCAAACTGGGTGGCTACATCAACTCTACCGATGGTGACCTGGTCCATGTCAACAACAGTGCCGTGCGAGCATTTGGTTCGGACTCAGATACGGAATTCGCCTGGAGTGGTGAGCTCGGTATTTGGGCACGCTACAAACTGACTCCGAATGTTCGTCTGAGAGCCGGTTACGAAGGGCTGGGTTTGTTCGAAGTTTTGGAAGTCGAGTCCTCTTTCAGTTCAGTGGTCGATTCGAACTCTGGCAATTCATTCGAAGACGGGACAGCCATCTTCCACGGTCCATCGGTCGGTATCGAATTCTATCGATAGACGGAAAAGCACCTAAGAAAACCATACCAAGCCGGACCATGTTGTCCGGCTTTTTTTATGCCTCCAAGCATTCCAAACGGTTCCCTTCCGACGGTTTCTGGTACGCGTCTGTGTGATGTCCACATGCCCATGGCTGTTTTACAAATCCTGCAATTCTGTAAAACTCTGCCCGTTGCCATCTGTTTTCCTGTTTCTTTCCCCAACAACTCGTCGAATCGCGAAATTTCCGAGTTGTTTGCCAGGCGACTCTGCAGAATAATGAGTAAACGTAGATCGTTTAACGTCCCGCTAAAGATAAGCCGACCGTTGGACAAACTCACCGTTGGTTTTTCAAAGCTGATTTCCAAAGACCAGGTTCCAACCAAACACTGGAGACATGATGCGAATCGTCCTACCAATCTTCTTCTTTTCGATTCTTGCACTCGGATTCACAGGCAATGTATTTGCCCAAGGGGCACAAGGCGAAGAAATTGAAACTCGATTGGCGGAAGTTAAATCGATGATCGAAGAAGAGCAAAGCACTATTTCGCTGCTGGAAGGTCAACTGAAGACCGCTTTGGAAGATGGAGAGACCGAACGCGTCCAACAATTGCGTGACGAAATTGACGCCGCCTTTGAAAACATCGAAGAACTTCAAAAGTTAAATGACAGTCTGAAAGAACTTCAAGACGAGGCAGGCCCAGCAGCCGGTGGCGCCCAGCCGCGACGGCCCGGTCGGCGACGCAGCGTTCCAAATCCAACGATTGGTGGATCAGAGGGAGGAGTCGACTGGGAGGCAGAACGAAAGCGCAGGGAACGCCAGAAGAGTAACCGCCGCCGCGGCACAGGTGATCGTGGCAGTCCTATCATTGGCGGAGCCCCAAGTGGAAACGTCAGAGCAGGTGGCAATCGAGGCAATCGCGCACGTAATGGCAGCTCGAAACTCAACCATCTGCGTGACGCGTTCGATGCGTTGCTGGACGCAGGTGAAACGGAGCTTGCCGAAGACGTGCAGGAAAAGATCGATATGGAAGAACAACGCCTGCGCGATTCCGAAAGAAGCCGGGATCGGGAGGCTGCTCCGAGTCGCGGATCAGGCAATCGTGGCGCGGGGAATCGAGGTGATGGGCCGCTCGCCGCCGATGGACCTTCGCGACCTCGTTTCAGCAACCGCTCAGGCAATCGTGATCGGAACCAGGAACGCAACAGAACTCGCCAGCGTGATGAAGGCGACGATGAACTTGACGACTTGCGCGATGAACTCAATCGCCTGCGCGAACGACTGGAAGAGCAAGAGCGCCGCCAAAAAGGTAACGGCAGCGGAAGCCGCTAGTATCGCGTCCAGACCTGGTTCTGATAGCTACGGTTGAACATTCGAAAACCGTGGCTATCGCCAAAACGGCTGATGTGCGAATCGGTTCTAACTACATTTGTGTAGCGTTGATACCTTCAACGATCGAGCCAATGTTGGAAACAGGAATCGAACTGGTGGTCGCCCCGGACAACTGGTTTGTTACCGCCACAACATCGACTTTGCTTGCCAGATGACGCCGTCCCGCTTCCGTATGGACGCCAATCGACCGGTTGGATCCATCGTCGTTTCGCAAAATGACTCTGGTCGGGTTCAAGGCTTCAATTTTGATATCCGATTCGCCTTTCCATTGCACTTGTAATTCAATAGTTCGATTGCGTGCTTCGTCATCCCACAAGATATTTGACGTGTTCATTCGAAAGGCTCCCGTTCTTACTGGCGATTAACTCTGCGGATTGAAACGGCAATAGAATAATCGGCATCCGCCAGTCCCCGTGGCAAACGATTCAATCAAGCTTGGTCTGATCGGAAAACTCGCCCCAATCCGACCACCCACCAAACCACATCCACTGGATTCAGGTTCGAAACCTTGCTTTTTACGAGCTATCCGCTCGCCCCTCTCCCCGCCCGAATTTCTATGACGTTCAACTCAGGAGGACAATTCAAACGGATTGGATCGTCACCGGAAACTCCTCGCGACACATGCATCAGAGTTCGGCCCTGTTTGAACGTACCGCTGGCAAAACGCACGCCGTGTTTGCTGGGCGCAATAATCGGACCGAAGATTGGCAAGCGGATTTGTCCTCCATGACAATGACCAGCCAGTACCAGATCGACGTTTCGCTTTTCTGCATCAAAGATTCGATCCGGTGAATGAGCCAGCAAGACAGACGGCGATTCCGCGGGTGGCAAGTTCTCGGCGCCGCGAAACCAGGGCAATTCATCGCCTGCAATAGAAAAGCATTCGCCATTGAAACTCAACGGTTGCCATTCGCCACCCGCTGCTACGAAACCGCAATTTTCGATCGCATCGCGCAGTCGTGGTTCGTCCTTAACCCTCAGGTCATGGTTTCCCAGTATGTAGTACTTGCCACAGGTGGCGTTCAAGCAACCAAGAGTTGTGGGCAACCAGTCGATGCATTCCACCTTGTCAACAATATCGCCGGTTACAAAAACGAAATCTGGTTTGATTGCATTGCATTCGCTCACCACACGTTCAAAGTACTCGCGACAAATTTTGCCGGTGAAATGAAAGTCAGTCAGATGAGCGATCACCATTCCGTCCAGCTCGGCAGGCCACCCTTCCATTCGAAGCTCGCGTCGTTCGACGGAAATTTTGAGACTCTGGTTCAAAGGCACCATGCCTAACAACCTTGCCTGTAGCCCGCTGTATTTTATTCCTGGCAATTCACGTCCCACATCAATCAAGTCACGAGACTGCAAACGCAATTCCGCCAGCGGCGATGATGTCAGCTGGCGAAATAACCAACGCAACAAAACGAATGCGAACCCAGCCAGGCACACACAAATATATGTGTTAACGGCCGCATTGGATCGAGTAATTACACCGGCCATCCACAGACAGAGTACGCTCAAAAGTCCGGCGAAAGAAAGGTAGACGAGCTTTTCGGCGATCTTGCGAATCCAGCGGGGAAATCTTGTCGCATGTACCTGGTTGAAAGCCGCGCACCAGATTCCCGTATGGCCACCTACGGAAAGCAGGAACATGATCAGATCAGAAAACGACATCGCGGGTTCATATCCTGCCAAAGGACTTGCCAGGGCAGAAAACGCCGCTCGCATGGAGAAAGGGCTACCGAGCCCATTACGGGATTTTTGTATCTTCTGACTGGATCAATTTCTCAATGGTCTCTAACAATTGATCGAGCTTGAACGGCTTAAAAAGAATCGCATATGGCTTCAATCCAGCTTGTCGTGCTTTCACAATCGAGTGCCCCGGGTCGTAACCAAACCCGGACATCAATGCCAGCGGTGGATCTGGCATCGACTCTTTCAACTGCATCAGTATCTGGTATCCCGATAAATCGGGCAGGCGAATGTCCGCAATAATCGCGTCGTAGGCCGAATCAGGATCACTATTTCGTACCATCATGATCGCTTCCTTGCCCTCGTGCGCGGTTTCCACGATGCAGCCGAACGGCTCCAGCAACAAGTGAGCGCTATTGCGAACCTCATCTTCACAATCGACAACCAGCACGCGACAGTCTCTCAGCAACGGTCGCTGGTTGGCCTGGACTGATTCAGGCACCGAATCGCCAAAGGTCATCTCCTGACGAGCGTTATGAATGACCTTTTTGATTTCACGCGAATTCTTCAGGATCCGCCGCAGACGACGAGACACATTTGCATCCTGACCAATATAGTTCTCGATGACGTGCACAGTGTCATTCAGGATTTCATCGATCGGCAAACCGACAGCGGTCTCGATCGCTTCCAGGCTGGCCTGAGCGGAGTTCGCCTTTTCGGTGACCAGCAACTCCAGCGTGTTCAGCGCCCGGGCGATGTCTCGCGAGAAAATTTGCAACAGCTGCAAATCGCTTTCTTTAAACGCGCCAACTTGTGGGCTCTCAACATTAAAAGATCCGATCACCTGGTCGTGCAGCATCAACGGCACGGTCAACGAACTTTTCGCCCCGATCAAACCGTCAACGTACAAACGATCACTCGTTGTGTCCTCGCACAAATAACTTTTTCCGGTGGCACAGACGAAACCAGTCACACCATTGCCTTTGGCCTCGGCGAACATCGGCTGCTTACTGGCTTCCGAGTCGATCATCTCACTTAACAACGTTTCGCAACGATTGGTTTTGCGATCCACCAACCGAATCTCGACGACATCGTATCCCAACAAGTCCTGCGTATAGTACAGGATGTTCGCCTTCAACAAATCGATTCGCTCGTCGATGTTCATGCGACAAACTTCTTCTGGTGTCAGGTCCGCCAGCTCAGCACCTGCGTTGTGGATCGCTTCCAGCTTTTGAAGGTGCAGAATCTCTTCGGAGACGTCACTGATGATCACAAGGTTGTGCGAGGCGGTATTTCCGTCCACCGAAACCGGTGCAACTCGCAAGCGATAGAACTGTCTTGCGTCGCATTTCAGCGAAGAGTAAACGGGTGAATTCCGCTTTAACGCGGAGGCCAACGGATTAGCGCTCTCTCCCAAAATTTCTGGCCGGCCCAGCGCCTCAAAAAATGGCTGGCCAACCAATGGCTCTTCCGGAAACCAATTGCCCAGCCTTTGATTGGCCCACACAATTTTGTTTTCCTGGTCGGTAACCGCAAAACCGTCTGGAATACGATCGAAGATTGCCGAGTTCTGCAGCAGATGCCAAAACTGCCATTGAGGGCCATCTTGCTGGTTCAGGATGAAGAATCCATCGTATTCGGCGGACAGAATCTCTTCGTCAAAATGAGAGATGTCGACCTGGACGACCTCACACCAATCGGGCAATTCGACCGGCAAGCCTTGTTGCTTGAATTCGTCGTCCGTAACACAGAGTATTTTGTGAGTGCGAGTCGTGGCCACTTCGCGGTTCCTGAATCATTCTTTCTGCGATGGGGTGCCAAATGGCGATCTTTTGGGCCTCTGCTATAAATGTAGTTGAATTGTCGATCGAGGAACATGGTTTTTATCCATCCTCACAGCCAAGTCGCCAATATTCATACATACATTTCCCAGCGGAATGACGGTTACCCTGAACGCCCAGTAACGGATTTCAATTCGCCGCAGCGAACCGACACTTTGGATTCGTGTCCTGTCCGCTGAACATTTCGCCAAGTCAGTTTTCCAATGATACCGGTTTTTCAGTTTCGAGTTTGAATGGGCAAGAAGAACAAACGCAAGAACAAGGTGCGAGCTGACTTCAAGAAGAAGCACGATGGGACGGTGCGCAAGAACGACTTTACCGATCGAAACGATGCCGACGACGAGTCAGTCGTGAACCGCGAACGAGTTTCCGGCAAAGGCGATCTGACACGCCGACGGACCATTGTCGGTGAGGTCGTTGGGAATGAAGAGACCGGATTCCAGGTGATGCTGGACGTCGACGACGATTGCATTGCCGGTCGAGTTCTCAGCGTGCACGGGCTGAAAACAATCGTCGAAACCAGTGATGGTAATTACGAGTGTGCCACGCGCGGCTTGCTCAAGAATCTTGCCACGGATCTGCAGCATGTCGTGGTGGCGGGCGACCGTGTCATGATTCGGCCCGAGCCCGACCAAAATGGTTTGATCGTGCGTGTCGAACCACGCCACTCAGTGATCAGCCGAACCAGTCGCGGCAAGCGGCAAATTATCGCCTCCAATATCGATCAGGCTCTGATCGTTTGCAGCGCGGCGGAACCCGGCATCAAACCAGGACTCATCGATCGATACTTGATCGCCACCGAACAGTCTCAAATTAATCCAGTGATCGTGATCAATAAAATTGATTTGATTAACCCGGCAGATTTGCAACCGTTGATCGGTGTCTGGAGCGGGCTTGGTTATCCGATCCTGATGGTCTCGGCTGAAACAGGGCAGGGCATGGGTCGTTTTCGAAACCTGGTCGTTGGTAAGAACAGTGTTGTTACCGGGCAAAGTGGTGTCGGCAAGTCTTCTTTGCTAAACGCCATCGATCCGAACTTGAATCTTCGCACCAGCCACGTCAGCACGGATAGCGAAAAAGGGAGACACACGACGACTTCGGCCGTGCTGGTTCCGATCAAAGGTGGCGGGCACATCGTTGATACTCCAGGCATCCGCCAGTTTCAACTCTGGGATGTCGCGCGAGAAGAATTGGAAGGTTGCTTTCGCGACATCCGGTCGTTTATCAACGGCTGCAAATTTGCAAATTGCTCGCACCGCCACGAGACTCAATGCGCCGTCAAGAACGCCGTCGCCGATGGAATGATCGACATGAGACGCTACGACAGTTACGTCGGAATGTACGACGAGTGCGACCGAGGAACATAACCTCGCAACCCTCTCAAAAACAATACAAGCACGAACAATACAAGCACGAAGCGCAAGCGAGTGGTTCTCTCCCCACAATACAAGCACGAAGCGCCAGCGAGTGGTTCTCTCCCCACGATACCAACACGAAGCGCAAGAGCGCAAGCGAGCGACTCCCCCGCCACAACACCATCTACCGTACTTTCGACGGACGACGTTTCAACTTCGCGATCGTTTCGATCCAATCGGCCCCCCATTTCAAACCGATTTGGCGAAATGCTTCCGAGTGCCCGCCCTCGTCAGTCCAACGAAACATTAGCCCGCCATTCTTTCGCCGCAACGCATCGCAAAACTCCTTGACCTCCGCAAACTCGATGATTTCATCGTCCTGAACCGCAAATACTAACGTGCGACAGTCGATGTTTTCGATATGAGTCATCGGAGATGCCCGAGTCACGAACCGGGAGAGCCCTGGCAAAAACGAACCGTATTCGCTGAGCGCAGTTGGTGTGAAATCACCCATCTGAGGATCCGGACAGTACGCCACGCATCCCGCCAATCGAGGTTCGTGTGCTGCGAACAGCAGAGCATGACTGCCTCCGCTACTGTAACCCGCCACAAAGATCCTGCTCGGATCGACTGCCTCCACATGATTCGCGGCGTATTCGAACGCGTTACGGGAATTGACGAGCCCCGCTTTGGCACCCACAAAGGCCAGGTAGGACGCCTTGAATTTTTTTGGATCATCGGCATCGTCAGGATGCAGGGCCCCGTTCAATTCATAAGTCACCACGATCATTCGCTTGTTCAAATAGTAATTCAGCAAGCTGACATCACCGTTGACTGTTTGTCCGGTGATCAGGTTGCTGCCAGAGGGTGGAACCAGGACGCACGGCAGGCTGCCTTTGGCATGAAAGCCATCCGGAAAATGCACGTAGAGTTTTCGAATGGCGCGGCCGTCGGCAAAGTTGACTTCTCGAATACCAGAATCCAAATCTGAAGCATTACCCAGAGGCGTTTCCGACTCGATCTTCCAGGGCTTGAAGCCGCTCAAGTCCCATGGTGCGGTTGGCGATTCACGCAACACCAACGGAGTCGCCTTTTTCATCGGATCGTACAGTACCATCACGGCGACCATGATCACGCTGGAAATAACAATCACGGCCAGAAACAACACCAGCAGGTTTCGCTGATTTAAAAAGCCGCGTTCGTCAAGCTCGCCTTCCAGTTCCTCATTCAGGTATTCATCCAGATCATCCAGGTCATCAAGATCGCTGGCCGCGTCGTCTTCCAAGTCGCTATCGATTTTCTGATCAACATGGCCATCATCTTCCGTCGCCTGCTCATCTTCAGACTCCGTTCCCATTTCGGGGTCTGGTTCCATTTCGGTATCAGCATCATCATTCATCTTCATTTCCGTTCCCGATTCGCATCGGCAATCCTGCAGGGCAATCGCCCCGCGTCTGTTCCGCCGCTATGTTCCGCCGCCAAAATCCTGGCCTGTTTCCAATCCGCCGACCAGCAAGTTTACAGTCTCATTTTACCGGATTGGAATAACCGGTCACTCGAATAAATACGACAATTGACAACAATCGGGAATTCACCGCTGCCAGGCTATTTCGATGGTGTCCAATGTCATCCCTTTTGGATACTATCAAGACTCTGGATCTGGCCCCCAGTCCGCCCAACCGTCGCCAACCCTTCTGTTATGGAACGACGGTCCATTCAAAAATTGAAATTCATACCGAGCCATCACCTTGTCCGTCGATTCACAAACACCCACCGATTTCCAAAAGCTGCCCGAGTCATCCGACTACAAGGGCCGTTACGCGTTTATCAGTTTGGGCTGTGCCAAGAACACTGTCGACAGCGAACGGATGATGGGTCTTTTGAAACTGGATGGATACCAACTGATTAGTGATCCGGAAGAAACCGATTTCGTCATCGTCAACACTTGCGGATTTATCGAAAACGCGCGGGCTGAGTCATTTTCGGCAATCGATGAAATGCTGGAATTGAAACGTCAGGGCAAAACCAAAGGCGTCATCGTTGCCGGCTGTTTGGCCGAGCGTCAAAAGGAACAGTTACTGGAAGACCGCCCGGACATCGATAACCTGGTCGGAGTCTTCAGTCGAGAGAAAATCACAGGCATCGTTGACCGGATGCTGGGTAACCAAACCGAACAACGCACGCTGTTTCAACCCGCTCCGATCCGGGCACTCCCGGATGATAGTCGACTACGCATCACTCCTAACCATTTCGCCTATCTGAAAATCTCCGAGGGCTGTGACCGGCTGTGCACTTTTTGCGCGATTCCAAAGATGCGTGGAAAGCATGCCACCAAGCCGATGGAACGAGTCATTGCAGAGGCTGAAGAATTGGCGGCCAGCGGAGTGCGCGAGCTGATCATCGTCGCTCAGGACACCACTTATTACGGTATGGATCTGTACGGCGAGCCGCGGTTGAACGAACTGTTGCAACAACTCGATCAAGTCGAAGGCCTGGACTGGATCCGCCTGATGTACTTCTACCCAATGTACATCGACGATCAATTGATCGAGACGATAGCCAACGCCAAACGGATCCTGCCTTACATCGATATGCCTCTACAGCACATCAACAGCAAGATGCTGAAGCGAATGAGCCGCAAAGTGAATCGCGAACAGACGATTGAGATTGTCGAGCGACTGCGTGCCGGAATCCCGAACCTGACACTTCGCACAACCCTGATCACCGGTTTTCCAGGTGAGACCGAAGACCAGTACGCGGAACTCTGCGACTTCGTGGCCAACCAAAGCTTTGAACGGATGGGCGTCTTTACCTACTCGTTCGAACCAGACACGCCCTCTGGCAAACTTCCCGACCACGTCGACCAAGCAACCATGGAACGCCGTCGCGAAGGCCTGATGCAAATTCAGCAACGAGTGATCTTCGAACGGAACGAATCATTAATCGGCCAACGGATCACCTGCATCATCGACCAGGCGGTTCCCGATCATCCAGGAGCGTGGGCCGGACGTGCCACGTTTGACGCTCCGGATGTCGACGGGATGGTCTTTGTCACTCAAACAGAGCACGAATTGCAATGCGGTGACATCGTCGAATGCGAAGTCGTCACAACCAGCCAGTATGACCTGGTCGCTGTGGCCGTGTCCGAACCGCTGCCAAGAACTGTAACGGTCGCAAAATCTTCCAATAAAGCGTGCGCGTCGACGAATGTAACCCCGACCGTTCCCTTGAACACTTCCAGTAACAAAAATTTGAGTGACGACTGATCCGATGAGCACCTCCAACACAATCTGGAATGTTCCTAACAAACTTTCGGTGGGCCGTTTGGTGCTGTCGATTCTGGTCTTTATCTTTTTGCCAATGGGCTGGTACTGGGCGGCGATAATCGCGTTCTTGATTGCGGCCGGAACGGATTGGCTGGATGGCTGGTGGGCTCGCAAGTACGACCAGGTGACTCAGCTCGGTCGCATGCTGGATCCGTTTTGCGACAAGTTTCTGATCTGCGGCACGTTCATTCTGTTGGCCGTCGCGATGCCGGCTTACCCATGGTTCGCATCGGTTGCTGGCTGGATGGCGGTTATCATCGTCGCCCGCGAGTTGTTGGTGACGGCACTCCGCAGCTTCATCGAAAACGCCGGTGGCGACTTTTCGGCCAAGATGGCTGGCAAGTTGAAGATGTGGTTTCAGTGCATTGCGGCCGTCGCCTGCATGTTGGCTTTGGCCTACGTTGGGAAAACGCCCACCGCTGAGAACGTGGTTCCCGCCTGGTTAAACTGGACGATCATCGTTTCAGTTTGGGTCGCTGTATTGTCGACTTTGCATTCCGGCTATTTGTACGTCGCAATTGCCGCCAAGACGATCGATCTTGGCGCTCGGTAACCAGGCAACGCAAACGCTCTCTGGCCAAAATTGAGTAGACTGATTCCAAAGGCCGTGCGGTGAAAAATCAGCGAGAACAATCATGAGTAACCACGCTGATCAGAATTTGCATATGCCGACCTGCCATTCTTCGCAACCAACGCCAACAGCCTTCCATCAAAGTGGTGAAACCAAAAGGGCCGCAACCAAATGAGTGATTGGGCCCTCGAAAATTGGACAGTCGCTGACTGGGTGACTAGCTTCACCTTCTTCGGGGTCGGGATTGTCGGCCTGTTTCACTGGATCAGGTATTTCCGCTTACCTGCACTTCGCAAGTCCAGACTTCTGTTTGACGAATCGACCAGCGTCCGCTGGGGATTACTGGATGTGTTGATCATTGGATTCATTTGGCTGACCAGCCAGGCTTTGACGATGCAATTTCTGACTTGGCATAACGGCATCGAGATCGGACAGAAACTGCCGCCCGGCTTGGCTGCCCGCTTCGGTGTCATCAATGGGATCGTTCAAGTCGTGGTGATCGGTTTGTCGCTGGTCTACTTGCTAAAACGATATGGACACCACGAATCAGAATTTGGGTTCGGTAAGGGCAAGTGGAAATCTGGATTCCGCTTCGGTGTCATCGCGTTTTGCATGTGGGTTCCCGTCGTGTGGGCCTTGCAAACAGTGCTGGTCTTTTTTATCGAATACCAGCACCCGTCGTTAAACCGTATGAACAATAGCCAGCAATTGCAGACGATTACGGATACGTGGATTGCGGCCGTCATCGTCGCTCCTTTCGTCGAGGAAATCTTGTTTCGAGGCTTGATACAGGGCTGGTTGCAACGCGTGCGTGGCAAAGGTCTGTCGCTACCGAACCAGTTGATCATTGGTGGCCAGTTGGAAGAAAATCCTGAGGGCGCCAAGAAGCGTCCCGGGAAGAAACCGAGTCGCACGCTGCACATTCCGGCTATCCTGATCACGTCGGTGCTTTTCGGATTGGCGCATTTCTCGCAGGGGCCGGCTCCGAT
Organism: uncultured Pirellulaceae bacterium; assembly: GCA_964588195.1. Taxonomy (GTDB): domain Bacteria; phylum Planctomycetota; class Planctomycetia; order Pirellulales; family Pirellulaceae; genus CAJQPP01. The sequence goes on along the minus strand of CAZPOL010000039.1, from coordinate 24,063 downwards.
ATCCTTGTTTGTGTTGAGCCTTGGCCTTGGCTTTCTGTACCAACGCACGGGCAGTCTGTTTGCCTGCATCATTGTTCACATGTTGCTGAATGGCGTAACAATGGTGCTTTTCTCGATCGACTTGTTTGTAAAGTAGGAACCGATGACCGTTCGTTTCGGAATTATTGGCTGTGGAATGATCGCTGACTTCCACGCCCGCGCGCTGGCCGACCTGCCGGATGCCCAACTGGTCGCCTGTCACAGTCGTTCGGCTGAATCGGCCAAGGCCTTTGCCGAAAAGAACCAATGTCAGGCATTCGATTCGCTGGAAGATTTACTCAATGCCACGAACGTTGACGCGATCTCAATCTGCACGCCAAGCGGTGCGCACCTGGAACCAGCGATTGCCGCTGCCAACAAAGGCAAGCATGTCGTGATTGAAAAGCCACTGGAAGTTACCTCCGAGCGTTGCGACCAGATCATCCAGGCCTGCCAAGCACACGGCGTCGTGCTGTCGACCATCTTCCAATCTCGCTTTCACGAATCGTCGACCGCCTTGAAGTCTGCGGTCGATTCCGGACGGTTCGGTACGCTCTCTTTAGCCAACGCCTACGTGAAGTGGTATCGAACTCAGGACTATTACGACAGTGGAGCGTGGCGGGGGACGTGGGACCTTGATGGTGGCGGTGCATTGATGAACCAGGCGATCCACAATGTCGACTTGTTGCAATGGATCATGGGGCCGGTCACACACGTTTCTGCCTTCGCAGCGACTCTGTCACACGAGCGCATCGAGGTCGAAGACACCGTCGTGGCGACGCTGCGTTTCGCCAACGGAGCACTCGGTACAATCGAAGCCACGACGTCCGCCTATCCGGGCTCGCTGAAGCGTCTTGAAATCTATGGATCGACCGGCAGTGTCGTTCTGGAGGACGCTGAATTTCGAAAATGGGAATTCGCTGAAACAAAAGATTCCGACCGGGACATTATCGAACGCTTCTCATCTCGGAACACGACGGCCGGCGGCGCCAGCGATCCATCTGCTATCGATTTCTCAGGGCACAAGGCACAGTTTCAGAATGTAATTGCGGCAATCCAAAACGGGACGCCGTTGATGGTCGACGGATTCGAGGCCAGGAAAAGCATCGACATCATTCGAGCAATTTACGAGTCGGCCAAGTCCGGTTCCGTCGTTCAATTGCCTGCCAGCTAAACCCATTTCCGTGCAACCAGTTTCACATTTCCTGGTTGTGCTTCTAACTGTCCTGGTTGTGTTCTTTGTTTTGTTTCCTGTTGTCTCAAAGCGAACAGAATGACAATCGCCGTTAGCTCGGTCACGTGGAAACAGAAGCATGGCGTGTGGAAATTCGCAGTTCGAAGAATCTTTCAGTTTCCTGTAAGTTGCTGGCCACTCCTGCGTCTATTACAGCAAATCAGCTTATTCCCATTAAGGAAGAAAAGATGTTTCGCTCTACTCCAAACCGATCTCCTAACTTCGATCTTGGCGATACAACTCCATACATTCGTCGCATCATTACGAACACAGCAACCGACATTTGTCTTGAAAAATTCGCGACCGTTATCGATGCCGCATTCGCCGATTTGAAAGACGAAGACCTCAAAACCAAGTAACGTCATCGCTCTCTCTCCGATGACTGGTGCATCCTCGCTGTAGCCAGGCCCTGTCGCAATGGCCTGCTGCGGCGAGGTTTTGCACACGACCGCCTTACAAAATCGGCCAACAAACAACTCAAGACAATGCCCTAAGAAACGGGTACACCAGCGACGGTGATAGCGTCAAGCCAGGTAGTCTTCTTTTGACTCGAACGATAAAACAAGCATAGAACTTGCTGATCACGAGGCCTCAGGTTTCCCGTCAGCTAACTTGCTATGCTCAATTTATCTATCGAATGAAACTATGAATTCGCTCGGACAGAACATTCGGCTGCTGGGAGATTTGCTTGGTGAAGTCATCGTGTCCCAGGCGGGCACCGAGATCTTTGACCTGGAAGAAGAAATTCGCCTGCTCTCGAAAAAATGTCGAGAAGGTGATGAGTCGGCTTCTCAGAAAGCAGGCAAGATCGTGGTCGAGATGACTGGCGATCTTCCTTTGACCAGCGATATCGTCAAAGCCTTTTCCACCTATTTCCAGCTCGTCAATCTTGCCGAGGAACATCAGCGGATCCAGATTCTGGGCCAGCGAGAGAACGAAGCCTTTCTGAATAACGACACGATGGACGAATCGATCGTGTCGGCTGTTCACACTTTGAAGCGAGAAGGATTTTCCGCCGAGCAGGTCAACGAGATGCTGCGGCAAATGTTGATCATGCCCGTATTCACGGCTCACCCAACCGAATCTCGGCGAAGAATCAAACGTCAAATCCTGGAAAACGCGTCGCAAGCGCTGCGGGAACTGGAAACGGCACCGGTTGTTCGCCACGACGACATCAAACAAAAGCTGGCACGCTACATCACGCTGCTGTGGCAAAGCAGCGACAGTCGAAAACGCAAGCCGACCGTGATGGACGAGGTCCGCAACACAGGGCTGTACTTCTTCGAAAACACGTTGCTGGATGTTGTTCCTCAAGTCTATCAGGAACTGGAATCCGCTCTGACTGAAACCTATCCAGACTTCGCATGGAACGTCCCATCCATTCTGCGCTTCGGGTCATGGATCGGAGGTGATCGCGACGGTAATCCGTTCGTCACCAATGAAACCACCGAGTCGGCCATCCGTGCGCAAAAGGAAATGATCCTGGAACGCTACGCTCAGGACGTCAACAGTCTGTACGAATTACTCTGCCCATCACTTGGGCGGACCGGGTTCAATGACGAATTCACAAACGAACTGGCTCGCGAAGTCGCGAACTTGCCGGAAGATGAACTGGAATCAATCCAGCGTTTCGACCAGGAACCATATCGACAAAAACTGATCCTTGCCTACCGCCGCTTGATTGCGACGACGGAACAAAACCGGTTGAGTTGGCAACACAACGAATCTGATCCAAGAGCGTACGCGGCCTCAGAGGACTTCCTGGCCGACTTGTACGCGATCCGCAACAGCCTGCTTGAAAACAATGGCCAAGTACTCGCCACAGGTCGATTGGCTGACCTGATCCGGTTGGTCGAGGTCTTCGGATTTCATCTGGCTTCACTCGACATTCGACAACACTCAGGTCGACACGAATCGGCGATCGCAGAAATATTTGCGACTTACAAAATCAGCGACGACTATGCCGCTCTGTCTGAGGGCGACAAAATCCAATTGTTGTCGCGTGAAATTGAGAACCGCCGTCCGTTGACTGCCGAGCTGAATTTCTCCGACGCAACAAACGAAACTGTTTCATTGTTTCGTTTGATCGCGCAAGCCCACCAAAATGCCGGCCCCGAGTGCATTCGGTCGTACGTCATCAGTATGACGGAAAGCGTCAGCGACATGCTGGAAGTCCTGCTGCTGGCCAGCGATTCCAACCTGTTCGGTGGCATTGACATCGTTCCACTCTTCGAAACTGTGGAAGATCTGAACCGCGCACAGCAGACTCTGTCGACGATCTTTACAAACACCGCCTACGAAAAACATTTAGCCAAACGTGAATCGGGTCAACAGATCATGATTGGCTACAGCGACAGTAACAAGGACGGCGGATTTCTGCGAGCGAATTGGATGTTGTTTACCGCGCAACGTCGGATCGCCCAGACTTGTGCGGACCACAACATCGATATGACTTTGTTTCACGGTCGCGGTGGCTCAATCGGTCGCGGTGGCGGCCCTGCCAATCGAGCCATTTTGGCTCAACCACCCGAATCGATCCGCGGTCGAATTCGAGTTACGGAGCAGGGTGAAGTGGTTTCGTCGCGATACACTCAGAACGAGATCGCTCGTCGGCACTTGCAACAGTTGTTCCACGCCGTCATCTGTTCCAGTGGCAATCGTCCCGAACTTCCGAACCTGGAACGCTGGTCGACCGTGGTGGATTCCGTCAGCGAGTCGGCATTTGAGAAGTATCGCAGCTTGGTCGAAAAGCCTGAGTTCATTGGCTACTTTCAAACCGCGACGCCGATCGATCAGATCGACCAGTTAAATCTTGGCTCGCGACCGTCACGTCGCAAGTCGACTAAATCGATCAACGACCTGCGGGCGATCCCCTGGGTTTTTGCATGGACGCAATCGAGAACGAACATCCCCAGTTGGTATGGAGTCGGGGCTGGGTTCGAAGCGTGGAGTCAGGAAACTGGTGGTGCTTGTTTGAACGAGTTGCAGACGATGTATCGCGACTGGCCCTTTTTCCAAACCGTGTTGAACAATGTTCACTTGGGAATGGGCCGAGCCGACATGAATATCGCTGAGATCTACTCGCGATTGGTGACTGACGATTTTGGCAAGGAGATCTTCCAGGACGTTAAGGAAGAATTCGACCTGACTCGCAAATGGTTGCTTGAGATTACTCAACACCAGGAGATCCTCGACAGCGAACAATGGTTGCAACACAGCATCCGTATGCGTAACCCCTACATCGATCCTATCAACTTTATACAGATCGCGTTGCTGGAGCGTTTTCGCGAAAGTGAGGATGCGCAGGAACGGGAAGAAATTCAGAAAGTGATTATCGCATCTGTAAACGGAATCGCCGCCGGCCTGCAAAACGTTGGCTAATTTTTTTCGTGGCGTGTTTTATCGCAGCGCAAGATGGGCAGGATAGCCAATCGTTAATTACGCCAGACGGCCATTCTGTCGTGATTGAAATTTCCTTCCCCATCTCGCCTCCTGGCGGCGCATCGATTTGCGTCTGAATTCATTCCATGCAAACGATTGCCTTGCTAAGATGTTGGCTGGTTTGAATAAAAACGGATCGAAGCGTGGAGCTCTGGAAGATGGCCTGTTTGCGTTGCTGTTTGTTGTGTGGAATTATTGCTTCATTTTCGATTGCTGGCTTCGGATGCGATGCCAAGCCAAAATCTTCAGAGACGACCGTCGAGGAGCAATTGGCGTTAGCCAAAAAACGAGCTGCTGAACAAGCAGCGAAAAACAGGGCTGAAGAAATACAGAAGGCCAAGGAGCAAGGGCGTGTACCGCCTCGCCAAAAGGCAAAGAAGGAAGACGTACGAAGCCGTGCCGAGATAGAAGCTGAGTACGAGAAGCAAAGGCAAGACAAAATCGACAGTCGCGCCGAGGCCAAGCGGAATCAGGAATACTGGACCAGACTGCGCGAGGCCACACCTCGCCAAAAGATTGACATCTACGCAGAAGACCGCCCGGAGAAAGAAGTTTATCGACGCGACAGAAATGCGGCGATCAAGTTTACAAAGGACAAGACGTACAGAAACAACCTGGCAACCAATATCGACCGCCGAGCGTTCTACGGACTGGGCGTACAGCACTTTTCCGAAAACAGTCGTCTACCAGCTCAAACCAAACAAAGTGTCACCGAGCTGAGCGAAAAAGTTCTGAAATCGAATTACCCAGGCAAGCATGAGCCACCAGCCGACTGGGAAAGCATGCATCAGCAGGCTGACCAGTTAATTGCTGGCGATTGCGGTGACGAACCAATGGTGTTGTTAATTGGCTCGATCGCCGCCACTAATGCAGGCGAGCATGCTGATGCTTTTGAATGGATCAACCGTTCGATCAAGGCGTTTCACAAATCCGTTTACCCGGATCGAATGTACGCGTTCGCGCGTGTCTGGTCGATGATCATCATGCCCAATCACGGACTTGAAATTAATCATCAGGAAAATATCAACGTTAGTTCATCGACCTTTTTTAACTGGTTGGCCAAAGACTTTCGGGCAGAACCGGACGAGTACCGTTTCGTTTTTGAATTGCTGAACGAGTTTTTCTTCTACATCGCCGATCATGGTTCGCCGCGTGGATTTCAAAAAATGATAATCGATGAAGGCATTGCACCGCCTTGGCTGAACGAAGTAATAAAAATGAAATATTATTCCAGCCAGGCGTGGGCCGCACGCGGCAACGGATTTGCCCACACCGTCACGGAAAGAGGTTGGGAAATTTTTCGCAAAAGCAACGAGCAAAGCGTGAAGGCTGCGTTAAAAGCCTACGAGATCAACCCTGCGTTTCCACAGGCGGCCGCCGAGTTGGCGACACTGGCCTACCTGGGTAGTGGCGATAAATCGGCTGAATACTGGATGGCAAAAGTGCAGGAAGCGCAATTCGATTACCCGCCAATATTCCGAACCTACTTGAATTATGCTCAACCCAAATGGGGAGGCGATAACGCGGAGCAACTGGACTTTGGCATGGAATGCTACGAGACCGGACGATTCGATACAGATGTGCCATTTGTCCTTATTGAAGCGGTCTTTGCGATATTTAAAACCGGGACCGATGACGATATGAAATTGTTGAGCAATAATCGAATCTATGCTGCGATACGCGATTGCCTGACTCAATATGCCAAGCAGCGTCCTGAGTCTCAGCGCGGTTACTATCTATCGTACCGCGCCGTATTGGCCACACGGTTTAGACAGCTTGAAGATGCAATTGATGATTTGATTGAATTGGATGACAAAGTCCATCATGATGCGCTTTCGCTCACTAAGCAGGGTCGCAGTTCGGAATACTGGTCTGGACAGATTTTGGCGCACGAGGAAGAACACCGGGAAGTAACACTCGAACTAATGGCGTTATTAGGCGATAAAAACTGGACCCGCGAATTCAGAAAGGAAAACGCCGAGAAAATCAAATCCCTGGTCGACAAGGGACAGGAGTCAAATATCGACCCCCTGGAAAAGCATTGGTTCGAACATTACCGAAGGACGATTGATTTTGAGAATCTCTACTACGCAGGCGAATGGGTCGATTGGGATTTTGTGCAAGGCCTGTACGAATGGAATGGCGGTGGGCTCCACTGCATGACCGTCAAGGATGGCGTCTTGACGATGGATTCGACAAAGATTTCAAAACGTCCCTCGATGTCAATAATGCCCACGCTGAAGTTGCCAGGGCCCAAAACTCTGGAAGCCGTCATCGAAGTCTTCAATCCAACAGACTATGGGCAATTTGATGCCGGGTTTACTTTTTCCCCGCCGGGTAATTCCAGGCGGCCTGGACGCGTTTACCTTTCAACCACCAGACAAACCTTGGGAGTATTGACGCCAACCGATTGGGCACTCATCAAACTCGAAAACAAAGAGCATGGCAAACGAAAATTGCGTGTCAACGTTACCGACGGCTACCTTGAGGTGTTTGTCGATGACCAATTCGTGACGGCAATGAACAGCGCTTCCATTGATCCCGGAGACATTCTCCGTATTGGCCAGATCAACGGCATCGCGTTTCGAGGGAAAGCCACTTTTGAGAATTTTCGAATCAGGAAATGGGACATCGAAGGTTGCCCCATGGCACAAGACCAAAAAGACGGATACGACAAGGAAGAAGTAATTGATTGGTTAGGGAGGGCGCAACAGCTTTACCCGGAACAACCCTATTACACCTGGCGAATTGCCCTGGCTCACTTTAATGCCGGCGAGTACGAAGACGCTGCAATTTTCGCAAAAAAATCGCGTGAGATGGGGATGCCCTCATCGCGCACCGGGTTGATGGAAGGGTTTGCAATGGAAGTAGCAGGAGACTACGACAAGGCGGTTGAATTCTACTCGATGCAAGATGACAAGGACGAAGTGTTGAAGTTGTATTACGAATCTCCCAGAGCCAACATCAGTTATGCACTGACTCCGGAATCAGTTGCAACAGCCTGGAAGGCCTGGTTGTTGGTAACGGCTGGCGACGTCGATGTCGATCCCGAAGAATTGGAATTAAGTCCGGAATATCAAAGAATGGGTAACTGGGCCTTCGATCGTATTCTCGCTTCAATCACCGCGTGGGAGGGCAACTATAATAGTGCAGCGGCCCGCATGCGATCGATTCTAAGGAACGAAAAGCACGTTATCCCGGACGATATTCGAGCTGAGATGCAGGAGCAAGAAGCGGCCTATGAAGCAGATAAATGGTGGAAACGCGACATGGATTCGAAACCGTTCTATCACAGCCTGGATTTACATATCGTCCCTTCCTACTTGTATCGCAACAACAGGGGATTAATTCGCCATTAATCACGACGTGATTCAATGAATGGCTAATTCCCAATTCTGCTGAATGATGCGGGAGCCTGGAAGCAAAGCAAGCACGACGCGCCAGCGAGTGGTTTTGCCGATTGGAACCACTCGTTTGCGCTTCGTGCTTGTAAGTTGAATGGCAGTAACGAGGTAAGTAACGAAAAAAGACCGGTGCTGGAAAGCACCGACCTTTTTATTGTCTGAAAATCAATCCGTTTATCCATTGAATATTCGGACTTCAAGTTGCGGGGACAGGATTTGAACCTGCGACCTCGAGGTTATGAGCCTCGCGAGCTACCGGGCTGCTCCACCCCGCGGCAATATAATAACGATCACGGGATAAAAGTCTATGCCTGTTTTTCGAATCTTTAGAGGACCGCACAGGCGAAGTCAGTCCGTGGAAAAAAGACGGATTTGAGTAGCGGCCTGGTAACCGGCGACGGCCACCGAGCTGGCGAGATTCAGGCTGCGTACTTCGTCGAAAGTCGGAATCCGCAGGTTCCGCTGCGGATCGCCCAGCAACGATTCTGGCAATCCGCTGGTTTCTCGCCCGAACACCAGCCAGTCACCGCGCTGCATTTGGCAATCGCGAAAATCGCGAGTCGCTTTTTTGGTGAACATCCACATCCGGTAGGGCTGGTTACCGGCAGCGTGATTTACCTTATCGGCATGGAGCAGCAAATCGTCCCAGTCATCGACGACTTGCCAATTCAAGTGTTTCCAATAATCCAGCCCCGCCCGGCGGAGCGCCTTTTCGTCGGTGCGGAACCCCAATGGACGTACCAGCCACAACTTGGCGTGCAATGCGACGCATGTGCGGCCGATCGCTCCCGTATTGGGCGGAATCTCGGGTTGGTGAAGTACGACGTTAAAAGCCGGTTCATAAGTGGCAGAATCGATTGTGGAATTGCTCCTTTGCCATTGCCGGGCAATATCGTTTGAAACAGAATTTAACCAATCAACAGACTGTCCTCGCGAATGGAGGATAGCCATATCCGCGTCGCGATTCCAGCCATGGTGACCGGACCACCAAAATCACCAAGCCCAAAACCAGATCGAAGGCAGATCAATGACGATTAAACGCAATCCGACCAGAAGTGTGAAAATCGGATCGATCACCATTGGCGACAACAACCCGATTGCGGTCCAATCGATGACCGCCACCAAAACGCAAGACATCGATGCCACGGTGGCTCTGGTCAATTTGATGCACGAGGCGGGTGCAGATGTCGTGCGAATCGCCGTAGACAGCAAGAAAGACGCCGAAGCGATCGCCGAGATTCGCCAACAGACATCGGCCAACCTGTCTGTTGATCTGCAGGAAAACTACCGCATGGCTTTGCTGGTCGCTCCTCACGTCGACAAACTCCGCTACAACCCTGGGCATCTGTATCACCATGAACGAGAAAAGCCGTGGCAAGACAAAGTCAAAATGATCGTAGACACCGCCGTCGACAACGACTGTGCCATTCGAATCGGTGTCAATTGTGGCAGTGTCGACCCGGACAAAAAGGAAAAGTATGACGCTGAGGATTCGATCTCTCCGATGCTGGAGAGCGCCGTGGAGCACTGTGAGTTGCTGGACAGCATGGACTTCACTCGTTTCTGCGTTTCCTTGAAGGATTCCGATCCGCAAAAAGTAATCGAAGTGAATCGGCGGTTTGCCGAAAAACGCCCGGACGTGCCGTTGCACCTTGGCGTCACGGAAGCTGGCATGCCGCCCGAAGGCGTAATCAAAACGCGGATCGCTTTCGAGCAATTGATCGGCTACGGCATTGGCGACACCATCCGCGTCTCGTTGACCGTACCCAACAACGAAAAGGGGCTGGAGATCAAATCGGGACGCGAAATCATCGATGACATTTATGCGGGACGAGTCCGCTCGGTGGTCGACTTCGGTACCAACAAACTGAACATCATCTCCTGCCCAAGCTGTTCGCGAGTGGAAAACGAGGCCTTCGTCCAGCTGGCCAAAGAGGTCAAGGAGATGACTCGTTATGCAGAAGAACACTCGATCACAATCGCCGTCATGGGATGTCGGGTCAATGGACCTGGTGAAACCGACGATGCCGATCTCGGTCTCTGGTGTGGCCCCAACTATGTAAACCTGAAAAAGGGCCCCGAACCGTTGGGCGCTTTTCCGTACGACGAAATTCTGGGCCAGCTAAAATCGGAATTAGACAAAATCATTGCCGTCCAAACGGGCTCGTAGCCAAATCGGCATCCATTCACGCGTTCAATGCCCAAACTCCGGCTTCGGTGCCCAAGTAGCGCGAACCTATAGCGCGAACCCTTTGGCGACTACGGTTTCAAGATACCGATTGGCAATCTACGTGGAATTGCCCGCTCTCACAAAATACGATTTACGAATTTGCTTGTAGCCCGAAATCGAAAAATTGGGCATACTCTGCATGCCTGAAACAACCAGCAACAGGCACTCTGGCGTCAATCGGCGCAATATGGCTGGAGGCTTCGAAATGATCAACACACTCTTTCTACCAGAACTTCGCGAAATGCTGCGATTGGCCGATTCCAATGGCTTGTCGGAGTTTTGCAGCGCGCTGCACCCGGCGCGGACGGCAGAGTTCATGGAGGGATTGACGATCGAAGAGTCCTGGGCGGTGCTGCAATACGCAGATATACCCACACGAGTTGAAGTCTTTGGATATTTTCCCGAAGAGGATCAACTGGCGGCCCTGACCCATCAGGATCGGGAGCAAGTCGCCGAGTTGGTCGCTGAAATGGCGGCCGATGATCGTGTCGATATTATCAGCCAGTTGGAGCCAGCCGTCCTGGAGGATTTGCTGGAGCGATTGCCGATCGAAGAACGCCGCGACTTTATGCGGCTCAGCCAATACCCGGAGGGAACTGCCGGTGCCGTCATGACCACGGAGGTCGCCAAGCTTTCCGAAAAATTGACCGTTCGTGAGGCATTGGACGAGCTTGGCCGTGTCGCGGACGAAGTCGAAACGATTTATTACCTTTACGTCGTAGACGAAGAGGATCATCTGCGTGGAATCGTATCAGCCAGACAATTGGTTTCCGCAATCAAGACGCCAGACACTTTGTTATCAACGTTGATGGATCGCAATGTGCTGACCGCTCGCCCCTACGAAGATCAGGAAGAGATAGCCAACAAGGTCGCCAATCTCGATTTGTTGGCCATTCCGGTCGTCGACCAACAACAACGCATGCTGGGAATTATCACGCACGATGATGTGATCGATGTGGTCCGTGAAGAAGCGACGGAAGATGCTCACCGTAGCGCCGCCGTCGAGCCGTTGGAAGAATCCCTGCTGCGAACCTCGATTCTGACACTCAGCTGGAAGCGGGGCATCTGGCTTGGCATTCTGTTCTTCTTCGCTCTGTTGACCGCATTCGCCTTGCAACAGTACGAGAGAACATTGCAGACCTGGGAATGGCTGATGTTCTTCATTCCGCTTGTGATCAGCTGTGGTGGAAATTCCGGTAGCCAGTCAGCGACGTTGATTATCACCGCGTTGGCACGAGGTCACATTTCGCTATCCGACTGGGCTCAGATCGTCGTCCGCGAGCTGGCGATGGGGCTGGTATTGGGCGGCAGCCTGGCGTTGCTGGGTTATTTCACTTCGCTAATGTTTATTCCGGAATCAGCAGCCGCACTGGCCTGCATTGTCTTGCCGCTGACGCTTCTGTTAGTCGTGATGAGCGGCACGTTAGTGGGCGCGGTCTTGCCACTCTGTTTCGAAAAACTGGGTTGGGACCCGGCTTTGATGAGTAATCCTTTTGTGGCCGGAATTGTCGACATCCTTGGCATCCTGATCTACGTGAACGTCGCGCTTTGGTTGCTGTAAAGCGCGTGATCATGTTCCTGACTTCCCGCGCGCAAAAAAAGGCCCCGGAATAACATCCCGAGGCCATGGCAGTGGGTCAACAACTTCTGAACCGTTGACTTCACTAGTTTGTTTGGATTGCGTTTGCGTTTTAGCAAAGTTGATTATTAGCAAATGGTTGGTGTGCCATTGCCCGCATACAACTTCAAAACCTGACTCTGCACCTTGATCGCTCGCACCAAAATCCAGATTTGATCCGGTGAAAATTCACGCGGATCACTGCTGGCGAGTTCCTCAAGTTCCTGAGTCATCGCTGCGTGTTGATCAGTCGCAGCTTGAAATTGTAGCCGGGTGTCGGCAAGTACATCTTGGTATACCTTTTGGTGATCCAGTTCCGCCGAGTCATCGACGCTGTTTAGCAGCATTAGACACTGTCGTGCGACGTGTCCCGGTGAGGCTCCTGGATATTCGTTTTGAATGCGCTGGGCGAGCTCTGAACAATTCACGGGTGGGTCCTTAACTTCTTTGCCGAATCCACGGAGGGTCTAATTTCCGTTGGCCGGTTCGGCAGGATAACGATTGGTCTTCGACCGCAAACATTGCGATCTTCACGCAACCGTAGGTTCGTTAGAGAATACGCCAACAAAAAAATGAATAACCTGACCGGCGATTCAAACTGGCAACCGTGTTGGCTAAAAGAAACAGAAACAGGCTTTGTCGCTGCCTGATGGCCCACCGGCAGGGATTCTCAACACGAAAATCGACCAAACAAAACAAAACCAGGCAATTTACGCCGGAATTCGTCGAGCATCCGCACCGATGATGCGTAATCGAAACACACAGGCTCGGCTCGGAATTGCGGTTTCCAACGCAGAGCGGATTTGATCCTGACGATTATCAGGATGGTGAATGCAACCACCGCTTTTCGGCAACCCGGAATCGAGGTTTCCGCCCCGCCATCAGCCCTTTTTCTTGTCAGACGATTTCTCTTCGCCTTCCTTACTATCGGGCGGCGATTTTTCTTCCGCATTCTCCGCCGGCTTCTCTGGTTCACCCGTCTCCTCAGCGGTTTGCTCGCCCGCAGGCGTCTTATCCTCATCCATCTCCGCAGATTCCGCTTTCACCTTTTCGCCATCTGTGTTTTCGCCATCCGATGCTTCCTTGGCGTCATCCTCGGACCCGTCATCCTTGGACGCCGCGTCGTTGCCCTCCATTTCATCCTTGTTCGGATCTGCCTCCTCAGCTTTATCAGGCGCACCACCTGGCAAGCCGATATTGGGAGCATCAGGTAATCCGGAAGGCATCTGGCCGGGAGACATTGGAGCGTTCGGATTCGGTGGTGGCAGTTCTTTTTGTTTCACAATGTCGCTTCGCGTCAACTTCAGTGTGGCCAGACTCTCTGCCGGCACGACATAGAACCACTCAGCGAATCGCTCATTCAACTCCTCGACCATTTCACGTCCGACCTTCTCGCGGCCTTCGTACTCTGCCTTTTGAGTTTCGAACAGCTCAACGTCTGTAGTGTACTGAACCTCTGCCTGTTCGAACGCTTTGGCTTCCAGTTCGTACTTCTCGTACTTCTCGTCGTTGGCGTTCGCAATATCCTCAGGAGCACCAGGCGGAGAATCTTCGTTGCCCTCCGGTTCCTGATCTTCACCCGCAGCTTGTTCACCGGCTTCGGCCGCTTTCGCTGCTTCCATCAGCTTGGCCTCTCTTTGCTTCTTCCACTCGTCGAAACCTTCCGGCTTCACAGGCGCTGTCGGCTCTTCAGGCATAGTCGGCTTTTCACCAAGTGCCGCTGGGTCAAAATCGACACGAATCGCCACGTAACGACTCTTGTTCTCCGCCGCTACGTCGCCTTCGGTCTCACCTTCTGCTGTGCCCGCCGCTGCTTCCGAATCGCCTTCTTTCTCAGTATCGTCAGCGGGCGCTTCCTCAGTTTCAGCATCAGCATCGACCGTTCCGATCTCAATCGCCTTGGAATCACCAGAAACGCTCCGACCGAAATAGAGTGTGTACAGGACACCATTTTTGGTCGCAGCCCTCAGTTCACCACGCGAAGCCATCAAAGCGATCTCGGCGCCCTCTTCCGTCGTCTGTCCAATCGTAAAGCCCTTGCTATCCAGATCGCTTTGCAAGGCGAGGATTCGATTTTGGAACTGACGGGGATCTTTCCGTGCTAGTTCTTCGTTGATCGTCAAATCTGATTTGACCAACAACTGACCGTCCAACTTTTGCTTCGGCCTTACACCGACAATTTTCATCGTGTCCAGGAGGGTCGCAATGCTTTCTACTTTCAGCGTGTCGATCTCTTCAGTGGCTGGATTCAGGCCATCCAATTCCCATGGTTCGAAACCGTCTCGAGTCAGAGCTTGCTGATCAATCACCTTTTTGCTCATCTGAGTCATGATTCGATTTCCGACTTGCACGTCCTGTTCCGTCAACTCGTAGTTGTCCAGTTCCAGTCGGTTGATATCGGCAGCCTGCAGTTTCAGCAAGTCAGGATTGATCCAGTCGGCGAATTGAGTCGACAAGTCGATCTTTACTTTTGCTTTGTACGTCTCTTTTTCCGCTGGAACACGCACGTAGAAGTAATCGGATTCCTGTTCGATATCGCGGACCATCTGGCTGGCGTCTTTCGCCACAGAACCGGCCGGCTTGCCGATAATGAAATCGGAAACGATCTCGCCGGCCGCGTCACGCAATGTAATTCGCTTGCCGGCTGAATCGGCATCAGCTTCTGGATCAGCTGGGTCAAGGACACCGTATTCCGCGTGTTTGTTGACGCGTCGTTCGACGATACTTTCACGCTCGACGCCAATCAGTGACGTAGCGGTTCGAGCCAGTCGATCGGCAGCCTCGGCAGGATAATCGTGATGAGACGGGATGCGCCACAGGCCATCGTCTTGTTTCTTCACGGAGAACTCGCGCAAACCTTCGGTCTCGTTGTCGAAGGCGGTGACCATCAAGGATGTGGCAGTCGTACCATCCTGAAAGTCAGGAAAAAACTCTTCGCCAACTTTTTCAAAACCGACCACTGGCTTGGGCTTGGTCATCCAATGCGACCAGCCTGCGACGACGCCCAGTATGCCGGCCGTGATAATGAAAGCTACCGTTTTGCTGGTTTCATTCATGATCGAGGCTCCTGTTTCTTGTTGACTCTTCTTTGTGGATCAATTTGACTCTGTTCCCGGAAGGTGCGATACAACAGCACAATGCTTCCCAGGAAAAGAGCGGGAAGGCCGGCTGACAAAATCGACAGCCAACGGATTTTGGTTTCAACACGATTTGAACTGGTTTCTTCCTCGCCCTGAATCGTGGTCAAACGCTTTTCCAGATCTTCCTGAATCTTCTGGTCTTGTTTGCCAAGCCGCGCGCCTTCGTTCAACTCATTGAAAATCAATTGAGTCTGACGTTCTCGACTGGACATCTCCGTGTCTTCATTTAGCCGCTTCTCTTTTTCGTCGGCACGTTTTCGGGCATCAGCGATCTTCTTTTCGCTAATCGCCTCGGCCTTGTCACGCTCCTCAACAGCCAGCAATTTGAACGGTTCTTTCAACCGCTCAATCGTGGACAGGGTACGCGGTGTTGGTCGTCGATTGCGAAGCCGTACAAAGCTCTCGTCGCCAGCCAGCGTTTCAATCGCATTGACGAAGAACGTAAAATTGTCCAGCGGCGTTTCGATTGCTTCTTTTTGCTGGAAGTACATATCAGATACGAAATCGACGTCAGCGATAAAGATGACGTTGGTCTTGCTCTCGTCCTTGCCACGAATATGTGCGGCCAACACGTGAGAAAAATTATCCAACACCCCACGCTTTTTCACATCAGCATCGTCGGCGTCTTCTTCAGCGACCGAATCTGGCATGCCCGGTCGGTTCAACACAGGGCGTTTGCGAAGCGTGCGAATGTTGTAACCGGTGTAGCGGGAAACCTCGGGGCCAGTGACCTTTTTGGATTGGCCTGTCATTGGATTAATTTCCAGTCGAGTTGATTCATAATCCTCTGTCGCTTCGTCCCAACCAAGGTGCCCGGCCGAACCCGGCTTTAGCGAAACAAGCGGTTGGAACTCGGTCGTCGCGTTATCAGCAGCCTTCAACGATCCCGGGTAGATGAACATCAATTCGTGCAAGCCACTGGATACCGGGCTGTCCTGATTGAAACATTGGTGATCGCCATAAGACTTCGCGAATACGAACAAGTTTTGCTTGGGACCGTATTCGGGAAACCATCGATCCCCAAATCGTTGCGGCAGGATCGGTTTGAAGCCGACGTGCGGATTAAACACACTCCAGACCGTCGTGTCATATTTCCACTCAATACCCAACGCTCGCTGCAGCGACCGAGCTGTACCTCCGTCCGCTTTCGGTTGCGGCGAGGTCGCCAACGGCTGCCAACCACCCGCCTCAGTAATTCGCGTTTGGGCTGGAGCGTTAATAATTCCAAGTTCTGTCGGCCCCTGATAAGTTGACCAATAGAACGGCAACGGGTCGGCCAGGATTAATACCGGAAGTCCTTGTTCGATATAGGCGATCAGGTTCAGCATTCCCACGTCTGGCAAACTGGAAGGATCGGCGACAATCATCACGTCCGGCAATTGCGATTCCGCTTCGTCATCTTTTCCAGGCGATTCCGAGTCCGCTTGTTTTTCTTTATCTTCAGCGCCGTCCTCAGCACTCTCCGTTTTTGTTTCCGCTTCCTTCGCTTCGCGAACCAGTGCCGGCAACTCATCGGCGGTATACGAAACGACATTATATTGTTTCTTTAGTTCAGCCAAAGTTGTCGGGGCGACCCAATCGTATTCTCGACCTTCAACCTGCAAGTTGTCGAAGTGAGCGTCCGTTTTCAGGATGCCAATTTTCATTCGCGTTTGCTCAGCAGTCGCAGTGGCGATGGATCGAGTCAGTTGATATTCGATCGAGGCGTCCGATTCAATGAACGGCAAAACGACCTCGTCGTAAGTACTGGTGATCACCGCCCCCATGTAAACATCCTGCTCGACGACTTTGCCGGCGACCGAATCGCGAGAACTCTTCTTCTCAAGGCCAAGCGACAATGCCTCTTCGACTTCCTTGCTGTTCGGTGCCACATTGACGAAACGGACATCTACATTGCTGCCACCCAACCGATCATATTGCCGCAACATCCCGACCAGATTTTTACGCACGTTAACGTACTTGGCCGGCATGTCGGGACTAAGAAAGGCCTGAATCGTGATCGGCCGTTCGTTGTCCGTTGCTTCCGCCAACGTCGTTCGTGTCGTTTCGTCCAACGAGAACAGGTTTTCGCTAGTTAGATCAACGCGGTTATTAAACATCGCTGACGATGTGCTGGCCAAAATGTTCAGCGCCACCAGGCCAACTCCCAGAGCCAGAACACGTGCCGTAAAATGCCCAGACAAGGTTACCTGTCGTCCACGACTCCAATGCCGTTTTCCGATCACCACATGATTCAAGTACAGCATGAACACGGTGATCGACAAAAAGTAAACGACGCCCGGCAAAGAAATCAGACCGAGTGTAAAATCGCGTAGCTGACCGCCGACGCCGTAGGCTTCGAAGTTTCGATTCCCTTCCATCACATAGCCGATCAGCACGGGAATGGCACACAGAATCGCGCCTGTGACAAAGGCCACGGTGGTGCTGTTCGTCAGCGACGAAGCGAACATGCCGATCGCTGCCAACGCGACACCAGCCAGCCAATAACCAAAGTACGTAGCCCCGATCACGCCCCAGTCCGGGGAACCGAGCCGCCAAAGCGCCAGCAACGTCGTCGCGGAAAACAGCAGAGCCACGGTGTAAACGGCCACCACAGCCTTGAACTTGCCGATCAGGATTTCCAAATCCGAAACCGGTAACGTAAACAGAATCGAGTCCGTTCCTTGCTTCTTTTCATCCGCCCACACGCTCATCGTGATAGCTGGAATGAAAAACAGCAGCAACGCAGGAAAAAACTGACTGAGTTGATCCAGTGTGACAAGGTTGTCGGCGAAGAACTGCTTGTTGAAAGTCAGGATCGCGCAAACGGTCACGAAAACGAATATGAACAAGTATCCCAGCACGCTGGTGAAGTACTGTTTGAAGTTACGCCAAAAAATTGCGTGGACGACATGAAATCGGTACATCGAAGGAAGCTCCAAACTCGGCAGGGTGAGTCCGCAATAAAAACAAAAAGAAAACCGGGTAATGAAACGGAGGCTGTTTAACCAGCACTCAAGTACTAAAACCAGTCAGTTCATGGAATTTCTTTTCCATGTCATCACGGCGACCCATTTCGTTGATCGGCCCGTCAAAAACGACGTTGCCTTGATTGATCATGACGACGCGACTGCAGAGTTCTTCGACTTCCTGCAAAACGTGAGTCGAAAGCAACACGGTCTTGGTCTCGCCAAGTTCGCGAATCAATTGACGGATGCCGACCAATTGATTGGGATCGAGTCCACTGGTTGGCTCGTCCAGAATCAGCACGTCCGGGTCATGCAAAATGGCCTGCGCCATCCCGACCCTTTGCCGAAAACCGCGTGACAATTTGCTAATTGGTTTGTGCCAGACTTCTTTCAGCCCGCACCGATCAGCAACAAAGTTCCGCCGATCTTTTAGCCGTCGCATGCCAAGCCCACGCGTCTTGCCAAGGTATTTAAGTGCGCTGCTGGGAGTCATCTCTTCGTACAACGGCCCGTTTTCGGGCAAGTACCCGATTCGTTCGCTGGCTCTGATTCGATCTTTCTCCATTTCGAATCCGGCGATTCTGACTTCCCCGTAGGTCGGTGCCAGAAAGCCGGTCAACAGCTTCATCGTGGTCGACTTGCCAGCCCCGTTGGGACCGAGCAAAGCGCAAACCTGTTTCAGCGGCACTGAGAATCGAACTTCATCAATCGCCGCAAACGCGCCGTAGTACTTGCTGAGACCATCAGCCTCGATCATCAGTTGTTCGCCGGATGCATCCGGACTCGGTTCCACCATCAATCCTGCTCCTGTTTTGTGGTCAAGATGAACCAATAAATCTATTCGTCGCTCGCCACGCGCTCAAGTCCGGTTCCACCAATGTTTCCCGTTTCGTAGCATTCCAGCCAAAGGGTTAAAGGGGCCAAAGAAAGGGGCCAAAAAAAGGGATCAAAGGGCCAGGCACCGACGGTTTGCCGTAGCGGTTACAGTTCGCGCATCAGTACCGAACCGGTGTCATTGGCCTCGAACCCCATTTTTTCGAATAGATTCAGGGCGGCCAGATTGTCGTCAGCCACCTGGGCCTCGACCAAATTAATGCCTTGCTTTTGCATGTGCCGCAGCGATTCGCCGATCAGAAACGTACCCAAACCGGCGAGTCGAGCATCCGGTTCAATGGACAAGTTAAACAACCCCATCGCACGCACACCCCAGTTGCGAGCCAGCGGTTCCATGTCCCAGTAGGAAATATTTCCTTGCGGCTGGCTGGTGCGTCGGTCGATCAAATGAAACACGCTGCGATTCGTGTTCCCCAGCGTGCAGGCTTCCCACCAATTGGACGACAGCGGATCCAAATCCTGTTCAATTCGAAAACTACGCCGAATCGAAACCTGCCTGCGATCCTGTGCCGCTCGAAAATCATGCAACGAACGCTGCATCACCAGGATCCTGGACTGATGCGAGTAACCACGTGACTCAAACACCTGGATAACTGGCTGGTTCACCGTCAATATTCCGGGAACGTTGCTACCTCCGTAAAGCCCAAGGTAAAACGGACTCATCGGAAAATCAGTTCCAGTGAGCGATATCGTGCTGCCTCGCTTGGCCAGATATTCTTCTCCGAGTTCAATCAAACGATTGCAAATTTCCATTTGGTCCGGGCCGTCAATCGTCAACAACAGACAAATGATCCCTCGTTGATAATTCAGGTCCGACCGATCTTCGTTGGCTGGGAATCCACAATGCACGAAACCAAGAATAGAATCCGCCTTGATCGCCACAATCAAACCTGCCGGGTCGAAAAACGGTTTCGACAATACACACGTTTCCATCTGAGTCAGAAACATCGTCTGGGCAATCGCCTTTTGCGGGCGTTGCTGCTTCCAGACATTTACAATGCCTGGCAGATCAGTGTTCAAAAACGGACGGTATTCAATCACTCGATTTGACGGAGAAGGGTAGGGCGGGCGGTTTTCAGGATTGTCATAACTTCTATCTTAACAATTGCTACGCCTTTGGTAACAGGCGGTCTGATTCGATCCAGGAATTTTCTCGATCGAAGATTTGCAGCACCGGGCCATGACTGACCAACCAAGCCTGCTAGGCCACCTTCTTATCTTCCGTGACCGAATCTGCCAGGGACGGATCAGCTGCCGGCGGCTTAGCACCCGGCTGGGCTGGTTTTCGCTTTTTGCGGCGACGCACGGGCTTCTCTTTCCAGCGTCGATGCATCCACCAATACTGCTCAGGCGTCTCACGCACCAACTCTTCCAAACGCTGGTTGTACCATTGAGTCAGCGAGCGGACGTCACATAGTTCCGGGGCCAGAGTGTTCGGGTCGGCGATTCCGTTGCAGCCGATCTCCATTTTCAACGGCTCGCCACGACGGACGCCGTAGGTCACAACCATGGGTGCTTTTTCAGTCAATGTGAACAAGGCAACAGCCTTGTGGCAGGACGCAGGACGTCCCATGAAATCGACCCAGCAGCCCTTGTTCCCGGCATGCTGGTCGCCCAACATCGAAAGCAGGCCGCCAGCATCCAGGACTCGCTGCAAATCTTTGGCACTTCCCTCGGTCGGCAGAATAAACTGCCCACGCGATTCGCGAAAGTCGCACAGCCAACGGTTCAGCAACGGATTGTCCAATGGCCGCGCTACCGCGTAACTGGGAATGCCCAGAATTCCTGTGACGTAGAGTGCTTGCTCGAAATTCCCCAAGTGCCCGGTCATCAGCACAACGGGTCGCCAGTCCAGGAAGTGCTCGGTCATCACTTTCTTGTCGCGGATGTAGACGTAGTCGCGCCAATTCGTGCAGTGGATTTTGCGAGGCGCCTGTGCGATCTCGCAAATCATCAGGAACAAGTGGTGCCACATTCCGCGAGTCAGCTGGTATTGCTCGTCGGCTGACTTTTCCGGAAAGACATGGTTGAGGTTTTCAGTAATCGTCTTCTTGCGAAACTTGAAGACGTCGGTCACCAGCCAACTGAACTTGTGAGCCAACGAATCGCACCAGCTGAGCGGGATCATCTGCAAAAACGAGACGATCATTCGCAGCGCGAAGTACTCGACATAGTGTCGCTTTTTGATTGGCTTGGTTTCGGTCGTCATTCGATCGTCCATGATCGGGATCGCGTTTTTTGGCCATGCTGCTGGCGCATGGGTTCGGCAAGTCTGAATTCTTGCAACATCGCACCAAATACGAAAGATCGATTTGGCTTGTTTAAATAGTTGAACGGCCGTCCCCGGCCGTTTCGCATGCTGTTATTCACATGTCGGTTATCTGCACGCCGCTTAAAACGGGGTTCCAAGATTTCATCAACCCCCACTCAATTGCCATCCCCACTCATCGAGCAAAGTAAAAACAGGAAGAGGGCGCATGATGCGACGGCCGGGGACGGCCGTGCTACTATTTAAACCACTCCGGGTTACACTTACCACTGCGACGATTTACCACACCTACTCCTTCACTCCCACCAGATACAAACCAACGCTATGGAAATTGGTCTGATTTCAGACACTCACAGCTACCTGGATCCTCGAGTCTTCAAGCTTTTCGAAGACTGTGACGAGGTCTGGCATGCAGGCGACTTTGGCCAAAACGTGGCGGAACCGCTGATGGAAGGCTTCGATCAATTTCGCGGAGTCTTTGGAAACATCGACGACGACGAAATCAAGGATCAATTCCCAGAGGACTTGCGATTCGATTGCCAGGGAGTGGACGTCTGGATGACCCATATCGCCGGTAAGCCGGGTCGCTACGATCGCCGCGTGTTGGCGGAACTCAAAAAGAACCCACCGCAAGTTTTGATTTGTGGTCACTCGCATATTCTTCACGTCGAAAAAGACCGACGCTTTGACAACATGCAATACATCAACCCGGGCGCGGCAGGCCACCATGGCTTTCACCTGGAGCGGACCTTGTTGAAATTCACAATTGCCGACGGCGAGTTGTCGCGGATTCGGCTGATCGAACTGGGCCCTAGAGGCCGCATGCCCAAACGGAAGTCACCCGCCAGCTGATTCGCGTCGCCATTTGCTGAGAACACTCGTCCAATGCCGAACCCCCTGGACATTGCAAGCAATCCGGTCAAAACTGCGATTGCTGTGTGTCCTCCAAACATACGCGAATCAAACCTCCCGAAACAAACCAAACGGACCTAAACGGACCAAAAGCTCAGTGGATCAAACCGAATACAATCGCCGAGCGTGGGATGCCATTGCCACCTCACACCGAAAATGGTTCGTACCCGTCTCGGAAAAAGAGATTGAGGCGGCCAGAAGTGGCGAACTGAAAATCAAGGTTACGGCAACAAAAAATTTGCCGACGAGCTGGTTGGGTCAAGTCGCTGGAAAAAGAATCCTCTGCCTGGCGGGTGGCGGAGGCCATCAGGGGCCGTTGCTGGCCGCAGCTGGCGCGGACGTAACGGTTTCCGATTTCAGTCAGGCACAACTGGACATCGATCAACAGATCTCCGAACGTGAATCGTTGAATTTGCAAACCGTGCAATGCGACATGCGAGACCTCAGCAAATTACTTGACGTCGAACCGTTCGACATGGTCTTGAATCCATGCTCCGTCAATTTTTGCTCCGATGTGCCCAAGGTCTGGCAGGAAGCTTATCGCGTTCTTGGTGCCGGCGGCATCTTGATCACTGGCGTCATCCAGCCGGTCAACTACCTGTTTGACGCTGCCGAATTGCTGGAGGGCAGATTCGTTGTCCAGCACTCGATCCCGTTTGTACAGACGGAATTCGATCCGGCCTCGCTGGACGATCCCGCATTGCCACCAACGCCTGCCGAATACGGCCATACGTTGACGGACTTGATCGGCGGCCAATTAAAAGCGGGTTTTCGCATGACCGACTTCTTCGAGGACCGCTGGGGTGCCGACGATGCGCTTTCCGATCGAATCGCCGTTTTCGCAGCCACGCGTGCCATAAAGTAGCCGCCTGCGATTGGTCGGCACTCGACAAACTTGCACAATCGGTACAACCGTCGCCTGGCGGTTAATTGCCCTCTCTTTGGTCAATTTGCTCAATGGAATATTTGCCCGTGCGCACTCATCCGCAGCTACGTTTTTCTTGCCGTATACCAGCAATTCGCACTTAACAAACTCCATACGGCGGAGAACAAGATTTACTAACTGCGCCATGAAAAGGGTGCCGAGAGGGAACAAATGAACCTGTTTGAAATTCGCGAGCAGCTTTTGTCAGATGGCAAAATCACCGCCAACGAAGTCGAGATCATCAAGGACCACATGGCCGCCAACGGAACACTGGACATTCAGGATGCCCGTCTGTTGATCGACCTGATGAAAGAAGCAAACGAAGTCTGTGCCGACTTCGACGAAATGTTCTTCCCATGCCTCAAGCAAATCATTTTGCAAGACGGCCAGGTTGGATTGGACGAGCAATTCGAATTGCTTCGTTTGTTGTACTCGGACGGTGAAGTTCGTGACTGCGAACGTCGTTTCCTGACTGACCTATACCAGTCTGCCGACCACGTCACACCAGAATTCAAGCAACTCTGCGAAACCGCACTGAATTGTGACGACGAGAACTGGAGCCTCGGTGGCGAGTAGTTCACCCGGTTTTGCGATTCGCTTGAATTGAATAGCGGACGCCATCCAGGCCACACTGACCAATCAGGAACCCTGAGCATGCAAAATGTTCAGGGTTTCTTTTTTTTTGCGACAGCAAGCAAGACTACAAGAGATTGCCAATGACAAATCGGTCTATGCTGTCGCCTTAAGTTGCTGGCATAATTTCACGGACTGATTGATGCGAAAAAAATTGTTACCTCTTTGGGTCGCCAGCCCTATACACAGGTGTACGACGTCTACGCCTTGATAACACGTAACGCCTCACGCAACATTCGCTTTGTGAATTTGCCCATTGTCGAAGGATCTACAATGCAACTGTTAATGAATCGTCGATTGCTCGCGATGTTGTTGTTGACCATGTTCTGGTCGCCGATGACATCACAAACGCTGGCACAAGACAACACGGAAGAGTCTCCACCAAACGTTTTGCTCT
>CAZPOL010000038.1:31120-43155 GCA_964588195.1 uncultured Pirellulaceae bacterium | reverse complement strand
CGAAGCCCGAGGTCATCTTCTCGCAATTCGGAGGCAGCTCGCTGGACTTTGAATTGCGGGTTCACATTCCGAACCGGGACGCTTACGCCGAGATCGTGCATCAACTACACATGGCGATCGACAGCGAGTTCCGTGAGAAGGGAATCGAGATTTCCTTCCCGCAACAAGACGTCAATGTCAAAGGAATCGGACCGCTGCTGGAAATGGCCAGCAAACCGGAACGCAAGAAAGCCGGATAATGCTTTTGGTTTACATTTAGTTTCGGGGCCATGCTCACGCAACCGCGAACATGACACCCCAAAACCAAAACGAGACACAACCTTGGCGACCGCTGGCCAAGCGTCACAGTCACTAACACTAAGCGCCGCCAGCGTGAACTTCGAAGTTACTCATCCTGTTCGCCATGAGCGTGTGTGCCAGCCTCGTCTCCCTGGCACGCACAATCGCTTTTTTTCTTCACGAGATTCTGCCCGCATTGATCACAAAACCTGGGGCTTCTATCCGGCAGTTTTTGAGAAGAAATGGTCGAGGAGTTCGAGCGTTCTTTCATAGTTTTAATTACCAAATTCGTTAGATCCAGTTTGTCCTGGAACACTACAAAATTGTTGATCCGTTCCAAAACTTGCTTGCTATCCAAATCGTCCCGGTCCTCTGGCTTCAGTGACCTGGTGTCTGCTCGCAGGACCAAATTGATGTTGTATTGCTTTGCGATCAGACCAATGGCAGACGTCATCCGCACGTAGCAATCGGCGTAGGCATCTGCCTCTTTTTCCAGCATCTGCGTGTTGATGTCATCTGTTTTGGAACGCGTGTCCTCTTCAGCATCTGCTTTTGTCTCAGCAGCTTTCTTGGCCAATTCCTTTAGGGCTTGAATCTGATCACCTAACGCTTCGTCTTCTTCGAAGATCCTGGCAACATCGATAATGGCAACCCGCTTTTGTTCAGATTCCTGAGCCAGGGATGCATTGTGCGTGAATAACGTGGCCAGGAAACAGGCGGCCATTGGGAACAGAATTTGAATTTTGGTCATTGAATGTTCTCCCTAACGTGGTGAGTTATCGCGACAACTCCTTTGTCGATCGATTGTCAAAAGAACATCGAGCATTTCTCATGCCAATTCAAACTCAATTACTCTGCAGGCAAGTCGTTGCAATCCTCGATCGTCTATTTCGACAACGGATTTGTTGGTTGCAGCCAGCGTGGCGTTGACAAACGGATGTCTGCGCAGCAAATGGTTTCCAGGGCAAGTCGGTCTGGAAGGGAACCCTGCAGTCCCTCAAATGAATCGGCGTTTGAATTGCCTACAAAGTCCAGCGGAAAAGTTTACATACTTTCATCTCTGACGCCGCTGGCCTGCTTGTCACAGGGTTACTTTCGTTCGATCGAGTATTCTTCGATCTTTCGATAGAGCGTTGCCCGGCTAACGCCCAATAATTCGGCCGCCTTTGGAACACTGTTCTTGGTTCTGGCCAGCGCTTCTTTAATCAGCTTGCGTTCCCAGAAGTCGATCTTCAAGGACTCCAGTTCGCCGCTGGTATTCTCGCGAATACCCAAATCGTCGATTGTGATAAAATCGGTTTCCGCCATCACCGTCGCGCTGTCGATCACATTCCTTAATTGGCGAACATTTCCTGGCCAATTAAACGTCAGCATTTTTGATAGCGCCTCCGGTGCTAATTCCAGGTTCGGTCGACCATGCTGATGCTTGAAGTGGTTCAGGAAGTAATCGATCAGCAACTGCAAATCACTACCTCGATCGCGTAATGGCGGGATCGTCAATTCAAAAACGCTCAGACGGTAATACAGATCCTCGCGAAACCTTTTCTCTTTGACAAACTCTTGCAAGTCCCGGTTAGTCGCGCAAATGACACGGACATCCACCGTGACCTCCTCGGTACCACCCACTGGCAAGAATGGGTGTCCTTCCAGAATCCTCAACAGCTTGGCTTGGCCTTCCAGCGTCAATTCCCCGACCTCGTCGAGAAACAGAGTTCCCAAATCGGCCTGTTGGAACCAGCCGATATGATCGCTTTCGGCGCTGGTGAACGAACCTTTCTTGTGTCCGAACAACTGGCTTTCCATCAAGTCGCGAGGAATCGCGGCGCAATTGACGCTCAGCATAGGTCGGTCGGATCGCGTGCTGGACCTGTGCAATGCTCGGGATACCAATTCCTTTCCGCTGCCGCTTTCGCCACGTACCAAAACACATCCCGTCGCTTTGGCGATACGAGTAATCTTGGACTTCAGCGTTTCCATCGGTTCGCTGTCACCAATCAACTCGTTGGTATCCGCAGAAGCCGAGGCCAGTCGTTGGTTGTCGGCTTCAATCGTGGCTTGTCGGTTGGCTCGTCGTAACGAGCGAATCATGATGTTGGCGACCGAGCTGGCGAGTTTCAACTGACCTTCATTAAAGGCTTTGCTCTGCCGGTACAAATGCAACGCACCGATCGCTACGTCGTCCTTAATCAACGGCAAGCAAATCGAATCCGCGAAACCGGTCGACGATTCACCTGTCCCGTGTTCGATACGAATCAAGTGCTTGTTCTTGACAACTCGCGCCGTCAACTTCTCGTCCAGTTTCAGTTTGCCCGACTCGTCTTGCGGAAACACAACCTTTGGCTGCAATTGATTTTGGTCTGTCAGCCACATGAAACCGGCCACGGACGCCTTGGTTCGCTCCTGCAATCTGGAGACGCAAAGACTGACCACCTCGTCCGGCTTGTCCACTTCCAGCAGTTTCACTGAAAGTTGAAACAGAAAGAAGAAGTCTCCACCGCTGCGGTTTTCACTGAGAAACTCCAGAGTGTACTGACCGGTCTCGGAGGAATTGAATCGTTGGTCGAACACCAAAGTCTGGCTGGTGACCTCTTCTGCCGAGGCGACTTCGCCTTCTTTTTTCTCACCACCAACACTGGTTGAGAAAGTAAATTCACTCGATCCCAGACGGACTTCGTTTCCTTCAACCAACTGGGCTTCGTCGACTCGCTGCCCGTTGACGTACGTCCCGTTGCTGCTGGAATTGTCTTTGATCCACCAGTCTCCCTCCTCCATAAAAATCGAGGCGTGCACACGTGAACACTGCGGGTCATTCAAAACGACACGGCAATCCCAGTCTCGCCCCAACAAGTTCTTTTCGGATTCGACCAAACGGTATCTGGAACCGGCGCGAAGACCAGCGTTCATTAGCAAGTAAGCGGGCACTAGAAATGAGACTCCAGACTTTGTGGCAATCGATACGAACCAAGCGACATTCTGACTGACAACAAACAATATTGCCAGCCAAACCGTGCCATCAACCTGAGTGTCGAAACGAAAACCAACATCGCTTGCCTGGGAAAGTTCGTGGCAAATTGCGTTGCCCGAACAGAGAAGCAACCAACACTTCGGTGGTTTAGTTCCTGGAAAGCCTCGAATTTACAGTTAATTCCAGCCAGAATTGTCGTCGTCCGGTGACTAAGTCATTGAGGTGACAGTATTTAAAACGATCTTGCCGCGACCTTTTGAAGTCCTTAGTATTCTAGCGATCAAGAGACGTAGCGGACAAAATGCTGTGGACTCATAGCTAGACGATCCCCCATCTTAAAGGAACAGCTGAATGTTGCATTCTTCTCGCACCACGATTTTTCGAACTCTGTGCTTTGGTCTGGCGATCTGCCTGATCGGACCCAGCGTCGATGCTCAGGAATTCGGCAAGCCTTCCAGTGACTCACGGCAAGTTGCTCGAATCGTTTCCCAGTTGATGGATCAACATCTTTCCAAGCGTCAGTTAGGCGATGACATTTCCGAGCGAGCTCTGGATATGTTCCTCAAGAATCTGGATCCTCAAAAAGTCTATTTTCTGAAATCTGACGTCGACGAATTCAAGACGAAGTACAACACCGAACTCGACGACATGTTGAAGACCGGCAACTACGAAGCCGCGTTTGCCATCTTCACCCGATTCAAGGAGCGAATTGGACAACGCGTCGAATTGGCCAATAAATTGATCGGCATCGAACACGATTACACGGTCAAGGAAGAAATGGTCACCGAACGTGACATGATCGACTTCGCCACCACGGAAACCGAGATCGAAGACCGCTGGCGCAAACGAATCAAGTATAACCTGTTGGTGTTTCGCGGCGACAAAGATGAAAACGAAAAAACCGGTACGGATGCCTTTCCAAAGAAGACTCCGGAAGAACGGCTGACGAATCGATACAGAGCGTTCGCAAAACGGATGACTCAATTCGATAACGATGATGTCATTGAAATGTATATCACCGCGATCACGACCAGCTTCGATCCTCACACGACTTATATGTCGAAAGCCAGCTATGTCAATTTCCAGATTAACATGAGCCTGGAATTGGAAGGCATCGGGGCCACACTTCAATCCTCCGACGACGGCATGACCGTCATCAAACGTCTTGTACCCGGTGGTGCTGCCGATAAAGGTGGCGAACTGGAAGTCGAACACAAGATCATGGCGGTCGGGCAGGGCGACTCGGGTGAAATGGTCGATGTAATCGATATGAAACTGGACGATGTCGTGGACAAGATTCGCGGCAAGGCCGGCACGACCGTCCGCCTGGGTGTGATTTCACCATCGGGTGATACCAGCACGATATCAATCGTCCGTGAACGTATCGAATTGAAAGACAGCGAAGCTGCCGGCACCATATTCGAGGTTGAAAATGGTGGCGCCGTAATGAAGGTCGGCGTGGTGGACCTACCGAGTTTTTACGCCGACATGCAAGCTCGCTCACGCGGTCAACGCGATTACAAAAGCACGACTCGTGACGTTCGCAAGATTCTGGAAGATTTTCAGGCCAAGGAAGTCGACGCGGTTGTGTTGGACCTGCGTCGAAATGGCGGTGGTTCTTTGACCGAAGCCGTCGATTGCACGGGCCTGTTCATTGATCGCGGTCCCGTCGTCCAGGTCAAGAATCTGTACGGCGACATCGAACAACTGAGGGACAGTGACCGAGGGATGGCTTGGGAAGGACCGTTGGTGGTTCTGACCAGTAAGTTCTCAGCCAGTGCCAGTGAAATTCTGGCCGGAGCCGTTCAGGACTATGGACGTGGTTTGGTCGTTGGCGACAGCTCGACCCACGGCAAAGGCACCGTTCAAACGATGCTGAACCTGATGGAAATCCTGTTGCAAACTCGCCAGGCTGGTCCCGACCTGGGCGCCTTGAAAATTACTGTTTCACAATTTTATCGTCCAAACGGAGACAGCACGCAGAAACGTGGTGTGCTGGCCGACGTCATCCTGCCATCCATCACCGATCACATGGACATCACGGAATCCGATCTGGAATACCCGGTTGAGTTCGATCGCGTGGCGAAGGCTCGTTACGAAGAAATGTCTCAAATCGATAGCAATATGATCAAAAGCTTGTTTGATCGTTCGCGATCTCGAATCGAAGAGTCAGAGGAGTTCGCACGACAGAAACGTTTGATCGACATGTACGTCGCTCAGAAGGCTGAGAACTCCGTTTCGCTGAACAAGCAGGAATTTGAAAAGCGTCGTGAAGAGATGGACTCCGAAAAGGCAGAAGAAGAGCTGATCGAGGACCAGGTCAATCACAACAGCGAGCAAATCGAACGCGACTACTACATGGAAGAAGTCCTGTCGATCACGGTCGATTACCTGAAAATGCTGACCGGCGAACCGCTGGCTAAACTCGGTAACTAAGTCCGACGAACCAAAACCGAAACCAAAACCAAAAGCCTCGCTACAAATTCTGTAGCGAGGCTTTTTCTATTATCCGTATCGATCTTTTAGACCTGGTCCGTCATTGGCCGCCGGTGGTCTGCTTAATCTTCACCCGCTGCCACACCCTCTGCGTCTAAATCCGCTTCGTCCGCATCATCCACCATCGTTTTCAGCTTCTTCAAAGCGCGGGTCAACAAAACACGAGTCGCTCCGTCCGATTTGCCGATACTCTCGGCAATCTCCTTGGTCGGCTTCCCTTCACCGTAACGCATACTCAAAACCGTTCGCTGCTGTTCCGGCATCTGTTCCAGAGCGTGCAGTAATTTGAACTCCTTTTCCTGTCGACTGAACGCGCGACTGGGGCTGGTGATACTGGCGATTAACAAATTGGCGATACCGACCTGGCTCTTTTCCGCCGAGCCATGGATACCGACCTCCTTGTGCTTGGCCCTTTTTTGGGCAGAGAACTTTCGGTCAGCGTCGACGATTCGCCGTTGGGCGACCTCACACAGCCAGCCGAAGGGCCCCTTGTCGGTGAAATCGAGCTGGTTCATGTTTTCGACGGCACCAGTGGCGACTTCCTGAAAAATATCGTCGGCCTCGATCTTGTTCCGCAGGGCCATTCCCATTTTATTGAGAATGACCGCCATTAGATCGTTTCTGCGAAATTGCAAATACTCGGCCATCGCATCGCGGTCACCGGTACTAATCCGTTCGACCAAACTGGCTTCTTGATCGCTCACAGCAACACTCCGTTCCGATTGATTGATTTCATTTTCTATTGTGAATTGAAATGACTTGAGCATATAGTGTCAGAAGCGAGATGACGTTTTGCAATCGTCACTAATGCAACAGTCAGATTTTACGGCGAATACTTTGACTGATTCTACCGACTCCGGTAACTCGGACATATTAAATCGAACCATTGAATTCGACCTCAGCGACAACGCTTGGGATTCGCTGGCTGATTGTCTGCAAGAATTCTCTGATCGCTGGGAAGCGTGGCTCGCGGAATTCCCTGAGGAATCACCCTCACAGGTAAAAGAAGCCGAATCGGGTGAAAATACGCTGCCAATTCTCAAATCATTTTTGCCAACTTCCAACGAAGCCCTCCGCTCTGTCGCTTTGGTTGAATTAGTCAAACTGGACATGGACTATCGATCACGCCGTCGATCGCTATGGAAACCGCTGGAAAGCTACCGCGACGAATTCCCGGAAATCCGGGTCGGAATCCTGCTGCCCAGCGATCTGGTTTACGAGGAATTCCAGCTTCGCAAAAAAATGGATGGCGATGTTTCAACCGACGAATACCGTGATCGATTCCCGGAAGAATTCGCCTCGCTGACTCGCTTGATCAACGACGAGACAAGAAACACGACTGCCTTGTTTCGCCCGGACCAGGCGTTGACCTTTGATGTGGGGGAGCGAATCGACGACTTCGATCTGCTGACTCGCTTGGGCAAAGGAGCCTTCGCCACGGTCTTCCTGGCTCGCCAAAATTCGATGCAACGCCTGGTGGCTCTGAAAATCTCTGCAGACCAGGGTCACGAACCTCAAATGCTGGCCCAACTGGATCACCCTCACATCGTTCGCGTCTTTGACCAACGCGTCATTTCCGAACCGACACCGGCGCGGCTGATGTATATGCAGCACGTGGCGGGCGGCACCTTGCAGGAAGCGTTCAAGAAAGCCCGTACGTTCGAAACGGACCAACCGCTTTCCGGGAAACATCTCGTTGAATCGATCGACGAATTGTTAAACATCCGAGGCGAGACGATTCCGATCAAGTCCGAAAACCGGCGGCGGCTGGCAAAATCGACATGGGCACAAGTGGTCAGCCAGATTGGAAATGAAATAGCTCAGGCGTTGGCCTACGCACACGACAAGAATGTGCTGCATCGCGACCTGAAACCCGCCAACGTTTTGCTGGACAAGGATTGTCATGTCAAACTGGTCGACTTCAACATCAGCTTCAGTTCCAAAATGGACGGCGTCTCGCCCGCGGCCTACTTCGGCGGGTCCATGGCTTACATGTCACCCGAGCAACTGGAAGCCTGCAGCCCCGAACACGAACGCCAACCAGACGAACTGGATCGTCGCAGCGATCTTTACTCAGTAGGCGTGATGCTGTTCGAGTTACTAGTCGGCTGCCGACCGTTCGCCGATGAAATCGATCCGAAAAACTGGACGGCCTCACTGCAAAAAATGATCGATGATCGACGCAACGGACTCTCTGACGAATCACTGAAAAAGCTGCAGCCATACTCTGGAATCTTGACCGATGTGATTGTCCGATGCTTAAGCGGTCAACCGAAGGATCGTTTTCAGGATGGGCAAGCATTGCAAAGAAATCTGGCGTGGGCCAGAAACCCTCAGGCGGAAACGCTGTTCAAGCCAAGGCAGCAAGCCGTTGCCAAAGCGGTCAACTGGTCGCCGTTTTTCGCCACTGGCTTGATTACAGTTGGCTTCAGCATCGTGGCCGCATTGTGCATCGCGATGTACAACTTGTTCGTTTCGGTTCCCGAGGCAGGCCGACTACGCAGCGAAGGAGGGGATGGATTTTTTGGCTGGGTGATGCTGGTCGTCAACGGCTTCCTGTTTCCACTTGGTGCGTGGTACGTCTACAAAGTCACACGGCCAATCGCCAGATGTTTGCGGTCAGAAAAAAATCGGAAGGCAGGCCGACCATTCGAACCGCTCGACGCAAACCTTGTCGAAACCGCGATCGAACGCAATCTCAAGGTCGGGCACCTCTGTGGTTCCTTCAGTGCTGGCGAATGGATCGTTGGCGGCATGCTGTTCCCACTGGCATTCTGGATTTTTCCAAAGTACGACATGATCCCGAAAATGGCTTTCGATTTTATTAGCAGCCACACCTTGGCGGGCCTGTTTGTCGGCGCCTATGGGTTTTGGTGTGTCACCTTTTGCGCGCTTTACGTTTGGCAGCCCCGTCTTCTGGAAGCCGCTCTGAACCACGACGCACGACTTGACTGGACCAAAGAACACCAGTTGCTGCAAAAGCTTGCTGGTATCAATCACGTTCTAGCCATCGCGATCCCAACCATCGCCATCGCCTGGATCGTGCTGGTGTCCAAAAGCGATACCGATGATAGTTCACTGGCGGTGCTCAGCATTGTCGCTTTACTCGGGCTCGTGCTGTTGGTGTGGACCTCACGCCGAGTCGAACAGTGCTTAAAGTTGCAGCAAAGCTTCGACCCTGTTGCCGACGACTTCTAATTTGCCCGGCCTACAACAACACCACGAAAAAACCCGCGAGCTCCGAACATTTCGAAGACTCGCGGGGACGATTCATTTGAGGTACCGGAGCGAACCGGATTGCTGCACGGCTTACTGGCTGGTGCCTTTCTGCCCGTCTCGTAAGGCAGGAACCTGGTCAGCGGTGATCTCACGAACTTTTGCTCGTGGGGCCTGGCCAGCACGTTGCCCGGAAGCCTGACCTGATCGATTCGATCGAACCTGCATTCCACCTTGAACTGCACCTTGCACTGCACCGCCAACTGTTGAAGGCATCACAATGGTTCCACCGCCTGCAGCCGGGTAGGCAGGTCCACCGTAGCCGCCGATGGCTCGTGCCGATACGGTTACGAATTCCTGGTAGGACAATCCCATGTCGTAGCGAACGTTACGAACAGACATTGAAACGAATCCACCCTGGAACATGACAGCCTGTTGCAAGGCAGAACTGTAATCGTATTGCGACAGGATTCGTCGACCGTTGATCGAGAAAATAATGTCGCCACGTTCCAGCCCAGCCATTTGAGCTGGCGAGCCGTAATTCGTTCCCAACACTCGCATGCCATACCCGTGGATCATTTGACCCATGAATCCAAGTCGCGGAGTCCCGCCGGGCATCGGCGATCCAACCACCGGTGCAACTCGAACTTTTGGAGTCGTAAAGCCACCCTGCTGTGCGTTTGCAGAGCTGACACTTCCGGCCAATCCAACCAAAGCGGCCATCAATCCAACGGCCAACATCTTTACGTTCTTAGTCTTCATAGTTTCATCCCTTTATCTTGAAGCTCATTGAGTGTGCGAGCGTTATTTTGAATCTTGAATGCCTGCGTCTGTCGCAGTGCACAAGTAAATGTAAGGGGACCACGATTCCTTTCAGAAAATCTTGAAAACTATGAAAACCGGGCAAAACACGGTAGAACCGCAGTAGTCAGCGGGATTTGCTGACCGGTTTATCGTCACGATCGGCCCAGCTGTTCACCAGCTTTTCAGGCGCCGTTGCCGGTTTCGTGACAGACCCTAAAAGATGATCCGCACGTCGATCAGAACTTTGCGCATGCGAACAACACACGCCTGAGTCACTGCGGTAGAGCGGACGTTCAGAACCTGCAAGGAATTGCAGGCGGCCAATTGTTCCAACGAGTCATCGGAAAAGTCCGAGCCCTCAACGTCCAGGACTTTCAGTTTCGTCAGGGCAAGAATCGAATCGACGGAGTGATTCAGGAATTCGGTCGAACCGCGAAGGTACAGTTCCTTCAACGCAGTGCAGGCCAGCACCTGCCGCAGCAAATCGGGCTGAAGCTGATTCGGGCACTCCCGATTGTCGACTCGCAGCAACCGCCCCGACTTTGACCGCCCCACGGCGCAGCCCGCCGCCTTCAACTGGTCGGCGAGTTCAGATTCCGAGGATGCAGAGTCTGGCATGATGCGAACGAAAAAGTGCGCTAAACAGTCGCTGACTCATTGGCCATCGCATCCACCACCAGATCACCGATCTCGGTCGTGCCATAGCCCATTTTGCCGGCCGCCTGACTCTTCATCTTCGTCCCGGTAACGTGCTGGATCGCCGCCATTACCTTGCGACCCGATTCGGGTTGCCCGGAGTGCTCCAACAACATTGCCATGGCACCGATCGCAGCCATCGGATTGATCACGTTCTGCCCGGTGTACTTCGGAGCACTACCGCCCATCGGTTCGTACATGCTGGTTCCACCCGGGTCGGGATTGATGTTACCTCCAGCTGCAACGCCCATGCCGCCCTGAATGATCGCTCCCAAGTCGGTGATAATATCGCCGAACATATTCGTCGTCGCGATCACGTCGTAGTACTCGGGGTTCTTCACCATCCACATGCAACAAGCGTCGACGTGGTTGTAATCGGGCTCGACATCCGGATAGTCCTTGGCGACTTCCTGGAAGGTTCGCCACACCAGGTCATGTCCAAAAGTCAAAACATTGTTCTTGGCGACCAGTGTCAAACGCTTCCCCTTCGGGTTGTTGCGTTTCTGTGTGTATTCGAAGGCCCATCGCAACCACCGCTCGCAGCCTTTGCGAGAGTAGATCGCGGTTTGTGTGGCGACCTCGTCAGGCGTTCCCTTTTTCAGGAATCCACCGATACCGGCATAAAGGTCTTCTGTGTTTTCACGAACAACGACAAAGTCGATGTCTTCCGGGCCTTTACCGGCCAGCGGAGTTTCCACTCCCGGATACAATTTCACAGGCCGCAAGTTGATGTATTGGTCCAACTGAAAACGCAGAGTCAACAACAAGCCTTTTTCGATCAAGCCAGGCGTGACGTCCGGATGGCCTACCGCCCCCAGATAAATGGCGTCGTGCCCGCTGAGCAGATCAACCGCACCCTCGGGCAAGATCTCACCCGTCTTCATGTAACGCTGACTACCCCAATCCAGATCAGTCAGTTCGTAGGTGAAACCGTCCATCTCAGAGGCGGCTTTCAGAACTTTGAGGGCTTCGGCGGTCACTTCAGGGCCGGTGCCGTCGCCACCGATAACTGCAATTTTCATGATTCAACTTCGCTTGATTAGGATTAGGTCTGCAGCGAAGGATTCTAACAAGCCGGTTTTTGGGACTCAAGCCGCGATCAGTCACCCGCGTGACTAATCACACGATCAAAGTCCGACGAATCCCCTCCGTTGGTTGAGTGTTTGACCGGTTTCGAGGGGCGAGGGTCTCGTTTGGTCTGGGACGGAAGGTTGTCGCGCGAGGCTGAGAGTTGCCGTCGTGACGCGGTTGGTCGCCGGCAAAGATTCTGGATTGGTTACCGGGACGAGATGCTGTCGCCCCTCCGGGGCTTCGGGTTCGTTGCCATCTGGGACCTTGGGCTCACGCCCAAGGCTAAGTGCTGCCACCACTCCGTGGCTGGGAGGTCGTGTCAATTCTGGACGGTAGGTCGGATGCCAGATGTTGCCACGTTGCGGCCAATGCTTCTGTCTTCAATGATCCAGCTCCGGAGGAGCGACAGCGCTTAACCATGGGTGTAAGCCCATGGAACAGACGAACCTTCCGATCGAAAGCCCCGGAGGGGCGACAGCAACACACGACCGAATTGGACAAACCAACT
>CAZPOL010000038.1:21850-31020 GCA_964588195.1 uncultured Pirellulaceae bacterium | reverse complement strand
GACAGCAACACACGCGTCCTAACTGGACGAACCAAACACTGGACATATCACCTGAAACGACGCGTCACTCGAAAACTACATAGCACCCGAAAACCACATCGAATCGCAAATCTAGTTCTCGCTAAATTCCACGGGTACACCCACATCCAGTCCCAACGGATTCTTCTTGTATTGCTGGTAACAACTGGCACACAAATCGAATCGACGTGACTGATAGAGATCCTGGCAGAGTTGTTCGCAATCTTCGTCGCCGACTCGCAACAGCAACTCATCGACTTCAGCCAGATGATCGCGTTCCGGATCCTCGGTCATCTCCGGACCGTCCAGTACCACCTTCGTGACAATGTCGACCTGATATCGCAAATCAATATCTGACTCGATCGTTTTCTTGCATCGATCACAACTGTAGTGAATCATCGGAAGTCCTTTCAGGTAATCGCGGGCATCCTGCTCCGCATTTTTATTTTTGCTTCGTCAATGAAGAGTTAAGCTGACTTGGAAGGAATAAGACAAGCTGCCAAGACTTCTAATGGTAATCGGAATGAATTACCGAATGCAAGCGAATTCAAAACCAAACGGATAACCGTCTAATAACCGTCTAGTCAGTCGACGGTCGGTTGGCCGATGCCTGACATTGGCATAGATTCAATTCGGTTGCTGCAGGCATACCGAACGGTCTGTTCAGGCACAAAAAAAACAGCCTCGTCACAAAACGAGGCTGCTTTTGATATGATTGTTGTTCTGCGCAGTCAGTTCTTACAAATGACTCATATTCATGGCCATGCTGCGCGTGGCATTGGCACACTCTGCCTGAACATTCAGCGATGATCGAATTCTAGGGTTTGTCGTCGGTCAACGGCTCTTTACGTTCCGTGATGTTCTCGCAATTTTCCGATTCCGTGGCGTTCAACTCAACGAATTGCTTCCACTCATCTGGCACATCGTCTTCATGGAAGATTGCTTCGACCGGGCACTCGGGAACACAAGCTTCACAATCGATGCACTCGTCGGGATGGATGTATAACATTGTCTCACCCTCATAGAAGCACTCTACCGGGCAAACGACCACACAGTCAGTATATCGACAGCCGTCGCAGGGCTTGGTTACTACATGAGTCATTCAGGTGTCCTCTGGCAAATCTCGAAAACGTCAATCTTTATTTTTTATCGGTCGAATCGACCCAGCGGTTTAACCGCAACCGCTCTGTGGCGGTGTCAAATCGTAGCCCTCTACAAAAATAGTGTCAAGTTTTCCGGGTAAAAGCCTTGGTTAATCAAAGTTGTCACATAGATTGTCGCGATTTAACATGAGGTATGCCCGAATACTCGTCAGGGTCCCTTCAGCCCGGTGTCCTGGAAATATCGTTCCATGACTTCATCGTACAAACCGGCGATGAAATGCCGAAACAATTGAATCGCCACTTCTACTTTGGACGGAAATTAAATTGGACGCCAATTCTGCCGAATCCGTTCTGATCCAGTCTTGCCTGAATCAAAAGCCATTCGCATGGCAAAAATTTGCGGACCGTTTCCTGCCAGTCGTCCTGAAGACGATTCAGGAAATTGACACCCAATCGAATCAAGGATGGGGTGAAGATCGCCACCACGATTTAACGGTTACCGTCTTTTCAAAACTGAAAGAGGACAACTGCCAACTGCTTGGCCAGTGGGATTCGACCAACGACTTTGAAACCTGGCTGATTGTCGTTACCAGACGAATCGCACTCGGGATCAATTCAGCAAGTTCTGAAAATGGTTCCGAATAGATCGATCGGTTAGACGAGCGACGCTTTCAAGACAAGCGATGCAGGACATCGCCTACCGATTCCATTTGAATCCTTTCAACAGACCCAATCGAGCAGGACGGCGCCGGCTCGCTTGTGGCTCATTTGAAAAATCATCGCTGCCGCCATTATAAGAAGCTGGTCTTGTGCCAGGAGTCAGCGATTGTTGC
Organism: uncultured Pirellulaceae bacterium; assembly: GCA_964588195.1. Lineage (GTDB taxonomy): Bacteria > Planctomycetota > Planctomycetia > Pirellulales > Pirellulaceae > CAJQPP01. The sequence goes on along the minus strand of CAZPOL010000038.1, from coordinate 29,066 downwards.
AACGTTGCTGGATTTACTCTCGCCAGGTCCACCACGGGTACATCGGCCGGTTGCGGCATCGCCCAGGTGATTGCTGGATCAACATACAACGAGTTCAGTGAATGGCTTTGTACCTGAACTGATAAATTCACATTCTGACCATTGGCACCCACGGCCGTCAATTTAATGTGCTGAGGCAGGCTGACGTTATGCTCTTCGAAATACCGATGTTTGCTGGAGCGTGCCCATCCCAGCAACCGATTGCTGCCATCGTAAACCGCTAACTGCAATACAAGCCCCGACCGTGGTGCGATTGTCAGTACTCGTTTGATCGTTCCCGACTGAGTCACGGCCGTTGCGTACAATTCCAAATTGCCATCACGCTGCACTGGCCCATCAAACGTCTCGTTGGCGTCGAATTGGATCAAGCCCATGGCGTCCATCAACCATTGAGGTCGGAACTGAAACGATTGCTGCATCGCACTGCGGTTGTATTCATGATGATTGGCGAAGAACACTGTCGGTCGTGACCCGCCGAAAGATGACTTGTTGAAAAACCAGAAGACTTCTTCATTGCTGCCAATGTCGATGCCTGAATCGGTCATCCCCAAAATCCCGACCTTCAAACGCAAACGATCAGGACGTTCCATCAGCAACGTACCACTGGCCGATGGCATTCCATCCATCATCACCTTCACGCTGGAATTCAGTTGACGCACCGCTTCGGTATTGCGATGAATCGTCGATACCAACTGGTTGATTCCAGGAGTCGCCGGAAGAACTTCGGGTATGGCTGGCGTGGCAGGACGCAAGAAACTCGTGGACGAGCAGCCAGAAAAGATTCCGGTCAGACCGGTTCCCATCGCCAACATTACGACGCCTCGTCGGCTAATCCGCAACGATTGCGATCGAGGCTTATGGTTTGATTTCATCTCAGTTTCATCCACGATTCGAATTTCCGTTCTCTGTTCGTTTTATTCTGGCGGGTGATCTGTGAACAACTGTTGAGCCAGTTCCTGCTGAATCGACTCGGCCTGCTCGTTCTTCAACTCGACAACCGGCACGTTCCAGGTCTTGTTGTCTTTGGCATAACGAACCTCCAGGCACTCGATACCGTCTTGTTCAATCGAGTCAACCAGTTTCAGTATTCGCTTTCGCACTAACAACAAGGCCATGACATACGCAGCGGCGCGATGTTGTTCGTGCTGTTGCAGCGACTCAAAATAGGACAGCAAAATGTCTCGCGGCGCCCAGTAGACTTTTCCGCCTTGAATGTCCGGGACTCTTGCCTGCCACCAGCCAATTGAATTTTCATGAGGTCCATCCCAGGCTTCACTGGACAGATCACGTCGGGTCAACTCACCTTCCTCGTCAACCAACTCCGAATAGAAAGTCTCGCCCGGCTTCAACTCTCGATCCGTTTCATGGCACCGCCGCCCCGTGCGTTTAATCTGAAAGTCCATCATGATTTAGTAACCGCGATGCCGGCGATAGAGTTGGTAATTCCGCTTTGCGTTCCGACATCCTGTGCCGAATTCCGAACTCCAAAATTCGAACCGCAAAGTCCCGCAGGACTCTAGTAAAAAGCGAACACCGACGAGAAGGTCATTCATTGCAATTCGTGACCGGCCCACGATTATTCTTTGCTAGCGTGTCAGGAATTCGAAAGACAAACGCGCCCAACGATCTCTACATTGCCGACTCGCTAGCAACATTTCTTGTGAGTGGTCGTCAACAACTTGTGTCTTGAAACTCGAAATACACCACTCATTACGCGGTACAGAGTTGAACGCCAACGAATCGAGGCTCTACCAGACCCTTCACTCCAATTCCAATATCAGCATTCGTCAAACCCATCACGTTTCCATCACCCGGATCAGTCCAGGATCAGTATTGATCGTTATCTTCAAAAAGTGACACTGGCTTCTGATTCACCGCATGGACGACTCGCGTTTCGAACGGATATCGAGAGATAAGATGGACAAAAGCTTTTCTACACAGCGCAAATCCAATCGCCGACGCCGTTCCAGTGCGCAAGCCCTGGGGTTCGAGTCACTGGAACATCGCAGGGTCCTGGCGACTGGCGTTTTTGACGCGGCCACTGCGACGCTTGCCGTCGACGTTCCCGCCGATGAAATCCAGACAATCTTCGATAACGACGGTCAGTTCGTCACATTGGCCGGTTCGACCGATCTGGATGACACGCAAGAAGGATTGCAACAAGTCAGAGTTGAAGACGTCAGGAACATCGCTGTCACCGGTACGCAGGGTGCGGTCCAGTCTGTCGTATTGCGAGGAACGTTTGACGAATTGAACAGTTTGTCGATCGAGAATCTGTCGCACGTTTTGTTTGATGGTACCTGGCAATTGCAGAGCGACCTGACGATCAATCAAACGCCCAATGATTTGCAAGTAACTGGCCAGGTTGCCGACACAGCAAACAGTGTGCTGACCGTTAATGGCAACACTTCGATCTCAATTCAATCTGGCAGTCTGGATTTTCTGGACGGCGTCACCAACCTGAACGGCCAGTTCGATTTTAGCGACCGCACCGCGGATGGGGATCATCGTTTGCAGGCAGCAGGTGACCTTGTCCTCGGTCAGATTGATGCCGGCACATTGCGACTGGAAGCCAACTCGATCGCGGACATCAACGATTCCAGCATCTCGATTGCCAGAGCTTACCTGAGAGCTGACTCGATCGAACTCGGTGAAACAGGTGAAGACTTCGTCGACATCCAGCGGCTCAACTTCAAATCGGATGGCTCCGTCGACATCACCGACGACAGGAATCTCGAATTGATCGGGGCTTCTAACGCTAACAATCTGAATCTGGTAGTCACCGACTGGCTAAGCGATGCACGGTTTGCCCGTACCAACGTTAACCAACTGGCCAGTTTTACTGCGGAACAAATATCGCTGGGCGATGGCGTCGATGATGAGTTCCTGGTTGGCTTGCTGAATTTTCACGTGACAACTCACGCATCGTTTTCTGCGGATCAAAGTATTGAACTGACGGGTAACATCGTCGCCGATACGTTCGACCTGACTTCGACGCAAGACATACGCAATGCCGCATCGTCAACTCTGGACATCACTTACCACACGCACTTTGAAGCCGAGGGCGACATTTCAATCGGTATGAATACCGACGACTTTTTTGTCACTCAAACGCTCTCGTTTGCTGCACCTGACGGACATGTCGAATTCTCGGAAGACGATCACATCCACGTTTTACATAGTGGTAACGTGGCCAACTCGCTTTACTTGCAGACCGACGGCAATATCACCGATGACATTGAATCCGAAACTGCCGTGACAAACGTGGCGCAACTGGCCGCCAGCTCCATCTTTTTGGGCGAGGGATTTTTTGGTGAGTTCGAAGCAGGCGCATTCGAATTCACCGCCGACAACCGTGTATTTATTGAACACAAAGCGACACTGACGCTGACGGGTGAAGTCAGCGCCGAAGCCATCAGTCTCTATTCGCAAGACTTGATCACCAACACGGAAAACGCCAACATCGATATTGCGGAGCGAGCTCAATTCAAGGCAGACTCAATTACACTTGGGCGTGCCAACGGCGACTCATTCACCACCGGCTGGATCACGTTCGACGCTGATGACTCGGTCACTATTTCTGAAGATGGCGACTTGTTGATCGCCGGCGAAAACAACGCCCAGGAATTTCAACTTCAATCGACTGGCAGGCTGAGCGATACCGAGAACTCCACAACCAACGCGACCGGTCATGCCCATCTACGAGGCAATTCAATTACCTTCGGTACCGACAGCCAATTCACCTCTGGCACGCTTCAAGCTGAGTCGGTAGAGGATGTCGTGATCCATCAACAGGACGACATCGTACTGGCTGGACAATCGCGAGCTCGATCGATTCGATTGAATGCGACCGGCAGCATCGAAAACGTTGACAACGCAACATTGGTGTCCAACAGTATTCTGGACCTGGTTGCCGAGTCGATCACGCTGGGTGATGGCCAGGGCGACCACTTCGAAACTACCACTCTGACTTTCCAAACCACCAATGATTCGCGTATTCAGGTCGACGACGATGTCAGTTTGACAGGAGACAATTTCGCCAAGTCTTTTGAGCTGATGGCCGAGGGGAACATCCGGGATACCGAAAACACCACCGTCCAGGCAGAATTCCTGGCTCGCTTGAGTGGTTTTGATGTGGTGCTGGGCGATTCTGAAGGTGACTGTTTCATGGTCGAGTCAAACACTATCGTCGTCGAGGCCTCGGGAGTCGAGTCCCTGACGACCAGCATTTGTACTAATATTGTGACGTTCCCGTAGGCCGTCTTTTCCGGCTTCTGGCAAGGGTTGCTGCGGCACCCGTCCTACTACAGGTTTCGACCCTTTAATTTCGCTGCGCCTGTTGTTATTCTTACGGGCCATCACGGCTGACGATCGGTCGCCGGATCCTTACCCAGAACACGTGACAAAATAAGAAAAGCAAAGGTCATTGGCATGCCCGCATCTGCAACATCGACTCTGAAATACTTCCCTCCTATGGGAATCTACGAAACGCTATTCAAGTTTCTGGATGCCTGCAACAAATACATGGGCACGCCGGGAACTCATCCCTGGGCGCAAGGCTTCCCGCTAACCACACAGTTACCCAACGGCCCGGAATTGCCCGGCTCCGTCAGCTTTGACAGTCAGGACCTGAAGTACCCGCCCGCGAACGGCATCCCTGAATTGCTGACAACAATCAAGGAATACTACAACCACTTTTACGACGCCGGCATCACCGAAGAGAACGTCGCCGTTTTCGCTGGTGGCCGACCAGGCATATACGCCGCCGTTTCTTTCTTGCCCGCCGAATACCAGGTGCTGATCGAAGAGACTGAGTACACACCCTACTACGACCTGCTGGAATTGCTGGAACGCAAATACCATCTCGTACCCAGCAACCCGGACAATGGCTTCACGCCCGACATGGGCACCTGGCAAAAGACGTTTGAGCAGTCCGGTAGCGATGGCCCGCGTTTTGTCATCAAGAGCAATCCCTGTAACCCAACGGGAGTTACCTGGAACGACGACCAGATGAAAGAGATGATCGATTTCCTGATCGCTGGTGAACACGGTGGCCTGATTGACGAGGCTTACGAGTTCTTCAACCAGGACGGACCCGTCAGCGCGATGACGCACATCAAGAACATCGATGATACGAACTTGATGGTTGCCGGCGCCGCCACCAAAGGATTGCAAGTGCCGGGCATGCGTGTCGGATGGATGATCTCGTCGAAACAGAACATCGAGATCCTTCGCAATTACTCGTCGATCGGAATGGGCGGTGTGGCCCGACCATCCCAGTTGTACGTCAGCCAGTTGATGCAGATTGATCGAGTCACCAAGGCCCGAAAAGCAGTCGTCGAATTCTACAACGACCAACGCAATTTTTATCGCAAGGCTTTGACCGACCTGGGCATTGAACTTGTCCCGAACACCGGCGGTTTCTACCACTGGGGCAAATTGCCCGGAGACATGACGGCCAAAGAACTGAACGAGCGACTGTTCAAATTCGATGCCGCCATTCTGCCAGGCAGACTCTGTGACATGCGTCGACAAGGCGAAGACGGACCCTCGAATCACTACATCCGCTTCTCATTTGGCCCACTACCAATGGAATCGCGTGAACGAGACGTCGAAATCCTGAAGGAATGCCTGGGCTAACGAAACTTCGACTATCGACCAAACGCGGCCCAACCGTAGACGATTGTCTGCCAGGTAAACACAACGGTCAGGCCGTGATAACCGGCCTTCAGGAACCAGTTGCGCAGGTACGGTTTTGCGTCGAAAAAAAAGAACTGAATGACCAACCGCACCATCCAGAACAGGCAAACGTACCCACAGAACACGCGTGCCATGGTTGATCGTGCGGCCAGTTCTTCCCGGAACAGAATTGAGATGATTCCGAACGCGACAATGTTGAACACAAGGTACGCGCCGGCGACCAGCACCCAGTGCCGCAGCATCGGGTTTAGCTTCGGCAGGTCCTCTTTGAATCGAAGTTCCTTGGGCACCTGAGCACTACCCAGTAAAGTGCCCAGGTGCAGGATTCCGGAGATAAGCATCAGCGTTTCAAGTGACGGCATGTTCATTCCTTAGCATGTTCGCTCTTTAGCTTGTTTATTCTTTTAAACCAACAAGGGTCTGAATCAGTGGGACTACAACAGATCTGACAAACGGCGGATGGAATAACAACAACGCTGTGGGAGCGGTCACAACAAGCGTCCAGTACCAACCACGTAGCCCGCCCTTTAGTCCAGCAAATCGCTCTAGCAGAATCGCCAGTCCTTGCAGCGTGAAGTACAACGTTGGCAGCCCGTATCCACCGTGGGCGGGAACTGAGATCGCCAGTTCGTGTACGAGTCCGGAGAATAAGTACCCTACGGCAACAGCCGCTTTCGTCGACCACTTTCTAGCCAGCGGTTTGAAAAGAAACGGATGTGCGTAGTCGCGAAAAGCCAGGTTCCAACGTCTACTCCAAAATTCGCCGACGGACGTGGCCAGTATCGGCGCATTCATTATGGGGCGAACGTCGCGTCCCCTGGTTCGCCAATAAAGAGCGAACAGATGAAAGCTGCCAAAGTGCAGCATGAACACAACTCCGATCAAAGCGATCCAGCCAGCGACCAATTCGTTTGTTGAGAGAACAGCCGGAGCGGCAAAGAAAAACAAGCAGCCTCCAAAGATAGTATTGGCCAACGCAAACACCCATTCACGTGACTCTGGTGCCGAGCAGTCGGTTGTCGTGAAGAACTGCGACGCGTTCAATCCGGGCCATGCGAAGAACCAGGCAAACAGATCTGTCTTGGGTGGCAGCGACCGTCGACTCGCGTATTCAACCAGTGTGTGCAGCTTGATAAGCCCAAACAGCGACAACGAAATACAGCACATTGTCACAAACGGACTGAGATTCGGCACCAGCACCCATGCCGGAATCAACAGGCCGAGTATTAGAAAGAAAGCCCTTATTCGGCCTCTTGATTTTGACGGTACTGACATCGCGCGACCCGGCATTGCGAAAGCGATAGTTCAACATTCGTCATTCTAACCGCACGCACACACAAGTTGTAACCAACCAATCAATCACCTTCGCGGAACAAATGGCGGCGATGGGGCTGTCACAATTCGTGTCACCAGGATCAATTTCGCTTAGCCGAACAAACGATCGATGACATTACCGTCGCGGACAATGTGCACTGGT
>CAZPOL010000038.1:0-21750 GCA_964588195.1 uncultured Pirellulaceae bacterium | reverse complement strand
CGCTTAGCCGAACAAACGATCGATGACATTACCGTCGCGGACAATGTGCACTGGTCGGCCGACGCTTGTGTGATATTCGTGTCGGTGGTTGATGCCAAGAGAATGGTAGAACGAAGCAGCCACATCTTCCGGCTTGATCCCATCGTTTTTTGGTCCAGCGGCTTTGGCATCGCTTTCACCAATCACCTGCCCACCACGGATTCCACCACCACCCATCAACATGAACATGCACCTGGGGTAGTGATCGCGACCTCCATCGGCAGATCGAGTATTGATCTTTGGCGTACGGCCAAATTCGCCCGTGACATAAACCGTCGTTGATTCCAACAGTCCTTTCTGTTCCAACCCGACAAACAAGCCAGCGAGGCCAGCGTCCAGTTTTGGCAACAAACCATCTTTTAACTTCGTGAAGTTATTCTGGTGCGTATCCCAACCACCGAGCGTGACGGTCACAAACCGCACTCCCGATTCCACCAATCGCGTGGCCAACAGGCAGCTCTGGCTAAAGTCGTCCTTACCGAACTGACTTCGATACGCCTCTGATTCCTTGCTGACATCGAAAGCGTTTCTGGTTCGCTTCGAAGTGATCATGTCGAATGCTTCCTGCGAAAACTTGTCGAGTCCACTTAGCAGATCATCCTGACTCTTGATGGCGTCGAACTTGGTATCCAGTTCTCGCAGCAGGTTTTGTCGTTTGCCGATTTCCTCCAACGTAATTCCGCCAGCCAACTGAATGCCTCGAACATTGAACGGCTGTCCGGCTTTCGGTGTCGCATTCGTCGCCAGTGGCGCGTACCGGACGCCAAGATGGCCGGGCCCGGTTTTTTCGCGTGGGATCGCCACATACGAAGGAATATCTTTTTCGGATTCCAACTCCTTGGCAGCGACGGAGCCAAGCGCAGGGTACTCGAACGAAGGCGTCGGCCGGTTGCCTGTGAAAATGAACTTTTGACCGAGTGCATGAGCGCCCAACGAATGCGATACGCCCCGCATGATCGCGAACTTGTCAGCACACTTGGCCAGGTTCGGCAAGTGCTCACAGAATTCAACGCCCTCAACATTCGTCTTGATTGGGCTGAAAGGCCCACGAATCTCGGCATCGCCATCTGGCTTCAAATCAAACGTATCCAGATGCGATGGCCCACCAACCAACTCGATAAAAATCGCCGACTTCCCGGTCGCTTTTTGGCTGACTTGACCCGCTTGAGCCATTTTCAAATAACCGCTCATCGTCAGACCGGCGGATCCAATCACGCCCAGCTTGATCATGTCGCGTCTGGAAACACCGTCACATTGCTTGTGTCGACCCATTTTGATACTCGTTTTTGAAATCAGTATTTGAAGTATTGAATCTGTTCTTTCGCAAACCAGAAACGTGGAACGCTCTAGTGATTCACAATAAATTCCTTGGTGTTAACCAATGACCACATGATTCCGGTTAGTCCAGCCATCGTGTTTTCATGAGTGTTGATATAGTCACGGCAAGTCTGCATTTCGTCAGACGTCGGCAGCCGGCTTAACGTTCGCAACCAGGCTTCCTCAATCAATTGATCGATGTCATGTTCGGTGGCCTCGGCTTCCTGCATTTTTTGAAGGCTTTTTTGCAGAGGAGCGATTCGCTTTTCATGCCGCCTGACCTGCTTCTGCAGTCGCTTGACTTGATCTTTCCGATTCCGATCCTTGGCAACCTTGATCGCAGCGCGAATTCCAGCCAGTTGTTCCTGGGATTTTTGAAGGTTTTCGATTTGCTGTTTCGTCAACTGTTCAACCTCACCACCCTTCATTTTCCCGATCCAACCGTCAGGTCGCGACAATTCGTTGTGTACATGCCGGTCATTCCGCATGAAAACCGTCTGCACCAGGCTGGTTTGATCCGAGCGGTCACAGTCGCAGGACGAGTCCCGATCCGACTTGCCAAAAATCTCCATAGCAAACTTCACATCTGCACGACCTCGACGATTGCGTCCACTGACTGTGCCCGGAATCGCGATCGCCCGAGATTCCGTCTGCTCGCGAAATTCGGAACTCACCGTCTTGCTGGCCGTCGCCTGGTGCAACGCGTCATAGACAACCTCGGCTGGTAAACGTCGCGGCAGAGCCCGGCTGAAATTGCGACGATCCGTCTGGTTGGTTTCGTTAGGCTGCCAGGAGAGCTGGTAAATGTTGCTGTTGGTGATCTGGCGATGTACCCATTTCAGATCATAACCGTTTTCAACAAATCCATCGGCAAGATATTCCAACAGTGGACCATTGCTTGGTGGATTCGCCAGGTTCATGTCATCGGCAGGTTCAACGATACCCACACCAAAGTACTGAGCCCAAATTCGGTTGACGATCGCCTTTGCGAAATACGGATTCTGTTCATGCTTTAGCCAGTTCATCGCCGGCATGCGGGCATCTTTGAAATCCTTCAACTGCACGGCTTCGCTACCCAGTAGAATCGCGTCGGTGTAATAGCGGTTCCGATTCCGTTGCCGCCTGGCTTCCTGAAGCTTTCGTTGCCGTTCTCGTTGAAGCTGCTTCCTTTCCGCGCGAGTCAGTTTCTTGTTCTGTTGAGGCTTGGCGTCGCTTTCCTGTTCAGTTTTTTCCTGGTCGGATTTCGATTCGGACCCCATCGATTGTCCCATCTCGTCATTCATTCCGCCGTTCATTTCAGAGTCCATGTCACCCTGCGACTCCGACGACATCTGCTTTCGCTGCTGCTTTTGGGCAGCCTTTTTTGCTTCCAACGCCTTTTGTTCTTCCTGCAATTCCGCGCGGCTTTTCCGGGCTGGCGTGACCGCTAACTGGGAAAACGGAATGACCGTTCCATCTCGCTTGCCAGCGCGATCCAGGGCACGACGTAGTCTTCCGCCATTCAACTCGGGGTCGAGCTCCAGGGCAGCCAGAATTTTCGCCAACTCATCTTTTTCATCCGCCTTAACCGCTTTTTGAGGCTGGACTCGACGGACGCCGGAAAAGAAACGCGAAAACTGTTTGAAGTCGTGCATCGTCCATTGATCGAAAGGATGCTTGTGACACTGTGCACATTGCAAACGGACTCCCAGAAACGAATGCGCGAAACTGATCGCCAACGTATCGCCAGAATTGAAATCCTGACGCATCCAGTAGTAAGGCATTGTCGGCATCTCGGCGAACCGATCCGCTTGGCCATCTTGATAATCTGCTGACATTCTCTCGCTGAATTCGGTCAGCGATTCACCTTCCAATCGACTGTTCGAAATAACTATGCCCTGGACGATTTCGTCGTACGGTGTGTTATCGGCGACCCGATTGTAGATCCATTGGTACCATCCCTTGGCGGCCATATCGCTACCCATCACATTTCGCAGCTGTTCTGAACTGTTGCCCGTCATATCGCACAGGAACGTGGTCCACCAGGCGGCGTACGCTCTGGATTCCAACAGTTCCTCAATCTTCCTGGTTCGTTTGTCCGGGTCATTGTTGTCAAGGAAACTGCGAATTTCATCGGGAGAGGGCAGGGTGCCCGTCACGTCCAAACTGACTCGTCGCAAAAACACTGCATCGTCCGACAGCTTCGAGGGTTCGATTCCCAGCTTGTTCAGTTTTTCCATTACCAGCATGTCGATGTCCGTCGGGTTATCGAATGGCATCGCATTCGAAACGTCACGTTTGACTGGTGAAATCACCGGGATGTTAACCACTTCATTGTCGTAGAAAACGATTAGGTGAGTATCGCCCGTGGAACCGCCAACGACCTTGCCTGACTCGTCGACCGAAGCGATCTGCGGATCGTTCGATTGAAAGCGAACCAGCGGCGTCACGTCTTCTTTGGCTCCGTCGCTCCAGTTGGCGACCACTTTTAACTCATCCACCTGTTCGGGCGATGTAATGATTTCGCTGGGAGTAACCGTCAAACTGACGAGCCGCTGATTCTCGTCAAAGTTTTTCGCCCCACCTTGAATCCAGTTCTTGATCAACCGGTATTGCCAACTCTCTTCTGCGAACCGTACTCCGCCGCCATGATCATTGGCGTCGGTTGGCTTGCTCAAAACCAGGCTACCTTCCGGGTCTTCCACATCCACTCGGTACGAACCGTCGGCCAGCAAAGAGGAATGATCTGCGTCGAAGTCGTAACCAAACAAAGTTAGCTGAAAACCACCTTGGCCTTGAAACGAACCGTGACAGGATCGTCCATTACATCCAAGTCGACCCAACAACGGACCGACGTGCCGTTGAAAGTCCGGAATCTCGTCCGTCTCTTTCGCGAACCGGCGATCGACGGAGGCCATGACGCCCGGTTGCTCTTCGTTCTCTACGTGGCGACTGACTTTGGTGACCAGCTCGGTCGATAGCAAACCACGCGATTCAGGTGGATTGGAAAGAGTAAATCCAACACTCAACAATCCGCCAAACAGCAACGCGACGGCAAAGTATCTTGATAGGTTCATAAGGAACTCAGCAGATTAAGGTAGGGTTCGAGCTTTCCTCAATTGGAGGCCGAACGATGATTGACTTCATCAATAATATCGACCTGCGGCAACCGGATCACCATTATCGCCTGGAGCGACTGTGGTACTGGTACTACTAATGTTATCACGTAGATAAAACCGCCGTTGGACCCGTTAAACCAGTCGATTCCGAACGGTTCCATTAATGGTCGGCGATGGGTGCAAATACGCTGGAAAACCGGAATAATCCGGGGACAAGGTGGAACCGTGGACCAATAAGGCCTGCCCGTTTAAGATCTGGATTCGCGGAAAGTCGTCAAAACTGCCGCACCAAGGCAAAACAACCCCAGCAGAATAACAAGATGATCCTGACAACTGACTCTCGATTAAAAGAAATCCGCGACAAAGTTGAAGCCGGCCAACGTCTGTCCATCGAGGACGGAATGTTGATGTGCGAACCGGATATCCCGTTGAATGATCTGGGGCAACTGGCAAATCTGGTTCGCGAGCGAATCAATGGCAATGTGTGTTACTACAACATCAACACACACTTGAACCCGACCAACGTCTGCATCTATCGATGCGTGTTCTGTGCCTTCCGCGCCGACCTGAAAGACCCCAAAGGTTATCTGATGAGCGACGAGCAGATTCTTGCTCGAGGTCGCGAAGCCGTCGACAACGGTTGCACTGAGATGCATATCGTTGGCGGTCTGCATCACTTGAAGAAATTCGACTGGTACGAAAATATTCTGAAGATCCTGCATGACGAGTATCCGCGTTTACATTTGAAGGGCTGGACGGCGGTCGAAATCAGCTGGTTCGAACAACTCCTCAAAACAGATGTCAAGGATGTCCTGGAACGTTTGCGCGAAGCTGGACTGGGCAGCCTGCCAGGTGGTGGTGCCGAAATCTTTCACCCGGAAGTACGCGACAAGATTTGCGAACACAAAGCCGAAACAGAAAAGTGGTTCGAGATTCACCGCACAGCTCATCAAATGGGCATCAAAACCAATTGCACGATGCTGTACGGTCACATCGAAAACGCGATGCATCGCATCGATCATCTGGATCGCTTGCGAAAGCTGCAAGACGAGACCAACGGATTCCAGACGTTTATTCCGTTGGCGTTCCATCCCGAAAACACCGGGCTGTCGCACATCAAGAAACCGACCTCGCTGATGGATCTTCGCACCATGGCGATCAGCCGACTGATGCTGGACAACGTTCCGCACATCAAGGCCTACTGGATCATGTTGGGCATCGGAACAGCCCAGACCGCGCTCTCCTATGGAGCGGATGACCTGGACGGCACGGTTCGTCACGAATTGATCTACCACGACGCCGGCGCGACGACGCCACAAGTTCTGAACCTGGACCGAATCAAGCAATTGATCGTTGAAGCAGGTCGCGAACCGATTGAACGTGACACGATTTACCGAGAAGTGATCCGTGACGAAAACGATTTCTCGAAATGGGAGATCGGACGTCCAGTGGAAGAACTCGTAAAGCCGTAGCCAACGAATCGCCTAACCGACGTCGCTGATCTCCAGAGCCTCACCGTACCGTGACAGGATCATCAAACGAAGCCGCTCAAATTCATCAGCGACCATCGTTGGGTCCTGGTCGATGATTTCCTTGGCGTGAGCTCTGGCCTTCTGCAAAAGTTCGCCATCACGCAACAAGTCAGCGATCATCAGGGGCGGCATGCCGTGTTGTTGCCCACTGAACAAGTTGCCCGGTCCGCGAATTTCGAAGTCCTTTTCTGCGAGATCGAATCCATTTTCGCTCTCGACGAAGACGTTCAACCGCTCTTGCGATTGCTCATTTTCTGTGGACGGGAAAACGCAAACGTAACCTGGGTGGTCACCACGATTGACTCGACCACGCAATTGGTGCAACTGCGACAGCCCAAACCGCTCGGCGGATTCAATCGTCAACACGGTGGCATTGGGAATGTTGATTCCAACCTCAATCACCGTCGTTGCCACCAGCACCTGAGTCAGTCCACGCTGGAACCCCAACATCACCGCCTCTTTCTCGGCAGGTTTTTGACGCCCGTGCAGGATGTCGATGCGAAACTCTTCCAAAGGTCCGTTGGCAAGTGCCTCCAACAAGGTCTCCGCGCTGGACAACGTTGAATCGTCATCCGTTTGCACCAACGGCGCGACAACGTAGGCCTGACGACCCTCACGTAATTTCTTGCGAACAAACTCCCACCAACTCTCGCGTGTTTGCTCGGTGCCCAAATACGTATGCACAGGATGTTTTCGAGCGGTCGGTTTATCCAGCACCGAAACGTCAAGGTCTCCGAACGCAGTCATGGATATGGTTCGGGGAATCGGCGTGGCGGTCATTACCAGGTAGTGCGGATTGATCCCGCTGGCGCGAAGCGCCGACCTTTGGCGGACTCCGAATTTGTGTTGTTCATCCACAATTACCAGGCCGAGATCTGGAAAGGGCAACGACGATGAAAGCAAAGCGTGTGTGCCAACCACAATCTGAATTCGCCCAGCCTGCACATCCGCAGCGATCGTCTTACGTTCACTGGCCGATTGTGACCCGGTCCAGGCCGCGACTTTGACTCGACCATTCTTAAGCCATTCCTCCAATGACCGCACGTGCTGGCGAGCCAACAAATCAGTCGGTGCCATTAACACCGCTTGTTTGCCATTGGCGACGGCCAACAGCATTGCAAATGCGGCCACCACCGTTTTGCCACTACCGACTTCGCCATGCAACAATCGGTTCATGGGAATTGAGTTGGCCATGTCTCGCGCGATCTCGGCAGTCGCCTGTTGCTGGGTTTCCGAGAGTTCAAACGGGAACCTCCGCAAGATCCTGGCACGGACCTTGGCATCCATTGGCATCGACGGCGCGTTCTGTTCCGATCGCAATTTGGCACGCCGCATTGCCAGAGCCGCCTGCAACACGAACAGTTCCTGGTAAACGAATCGCTTGCGAGCCTGCAACAGCGACTCCTCATCATCCGGATGATGAATTTGGTGGATCGCCGTTTGAATGTCGCACAACTTCATTTGTTGGCGAAATGAATCGGGAAGTACATCGGGAACCAGGTCGGCGTAGTCGTCGACCGTGCTGGAAACGATCTCGCGGATCTTTCGTTGATTCAAACCATTGGTCAGCGAATAGACGGGCACAATCGTACCCTTGTCCGGCTCTTCGCCTTCGGCAAACCATGTCGCACGAGCGTGAACCATTTCCCAACGCCCTTCGGCAAACCGGGGATTGCCTTGCAGCATTACCAGCTGCCCATTGGTGAATTTGTTTTTCATGTACCGCTGGTTGAACCAGAGTCCACGCAGGTACTGTTTGTTTCGCTCGATCAGAACCGCGTACACGTAAGTTCCGGAACGAGTCGTCCACTCTTGCGTGTCGATCACATGCCCAACAACACTGGCTGCTGAATCTTCTTCCAATTCAGAAATCTCAACCAACTGACTGAAATTCTGATAACTACGTGGGAAGAAAAAAAGCACCTCGACCACACTCCGCAGGCCAAGTTTTTCCAGCAACTCGGCGCGCTGCGGCCCAACGCCTTTCAAGAACTGCACGGGCGATTGCAGATCTTCGGTTGTTTTCGGTTTTTTCTTTTGCGTGTCGGGCATACGATAAAAATAACGAACCAGACTGCAGTCTACAACTTGGCCAGCTACATCCCGCCACGTAACAGATCGAAAGAAAGTAGCCGAAAAGCTTCAAAAAACCAGCACGAACGCATTTAGCGATCGGTCTTCTTGAATTTTTCACAGGCGGCCACGGCCAGTTCATCACAACGATCGTTTTCCGGATGCCCGCTGTGTCCGGCGACTCGCGTGTACTTCACCTGATGCCTTTGCAATTGTTCGTCCAACTGTTGCCAGAGCTCGACATTCTTCACCGGCACCAGTTTTGATTTTTCCTTGCGTTGCCAGCCGTTTTGTTTCCACTTTGGCATCCACTCGGTCATCCCTTTTCCGACGTAGACGCTGTCGGTAAACAATTCGACTCGTACCGATCGTTTCAAACGACTGAGTCCCTCGACCACCGCTTGCAACTCCATTCGATTATTAGTCGTTTCCTCCGCACCACCTGACGCCTCGGTTTCCTTACCCGTTGGCAGATGACGCAAGATCAAACCCCAACCACCTGGGCCCGGATTACCACTGCAGGCACCGTCCGTGTACAACTCGACTTCGATCTTCGGTTCTTCGTTGGACATCAAGATTGGCTATGACGGAGTATTTTTCGAAATCGGATTGTTCTGATCGGTCACCGACTCTTGATCCGCCTGAGCGCTGGAACGTGAGGCCTCGAGCCTTATCGAATCGCTGGGCACCGGAGCATTCGCAGCGCGGCTCATATCAACGCGTTGAGATTTGTTGAGTTCCTCAATCTGATCGGCCAATGCTGATTGGATACCGGGCAGCTTCTCGTGGCGACATGGCAACACCACTGTGAAGGTACTTCCTTTGCCGACTTCGCTTTCTACCTCGATCGTACCGCCCAACAAAATACATAGCTCACGAACGATCGACAGCCCGAGCCCCGTGCCTGAATGTTTTCTCGTCAACGAGTCGACGCCAATCGTTGAAGGAGCCTGTCGAAATTTCTCGAAGATAATCGTACGGTCTTGTTCGGCAATGCCCACGCCGGTATCGCGGACCTTCAACACCACATCCGATTCCTTCAGAAAGACTTCGGCATTGATGCGTCCGCCTTCCGGAGTGAACTTGATGGCGTTGGACAACAGGTTGGTCATGATCTGTCGCACCTTGCCCTGATCCTGGAACAACAGCGGCAAACCTTCGGGCACGTTCGTACGAACTTTGATGTTCTTTTTTTCCGCCAACGGGCGAACCATTTCGCCGAGATCCTGGATCAATGCTGAAATCGAGAAATCCTGGGCTCGCACCTGGGTCTTCCCGGCTTCCAATTTGGCCAGGTCCAGAATATCGGTGATCAAGTCCAGTAGGACGTGCCCTTGCCCGCGAATTGTTTTGGCGTAGCCACGCT
The DNA here is from genome assembly GCA_964588195.1 of uncultured Pirellulaceae bacterium. Lineage (GTDB taxonomy): Bacteria > Planctomycetota > Planctomycetia > Pirellulales > Pirellulaceae > CAJQPP01. The sequence goes on along the minus strand of CAZPOL010000038.1, from coordinate 12,325 downwards.
GTTTGTCGGTCAACTTGTCGATGTCCGACAACACCTCGGAAAATCCAATGATGCTGTTCAACGGCGTCCTCAGTTCGTGACTCATGTTCGCCAGGAAGTCACTCTTGATCTGATTCGTCTCGTACAGCTTCATCGTCAATTGTGCCTGTTCGTCGACCTTGCGATCCAGGTTGACATTGACTGCCTCCAGCTCCGCCTGGGAATCGGCGAGTGTCCTCAACATCTTGTTCAACGAATTCGACAGTTCCTCAAACTCGTCGCCCGTACTTAACTCGGACCGCACATCCAGGTCGCCATCGGAAACTTCCTTGATCACGCCCTGCAGGTGTTTCAATGGTTTGACGATCACATACCGGATAATGAGGTATAGCGCACCCGTTGATAAAAATGCGGTGACGATCGCAGCAGAAAACAAAATCGCTCGCGACTGATTGATCCCCTCGTTGGCATCCTTGTACGAGCGAGTCAGACGAAACACCATCGTCGGCGGCGCCGGGAACACGGTACTCTCAAATCCATCCAGTTCTTTTGGCGTCAGAATCGTCCATTTGTTGGTGTCCGTGGCGTGAGACGCCGACAGATGACAACCAAAACAATCTTCAGTAAAGATGATGGGCTGATAAAACTGATACCTGTCATCGGGAGCGTAGCGGTCGATAAACATTTCCGGGATGTTCGATTTCTCAAACAGCGTCTCGTCGACTTCTTCCTCAATGCCCATGTCATCCAGGTCTATTAGATTCGCCTGCACCTGCGCCTCCAGCGCTTCGGGACTGGGATTTCCCGACTTGAAATGCAGACTCAACTGAATTCGCTGATACTTGGCAACCAATTCGCGGATACGTCGCAACTCCTCTTCATCACCCGGTGTTTTCACCAGGATGTCGTTTCGCTGAATGGAATTGTCCAAGGCAATAACATCGATGTCGGCATTGTATCGCGAGAATCGGGGGGCGATCTCCGGCATGAATTCGGCTTTGTTTTCTTCGCCCTCCATCAGCATCATGGCCAGATGCACTTTCAACATGTGCGTGGCAAACGTCTCCGCGCCTTTTTTACGAGTCTCGTCGCGAATGAAATCTTCGGTCAAACGCATGACGCCCCAAAACGTTCCACCAATCAACAACAGCATGCATAATCCAAACAGGATTCGGCATTTACGTTCCAGGCTATTTTCACCAAGAACTCGTTTGATGGAACGGTATGACATACGAAGGGGATATTTTGGGCGATAGAGTATTCAGGCGATGAAAACGCACCGGCAAACGGCAATCAATCCGCTTTTGGTTACCTCTGTATTCTACGCATTCCTGTTCTGCAAGGCATAGAGCGAAGCCACATAAATTTGCCGTCAGAAGGTTCAAAACCTCGCCGAGCATCGGCTTTAGAGCATTTCTTGCGGATCGACATCCACGATGTGTTGCACTTCATCGAATTCCGGCGCGTTGGCTTCCACGTGTGAAACCCAATCGTGCAACATCGATTCATCGTGACATTGCATCAGAAAATGAAAACGGAATTTGCCTCGTAGTTTCGTGACCGGCGCCTCGGCCGGGCCAATGACTCGACAATCTTCCTGAATCGAAACCCAATTTTCGGCCAGCTCAGCCAAACGCTCCGACACTTCCCTGGCCATCGTTTCGTTGGGACCACGAATCACGAAACGAGCCAGGCAACCGAACGGTGGATACGAAAAGTCTTTTCGGTGTACAAGCTCGCCCTTGGCAAATGCCAGGTAGTCATGCTTTGTGGCGGCCATGATCGCCGGGTGCTCCGGATTAAATGTCTGCACCAACACGCGACCGCCTTGTGGTCCGCGCCCGGTCCGCCCGGCGACCTGAGTAATCAGTGTGAATGTGCGTTCGCCAGCACGAAAGTCATGCAGGTGCAAGGCCGTATCCGCATTGATCACGCCGACCAGCGTGACATTTGGAAAGTCCAGTCCCTTGGCAATCATCTGAGTGCCCAACAGAATCTTCCGCTCACCATTTCGAAACAGATCGAGGGCCGCTTCGTGACTGCCCGGCCGGTTCATTGAATCCGTATCCATCCGGATGCAAGGATAATCGGGAAAGCGAGCGATCACCTCTTGTTCCAATCTTTGCGTCCCGACACCCCAGAATCTAATGCCCTGGAAATTGCATTCACCACAGCGGTTCGGTTCCGGTTGGCGAAAGTCGCAATAATGGCACATGACGAATTTTCGATCCCGATGATGCGTCATCGCAATGGCACAATCGGGACAGTACAAAACGTGTCCGCACTCGGGGCACTGAATTGTCGTGGCGTATCCTCGTCGATTCAAAAGCAAAATGACCTGGCCACCAGACTTCAGTGAATCCATCATTGCGGAATGCAATTGCCGACTGATCGCACCACGGCTGCTACGACCTGCGAATTCGCCTCGCAAATCGACCGTCGTCACGTCGGGTAGGGGCAGGTTCAGGATCCGTTTTGGCAGGCTGACAATTCTAGACTTCTTCTCGACACCACGTTGCCAACTTTCGAGTGATGGCGTTGCCGACCCGAGAATCAGCGGCACGTTTTCCCGCTCGCTACGCCAACGAGCCACGTCTCGCGCGTGATAGCGCGGAGAGGTGTCCTGTTTGAATGAGTTATCGTGTTCCTCGTCCAGCACGATTAATCCCAAATGTGGAACCGGAGCGAAGATCGCGCTACGCGCTCCGATCACAACCTGCACCTTGCCCGCAGCGATTTGCCGCCAGTGCCAACCTCGTTGCGCCGCCGTCAAATTACTGTGCAACACGGCAACGTGGTCAAAGCGTTCGTTGAAGCGACGTTTGGTCTGGGGCGTCAGGCTGATTTCGGGAACCAACACGATCGCCTGACGCCCGAATTCAATCACTTTTTGAATCGCCTGGATGTAAACCTCGGTCTTGCCACTGCCAGTGATCCCATGCAGCAAAATCGACTCGTGCTCGTTTCGTTCCAACGCGTGATTGATGATCGCCAGCGCGGATTGTTGGTCCTGGTTCAGTTCCAGGTTGGGGCGTCGATCGGCAGTAGTTAGTTCGTGCGTTCGCTGTTCGATTCTTACTTTCGCTTGTCGCACCAACTGCTTTTTTCTCAGAGCGTTAACCGGAGCGATCGTACACCCGGCCGACTTGGCCAACTCGGAAGGAGTCAGCGAATCGCGGCTGTCTCGCAACACCTCCAACACCTTGCGTTGTTTGGCAGACAACTTGATCTCATCCAAACGCTTGACGACATCCGGATCGCTCTCCAGAAAAATAGCCTGGCGAGTATTGGAATGTTCGCGAGCCGCCACGGGTACAATCGTCTCGATCGTCACACCGGGCGGGCAGTGCCATTTGTAGCTGATCCAGTCACCCAATTCCAACAATGTTTCGGAGATCAACGGTTGCTCGTCAACGATCGAAGTGATCGGTTTCATGCGGGCTGGATTGACGGTGCTGGCCAATGGATGTCCGGGGCCAATGATCTTCACACAGTATCCCTGAATCGGCCGGTTGCCTCGTCCTAACGGCACGGCAACCCGTTGGCCTGGTCCCAATTTGCCTCGCATTTCAGCCGGCACCGAATAATCGTAGGGACCATACGGCCTCTTGGAAAACACGATTCGCGCAGCAAGCCAATCCGCCTGGTCGTCGAGTGACCAGGGGTCTGGTTGCTTATCAAAGAGTGCCTGCTGCTTGGACATAGAACAATTATTGGAACGAATCCGACACGGTAGGTCCGCCTGGCTTCGTGCGTCACGTGGAACTGAGCAAAATTTTGTGATAGTTTGCCGTGGTAACGGTCGCGTGTACACCACTCGGCTGCAAATTCATCGTATCCTGGTACCCGGCAATGCCACCGGCGCCAGCAAACCCCTCAAGAGAATGATTGATGAAACTGGGTATTATCGGCGGTTCGTTTGACCCGATTCACTATGGACATCTGATTCTGGCCGACCATGCTCGCGAAGCTGCCGGTTTGGACAAAGTTCTGTTCATGCCCGCCGCCACGTCGCCCCTGAAACCTGACGGACCGCAAGCCAAAGATCGTCAGCGACTTGAAATGTTGCAGCTTGCCCTGGGGGGTGACGAAAATTTCGAATTGTCGCGGTTGGAAATTGAACGCGACGGAGTCAGCTACACGGTCGACACTCTGACTGAATTGATCGCCGAACATCCACAGGCCGAGCTGTTTCTGATCATCGGCTCGGATTCTCTGGAAGATTTTTCCAAGTGGAAAGATGTCGACAAGATTTGCGAGCTGGCGATTCCGCTGGTGGGCTCTCGACGCGGATCCAACGCTGACCTGACGCAGCTGCAGCCCTATTGCTCGGCCGAGCGACTGGAACAGATCCAGCAATTTGCTTTCGAGTTCCCCTGGATTGAACTCAGCAGCACCGAACTGAGACAACGACTGTCAGCCCAGGCTAGTATTCGATATCGCACGCCACGTTCGGTAGAATGCTACATCGAAACTGCCAAGCTGTATCAGGACCTCGCACCGTCCGGAAAGCCGGAGAAATAGTCGCCATGCTGAACTACCGAGATTTCGTTCCCAAGGAAATTTCCGCGTCTGGCTTTCTCCGCGCCGGCGAATACGAATCGTTTGACGACGCCGTTGCCGCAGCCAATGATTGGCTGGCCGAATCGAAGGTGAAATTAATCAGAATCGAAACCGTCGTGCTGCCGAATATTCACAGCCGGTGGGAAGAAGGCAGTTCGGATGCCTCGATTCGAACCAGTGGTGATTCCCCCAGCCAATGGCACCAGTTTCTAAGATGCTGGTACAGCGAACCCGTGTAACAATACCAGCACGAAGCGCCAGCGAGTGGTTTAGTCGATTTTATAGACCAGACGAACCGGTTAAACGCACATTGGAAAAAGCACGACGAAGGAACCACTCGCTTGCGCTCTTGCGCTTCGTGCTCGTATTTTTTCGATTCACGCGGCCCGGCGGTCGCTGGAAACATCAGGACCCTGCGATTCATTTAGCAAGTCATTTGCAATCGCCAAATGCTCGTCGGCGCCCATCGCCAGATCCAGAAACAGACATTGCCGATTGCCGAGTTGGCACGCGCCGCCACCCGTACCGCCAAACCAATCGAAGTGAACTTCGTACCCCAATTGGCGGATTTGCTCCAGCTTCTGTTCGAGTTCGGTAACGGTGTTCATCGCAATCCTCCTTGATTCCAGAACTTCCATTCAGGCCGTTTTTCGGGCTCCTGAACAGATGACTCGGCGAGTCCACAGAATGTAGGCAAACCGGGCAGGGTAATGTGGTCGTGTCGGTCAACGGTATCGCTTCGTGCTTCACGCCAATCCAACGCAGCAATATAGCCAAGAAGCGTTTTAGAAACCAAGTTCGATTCGTCGATAAAACAACAAACGCATGTGAATTTGGGGCAATAACTTCTCTTCTGAAGCCAACACAATTACCCGGCAACAGACTGCTTGCACTTTTTTCGGCAGTACAAAAAGCCTCACAGCAATAAACTCACCTCGCGCGTTTCCAATGATCCAAAACCGCCCCTGCGAACATATGCGGTTTGTTACGAGCAGATAAGATTGGCAAAACCTATGACACAACCAACGATCGAGCAACTTCAGGAACAAATCGCCCATCTTGAAGAGAGCTTATTGGGTGCTCAAAAGAATTCTGCGCTAGGCGAACTCGTCAGCACAACCACACACGAGTTCAACAACGTGCTGATGACGATCTTGAATTACGCCAAGATGGGAATCCGTCACAAGGACGAACCAACCCGCGACAAGGCACTGACCAAGATTCTGGCCGCTGGTGAACGAGCCGCGAAAATCACGAACTCTGTTTTGGGGATGGCTCGCAACCGTAGCGAGGAATTGGGTGCCGTCAATCTGGAAGAATTGATTTCAGAAACGATGGTGTTGCTGGAACGCGAAATGCAAAAGTACCGTATCGCCGTCGAATATGAATTGGCAGGTGTGCCACCGGTCATCGGTATCGGAAATCAGATTCAGCAAGTTCTGTTGAACCTGTTGATCAATGCTCGCCAGGCAATGCAAGAGGGCGGCCGCTTAATCATTCGCACCGACAGCGATGCGGAAAACAACACGGTCGACCTGGTCGTTCGCGATTTCGGCACGGGCATGACGAATGAACAGCTACAAAAGATCTTTCAGCCCTACTTCAGCACCAAGTCTGGCCCTGATGAAAGTGGAAAAGGCGGCACCGGACTCGGACTTCACGCTTGCCACAAAATCATCCAACAACATGGTGGCAAGATCCGCGTGGAAAGTACTCCGGGACGAGGCACCGCGTTTACGATCCGATTGCGATCAGCCGCGGTTGGCCAACCGGTTGCCATGCCCGAGTTGCCACCAATCGCCACCGACCAAACGGTGGCCTAATCTAGCAGGCCGTTTGGTTTGTCGCCCTATCGCCCTATCGCCCTATCGTTTTTGGCACTTGTTGCAGAAATAGGTCGATCGCTGCGCCTGTACGACTTTCTGGATCTTGCCAACGCTGCAGGTTGGGCAGTTCAATCCCTGCCGATCATAGACTCGGTGTTCGTTCTGGTAGTTGCCCGGATCATTTAACGCAGTTCGGTAGGTCCCGTCTGACAACGTCGAACCCTCGGCACGAATCGCGGTCTCCATGACCAACAGCGTCTTCTCGTGCACCAGATCCCAGTCCTTCTTTGAGATCTTGTTGCAACGACGTCGAGGATCGATGCCACAAAGATGCAAAATCTCGGAAGCGTAAATGTTTCCGACGCCGGCAATCGCTTTCTGATCCAGCAGGCCAACCTTCACGGCAATCTTTCGGTCCTTCAAATTTGTACGCAATTGCTCGGCCGTAATCGTGGTCGCGTCAGGCCCGATCCGTTTCGGTGACAGATATTCCGCCAACCCGGCTTGGTCCAGCAAGAAGACTTGCCCCAAACCGCGGCGATCCCAAAAACCGATCTGCTCGTGTTCGCCTCCCTGCAATTCAAATTCAAATCGCATGTGTTCCTGAGTCGGCGGATCGTTAACCAGCATCAAGCCGGTCATTCGCGGTTCGATGACCATCGCCCAGTCACCCTGAAACTTTAGAATCAGTCGCTTGCCATGCCGATCCAGTTCGACAAGTTTTCGATTCTTCAAACGTCGAGCGATCGTGCTGAAGGGAAGATTCATCTTCAGCGGCTTCTTCTTACAGCGACAATTACGTAGCCGCAAAACCGTGGCGCCTTTGGCCCCCAGGATTCCGCGTCTCATCGTTTCGACTTCTGGCAGCTCAGGCATGCGACTTCTGAAAAGTGATTGAATTGAACTTTGGCTTTGAACTGTTGGCGAAGTGCCAGTTTGTCGCATTTCGGTAATGTCGAAAAGCAGCGAGCGGATTTCCGGGCGGGCAACCAGTGCCTCTGCCACCGTCAATTTGCTAACGAAACCCTGCGATTCGAAAGGTATCTGAGTTCGTTTGGTAACGAAAATGCGGGATTTCCGGGGCTCGAATTCTATTGACCGGCCCGAGGGAAGATGTTTAGAGTTGAATTGGAACCTAATATTGAGTGGAGGTTAACTTGCATGAACGCAGACCATTCAAACTCACCAATTCATCGTTACTTTGCCGGGCTCGCGGAAAACACTTTTCAAACGGGCCTGGGAATCGTCGATCCCCTGTTGATCGACTACGTTACCGATCTGCTGATTCGTTTCACGCGGCTGGACGGAGTCCACAAAGTCCGCGGAGTTACCGGACGTCCGTTGATGAGCGTCGCAGAGATGGCGGCCGAAGCAACGGCACGACTCGGTACAGCCAAACGGGAACTCCACCGGCACATTGGCGACTTCACGCTTTTTTGGGCCGGCGTCTATCCCGAAGCTCTTCGCAAACGCGCGAAAGATCCCGAACATCAATTCGAGTCCTATTGCAGCTTCGGCAAACAATCCTACTTGATCGCCAGCACGATTGTGACGGACCAGGAAGACGCGCCGCCGTCCACCGTCCTGGAACGTTTGAGTACCAGTTTCGAATTGTGTGCCTACGGACTTCGCGAAGTGCGACGAGAATGGGAATCCGGCGATGACGAGAATTTCGGCCCCAGTGGTATTCTGCTGAACTGACGCCGAACGGACAGAACCGAGACCGGGTGCATGCAATCCAGCAACCGCGTGTTTTCGATTCACTTCGTGCTACAATCGCGGCATGAAACTCAAACTGTTCCCTGACGCCATCGTCCTTTGCAAACTCCACGACTCGACCGACGTCAGCCAGTGGCTTGATCCGGACAGTCCGCTACACGTGACGATCAAAGACCCCCACGGCAAGACCGTGATCTGCCGTGATTCGTTCACTGTTGGCCGGGAGGCGGAAATTGTCGATCAATCGAATTGGCGTTTCTTTCAAATCGATGAAGTCTTTGAAATTGATTCGATCGGAGTCGTCGCCGAGTTCTCTCAACGGTTGGCGGCTGAGAACATATCCGTTTTTGTGATCTCCAGTTACGAAACCGATTACTTGTTGGTGCAACCGCATGCCACCAAGCGAGCCACAGAAGTCTTTGAACAAGCCGGCCATCAGGTCACGACCACTACTTAGTAGCCTAGTAGCTCAACGACTAACTAACTCAATTCGATCCAAGACCTTTTTCAATTAACAACCAACCGATAGCGACTTTCAAAAGCGAGTAGCCACGATGTGCGGCCGATTCACATTGCGAACGCCAACCGAAACGATTGCTGACCTGTTTTCGAATTTGACGCTGCCAGAAATCGAGGCTAACTACAACGTCGCGCCCACCAATTCAGTGGCCGCGGTTCGTCACCCGAGCAGCAAAAACGGGTCTGGGCACCAAGAATTTGCCTGGTTGCGATGGGGCTTGCTGCCCTCGTGGGCTAAAGAGAAAAAAATGGGCAGCCGAATGATCAACGCACGTTGTGAGACCGTGCGCGAAAAACCTGCATATCGAGCGGCCTTCAAGCGACGCCGCTGCCTGGTTTTGGCTGACGGGTTCTACGAGTGGATAAATACGCCAGACGGCAAACAACCAATGTACATAACGATGAAAAGCGATCGCCCATTCGCCATGGCAGGGCTTTGGGAGATCAACAAGTCGCTTGACGAGCAGCCACTCGAAACATGCACGGTGATTACGACGTCTGCCAATTCGTTGGTAGCCGACATCCACGATCGAATGCCCGTGATACTGCCGATCGACCGTTATGACATGTGGCTGGACCCGGCATTCGAAGACCAGGACGCGTTGCAGGATTTGCTGGAACCATTTGATGCATCGAAAATGGACGCTCGCGCCGTTTCGAAAAACGTCAACAAAGTCGGTTACAACGTTGCTGATTGCATCAATCCGATATCAACTCAAGGCAATCTGTTTTAATTCCTGACTTTTTTGAAATCGTCCACACGCATTTGCTGGCATCGAAACCCGCCTTATTTGTGTGCCAAACCCCACGCTGAACGATGTTGCGTGGGATAGATAACCGGCGGTTTATTATTGGAAATTAATGTTGTAAGTAAATCCGTTGACTTGCGTCGGGTCTACGTTAAATTCCCGAGGTTGCTCAAGTGAGCAACTCAGCCATATTTTTTGGACCCCAAATTTCGGAGAACACCCAATGCGTTTTACTCGTTCGCTTGCGATCATCGCTATCCTTTCTGTTTTCGCCGCACCGGCATTCGCTCAGGAAAAGTGCTCGCAGTGCCCAAGTTCATCTACGACTCTGACTAGCACTCAAGAACAAGAAGAGTGCCAGTCGTGCCCAGTCATGACTGCGGCCATGGAAAAGCTTCCAAAGATGACTTACAAGGTCGGTGACGAATCAACTTGCTGCAGCGCTTCTGCCGAAGCAATGGCCAAAGAGCATTCCAAGCCAGTCCACTTCGTCGTTGGCGACAAGACTTTTGAAGATAAGGCCGAAGCTTACACAGCATACGTCACAACGACAGAAGAGTTCGTTAACAGCTTTGTCACGCCTCACAAATGCGAGACTTCTGGCAAGACAACTCTGGCTGGTCACAGCTGCGATTGCCCGGTCACATCGGCCAAGTACGCTGAGCAGATCAAGACCGCCGTTGACGCTGTTGCCATGACTTACAAAGTTGGCGAAGAGTCATGCGGATGTGCCGACAAGGCAGCCACAATGGCCGCAGAAACTGAAGGTGCTAAAGTCGAATACGTTGTTGGTGACGAGTGCACCAGCTGCCAAATGACTGCTCGTATCAACTTGGCTCACGCCAAGTACAAAGCAGCTGTTGCCGCCATCAACGCTGCAACAGGCGAGAAGACTGAAAGCGGTTCATAGAACGCAATGATCGGATTCTAAAGCCGATATTTGAAAACTCCCTGTCACCGATTTCGGTTACAGACTAGACGTTGGGTCGATTCGCTCGTGTTATTGAGCGAATCGGCCTTTTTTCGTTTAGTGGCCAGTGCTTTGCTCGCGAGTGCTCTGACTTCACCTGCTTAGTCCCCGTTAATCCCCCTTAATCCCCCTCAATCCCGATAGGCAATCTGTTTTTGGGAGCACTGCGGCCACTCTCTTTCAAACGCTTTAAGAGTTCCTGCAGCTCCAAACGCTTCTCCTCGTTTTCGAAGAACAGATTGTTTGTCTCGCCAGGATCGTCTGCCAGGTTATACAACTGGCCGGTCGCATCAGGAGCCTTTTCAGGTAAAGCGTATTGTTTCATGGCACCTGTGTTGTACCCGTTTCCACCCGAACCTTTGTGGTCCAGGTACTTCCAATCGCCTTGTCGGATTTGAAACTCGCCACGGAAACTCTGCGTCAACATGTGCGGGCGAATGGAAACGCCATCAGCTTGTGTTCCCAACAGAGCCGGCAACATGTCAAAGCTGTCCGTCGCATCTGCGTCATCCAGTTGATAGTCGACAATAGAAGCGACCGTTGCAAAGACATCGGTCGTATTCGTCATCTGGTCAGTGACTTGTCCCGCTGGAATTTTAGCGGGCCACCGTGCGATAAACGGCACTCGATGGCCTCCTTCCCAGCCATCACGCTTCATACCTCGCCAGCCTCCGGATGCATCATGGTCGTGATCTTGCCGCATCCAGTTAACATGCAACGTCTCGGCCCCATTGTCGGCATTGAAGATCACCAACGTGTTGTCGTCGATCCCTAATTCGTCCACCAAATCCAAAACCCGACCGACCAGCGTGTCGAGTTCGAATACAAAATCGCCACGAGGCCCTGCCTCTGTCTTTCCATTGAATTCTTCTGCAGGCAACACGGGGGCATGAGCGATCTGAGTCGACATGATGGCGAAGAATGGCTGATCGGGCTTTTCCTTAACGTGGCTAGTGATGAACTCGCGAGTCTTTTCGTAGAACAGCAAATCGGCATCCACGAACTCGTAGTCCGGTGCGAGCCAACCTTCATCATTATCCCAACGCCATTTGCCGCCCGGGTTTGGCAAGTTGGCACGTTTGTGTCGATGGTCGGCCGGCTTTGGGACCATGCCGTTTTCGATGTAGACATAAAGCGGATCGGTGGTCGGACAATTCGGCGTCACAAACGACTCGTCGAACCCACGCGCATTCGGCCCATCAATCAGAGGAGTGCTTTTCTCGTAGTCGATTTTCAACGAGTTGTCGAAGCCACCACCCAATCGTTTGCCTTCGCTATCGAACCAGCTAAGCCCGACATGCCACTTTCCAAAGACACCGGTTCGGTAGCCTTTCTTCTGCAGCATTTGTGCGATCGTCAAAGTGTCTGGCTTTAGGTAACTCGGCCCTCCCGGCCCTTCGAACGCGCCACCTCCGCGACCAGTCGAGCGATAGATCTGCTGGCCCGACAACAATCCGTACCGTGAGGGTGAACAAATCGTCGATGGACTATGGGCATCGGTGAATCGAATACCTTCACGAGCCATTCGGTCCAGGCGAGGCGTTTTGTAGGCGCACTTTTCGTTGTAGCAAGAGAGGTCGCCGAAACCTAAATCGTCAGCGTAGACGATGATGATGTTGGGCAGTTTGCCACCAGAAACATCATCGCTCGCATCGTTCTTTTCTGTTTGGGCTATCGCAGAATTCGTCGCGACCAACGCCAACATCATGGCCGCCAATATTGAAAATGAAGTTACCCGATTCATTGCAAATTCCATTGAGCTCAGTTTTGTAAGTTACTTGTCGCGAAAGTTTTCTAACAACGATTACTAATTGCCTGACTCAGGCGCATAGAAAGCAGGTTTGCGAGGTTCGACGCCAAATTTCTTGTAATTGAATCCCGACTTAAGTGGTTTGTACTCGCCAACAATCTCAACGGAACTGTCAGCCTTGATTTCCGTTTCCATACCGAGTCCCCAGTAGAGACCGTTCACCGTCAATCGGCGAACACCCTCGTTTTGA
>CAZPOL010000037.1:28426-43947 GCA_964588195.1 uncultured Pirellulaceae bacterium | reverse complement strand
CACCGCAGCGATTGTAGGCCACGGAACAAGCCAGCGACTGGTATCGCTCCACGATCTGGCCGTAGGCCGCCTCATCGCCATGCAGACTCTTCTGAATCAACTGGGCGTCCGTCGTCAAAGCATTTGCATTGCTGGCCTTCATGGTAGTCCTTAAACAAGGTGTGTTTGATGTTCTCTACATACCAAGAGACGGAATACGGACTACCGGTGACAAAACCTGGCCAACGAATCGAAAATCACCGTTTTTCGCGGGCTTTTCCGGGGAATTTGCTTCAAGTTTATTCTTTAACTTAATCATCCACGACGCTTAAAGGTTGCTCCGCGACCTTACCTGCCAGCGTCTCGATCCGAACGCGATACTCGCCGGGCTTGATGTGTTCGCGGAAGTTAATGAAGTAGGGCTGCGAACTTGTCCGTGTTTTCAATACCAGGTCCCAGCGGAATTGATTCAGCCCTTTGTGTCCGCTTAGCGTGAACGAAACGAGCGGGTTATTTTGCTGTTTGCCTGTGTCCTCTTTCTCGTCTTCCGATGAGTCTTCAACTACGCCCCAAACCGTTAGTGTGACTTCGCCCGCTTCTTTCAACCAAAACGAAATGGGCGTCTTCTCGAAACCGCGGAAATTCATGCCTGGCCGAACATCGCTAACGTAAGGACGCTCGGCCGTTGGAATTGAAAACAAATAATCGCGATCGTGGTCCTTGTGCTCTTCGTGCAATTGATAGATTGGGCCGAGATTCAATTTGTAGATCCCGCGACCATGCGTTCCGACGATCAAGTCTTTCTCTCGTTCCTGAATTGCCAGATCGCCAACGCTGCACGCCGGCAAATTCTTGCCTAACATCGACCACGAAGCACCACGATCGGTGGAAAGATACACCCCTCGAAATGTGCCCGCATACAGAATGTCCTCATGGTTAGGGTCTTCCAGGATTACATTGGCGGGCTCGTTCGGAAGATTGGCCGAGATCGATTTCCAGGTCTGGCCGCGATCTTCTGTGCAAACCAAATACGATTGAAAATCGTCGTAGTTCAAACCGGACACCGCAGCATAGGCTCGTGACGAATCGTGTACCGATGGAAAAACGCTGCGTACGTATCCGATCGGAAAACCATCCGTTCGCTCGCTCCAACTCGTGCCACCATCCTGGCTGACCCACAACGCGCCTTTATCCGTGCCGGCGTAGATCAGATCGCGAACGAGCGGAGATTCAGCAATCGCCGACACCGCCAATGAACGACGTGCTTCGTCTTTGGAAACCGCCAGGTTGGGACTGATCACATTCCAATCGTCACCACGATTGGCGCTTTGAAAGACGTAATTTCCAGCGATGTAGATCTGGTTCGAATCATGGGGCGAGATAGTCATCGGGCCCACGAAGTTGAAATCGAGTTTGCTTTCATCACCATCAACTCCTTCGTCGCTCTTATGCCCCTTGGGCAGTCGCGGACGAATGTGCTTGGAACGATTCGTCGCCATGTCCTTGCGTCGAAACGCACCTTCCTGAGCACTAAAGTAGACGGTGTTCGGATCGTTCGGGTCGACTTGCGTGATGCAACCATCGCCTCCATTCCAGGGGTCAATCCAAAGATATTTCCATGGATCTGAATCGAGTGGGTCCCACTCCTTCGCCGGCCCGAACACGGTCGCGTCATCCTGTGCTCCGGCATAGATCTGATAAGGCGTTTGGTTGTCGACGGCGATATCGTAAAACTCGCCTGTTGGCAGATTGTTGAAATGCGTCCATGAATCGCCCTTGTCAAAGCTCTGATACAAACCGCCGTCACTGCCAAGCACGATGTGATTCGGATTCAACGGGTTGATCCACATTTCGCAATGATCGAGGTGTAACCCACTGGCGGCGCTCGGATTCACATGCACGACGTCGCCTTGCATCAATTCAAACGTCTTGCCTCCATCCGTGCTGTGCGCGATACGAACACCGAGCCCAAAGATCTCTTCGTCATCTTGCGGGTTGACGTAGATGTCGGCAAAGTACCAACCGATACGCGAAAAGAAATGCAAGTTCTCCCTGTGAGTTTTCTTCCAGGTCTGTCCACCATCAAGGCTCTTGAACACTTGCGCGGCGCCCTCCACGATAAACTCGCGGTTATCGATCAGAGCGTAGACTTTGTTGCAGTCCGTTTGGGAAACTGCCAACCCGATCCGGCCGATCTCCTTACCTTGAGGCAAGCCGGTGTCGCACTTCTTCCAGGTCAGTCCTCCATCGATGCTTTTATGCACTGAACTGTTTTCGCCGCTGACGCCCGGATAGTTTTCCCAGGTAGACGCGTAAACGACTTCGGTATTGTCGGCAGCCCACACGACGTCGTTAGCGCCGGTGTTTTCATCAATCTTGAGTACTTGTTGCCAAGTTTCGCCGCCATCGCCTGTTCGATAGAGTCCACGATTCGGATTGCTCGACCAAAAATGTCCGAGAACTGCAACGAGTGCCACATCCGGGTTTTGCGGATGAACGGCAATCTCACCGATATGCCACGAGTCGTTCAGGCCCAGGTGACACCAGTTCTCACCACCATCGTCGGAACGATAAACGCCGGTGCCCGGAATCGTAAAGTTACGCGCCTTCTTCAGGCTTTCACCCGTGCCCAGGTAAATGACATCGGGATCCGAAGGAGCCAATGCGATGTCGCCGATCCCGTGCGACGCTTGATTTTCGAACATCGGTCGCCAGGAGACGCCGTTATTCGTGGTCTTCCAAAGGTTGCCCGATCCAAACGCGGCGTACATCGTTCCAGGGCGAGTCGGATCCAGCTGGACCGCCTCAACCCGCGCCGAGTTGACGACTGGCCCGACAGTGATCCACTCGACTCCGAACAACGAATCCCGTTTCATTCGTTGGTAAGTTTTGAATGAGTCCACCAGCGGCGAAACGGGCTGCAATTCAGAAGGCGTGTTGTGGGATTGATCCTGAGCGTTCGCGGACTCTGCACTGACGACGGCAAGGCAAACAGCAAGGCATCGAAACCAAATCTGAACCGAACCGAATCTTGAATTTTCCAACGTGCTAACCTTGGGCTAGATGAGTATGGAGGGAGAAATTCAAGTCTAACAAGAGAACCAGAAGGCGAGAAGGAAATGGAAAGAGGATGTGCTTGTGGCAAGTAAAGTTACGACCGAATTTTCATGGCAAACAAAGTGACGCGCACAGATTCCGCTGCGTGTGCCCTTCTTCCTGTTCAGTAAGATCAGCTGGGAAATTCAGTGTTGAAAATCACAACCAGCCAGTGATTTGGGCTCGGATTACACGACCAGCACTCGCCGGTCGAACATTCACTCGATACGATAGGTGGCGGAACTTTGATATCCGCAATTTCTATTTTTATTCATACGAAAGAATGTCATGAAACGATTTTCATTTCTCAGCTACGCACTCATGTTGATCGCCCTTGGCGGGTTCAGCCTGGCAATTGGTTGTGCTGATTCCAATCCCTCGGACAAGGACAAATCAGAGCACAGTGAAGATGCCGACCACCATCACGAAGAGGGAGACGGTCACAGTCATGAGGATGGCGATCATTCCCATGACGATGATGGACATAAAAAAGAAGGTTCACACAGCGGTTAGTTAGACCTGCTGTTTCTGAAGAGTACAGGTTGGTGCAGATGCGGCCGGGGTTTCACGACCTCGGCCCCGCCAACGATCCGTCTTTACGCCGCTTTCTTTTTGCTGGCTTGTCCGGTTCTGGCTTCCGTGTGCAGCCATTCGGTCATCGAGTTCAAGCTGGACTTCCATGACTTGCTCAATCGAGAATCGCAGAACACGCCGAACAGCATGTCAATCGTTTCTGACATTTGACGAATGCTTTCGATTCGATCCAGCACGTCTCGTCGCTGCACATCTTCGCCGATCTGAGTAATTCGCGCGCTGCTGATCGACAACGTTTCTGCCTTCAGAGTCAATTCGTATTGCTCGCCTTCACGAACCAGCGTCAGCCCGGCCTTGCGTGGCAACTTGCCCATCCGAATCGCCAACCGTGATTCCGGCAGAGCAACGGGTGACTCCGATGAGATCGACTCTTTGCCATTTTCGCCTTGTGGGCAATCCAGACTTAACGAACGCGCGAACATTCCACCGACTTCGGTTTCGTCCGACAGTTCGAAGACGTCCGAGTTCGTTTCCATTTGCCACCACAGCCACAACAGAAACTCGTTGCCCAGGAAATCATAGTTGTCGTTCATGCCATTCCACCAAACGACACTGTTACCTCGATCGGGCAAGAAGGCTGCCGGTGTCGCACCGTAGATTCCAGATTTCTGTTCTTCCGATTCCGCCAGCTCCAACGCCAGTTTGCCGGACGTCACGCGGCTGAATTCCAAACCGAATGCGTTGTTTAGTAAACCCAGGCAGAGGTCGTTCGATTTTTCGCTGGTACCGCCCAGATAGATCGTTTCCGTTTCGGCATCCCACAACACTGGCGTGACGCTCATCCGTCGGTAGTTGCCCTTGTCGGCCTCTTGCTCGCAGAGTGCTTCGACCGCTTGCTTGGCCTCTTCACGTTGCGACTTGGTTGGGCGGCCTCCAGGATTATCCTTCATCATGCCACTCAACTCGATCTTCATCCAGGCTTGCTTGATCGGGCCCGGAATCTGGCAGGTGTCACAGCGGATGCCAAAATACAACGCTTCGCCAAGTATGTTTTTCTCGTGATCGAATTTTGTGTCCAGCAAGTGAGCGCCGCCGGTGAACCCGATCGCCGCAGTCTCGAACAAATTCGTTTTGGAAGAATCGATTCGGTGTTTCTTTAGCAAGTCCAGGTGTTCGTCGCCGAAAGCGCCGGTTGGATCTTCAGTGACTCGAAAGCGTTCGAATGTTACGCTGCCTGAAAGAAATCCCATATCGCGTGCTGCCTTGTTCTACTGAGGTCGTCTGGTCGTTCCTTGATCACGGGCGGTTCTCGAAAAAGAGAGAACGCAAAGCTGATAAATCCGTGCGGTCAAAGTAATATCATTCGACATCCGGGAATCGAAACTTGATTCTGCCTGAATCCAGCAGGATCAAGCGACCGGCTGCAGGTTTTCCATCACGATCGGAACATCTGGTAAAGCCTCGGTAAACGCCCGCCCGTAGCGACGCTGGTGAATTCGCGGGTCCAATACCACCACGATCCCCTCGTCGGTCGAACTGCGGATCAGCCGCCCAAATCCCTGCTTGAATTTGATCACGGCCTCGGGGACCTGATAGTCCATAAAGGGATTGCCGCCAGCGTCCTTGATAGCGTCCATCCGGGCCTCCAACAGCGGGTGATCGGGGACGCTGAAGGGCAGGCGGGTGATAATAACATTTTGCAAGGCTTCACCTGGGACGTCGACGCCTTGCCAGAAACTGTCGGTACCCAGCAGCACGCCACGAGGTTGCTTTTTGAAAGCAGCCAGCAAACGGTCGCGAGGCACACCATCAGCCTGTGAATACAACGTGTAGTCGTTGCGAGTCAACCAAGGCGTCAACTGTTGGGCCGTCCGCCGCAGCGCGTCATAACTGGTGAACAACACAAATGCGTGCCCATCGGTTTTCTTGACATAATGCTTGATCGCCTCGACCGATTGGCGAAAGTGAGTATCGCGATCCTTGACTGGGTCGGCCATGTCTTGCACCAGTATCAATTTCGCCTGCAATTGGTAATCGAAGGTGCTACCCAGTTGTAGTTGCTCGCAATTGGTTAAACCGATCCGACTGCGGAAAAAGTCAAACGATCTTTCACCACCCGTTCCCAAGGTGGCACTCGTCAAAATCACACTGTCGGTTTTGTCGAACAGCTCTTGCCGCAGGGTAGGGCCAATATCGATCGGAGCCGCCGCCAGTTCAATCGCACGCTTGCGATCTCGCCGAGTCCTTGAGTTGATCCAGTAAACCGTGTCGACCATCTCCTGCATCCGCCACTGTTCGATACCGACCGACAGTCCCTCCAATCGACTCTGGGCCGCATTCAGATCCTGTTTCTCCGATTCGTCCTTCTTCGAATTCGACAACTTCTTCAGGTAGTTCGACAACTTGTCCAGCGCTCGCGAAAGGTTGTTGGCCACGATACCGGACTTGCGAACGCGTAGTGAAAACGACAGTTGTTCGCCAACGGAACGAGTCGCCCAGGCCAATACGTCGTCAAAGAACTCGTCCGCCAAATGATGACAGTTCAACGTGAGTTGCTGGCCCTCTTTGACCTTATGATGGACCAGCAAGCCTTTGTTGGTACGGTCGTTGTAAAGTTTATTCAGCGTGTAATCGATCTGGCCTCGTGAAATCGAGAGTCCAAGGTGTTGGCTGGCAACTTGTTCAACCGTGTGGGCTTCGTCCAGTATCACCGAATCGTAATCGGGTAACAGATTGACGCCGAGCCTCCGCAATCCAAGGTCGACGAAGAACAACGCGTGATTCACGATCAGCAAATTCGCGTTTTGCATTCGACGGCGAGCCCGAAAGTAGAAGCAATCCTTGTGGCTGGGACACTTGCGGCCCATGCAATTGCCGCTGTCACTGGCCACTTCGTCCCAAACGATGGGAGACGTCCGAAAATCCATGTCGGCGCGGGAACCGTCACGAGAACCGGCGGCCCATTTCTGGACTGCCGCAAGTTCATCGATCGAATCCTGATCGTTGAAAAGCGAACCCGCTTTCTTTTGAGCCAACTGCGTGCGACGCAGGCTGATGTAATTGCCTCGCCCCTTGGCCAGCACGGCAGAGAATTCTCGCGGCAACAGACTCTGCAGCAACGGAATGTCTTTGTTAATCAACTGCTCTTGCAAACTGATCGTGTGCGTTGAGATCACCGTGACTTTCGGTTTCTCGTCACTGCCAGTTTCTTGATGCTCGGTGGCGGCCAGAATGGCGGGGACCAGGTAGCCGTAGCTTTTCCCAACCCCGGTCGCCGCCTCGCAGACCAGATGCTTTTTGTTGCCGATGGCATCGTAAACCGCATCAGCCATTTTCAACTGTTGCGGTCGATGTTCGTATTGTTTCAGTCGCCGGGCGATCATCTGATCAGGCCCGAGGACATCCGCGGAGTTTAGCATTGGCCGGTGCAGCGTTGTTTCTTTGAGCGATGTGTTGAATCACTCAATATCCCAAGCCAACGGCTCTTTTCACAGGGGACCAGTCGCTCCCAGCTTTCCTTTTCGACGGCGCGTCTCCACGACTCCGCGTCTCCGCGTAAGACGTTTTTCGCTTAAACTTCGGCAGGCTGGTAAAACGAGAACGTATTTTGCGAGCTGGCGGCACTGCTGGGCATTCCGGCGGCCACTGGGACACCATGACCATCGGCGGGTGCGGCGACTTGCGTTTGCTCCGCTTCGCCTTGGTCGATGTCGGTCAGGATATTCGAAAGAACATCACCAATATGCTGAAGGCCGCGTCGGCGTGTGGATCGTTTTCTTTTTTGGCGTCTCATGATCGCTCCTCAGATGAATCGTTGTCGTTGTTGGAATTCCCTTGAATTCCTTTGACACAAGGATTCTTCGTTGAGCGGTGGACAACTTAGGTCCGCGCTAAAAACAAAATTCTGGAAATTGCCGCTGGCTGGTCAGAACGTGACACGTTAGGTCCGTTTCGACGAAACTGGGCAAGTAGCGGCTGGAAGGGCGGTGGTAGCGTTCCGGTTTGCTACCGCTGGTTTCGCGATCTTTCCGGGACAGCAGGTGCGGCTTATAGGGCCATCTCCTGCCACTTCCCGCGCGGATTTCACCCGATTTCATCCAATAAGATTCGCCCTGCGACGAATTACAGCCAAATAAACGAGAGAGAGTCTTATTGGGAGAGTATTTGATGGAACCTGGGATGATCGTTGGTGTTGCCGTTGGACTGAGTGCCGTCGGACTAGTCGTGTTTTTCTGCGGAATTCTGTTCGTCAAGCAAAACACGTGCTGCATCATTGAACGATTCGGTAAATTTCAAAGCGTGAAGCATTCCGGACTTCGATTTCGAATCCCGGTGATCGATCAAGTCAAAAGAACGATCCGCTTCGAAATGCAAAACTTGCCAACGACCGTCAATACGAAATTGAAAGACAATGCGTTCGTTGCCGTTGAATTTGTTCAGCAGTACTGGATTCAAAACGATGACGACACAGTGGTACGACTGGTCTATGAACTCGGTGCCAATTACGAAGAGCGAATTGCGGAACGAGTTCACAACGAAGCCCGTTCGGTCCTGAACCGCCTGGATCTGAACGACGTCTACGATAAGAAGGACGACATCGGACATGACATCGAAGTCGAATTGAAGAAGTGGTTGACGACTTTCGGCATCCGTTTGGAAAAGACGCTGACGAACGATGTGAATCCATCAGAGAACGTGGTCCGGTCCATGAACGAAAAGAAGCAAGCCGAGTTCGACTTGCAGACGGCGGAACTGACGGCGGAGGCCGACTATCGAAAGACAGTTCGTGCCGCGGAAGCTCGTCGCGAAGCCAAGATTGCCGATGGTGAAGGAATCGCTGGACAACGAAACGCGATCTTTAGCAACATTAGTGACACGGTGGTCGCGATGGACTCAGCCTTCTCGGGCGAAGTTCCGGTCTCGGCAATCCTGCAACACGTCCTGGAACTGCAACGCCTGGACACACAGGAACAGATTGCCAAGAACAGCGAGACCACGACCTTGTTTGTTCCCTATCGCGACGGAAACGACAGCGAGGACATCGAACAGCAAATCGTGCGAGGCAATATTGCCGCCTCGCGAACGCTGGAAATGAAAAAGCCTTCCGACGGTGGCGAGGAGGAAGTGGACGAGGACGGTACCCCGACCGACCAACGCAAGGCCAGCTAGGCCTGCCAATGGTCGCTTGACCGCATCGACCCTGCTTCGCAAACGGGACTCAGAAATGAGGCCCGTTTTTTTTGTGTCGTCAGGTTCCCGCGACACGTGCGTTTCGGCACGTTACCTTGCTACCCTTGAATTGACGCAGCATGCCGGGGATCATATTCTTGTAATGGCCTTTTGCTCATCAATCAGAGACCATGGACGGGCTGGAAGGGGCCGGGCAAAACACGGCACAGGAAGGTTTCTTGAATACGAATATCCACTGGATGCGATTGATCGCGGTTTGGCTGCCGATCCTTTCCCTGCTGTCCGCCACCACGTCCGCGCAAGATCAAATCGTCTTGCGAGACGAGCGGACCGGTAAAGTTACCGAATTCCGCGCCTTCGTTTTGTCGTGGGACACCAAACAATTGGTGTACACCACCAGCGAGCGTCAAAACACGGTAAATGGTTCGCGAGTCGTCCGCGTGTCGTACAAGAAATCGGATTCGCAAACGACCGGCGACGAACAATTCGCATCCGGCCAATTCACCCAGGCCTACCAGTCCTACGAAAACGCGATCGAGTCGGAAACGCGTGACTGGATCAAATCGGAGATGCTGGCCCGCCAAGTGCAATGTGCCAGTGCATTGAACCGCCAACATGACGCCCTGCGCAAATTCTTCTTGCTCTATCAGTCTTCGCCGCGGACCCGGCATTTCGACCTGATACCGATCATCTGGGACCGCTCCGCCGTTGATCCCACTTTGGCAAGCCGTTACGAAACTTGGCTGGGCGGACAGGAAGAGCTGCAAAGCCTGATTGCCGCCAGCTGGTTAATGACTCGCAATGAATCGGTTGCCGTCGATCGACTAAAACAACTTTCACGCAGCGAGGATGCCCGGATTGCCCATCTGGCTAACGCACAAATTTGGCGGACGCAAATTGTCACGGCTGGCCTGCCGGAACTGCAACGATGGCGAGCAGCAGTCGGTCGCATGCCGGAATCGTTTCAAGCCGGGCCGCGTTTCAAGATCGCATTGGTCAAGAAACGACTCGGAGACAGCGGTGATGTGGCGTGGACGGAACAGGCGCTCGTTGGGCTGCTACAGATTCCAATCCTGCACCCTCGACAATACCAGTTGGCCGGCCGGGCTCTGCAGGAAGCACACAGTATCCTGGTCGCAGCCAATCGAAACGAGGAAGCGGCAATCGTATTAGCAGAATTGAAACGCGACTTTGGTCAATCGACGGCGGCGATTGGTTTGGGCTCCCGCATCCAGACGCTGGACAAGTAACTTTAATGAATCGGAAAGCGAAACAGGTGAATCAACCCCCTCAAAATTCGAACAGACTGTTCACGTCGATCGGCAACGCCTTAACGACAGGCCTCCTCGCACTGGCTGGATTCACGGCAACTCCCGTCGTCACCTTTGGGCAGGAGGCTGGCGATCCGGTCGAGCCAGTCAAGTCGCAAGGGTTCCTGGAAATTATATTTTCCGGTGGACTGATCGGCATCATGATCATCATCGTGTTGCTGCTGCTTTCCGTGACGGCGGCGTACTTGATCATCGATCACTTACTTTCGGTCAAACGAAAGGATGTGATGCCCGAAGGGTTAGGGGACAAGGTTCGCGCCATGCTGTCTCAAGGCCAAGTCGCCGAGGCGAAAGAGCTTTGTAACCAAAACCCCAGTGTCATGTCGTTTATTCTGTTGCACGGCATGTCGGAGATGGAATACGGATGGGGCGCTGTTGAAAAGGCACTGGAAGATTCGCTTGCCGAACAATCGGCCCGGCTCTATCGAAAAATCGAGTACCTTTCGGTAATTGGAAACATCGCGCCGATGGTGGGCCTGTTGGGAACGGTGATTGGAATGATCATGGCTTTTCAACAAGTCGCGGCGACTCAGGCAACCGCCGGAGCACCGCAATTGGCCGAAGGTATCTATCAAGCGTTGGTCACGACCGTCGGTGGTTTGATCGTGGCGATTCCGTCGATCGGAGCCTTCGCCGTGTTTCGAAATCGAATCGACCAGTTGATTGCCGAGGCCGGATATATGGCTCAACACGTGTTCGGACCGTTGCGTCGCAAGAAGAAACAATCGTAGGCTGATCGGGAGACACCCATGCGTCGACCAATCATCGCTCGACCAAGAAAACTCGGATTCAACATGACGCCCATGATCGATGTGGTGTTCCTGCTGATCATTTTCTTCCTGGTATCCAGCCATCTGGCGAAACAGGAATCGCAAATGGAGTTGGCGTTGCCAGTCGCCGAATCCGGTGACAAGGACCCTTTGTCGGAAACGCCACGAATTACGATCAACATTCAAGAAGACGGTTCGCTGACGTTCGCAGGACGACAAATCCTGGAAACCGACCTGGGCAACCGCTTGACCGATGCACGCAACTCAATCGGTGAAAATGTCGAGGTGCGAATTCGTTGCAGCCGTGCCGTGCCGTACGGCAAGGTCGAGCCTGTGATGAAGGCCTGCACTCGCAACAGTATTTGGAATGTAACCTACGCCGTTTATCGGGAGGCTCGTTAACATGGTACGCCTTCCCGCCGTTCGTTCCGACCGCGACCACGACGTCAATTCGACAATGACGCCAATGATCGATGTTGTCTTTCTGCTGCTGATCTTCTTCGTCTGGACCGCCGGAACGCAGATCGTCGAGTACGTAATGCAAAGCCAAATGACGGCCGAGCAGGGCAACCAGGCCACTGAAATTGCCGACCCGCTACCTGATCAGGACTTCGACAAGGTTTTGATACGAGTACGTTGGGATGGCACGCTGCCGGATTGGACGATCGACGACCAGGGGATTGAATCGATCGAGCAATTGTCCAGCAGGTTGACCCAACTGGCTGGCGTCAATATCGACGCTCCGATTATTGTGCATCCCGACGAAAACGTACCCGTCGGCTACGTCATCGAAGTTTATGACCAGGCAAAGCTGTCCGGTTTCCAGAAAGTTTCGTTTGCTCTGAACCACTAAAACGCCATGACGAAACAAAAACAATCCAATGCGCTCACGCAATCCATGATGCGATTGCTCTGCCTCGGTATGATCCTATTGGCCGCCTGCGCTGGTTCGTTGATGGGGCCGGAAACGGTGTGTGCGCAACGCTCAGCGAATTCACGAACGGCTACCGAGTCGCTGCAACCCAACATTCATGTACGAACGATCAATGGTCTGTCGCAGCGCCGCCTGTTCGGGCTGGCTCAATCGCACGGCAACCGGGTTTTGTCTGAGGATGAAATCCAGGGGCGGCAGCGGGTCGACGTCATCGTCGCCTTAATCAATTCGATGACGCAGCAGGCGTATCTGACCGGTGACGAGCAAGCGTGGGTTGCCGCGCGAAAAGTTGCGGAAGATTGGCAACGCCAGAGTCAGTCGCCTCGAAAAATTCTGATCGATGTTCAGGCCGCCATGATCGACCAGCAAAGACTCGAACGCTGGGCCAAGGAAGTCGAATTGGACACGGCCACAGACGGAGTCAAACAACAGGCTCTGGCCACCACGTCCCGACTGGTGTCGCGGCTGGACGACTTGCAAACGGAGACGCGGGCTTTACTTAACCGTCGTCCCAGCCCACGCGAAGAGGCTGAGTGGTTCAAGGCCAACGAATTGCTAACGTTGCGATACAACCTTGAATTCGAGAAGGCCCGCGCACAATTGAATCGGGCTTCGATGTTCGAACCAGGCCAGGAATTGGATCGCGACGACGTGTTGACGCTTGTCAATCAACAACTGGATTCCGTGCTGAAATCCGTGCGACCTGAACAACCCATCTGGTGGACGGTTCAGGGAAAACGAATTGCTGTGGCTCGATCGATGGGCGATTTTTCCAAAGCCTCACAAATCCATTCCGGCTTGCCCGGGATTGTGACTGAAGATGGGCCCACGTCGCATGCACGTCGAATCGTCAAGTCCGAATGGGTGCGAACTCTGCTGGCCGCAAAAAAGTTCGACGCAGCGGTCACCATTGCCGGCAAGGCGCCGCTTGCCTCGAAATCGCCAGAACTGGACCTCGCGAAAGTCGAATTGTTTGTGGCGATGGCCGGGCAGGGCGATGAGGCCAAAGTATGGCAACAACGAGCCCTGGAATTGACTCAGAGCATTGAACAATCACATGGCGGATACTGGGGGCGACTGGCCAACCTGTCCGTCGTTGGCACTGTGGAAACGACTAACGCGACCGGCGGCACCAACCTGGACCTGTTGATTCGCGTGGCCGACGAAGCACAACGCAAGAAGCAATGGCCAGACGCACTTCGAGCACTCGATACGGCCTACGCCAAAGCCGTTGAAGCTCGTTCGACCGAAGTCGCGTGGAAACTGGGGTTCCGCGCCGCTTCAATCGAGCAAAACGAAGGTCGCTTCACAAGTGCTGCCACACGATTCGAATCGTTGGCACGAGTGCACTCGGATTGGCCAGACGCTCATACGGCCTGGCTGATGTCGTGCTGGAATCTGACGCGAATCATGAAAGGTGATGAAGCAAAGGTTCAGCAATACGAAACGATGCTGACTCAGCTAGTCGAGGTATGGCCAAATTCACCAAGTGCGGATCAAGGTCGGATCTGGCTGGCGTCGATTCGTCGTGCGCAAAGAAACTGGCCCTCTGCGATCGGTTTGCTGTTGGAAGTCAATGCGGCGAGTCCACTGTTCGGCAAAGCGGTCGCACAACTACGCCAAGTCATCCCGGCGTTCCTGTTTCAACCAACGGTTTCAAATGAATCGAAATCGAATATCCAATCTGCATTGATCGTTCGACTGGCTCCTTTGGTCAACGTCGACGCCACACAAATGCCAGAGAATTGGCCCGAGTCACGAACGCAAATCATCCTGCAGTTGGCGGAGTTGAAATTTCTGCATGGTTCCGAACTGCCTTTCGACGTGTTGCCTCAATTGCAACGCATTATCGACAAGCCATTTTCGGACGTGGAAAAACAACAGGCGCAGACCTTGAAGTTTCTAGGCGACAATCGGCGTTTCCAACTTGCCACCGACGCAGCCGCGCGACAACGTCAACTGAATACGATCTACCTGGCCTTGGCTCCGCAGGAAACTGACGTTGATGTGGTCGAAAAGTCATCGCGGTTTCGCCGAACCGCAGAACAGTACGCGAATGAAATCAAGCAACTGTCTGCGGCAGAGCAAAAACGTTGGGCCACCACGAATGTCAACGCGTTGGCTTGGGCGAATGACGTGCTGCCCGCCATCGAATTGGCAACCAGCCTGGCAAAGTCACATCCCAAAGACGCCGCCATCCAGGTTCAGCTGGCCGAATTGCTAACCACTCAATCCAAAACGGATCGAGACTATCTTGCCACGGCTCTGAATCAATGGCGTGTAATCAGTAAGTCATCGCGCAAGAACACTGCGCGATGGTTTACAGCCAAATTCCAGGTCGCGCAGCTGATGGCCGAACAAGGCCAAACCGAAGACGCGTTGAAGCGGTTGCAGTTCATCAAAGCGTTGCCACCGGGTTGGAGCAAAGCAGCCAACGCCGCCGAATTCGATGCACTCTATCAAAGACTCGGTGGCAAGTAAGCCTTGGTACACGCTGCCAGTTAAGCCAAGCGTGTTTGGACAATTCGTAGAGTCTTAAATTGAATCTTCCAGTGGGCGATCTCGCTTGATATCAAGCGCGGTGATGGTGGTTAAAACAACACCAACAATCAGTAAAAATTGGTAAGCGAACATTGTGACGTCCTTTCGTACGGAGGGGGTTTGTACGAGCACAAGCAATTGCAATCGATATGCCAAAAGACTTGTACGTTCTAGGATGACTGATGGATTGGTTTGAAGTCGAGGAATTACCCATAAATCTGTGCGACTTTCCCAAGTGCCTGCATCCCAGCTGAACCAGGCGGCAAAGTTTAACAGCGGCCTGATGAAGTGAGTGTCACGGATCGAACATCCAGATTACGTTACCGCTGCGCCTTGCCATGCCAGCAAACTCTGCCACCTGGCTTCGCTGACGCGTTTCTGATGACATCCAGATCAATCTGATGTCAACTTTAACGTGGCTGGTTTTCGAATGAACGGACCGCTGAGAGTGGTTGGCCAACGACACAGAGATTGCAGTTGGATTGCGCAAGAAGAATTGCGCAATGGAAATAGCGCAAAAGGAAAGCCCGGCAGTCACTTGACTGGCCGAGCTTGCCGATTCGTTTGTATTAATACTTCAGATGCATCGCGGCACCCGAATCAAAGCTGTACTACCAAGGTCCTCGAACCGGGTAGATTCCGAATTGACTGGTGCTTTGTGGCCAATAAGGCTGGCGTCGGAACAATCCTCCGCCACCGACAACTCCGCCACCGCCTGCACCGGCCCCACCAAACTGGTGATAGATCGGCATGCTGCGAGTCTGGCCAACGCCCCAGTTGTATTCTGTTTGGAATGCGGCGGTTGGAGGAACGACCAATGCGGTTGGCGAACCGTATTTCCAGTAGCTGTAATCGCCGTGCCATGCATATTGAGGAGCCGCCGTGTTTCGGTTCCAGTAATCCATACGCGTGGCGTCCAGGCCTGCCGGGCCGTAAGCGTACAGCGGAGCTGGACTGAACTTGTCCTGAGCTGCCAATTGCAGAGTCTTTTGCGGGCTGAGATAACGTTGGCCAAGTGGTCCAACCTGCCCGATGCAATCAGTCGATGGTCCCATTTCAGGACACGGCGTATGAGTACCAGGTCCGCAGTCGCCACCACCGGCTCCACCACCAAGGATTCCACCACCGCCGCCAACGATCCCGCCA
>CAZPOL010000037.1:0-28326 GCA_964588195.1 uncultured Pirellulaceae bacterium | reverse complement strand
CCGCCAACGATCCCGCCAGTTCCACAATTGCCTGTGTTGCAATCCTGTGCGACAACCGTGCTGCAGAACGCAGCCATTGCCACCAGAGCTGCACCGCTCATCAGTTTGTTAACCATTTTCATATCAAATAATTCCTATCGAAGTTGTCAGCGATTGAATTGAATGTTCGCCACAAGCGTAGTTCTCAAAGATAACTCGCTTGCACCATTGGGTTTCAACCGTTATCCGGTCGCAACCATTGGGCACGAACCGCTTGTGCTAGAAGCCCAAGCCTCCGCCAAGTAATCCACTACGTTGTCCACCCAGACCGTACTTGCGAGCCTGAATTCCGTACTTGAGTTTTTGCGCCGGGTAAGAACTGAATGGGAGATTCCCAAAAGCGTTTCCCGTTCCTTTCCAAGTGACCGTTGTTTTGTTCAAAGCATCTCCGCCACGTCCACCTCTCAGCGTGTCGCTGTAGAACTGATCGGCGCTACCGTAGTAGTTGTAGTAAGTCTTGGAGTGGTTATATAAATGCTGGTGAGGATAGAAGGGTTGGTAGGTGTACATCGAGTGGCCGACCCAGTACGGTACCGGGTGTGGTGCGGTGTACAATCTGGCAGTCGCCAAACTTGGACCCTGTGGCGTCTGGAAATTCTGGAACAGATTAAATTCCAGTTGTTGTGACTGGTTGTTCAGGTAACCATTCTGCCCATAGACAGGCACTGTCACAAACAGTGTTACGGCAACGATGACACAGGTCATCGAAAATTTGATGGGGTTCATCCAATCGCTCCTTCGATTCTGACGGCGGCATCCGCACATTCCATATGCGGAATCAGTGACCGGCAAATGCTGGATTGCACCAACGAATTACCCGACACTGTATTTCAATTCATTGGTTGTTTCGGCATTTGGATTTTTGACCTGTGGAACAATTGGGGCTGCCGAAAATCAAACTGAAATTGCCTGGTTACAACCGTCAAAACCATCTGTGACGTTTCCCTGGCAGCCGCTATAATTTCGCCCAATTAGCCCAGTCCGCATTTTTTGACACACCCCTTCAGGGCGTTTTTGGCCCCTGAAAAAAGAGCCCTCGGAAAAGGAGTTGCCGGTTTGGCCAAGAAAAAAGCACGTCGCAAAAAGAAGCGAGCCTCCAAATCCGTTTCGCAATCGGATGCCGCAGCCGCTGCGCCTAAACGCAGACGCCGCAAGGCAACTGCGGAAACAATGGCGGCCGAACAGCGAAGTATTTCGGTTAGTGAGTTTTTCACCAAGAACCGACACCTGCTGGGCTTCGACAACCCCCGCAAGGCATTGCTGACGACCGTCAAGGAAGCCGTCGATAACTCGCTGGACGCTTGTGAGGAAGCCGGAATCGCTCCTGAGATCTGGGTGCAAATGGATCCTTGCGGCAAGAACCGATTCCGAGTCACGATTCAGGACAACGGACCCGGCATCGTCAAGAAACAGATCCCGCTGATTTTTGGCAAGTTGCTGTACGGGTCCAAGTTTCACCGATTAAGAATGAGTCGTGGCCAACAGGGAATCGGTATCAGCGCCGCCGGCATGTACGGCCAGCTGACCACGGGCAAGCCGATCAAGATCGTTTCCAAAATCTCCAAACGGAAACCGTCTCACTACTTCGAAATCCAGATCAACACCAAGACGAACAATCCCGAAATCCACAACGGACGCGGCGAGGGTGAGGACCTGCCCAAAGACTCAAAAAAATTCTGCGAAAAGAAGGACATCATATGGCATACGGAAGTCCCCGCAGTCGACGCCGAATCAGAAGCCACTGAAGTCATAAGCGGCACGATGGTCTCGATCGAAATGGAGGCCGCTTACAAACGTGGCAAGGGAAGTGTGGATGAATATCTGGAGCAAACGGCGATCGCTAATCCACATGTAACGATCCATTACACGGACCCGGATGGTGGACATTCCGTTTATCGCCGCAGCACCAAACAGCTGCCTCCGGAAGCCAAAGAGATCAAGCCTCACCCATATGGCGTCGAATTGGGCCGACTATTGGCGATGCTGAAAGACCAAAAGCCACCGGTCACGGTGTCACAATTTCTGACCAGCAACTTTTCGCGAGTCAGTTCATCCGTCGCACGCAAGATTTGCGAAGGAGCCAATGTCAGTACACGGGCCTCGACAAAGAAAGTTGGACGGGGCGAGGCAGACAAGCTTTACCAGTCAATTCAGGAAACCAAAATCAGTTCACCTTCGACCGACTGCATCGCACCAATCGGCGAAGAACTGCTGCTAAAGGGGCTGTACCATGTCGTGCCCGGAGAATTCTTTACGGCGGCTACCAGACCACCGTCGGTTTATCGTGGCAACCCGTTCCAAATCGAGGTCGCCTTGGCCTACGGCGGAAGCGTCGCCACCAAAAAAGTGACTCTGGATGAGCTGGAGCAATTACTTGGTCAGACCGACAGCCGCACCACGAAGCAGTTTCTTGTCAGCACATTTGACGGGCTCGGGAACGAAGGCGCCGACAAGATTATCAAGGCCGCTAACCTTGGTACCCGCCAATCGCCGTCGAAACTGAAACCGAAAGAGCGTGCCGCGTTACATGATGCAATGCGTGACGTGACGGTTGGCGACGGGTCTTCGATGAATATCTTGCGTTACGCCAACCGTGTCCCGCTGCAATTCAAGATGGGCGATTGTGCGATTACGCGGACCGTCATGGCCACCAACTGGCGCAGTTACGGACTAAGTCAATCACGAGGTTCATTGCCCACTGGCCCAGTGACCGTGATGGTTCACATGGCCAGCGTCTGGGTTCCGTTCACCAGTGAATCCAAAGAAGCGATTGCCTCGTACGATGCGATTGAGAAGGAACTACGCCTCGCTCTGCAAGCCGTCGGTCGCAAGCTCGGGATGTTCTTGCGACGCCGCAAATCGATCAAGCAGGAAGGCGAGCGGCGTTCGATCTTCTTGCGATATTTGGGCGAAGTCGCCACGGCCGTCAGCGACATCAACGGTACCAATCGTGAACAACTGTATGGCCAGTTGCTAAAGGTCGCGCAACGCAAGACCAAAGAGGCTGACACCAAGCTGGACAAACGCGGCAAGAAAATGGACGAGGACGAACTGTACGGTGACAACGTCTTGATCGTCGACTCTGCGCCGGACCTGGCTGCCAAACTGAACAACGGTTCTGCCGGCAACGACACCGTACAAAAAGAGTTGTTCGTCGAAGACGCCGAGCAGACGTCCGCTGATTCCAGCAGCAAGTCCGAATCAAACGGAACCAAAGCCACGAAAAAAGTCGTTCGCAAGAAACGCAAGAAGAAAAAAGTGAAGAAGAAGACCGCAAAACGGAAGGCAAGGAAGAAGTAAACTATGGGCAAGAGAAAATCCTCGACCAAAGCGAAGGCCAAGCCGTCCAAAGAAAACGGTAAGGTCAAACTGACCAAGGAAGACAAGAAGACGCTGGTCTCTTTGAAGAACCTGGCCGATGGAGTCGCCAGTGTCGCCTCGCGCAGCCGCGCTCCTCACCTGGACATTCCATCACGCTCGCTATCCAATGTGCGCTTTAACCAGTCTCGAAAAATCATCGAGATGGGCTCGAACAAAAATCGCCGCGAACTGTTCAACCTGTCGCAAGCCAAAAGCTATATGCAAACTCTGCTGGTTGGCAGTGGTTGCAAAACCCTGATCGAATCTGGCAAGACGACCAGCATTCGTGGTTTGTACTATATGTTGAAGCATACGATCGATGGCACCAAGGAAGAGACTTTTGACGACCAGGGGGATTGCGACCCGGTGATTGAAGATCTGGAGGTCACTCTGGATGCACTTCGCGAAGAACTTCACCTGTACGCCTCGAACCGTGGCAACTTGATTGGTGACCTGACGTTGGTCGACCTGGTGATGGACCCGGGTGCCAACGAGCCGATTAACTGCCTGACCGTTGGCCGAAACGGATTTAGTATCCCGTCGATCGTCGAGCCCAACAGTATTCGGTTTCTGAAATGCAACGCGAAGTTCATTCTGCACGTTGAAAAGGACACGGTCTACAACCGTTTTGTCGAGGATCGTTTCTTCGCGAAACACAATTGTCTGTTGACTCATGGCAGCGGCCAACCGCCTCGCGGGGTACGTCGCATGTTGTTCCGACTGCACAACGAATTGAAATTGCCCGTGTATTGCTTGCTGGATAACGACCCCTGGGGCTACTACATCTACAGTGTCATCAAGCAGGGCAGTATTAACCTGGCTTACGAATCGCGACGAATGGCGATCCCGGGCGCGAAGTACATGGGGTTGAGAAGCAAGGATTTTGAACGCTGTGATCTTAACTCCAGCGTCACGATCAAATTGAGCGATTCGGACAAGAAGCGAATCGGTCAGATATCACGCTACCCGTGGTTCGAAAAGAAGCAGAAGTGGCAAAAGGAATTCAGGGGCATGCTAAGCAATGACTTCAAACTGGAGGTCGAGTCGTTGATCAATCGCGACCTCAGTTATGTCACCGAAGAGTATGTGCCGCAACGATTAAAAGACCGCGACTTCCTGGATTAGTCTGCGGGACACGAAGAAATACGGGCGCCAAAAAAACTGGCACGAAAAATACCAGCACGAAGCGCAAGAGCGCAAGCGAGTGGTTCTGTGGTTCTGCGTTTCATGCCGAAAAAACCACTCGCTGGCGCGTCGTGCTCGTAATCTGATACGACGGAAGAAACTACGCTTCGAATTTTCGAATCATGATCGAGGCGTTGTGACCGCCGAAT
Source organism: uncultured Pirellulaceae bacterium (assembly GCA_964588195.1). Lineage (GTDB taxonomy): Bacteria > Planctomycetota > Planctomycetia > Pirellulales > Pirellulaceae > CAJQPP01. The sequence continues at coordinate 23,593 of CAZPOL010000037.1, read as the reverse complement.
CCGAAACTATTGCTCATGGCGACTTTCAACTCCCGTTCTTGGGCGACATTCGGCGTGTAGTCGAGGTCGCAATCTGGGTCAGATTCGTCCAGATTAATAGTTGGCGGAACTGTATTGTTGTTGATCGCCTGGACGCACAAAACCATCTCGATGCCACCGCTGGCCCCGAGTGAATGCCCGAGCATGCTTTTGGTGCTGCTGATCGCCAACTTATAGGCGTGGTCACCGAAGACGTTTTTAACCGCAATGGTTTCCGCTTTATCGCCCAATGGCGTGCTGGTTCCATGAGCGTTGATGTAGTCGACTTCTTCCGGTTTGATATTCGCGTCCTTGATCGCCCGAGCCATCGCTTCGGCGGCACCCGCACCGTCGTCGGCAGGTTGAGTGATGTGTCCGGCATCGCCAGTCGCACCGTACCCGATCACCTCGCCGTAGATCTTTGCATTCCGGTTCTTGGCCGCTTCCATCTCTTCGAAAACAAGGATTCCGGCACCTTCAGCCATCACAAACCCGTCACGTCCGGTATCGAATGGTCGACATGCCAGAGTCGGCGCGTCGTTTCGTTCTGAGAGAGCTCGCATATTACCGAAGGCACTCATGGCAATCGGAGTGATCGCTGATTCGGTACCACCAGTAATGCAGAGATCGATCACGTTGTCGCGGATCGCTTCGTAGGCGTTGCCCATCGCATTGGTGGCACTGGCACATGCCGTGGCCACGCTGTAATTCGGCCCTCGCAATCCATAACAGATGGAGAGATTTCCGCCTGCTGCGTTTAACATCAGCTTGGGGATCGTCATCGGCGAGACACGTTCCGGACCTTTGGAGATCAGTTTCTCCATTTGTTCGTGGATCGTGCCGAGTCCGCCGATGCCGGAACCAACAATGACACCGCCTCGCCAGGAATCCAACGCTTCGAAATCAACACCGCAATCAGCCGCTGCATGCGCACCGGCGACCATTGCGAATTGAGTAAAGCGATCGAGACGATTTGCAGCGCGTCGTTCCAGGACATCCGAAGGATCCCAGCCGATTACGTGCCCGGCGATCCGGGATCTCATTCTATCGGCACCAGGAATCGTTAGTTCGCTGATGCCACTTTCACCGGCAATGACTTTTTGCCAGCATTCATCGACCTTACAGGACAGCGGAGTCACGATGCCCAGACCAGTCACGACAACACGTCGCTGCATGATCAGTACTCTCTCTCGCTATCTGAAGAAACTAGCCTGCATTGGCTTCATTCTCGATGTGGCTGATTGCTTCGCCAACCGTATGAATTTTGTCAGCTGCATCATCCGGGATGTTGATCTCAAATTCTTCTTCCAGTTCCATCACCAATTCGACTGTATCCAGTGAATCGGCTCCCAGATCATTTACAAAATTCGAATCGCGTTTGATTTTTTCTTTTTCGACACCGAGTTGATCGGCGACGATGTCGATGACACGTTGTTCGATAGCTGCCATTTTCACCGTCCTCCTTTGGACTTCACATTAATCTTGATACTGTATTTAGTACACTCGAACCAAGCAGTTGGTCGAGCAATTTTAGGCGAATCTTCGCTGTTCCGCACGGCTTAAAGTAAGCCAGGGAACCGCAACAAGATAGAGGATTTTCGCAATTCAGGTCAAGACTTAAAGGGCTTTTCGCCTCGTCAAACCCGACATTCGCTCAGTTTCGCCATAATGCCTTCGGTAATATCTTACCGAAGCAGCATTATCCGGTCATCCCACCATCCACGACAAGGCATTGGCCCGTAATGTAACTGGCTGCGGGACTTGCCAGGAACAGGACACTCGCGGCGATGTCTTCTGGCACACCCAAGCGGTTGGCCGGAATCCGTTTCTTAACCTCCGCCAACACCACGTCGCCCAACGCCTTGGTCATATCGCTTTCGATAAAGCCTGGAGCGACGGCATTGACGGTAACTTTCCGCTTTGCCAGCTCCTTGCTAAGGCTTCGAGTGAAACCGATCATCCCGGCCTTGGATGCAGAATAGTTGGTTTGGCCGGCGTTTCCAATGATCCCCGACACGCTTGCCATATTGATGATGCGACCGTATCGCGCAGACATCATGAATCGTCCAACCGATCGCGAGAACAAAAACATCCCACGAAGATTCGTATTGATGACTGAATCCCAATCGTCGTCAGACATTCGGGGCAGCAAGCCATCGCGAGTAATCCCGGCGTTGTTGATCAGGATATCGATGTTTGGTTTTTTGCGTTCGGCTTCGGCACTCCACGTATCAGCCACATGATCGACGACTTTTTCGACCGACTCGCGTTCCGTTACATCGCAACTGAAAGCCTCTGCTCGGCCGCCTCCTTCGGTGATTGCAGCGACCGTGTCGGCCAATTTCTGGGCGTTCCGAGCCACACAGGCGACTCGTGCCCCGGCGTGCCCTAGCGCGATTGCTACGCTACGGCCCAGACCCTGGGACGCACCGGTGACCAGTGCCGATTGACCGGTCAGGTCGACTTTAAAACCTTCCATTACTGTTCCTTGAATTACGTTGTTTCAGAGAGAATTGATTTATCAATGCCGACCTCGATTACTCGGAGAGACTGCGGCATTTGGCTTTTCGGTTGATTCGTTTCATCAGGCCCTTCAGCACACGACCTGTACCGACCTCAATAAATTCATCCGTTCCGGACTGCAATATACCAGTGATACTGTCGTTCCAGAGTACGGGCGAACAAACCTGTTTGACCAGAGTCGCGCGAATATCGTCCGGGTCACTATGTGCTTTTCCGTCAACGTTGGAGATGACTGGAAGTTTGGGCGGATTGATCGTGACCGACGCCAACGCCGCCTTCAAACGACTCTCGGCTGGTTCCATGATCGCTGTGTGGAAGGCGCCGGCGACGGACAACGGGATCGCTTTCATCGCCCCATGATCGGCGGCCAACTCGACCGCTTTCTGGCACGAGGCCTGATGGCCGGAAACTACGATATTGCCCGGGCACAAGTAGTTTGCGATTTGCAGAATCTCACCGTCTTGTCGAGCGGCATCGCAGAGTTCATTGACCTTGTCGGCCTCCAGACCCAACACACTGACCATCCCGCTGGGCTGAGCGTCTGCGGCGGCCTGCATCGCCAACCCGCGTTCACGAACCAGTTTCAATCCGTCTTCGAATGTCAGCGCCTCGGCAAACACCATCGCCGTGTATTCACCCAGGCTCAATCCCGCCGCGCGATCGCAGCGTTCGATCACCTCGGGCTCGTTGGCCTTCAGCCACTCCAATGCAGCGCAGCTGGTCAACAACAGCGCCGGCTGGCTGTGTTCGGTGGCGTCCAACGTTTCCTTGGGGCCTTCGAAACAGACCTTGGTCAAATCGTAGCCGAGGATATCGTTGGCCTGTTCGAACAGGTTTTTTACCGCAGGCAACTGATCATACAATTGCTTGCCCATCCCAACGGTTTGAGCGCCTTGTCCCGGAAATAAAAATGCCAGATCTGCCAAAGTAACACCTGTAGAAAATCGCGAAATTACAGCGGGTTATCGTAGATTTCACCCGTGTCGGTGTCAACGATTGGACCAGCAAGCTGTCGGAAAGTGAAGGGCTGCATAAACGGGAAGGCGGGAAGGCTAAAACAACGAAGCCTGATCCGGTGGGTCCATTTCCAAATGCTGATAGGCCTTGGCCGTTGCGACACGACCGCGTGGCGTCCGCAAGATCATCTCGCTTCTTAAAAGGAACGGTTCCACTTCGTCGGTCAAGGTATCGACCGAGGCGTTCAAGGTGGCGGCAATCGCACCGATCCCGGTCGGACCTCCGGCACATACACGAATCAGCGTATCCAGATAAGAACGATCCTGAGCATCCAATCCCAAAGCATCAATCTCGGCCATGTCCAACGCGGCATTGGTAACCTGTAACGTAATCAAGCCATCGGCACGAGTCTGGGCGTAATCGCGAATCCAGCGCAGGCGATTGTTGGCGATCCGCGGAGTACCACGACTTCGCCTGGCGATCTCCTCGGCCGCTTCCGGCTCAACGCTAACCCCCAGCTTGATTGCGTTTTTGAAAATGATCTCCGTCAACGCATCATCCTGGTAAAAGCTCAGTCGTTCACGATGGATAAATCGATCCCGCAATGGACCGGTCAACATTCCGGCACGTGTCGTAGCACCGATCATCGTGAACGGATTCAGTTTCATGCTGTGCGTGCGAGCGTTGATTCCTTCTCCGAGAATCAGGTCGATGCGAAAATCCTCCATCGCCGTATACAAGAACTCCTCCACGGCTTTCGACACGCGATGGATCTCGTCGATAAACAGCACTTGCCCTCGTTGCAAACTGGTCAAGCTGGGAACCACGTCCTTGGGCTTGCTGAGCGCCGGGCCGCTGAGAAATTCGATCGGCACTTCCATCTCTCTGGGAATACAAGTAGCAAACGTCGTCTTGCCTAATCCCGGCGGGCCATCGAACAGGATGTGCCCTAATGGCTCATTGCGCTGCGTGGCAGCCTGAATCGCAATCTGCATTCGCTGGACGACATCCTGCTGGCCAACAATCTCGGCCAGCCGCTTGGGTCGCAGCTGGTTGTCGGCATCGCGTTGATTTCCATCGTGTTCCGACATATTTACTTTCGACACGTTCGGCAATTTCGATTTGGCTGATTCGCCAGCCGCTGGATCGGCCGCCTCCGGTTTCTGCGGCTTCGCAGGTCTGGGACGTGGCTTTCGTTGGCCAGTAATGATTGGTTCGCGCTTCAAAATCGGGCAGCCTTGCACTCAGTGCGCTAAAAATTGGGTCTTTGCGAAATATACCAGAGCGTGCGAGACTGGGGGAAGCTCACTCAATCCCGCACAAGCTTTCATGGTCAAATCCAGAACTTCCAAATCAGCACTTTTTCGGATGATCCAGTCATCTCCGCTGCCGATTTACGCTGTCTCGACCGACATGAAAATTCTGTATTGCAATCAGGCCCTGTGCGATCTGACGGGCCACGATGACGAATTCCTCACCGAACTGACCTGCGTCTATCAAACCGCGACCGACCAACCGCCCGAGCGACAATTGGCTTGTGGCTTGTGCCCACCGCCCGATTGTTTTCAGAATTCGCCCTGCGAAGGCTGGATCAGTATTCCCGTTAAGGACGAAATTCAATTTCGCCGCGCTACGTTTCTGCCCAACCGTCCAACATCCATCGATCCCTCTTCCTCCGTTGACGCAAAAAATGCCGAAAACACTGAGGACGGAGTTATCGTATTTGTTCACGGACCGCCCCTTGCCAAACCGGAACTGAACCCCGGCCAGCACACTGCGTCCGATTCACGCAGCTTGCATACGGCGATCTGCCAAATGCAATACGAGTCGTCCAAATCGATCAGCATCGATTGTCTGGTCGGCACGTCATTCCAATCACAACGAACGCGACGACAGATCACTCTGGCCGGCCAAGCGGAAACGAATGTCGTCATCGTCGGCCCCAAGGGAAGTGGGCGACGAAAAATCGCACCGCTGATTCACTTTGCCAACGGACCCGAACTGGCTGGACCCCTGGTGCCTATCGAGTGCTCTCTTAGCGACATGGAATCGATGCAAGAAACAATCAAGGAACTGCATCGCACCAGTCAACAATACCCGGAGGAGCCGCTCGGTCGATTATTCCTGCAAGACGTCGATCTGCTGCCCGAGGCCGCGCAGTACGAACTGGTCGGGTTTTTGAGTTTGCCCGAATTCCAGCTCCCTCTGATCGCGACAACAACGGCCAACGGCCACAACAAGGTTCTTCCAGAGCTTTGGCAACATCTTTCGACCCTAAAAGTCGAAGTGCTTTCGCTTGTCGATCGACGTCAAGACATTCCTTACCTGGCTCAAGCCGTCGTCGAACAATTCAATGACGCCAACCACAAGCAACTGGCCGGCATCGACGAGCCCACGATGGAGGCACTCGTTCGTTACGCATGGCCGGCAGAGCTGAACGAGTTGATCGAGGTCATTGACGCGGCCTGCATGGTTGCCACCGAGTCGAAGATCCGCACTTGCGACCTGCCTCAATATCTTCGCATCGCCATTCGCGCGACCAGCGCAGAAAACACTTTGGAAAAAACTACGATCGATCTGGATGCGTTCCTGGCCGAGATCGAGGACGAACTGATTCGCCGCGCCGTCGCTCACACCAAAGGCAACAAAAGCGAAGCCGCGCGTTTGCTGGGCATCAGCCGGCCTCGTCTTCTGCGTCGCCTGGGAACCAGCCCGTCCAACCAGGACGACCAACCCGAATTCATCGAAGCCACAGATGATGACGACGAAGGGGCAGGGCAGTCCTGATGGAATCAGACCTGACTATCGATCGCATCCTGCCGCCGCTGATGTGCTCGTTTATCCATAGCGATCACGATGCCTCGCCTGCCTGGCTGAACGAGACCAGATACCGTTTGCAACAGATGCAATCGATCGACCAACCGCCAACTGCGACTCCGATAGAATCGCCCGCCGAGCCGCCTTCGATCGCCCAGGTGCAGTGGCAATTGATTCACCAACCTCTCGATCGACCGCTCCAAATGACCGCGGGACTGCAGCCCAAATCGTTCGCCGCGGTTCACATCGCCCTATCGGCCAATCCTCAACAGCGACAGGCGTACTTGCGACTGGTTCATCAACTGCATCGAGAGAATATCGTGACGACCGTGATTTTCGAGTCGCTCAAACGTGACCCTGAATCCCGGGGCGGGTTAATACTGGCTTTTCGGGCCGCTGGCGCGGTCGCTGTGGTGACGAGCATTTGCGAATGCGATAGATTGGCATCAGTCATCCTCAAGACGGCCATGACCGATCGGCATATTTTTGCCGGCTGGCAGGATCGATTTGTTAATCGTTTGCCATGGCAACCGGTTAATCAAACGTAAACGAACACCCGAACATTCAGCATCACATCCAGCACTGCCCGCAAAGGCTTTGCCTAAACCAGGAATATCATGAGCACTTCTCCATCAATCGAACAAGTCAATCAGATCCTGCACGATGTTGCTGATCCGGAAACCGGCAGATCCATTGTGCGAACCAAACAGCTGTACGCGACAGATGTTGAAGATGGAAAAATTCAGCTGAAGATTGGGCTGACAACGCACAGCAACCCGATCGTCGACCGGTTCGATTCGCACGTTGCCGAATTGCTTAAGAAACACTTCCCGGATTGCGAAGTGGACATCGAATTCAGCGAACACGAAAGGCGGCCTTCAGCGATTGGCCAAATCGGATTGCGATGCAAGAGTGTGATTGCCGTTGGCTCCGGAAAGGGCGGCGTAGGAAAAAGCACCGTTGCGACTTGCCTTGCACTCGGCTTGAAACGAGCCGGTTGCAAAGTCGGATTGATGGATGCCGATGTCTATGGCCCCAGCATCCCCCAGCTGATCGGTGTCGACGGGCAACCCACCAAAGCAGGCGAAAAAATGGCCCCCATCGATGCCGACGGAATGCCCGTCATGTCGATCGGCTTCATGGTGCCAACCGAACAAGCTGTGATCTGGCGGGGACCGATGCTGCACAGCGCGGTAACTCAATTCCTGCAAGGCACGGAATGGGGCGATCTGGATTACTTGATCATCGACATGCCACCCGGCACCGGCGACGTTGCCCTGACACTCTCGCAATTGATGCCGGCCACTGGCGCGGTCGTCGTTTGCACGCCGCAGAAGGTTGCTCTGCTGGACGCGATCAAGGCATTGTCCATGTTTGAAAAAGTTAAGATCCCCGTGCTTGGCATGGTCGAGAACATGAGCAGCTTTATTTGCCCGGACAACGGCAAGTCGTACGACATCTTTGGCAAAGGCGGAACTCGTAAACTGGCCGAGCAAGTCGACGTACCACTCTTGGGAGAATTGCCGATCAACATTGGCATGCGAGAACGAGGTGACAGCGGCCTGACAATGGAAAACTTTGACGATCCGCAAGTCGCCGAAACCCTCAACGAGATGGTCGAAAACCTGGTCTGGGGCCTGGCCGAAAGAGTCGCCAAGAATCCAGTCGTCCCGGATCTGCCAGTACTTGGTTAATGGAATTCGCCAATTGCTTGTAGCCAAGTGGCAAATGACAATACCAGCACGAAGCGCGAGCGAGTGGTTCCCTCAACTCCACTGCACATGATGATAAGAGAATGGGGCGTCGAGGTGACAGGAGAAGGTGGCTCGCGGAGTCGCGGAGACGCAAAGGAAGATGAGAGAGGGGGGCGGTGACTGGCGAAGTGAGAACTGTTCGCCTGCGGATTGCCGTTAAACGAAATACGGCCCAATAAAAGTTTCAGAATACGAGCACGAAGCGCAAGAGCGCAAGCGAGTAGTTCACTCAAAAATTTGAGGATTTGGCTCCGCGAGGCAATCACAACAGATTTTTCCTTGTAAGTTTCCTGATTTTCGTACGTGTAGATAGTTATCGTGCGACTGAATTGAATCAATGGTGAGACTGACAAGGAAACAAGCTAGATGAGACAACTCTTGATATCGATTGCGGCGATTAGTGTGGCCGCGATGCTTCCAATGGTCTTGCTTGCCCAGTCGGAGATTACCAGCGTCGATTATTTTGGTTTGCGTCAATTGAAACAGTCCGACATTGAAGCGGTTCTGGATTTGAAGACCGGCGAACCCCTGCGTATTTCTGTTTCCGAGATTGAATCGCGGGTCGGAGCGTTGGACGGCGTTGCGGAAGTCAACGTGGCACCGATCCGCTACCCGGGAAACCTGGCCCTATTCATTGGCGTACGGGAAAACGATCAGCCTGCCATGACATTTCGCGACTCACCCACCGGTGAATCAAAGATCGATCCGGAACTGCTGAAAGCGTACAACCAGACAATGCAAATGCTGGTTCCGGCAATCCGGTCCGGGAAGGCTGGCGAGGACAGATCAGCAGGGCACTCCGTTTCTGAATACGAACCCTTGAAGGAATTGCAACTCGGCTTCATAGAAATTGCCAACGACCAGTTTGATGAACTGGATACTCTGCTGAAGGAATCCGCTGACGCAGACTCCCGCGTTGCTGCGGCGTACATCATTGCCTACGCGACTGACAAGCAACGTGTTGTCGAGTCGATTCATTTCGCCTGTGACGACGCAGATGCGGGCGTCCGCAACAATGCCGTCCGCGCACTGGCTGTTCTGTCGAACTACGCCAACGAGAACCCCGAGCTTGATCTGAATGTCGACCCGACACCATTCTTGCAGCTGTTGCGTTCACCCACCTGGACTGATCGCAACAAGGGTGCTGCGGCAGTTGATTCAATAAGCCGTGGTCGTGATCCTGAATTCCTGGAACGACTGCGCACGGACTGCATGAACGAACTGGTTGAAATGGCAAAGTGGAAGAGCAGCGGGCACGCCTTCTTTTCAATCCGCATCCTCGCGCGAATGGCCAATTTTCCTGAAGAAGTGATCATCGAAAAATGCAAAGGGCTGAAGTCACACGAAGACCGCCTCAATTGGGTCGAAACCCTGGTCGACACGATCAACAATACAGACAAATAGTCAGACATCGAATTGGCAGGAGAAGGTGGCTCGCTGAGTCGCGGAGGCGCAGAGGAAGATGAGAGAGGGGATTGCTTGTGAAGCGAGAAGCGGAGCGAGAACTGACGCCTGCGGCTTGCCGTTAAACGAAACTTGCTCGTAGTCTCCGGCTCGCTTGAACACTATGCGATGGCTATGTCGTTGGCTCGGTGAGCGCAAAAAAATAGAGCCTCCTGCGTTTGCGGAAGCTCTTTCTTGTTGTTGTACGCTACAAAAGAAGTAACCAGCTGGTTAACTACTTCTTTCGCTTGACTTTTCGCTTCTTGGTAGCCTTTTTAGAAGACTTCTTTTTGGCCTTCTTCTTGGCTTTTTTCTTTTTCTTCTTGGTAGCCTTCTTCTTTTTCTTCTTGGCTACTTTTTTCTTCTTCTTTTTGGCTTTCTTTTTAGTAGCCTTCTTTTTCTTCTTCTTGGCTACCTTCTTTTTGCCTTTTTTCTTCGTGCTGCGTTTCTTCTTCGCTACGCGTTTCTTCGCAGCTTTCTTCTTCTTTTTCTTCTTGGCCACAATACGTCCTCCGTAAAAAGACCAACTGTGAGATCCATCTCGTGGTTTTCTGTTACCAAAAACCTTAAGCGGACTCACGACCTGAATAATCAGTCCCCGTTTCGTACGACTCAAAACAAATTTGAATCGCAAGTCAGAACAACTGACTGGCCATCCGAATCAGGGGTGATCCACAATCACTACTTCAGACAACCTGAAGCAGAGGGTAGGAAAAAACATTTTCTCAAACGCTTTCTCCATCGACTCAAGTTTTAGAAAACATCAGGAATTTTTCAACTGTATTTTCGTATCTTCAGTCGCTGATCACAATTTTTCCAGGCGTGCGCAACGTTGAAAATATCGTTCGGACAAGAAAATCCGCCCTTCACACTCAAACCAATTGCAAATCGCAAACTTTTTTAGATGCAACATTATGCTATGTCGAAAAAACACGACATCAACTGGCGATAGAAAGAACGGAGCCTCCAAATCCGATCGTGAAACAGTGAATTCTGGTACCCCTGACAGGAACAGACTTACGAGCGAACTTCCCGCAACGTGTTGCAACAAGAACAGGCCGTGTCTGCCATGGAAAAAAACCCCTAAAAAACGGCACTTGGTACACGAAGTGGCTTGATTCCGCGACAAGACCGGAAAAGCAGTCGTGATTCCGAAACCAAAACACCTGTGCGAATGTTTCACGCTCGTGTTATTGCTTCTGTTGGTTGCCAGCGGAAGATTCGATCGAGCGTGCGACTAAAACGCGCACTTTTCAAGCAGCAAAAATCAAGCAATACAGAGTTTGGTTTTTGAAAACCGGATTTTGGTTCTACGATTTGAAACGAAGAAAAACGCGCTCAAAAAAACTTGCGTTTTTTTTCATTTTTTTCCTGAAATGCGTCTTCAATCACTCAATTTGCGTTCGACAACACTTTCACGCACTTGTTCTTCACTTCATGGTTTACTGATCGTTACCTGTTCTTCACATGGTGTTGAATGTTTGACGACTGGTAACTTCATTACCATCTGCCGCCTCCGCGATAATTCATTTGCTGAAGCGTCTGCCATGATTGGATGGCCAGGATCGCAAACAGAATGCCCACAAAATGGTCCTTATTTACAAAACCAAGAAAGGCCAACACGCCTCCAACCCCAACGCTAATCATCAACGCAATCTTCAAGCCGTTATGCGGGCTGTGCAAAGTACACAACTCACGACTCACTTGCCCGCCATCCAGAGGTAACACCGGCATCAAGTTAAAAGCCCCCCAAATTAGATTGAAGAACAAAGAGGAATACAGCAGGATAAAGACAGACTGGTTACCTTCCACTGCGGTGCCCAACATATTGGGAATCAATAACGGGAACATCCCGCCCCACATAAAAACCAGTTTTCCGTTGAGCGCCAAAACGACCCCCACGGTTAACGCCGCCAGAATAAACCCTGCAAACGGACCGGCAAGTGAAACGACGATCTGCTGATACGGTGTCAACCTGCTCTTACCGCCCCATACACTCGATTCAGGAATTGCCAAACCACCCATCCAGTACAAGACGATGCGAGAAGGAATTCGGTAATAGCGAAAAGCGATCGCATGTCCCAATTCGTGAACCAGAATCGAGACAAACAGCACGATGATATAGATCAGAATCATCGCGCCCGGGTTTTCAGCCTGTCCGGCTCCGCTTGCGCCAAAAACAACTGGCAATATAAAGAACCCCGGATGAACGCGAACCGGAAACCCGAAAATGTTGAACGAAAAGTCGTAATGGCTTTTGCCTGGTTCAGCTAGTAACACTCGTGGTCCCTCGCATTTTGCGATGCGTCTAAATATCAGCGTCGAATATCGAATTGCGATGCAGCTCCGCAGCCCGGCGATCACAAAGCAATCCGCCACCCAATTGATGCTGCCGATTCGGTACGCTCATCCTATCGGCACGCGACCCGAATTTCGATACCTGTGCTAATGGCAAACTGGCAACCGGGAAAGAGTCCCGCAAAGGACGTCCTGCTGAATCAAGCGGCTCGGAGATGTTCAGTTTCTTTTTCGTGCTCGCTGGCCAGTTTGGCAATTACGAATTCGGCGGCGCGTTCCGAAGCACCCGAATGTGCAAATTGGTTGGCAAGCTCATCCAACTGCGCAACCTTCTTGCCGTAAGCCATCGGGTCGGCGAACCAATCGTTGACCCAACCAGCAACGTCCGCAGAACAATTTCGCCACCGTAGGTACTCTGGCATTGGTACTGTCGATCTCCGGTCGTTTGGATCATAAACGGGAATCGCCGACTTCTCGATTCGCTTCAGACCCAGCATGTTTACCAGCGTGATAAACCGTGTTCTCAACAGAACGAATTGCAGCAACATGACCATCAGGCTGACACGATAGACGATCACCGTCGGTTTTCGGTGGTGCAACAGTTCCAGTGAAACGGAACCGCTGCAGGCAATGCACGCGTCCGAGCTGCGGATCAATTCCGGAGTCCGACCGACATACATTTCGATTGATTGATCCATTTTCGGCAAGTCATCAGCGAACTTCACGTGCGATTCGCGAAAGAAGCCGATCGCTACGCGAGTCCGGGGGTTGGCCAACCGCACGTGTTGCGCAGATTCCAACAGCCATGGCAAATTGCGACGCACTTCCTGAGTTCGCGACCCTGGCAATAACACCAACAACTTTTCGTCGTCAGCCGTTGACTCTTTGGCGAATTCCCTGGAGATGAATTTCTCGTCGTATTGATAGCGAATCAGCTCGTCAAAATACGGATGCCCAACAAAGCTCGCTTGGCAACCACGTTTTTCAAACCATGGTACTTCGAACGGCAATTTACAAAGGGCGTGGTCGACCAACCGTCGCAACTTGTGAACTCGCCACGGCAACCATGCCCACATCTGCGGCACGCCGTAATAGAAAACCTTGACGTTGTGTTTTCTGGCTTTCCGGGCAATCCACCAGTTGAATCCCGGGAAATCGATCAGCACGACCGCATCGACTTTGTTTTCGGCGAAGTATTGATCCGCCATTGCCAACACGGCAAAGAATTTGCGAACGTTAATCAGAACGTTCCATAGCCCCATGACGGCCAGTGAGGTCAGGTCGAACACCAGGTCGCAACCGGCCTCGGCCATTTTCGGGCCACCAAATCCGACGGCCTGAACTTCGGGGGCTCGACGTCGCAGATCCTTGATCAGATTCGCGCCATGCAAGTCACCGCTAGGTTCGCCGACTGAAAAAAAGATCCGCATATCGCACCATCCATGGTTAGTTCATCCCGCCAGAAAGAGTCGGAAAGTTTGGTTGGTGAGTATGGCAAAACGCAATGCCAGCACCTAGATCAGTTTGACTTTGCAAAACGCTATGCGAATCAAGGCACCGGGGTGCTACTGCGACAAATGACGGCTCAGCCGCGTTTCATCACCGCGTTGGTCACCGGTCTGCTATCTGTCGTCCTGTTGGGTCTTCCTGGTAAAGCCTCTGGCAAATGCTTCCTTGTTGAAAATCAATTCGTCGCGCGCGGCATCGTCGGCTGCGTCAGTCACTTTGGCCTGGCAATTCACACAGCACGTTCCAAATTCGTGATCGCCAATCGTGACTGAATGGCCTTCGGTCGCAGCAGCACCGCTGAACGGGCAAGCCTTTTGAACGTACTGCCCCGTTACAAACAATTGCTTGTTGGCAACCACCGCATACCTGGCAGGCTCCTTCACAAACGAGTCGACGCAACTCTGGCAACAGAAATAGACCATTCCATTCAGATGTTCGACCGCAAATTCAGCAGCAACCGCTTTGCCGGTCAGCGGACAAGTTGCCTTTGACAAGTCGTGAATCAGTTTCACATCGTGCTTCTGCGAGCGTTTGAATCCGCGCTCAAACCTGTCTTTGGCAAAGACCATTGCGACCTTCCCGGTGATGTCTTCCGCACCTTTCACCCTGGCTTGGCAATTGCCACAGCACATACCGATTTCGAATTCGCCGATTTTCGCAGCGTTGCCGTCCACAACCTCTGCGCCGCTGAACGGGCAAGCCCGCTGAATGTACTGGCCAGTGGCAAACAGCTGGAAATTTGCGGCGGCGATATATTCGTCCGGTTGCTCCTTGAACTTCGCAGCACAGTCACCGCAGCAGAAATAAACGGTGCCATTCAGATGTTCTGCGGAGTACTCCGCCTTGGCCACGACATCAGGATTCATCACGCACATTACGTTATCCAAGCCTTGCCCGTGCAAAACACCTGGTAGAAGAAGACCTGGTAAAAGAAGACCAGGCATCCACAACACAACCAAACAGCTAACCAGTTTATTAATCATGCCAAATCCAGAAATAATGCTCGGTCAACGACGCCGGACGTATTAACAACAAGAACCAATCAAAAACGCGATTCATCCTTCAGGCTTCATTGTACACGCTGCCTGCAAAGGATTTTCGGCATTTCGCCCTTACAAACTTTTGCCGTGTTGCGAGCCCCTCGGTTCCGAGATTCGAAACGTCAGCACCCACGCCAACAACAAACACCCGATCACCAAACCAAACACCACTTCGTAACCAAGTCGATCCAGCAGCCACCCGATCAGAGTCGACGTCACGATTACCGGCAGCGCCAAAGCCATACTCTGCGTCGCCAAATAGCGAGGTTGGTTTTCGGTCGAGGCAAATTCAAGTGCGTAGTTCGACAGAATTCGCATCGAGACCGGCATCAGCCCGAGCAAAAAATAGACTCCCCAAAATCCAGCTCGTCCGATCGATGGCATTCGCGAAAACAACAATGCCAGAATCGGAGCGGCCAACAAGCACGCCAACACCAACCGCAGTGCCGCTCGATTGCCCAATCGATCAGCCGCCGCTCCCACCGGGACACTAAACACTGCCACGCCAAAGTTCTGAATCATCAGCCACGGCAACAGATCGGAAAAGCCAAGTGCCAACCTGGTACGTGCCAGGTTTTGATAGTGAGGCATTAGCGTCATCGAAAGTCCGAACAGACCAGAGATAATCGCTAACATTCGAAACTGTCGGTCCTCGACACACGTCTGCCACACCTCGCCAAAAATCCGGCGAACGCGATAAGCCGGTTGCTGTTGTCGTTCGACGACCGGTTCGCGGATAAGATAGGACGATACTGCCGCCACGATAAACAACACGCCCGAGGTGCCAAAGATTGCCGCGAAGTTTGCCTGGCCATCACCCAACCAATGTCTTAAAACGAACCAGGCACACGAAATAGAAACCAGGCAACCAAACGTATTAGCCGCCAACATCAAACGACCTCGCAAGTCAGCGGGAATCAATTTGCCGATCAGTGACGAAAGCGTCAGTTGATTGATGCCGGTCGATACAAAGAACAAAGCGTAGATGACCAGAAACAAAAACTGAGCGGGCTTGCCTGTTTCATGGAACCCAGTCAGCCACAAGCAGGCCAGGCAGCAAAACATCACGCCCATCATCATGGTTGAGAAAGCCAACCACGATTGTTGGCGACGGGCCGCTTTCACAAACGGCCAAACCAACAGCGGCGGGATGCTCTGGCCGATTCGATTCAGCATTGGCAGGCAACCGCGGACCCATCCAGCTCCTCCCATCGAATCCAGAGCAGCCGGCATAATGACGCTCTCGGTTTTGAAGATCCATGCCATTCGCAGCAGGACTTGGTAGATCGTCGTCGTCAAGAAATTGCGGCGCTGACTCGCTTCCGGGTTGTCGGACTCGGTCGCACCCGAAATTTGATTGGACATAAACAGCCTTGAACAAGCGACGAAAGTTGGCGGTTACTGATCCAACATCAACTCAAGGTAACTGTTGACGACCGGTTCTGTTAACTCTAGTTGCGAAGAAATCTGCTTTATCACGTACTGAGGCGACCTCCAAACGCCTCGACTGTTCCGCTTCGAACTTTAGTCCTGCAATGCATGTTGCAATTGGCTCTTGAGCGCACAAATGCTTTTGGTCACCTGATCGTCGGGATGCGAGTCGTCGGGAATGGCGGCAGAGACCGCCACGCGATCCACACCGGCCTGAATCACTTTTGACAAGTTGCTTAAATCGATTCCGCCAATGGCAAAGCAGGGCAGGGTAGTCTCTGCCGATACCTGTTGCAGGAATGCGAGTCCTGGAAAATCCTCAAACGACTTGGTCGAAGACGGGAAGGTCGGCCCGGCGCCGATATAGTTGGCCCCCGACAAAGCCGCCTGCCTGGCTTGTTCAAGGTTGTGCGTCGAGATCCCGATCAAGGTGTTTGGGCCGGCGATCATTCGGGCTTGTTCAATCGACATGTCATCCTGTCCCAGGTGAACTCCGTCTGCGCCCACCGCAACACAAATGTCGACTCGATCATTCACGATTGAAAGCACACCGTGTTGGCTGCAGATTTCGACCAGCGTTTCAGCAAACCGGACCAGATTCAAATCCGTAGTCGATTTGTCTCGCAATTGAATCGCGTCCACACCGCTTTCACACAACAAATTGACTCGGGCAGCAAATCGCTTCAAGTCCTGATCACAACAGTCTACCAGGACGTACAACCGAGTCGTCTGCAGCCGGTCACGACTGTCGACCAACAACAAAACCGCCTTTTCCAGGTCGTACAATTTGTATCGCAACCGTTCCACCGGAATCGCCATATCAGGACAAATCGTTTTGGAGAATTCCTCGAGCGCTCGTAAGGACTGTTTGACCCTGGAAAAATTTGCCTTCAGCAGATCGTCGACGCCCTGTCTTGAGTATTCGCTGGAGACATCCTCGGAACGTCCGATGTCGCCACTGGCATCGCGCATTCGCAATCGATTGACCGAATTTGAAATTGGCTGACCATCAACGACCTTGTTTTCCAGGCTGGTAACCCAAGCGGCGAATTCATGGCGAAACGCCTTGCAGACCTTGGTGCAGTGGGAATCGAGAACGGCAAACCGCAAACAATCTTCGACGACCCGCATGCCTTCCTGCGTCCGATTGATGTTGGCATCGAAGGCACGAATCAGAGTTGTTTTGTTGCTCACAGGTAAAATCGCTGAAAAAGTTCGGGAAGTTGCTGGCCTGTCACATTGTCAAAGAGAGGGTGTTGGTCGGTAACCCGAAAAATCGACCAAATATTTTCTGAGACTATTTCAATGCGTTCCATTCTGAACAAATGTTCGCGAATACTCGGTAAAACTGCGTTTCCAGTGGCTCGGACAGTCTTTTCCGAGCTAAATCGTCCGGGTTAAGGAAAGTTGGTGGGTCGCTTTGGCATTGTCTGTGCAATCACTTCTAATCGCTGGACCAGTCACGACAACATTTCATGTCTTTACAACGGTAACGAGAGGGCGGTCGGTGGCCGTGAATCTCTGCTGCTATCGCCGATTGTAAGAAATAGGGTTTTGCAAGACGCATTCCCGCACGTGAGACGTAAGTAACTGCCAGCATGATACTTGCCTTGATTCGTGGTCGAGCGACGGTTAAAATTTCGCCGCGTTTTTCCACGATGGGTGGTATCTTTTGGCAGGAAGCCAACGTCTGACAAATCAATGATTGATCAACCACCTCGAACCCTTTGCTGTTGGCCCGGCCTTGCCGGACTGTGGTTGCGTGGACACTGGTCCTCGCTGTTCGTGGCAGTCGGTTTTTCATTGCTGTTAAACCTGGCGTTGGTGTCCTCATTTGTATGGCCGGGAATATTGGGCCCCGAAGCGGGATTCCTGATTTGGCCGACGGTCATCGGCTGTTGGCTGATTTTTGGCTGGGTTTCGTGGCAATATATCGACCAGTTTGAGATTGCCGAAGAAACGCCCAAGTCGTCCGGATCATCCGATGACACCTTGTTTAATCAGGCTCAAACCGAATACTTGAAAGGAGAGTTTACTCAGGCTGAGTTGTTGTTGGCGCAACGCTTACAGGCTGAGTCTCGAGACGCGGAAGCCCGTTTGTTGTTGGCCTCGCTTTATCGTCGCACCGATCGCTTCGAAAAAGCACTGGGCCAGTTAGACAAATTGCAACGTCTCGATTCAGGAATTCGATGGCAGTTTGAAATGAAACGCGAGCGGGCACTGGTCGAGCAAGAAATTGACCGACTGGAATCCGAACGCGAACCAACTACTCACGAAGAAGAAAACCTTCAGGACGAAGACTCGTTGAATCACACGCACAGCGGAACCATCACACTTGGGGAAGCCGCGGTGAACCGCGACGAGACGGCTCACGAAGATAAACCAATAATATCCTCAACTATTCAACGACGAGCAGCTTGAGAATCCGATTAGCTTGTGGCGTTGTCACCAGCTGACCGACAAATACCAATCAATCCAGATAGGAGCTGACCGCCGCCCGTCGGCCTAAGCATCCCAGGAGTACGAAATGTACGAGCGATTTACAGAACGCGCACGAAAAGTCATGCAGCTGGCCAATCAAGAGGCCCAGCGGTTCAACCACGAATACATTGGCACCGAGCACATGTTGCTGGGACTGGTCAAGGAAGGCAACGGAGTCGCAGCCAATGTGCTGAAGAACCTCGGCGTCGACCTTCGCAAGATCCGGCTGGAAGTCGAGAAGCTTGTTCAGAGCGGACCGGAAATGGTCACGATAGGCAAACTGCCTCAGACGCCTCGCGCCAAAAAGGTCATCGAATACTCGATGGAAGAAGCTCGGAACCTGGCACACAGCTTTGTCGGTACCGAACACATTCTGTTGGGCCTGTTGCGGGAACAAGAAGGTGTTGCTGCTCAAGTGCTGATGAACCTTGGCTTGAAACTGGAAGAAGTTCGCGAAGAAGTACTCAACCTGTTGGGTAGCGGACTGGAAGGTGCCGAAGCTGGCGAACGTGGCGGTCGCGATGGCGGCGGCAGTGGCGGCGAGGGTGCTCCCAGTGGCAAAAGCCCCAAATCAAAAACACCTGCTCTGGACAGCTTTGGTCGCGACCTGACCGAACTGGCTCAACAGGGCAAGCTGGATCCCGTCATCGGACGACAAGACGAAATCGAACGAGCGATCCAGGTGCTTTGCCGACGAACCAAGAACAACCCGGTTCTGCTGGGTGAAGCGGGAGTCGGAAAGACCGCCATCGTCGAAGGCTTCGCGCAACGCGTCATTGCCAACGAGGTTCCCGAACTGCTGTGCGACAAAAGGATCGTGGTACTCGATCTGGCCATGATGGTTGCTGGTACGAAGTATCGAGGTCAATTCGAAGAACGCATCAAAGCGGTCATGAACGAAGTACGACGTGCCAAAAACACGATCTTGTTCATCGACGAACTTCACACTCTGGTCGGTGCCGGTGGCGCCGAAGGAGCGATCGATGCGGCGAACGTCTTGAAGCCCGCTCTGTCACGTGGCGAAATCCAATGTATCGGTGCCACGACTTTGGACGAGTACCGCAAGTACATCGAAAAGGACAACGCACTGGCACGGCGATTCCAGGAGATCATTGTCGATCCAACTGGAACCGACGAGACCGTGGAAATCCTGAAAGGTCTTCGCGAACGATACGAAAAACACCACCGTGTGCAAATCACCGATGACGCGATTGTCGCCGCGGTCGATTTGTCTGGACGTTACATTACAGGTCGTTGCTTGCCGGATAAGGCGATCGATGTGATCGATGAAGCAGGTGCCCGCATCCGGCTTCGCACGATGACTCGTCCACCTGACTTGAAAGAGATCGACGAGGACATCGAGCGTCTCAACAAGGACAAGGAAGAC
This sequence comes from uncultured Pirellulaceae bacterium, assembly GCA_964588195.1. Lineage (GTDB taxonomy): Bacteria > Planctomycetota > Planctomycetia > Pirellulales > Pirellulaceae > CAJQPP01. The sequence goes on along the minus strand of CAZPOL010000037.1, from coordinate 3,935 downwards.
GCGGTCGCCAATCAGGACTTCGAAAAAGCCGCCTCGCTTCGCGACAAGGCCGACAAGCTCCGCAAGAAGAAGGAGCAAATCAAGAAGGACTGGCGAGAGAAGTCAGAGGAAACCGACGGCGTCGTGGACGAAGAAGTCATCGCTGAGGTGATCTCCAAGATGACCGGCATCCCGCTGACAAGACTCTCCACGGAAGACAGCGCTCGCTTGCTGAAAATGGAAGATGTCTTGCACGAGAAAGTCATCAGCCAGGACCCTGCCGTCAAAGCGATCTCCAAGGCCGTGCGACGTAGCCGCAGTGGTTTGAAGGATCCCAAACGACCAATCGGTTGTTTCATGTTCGCCGGACCAACCGGTGTCGGTAAAACCTTGCTGGCCAAAGCGTTGGCAGAGTTCATGTTTGGCGACGAAGAAGCACTCGTTACCATCGACATGTCCGAGTACATGGAGAAACACAACCTCAGCCGCCTGATCGGTGCGCCTCCGGGATACGTTGGCTACGAAGAGGGTGGCCAATTGACTGAGAAGATCCGTCGACGGCCTTACGCCGTGGTGCTGCTGGACGAAATCGAGAAAGCTCACCCGGACATCTTCAACATGCTGTTGCAGGTGATGGAAGAAGGACGTTTGACCGACAGTTTTGGTCGCAACATCGACTTCCGCAATGTGATCCTGATCATGACCACCAACGTCGGTGCCATGGCGATCAAAAACGAATCCGCCTTTGGCCTGCCTGGTGCTGGCGAAGATGCTTCGTTTGAGAGCATGAAGACGCGTGTTTACGATGAGATTAACCGAGCCTTCCGCCCGGAATTCCTGAACCGTCTTTCCGACGAGCCGATCATCTTCCGCCACCTCGAAAAGAAAGACCTGAAACTGGTCATCGAGTTGGAGGTTGTCAAGATTCGCGATCGCCTTGCCGAACGTGGTTATGCGTTGGAATTGTCCAACGATGCCAAGGAGTTTCTGATCAAGAAAGGAACCAACCTGGACTTCGGTGCCCGACCATTACGTCGCGCTCTGGAGAACTACGTCGAGGATCCGCTGGCCGAAGAGTTGCTGAATGGCAGCTTCCAGGGCAAGAACCGAATCGTCGTGGAAGCCAATCGAGACGACGACGGCAAGATCAAGCACCTGAAATTCCAGGGCTCCTACGTTGAGCCGGAAGAACCCGATGAGCCGGAAGAGCCCGTCGGTGTCGGTGCCGGCGATTCGGACGACAACGGCGGCGAAGGCGATAAGGAATAAGCTCACGCCTCTGCCGTCCACCAACAAAAAACAAGAAGCCCGACGTTAAGCCGTCGGGCTTTTTTATTGGCTTGCTCGATGGAATTGAACCTCCGATTCAATAGCCTGGCGGTTCCTGAATTTCTACTTACTTCTCGTTTTCTTCAAGAAACTTGATGTGATCAGAAACCAGTTCCTTTTTTCCTTCAGGAGTGTGCTTCAACAATTCCTGCAGCGCGGTTTTGTTATTGAGCAAATCCAGTTGATCAAGGTAATCCTGTTCCATCGTTCCGGGAGCGGCCGTTGTGATCAATTTTAGCTTGGGCTGCGAAACTTCGTCCAATTCCAATTCACCCTTGAATTTATCGATCAATTCTCGCCAATTGAAATAGCCTTCCAGTAACTCTTCATACGCTTCGTTCCGATCACTCATGCTGTCACCGGTCAATTCCTCCAGCAGGCCCTGAACCTGCATTTCATCGCTGTTAAATGCAGCAATTTTCTCCAATGCGGCGTCGACCACTCGCTTGTCTGAAAGATTCATCGGTACTCGAATGCCCAATGCTTCCCACAACGGCAACAACTGTTCGCGAAACTCTTGTGGGCTCTCATCCATCAATTCCCGAAAGTTGTCTGCCGTAATGACTTCCGGAGTACCGGCCTGTATCACAATCAATCGAATTTCTTCTTTGGATTGCCATAGTTCGATGAGTCCATGGGCTGAACAGAATCGAAATTGAAACCCGGTATCCTCTGATTTTTTATTGATGTAAAAATCGATATCGTTTTCATAATCGTAAAACTGAAGTCTGGTAGACCGTTTATCTTTGCGTGTGTGCCCGCCAAATTCGCCCGACCGAATTCGATAATCCCATTGTTCGACGCCAGGACTCCCACCACTGCCACCACCGCGTCCCACAGCGGACTGAATTTTCATGAACTGGCCTAACATACCCTTGGTGTTACCCAACCTGCTTCCTGCAAACCGCTCTGCTGAAGCTCGATCCATTCCCATATCCATCATCTCTTCTACTTCAGCTTCGAATTCTGGATCGGGTTCACTATCACGTGCTGCACGCGCATCTACTTTGTCCCAATTATCTAACAACTGAATTTGGCCATCGACTTCAATCATTCGAATGAGACTGCTCATCGGTTCGGCAGTTTTCTCAAAGTACGTGCCCACCACCTCTTCCGCAAAACTGTCTGGAGCATTTTCGGCATTGGTTTGGCCAGCTAACGGTTTACCAGCTGGCATGAACGCAAACACGATAACCAGGAACCTCGTTGACATACCTATCGATCTGCATTGAATATTCATTGAGACAACCCACGGTAATGAATTCGAATTGACTACTGCTTGATTTTATCGCGTGTGACCTGTCGGGGGTAGTTTTTTCGTGGCGACCGAACGACGTCGGAGATGCTCACGCAAGCGTGAACATGGCATCCAAAAACCAGGTCGAAACGCGAGTCTGAATCGGAATGGACTCACGATCAGGCTGAGATTTTCTTGCGGTTTTTTTGCGGAGTTGATCAAGCACAATAAGGCCGGAAAGAGCCGTATGCGTGGGGATATTCCCACTTTCCGGCGACACTTCCAGGTCAAGAACGGGCAACATTTCGGTTTTTTGTCTAAAACCACCTGGAATCCGCGAACGTTTGGCTGTATTAAGTCGTTTGGTTACCATTACCCCAAGTCACAAATCGAAGACAACTTCTGAACACACCCTTCTTTAGAGGACTATTTATGAACTGTAGACGCAGTACCTGGCATCTGGCCGGCGTATTCGCGCTGCTGTTGCTTCCCGCCATTTCGATGGCTCAGGAAACAGAGGCAGAAGCGGAAACGAAACCGATTGCGATCGCCACCATGGACGGAAAGTCGGTGGCTAAACTGGCGCCCGAGAATACCCGTATCGAATTCATTGGTACTCATGTTGGCGACGATCCGAAACCGCGACTCGGTGGATTCAAAAAGTTCACTGGAACAATCGGTATCGAAGACGGACACCCGGTTTCGGTGGAAGTCGAAATGGAAATCGCATCCATCTGGACCGAGTTCGACAATTTGACCAAACATCTGATGAACGCAGATTTCTTTGAAGCCGCCAAATTCCCGAATGCCGGATTCAAAAGTACGTCGGTGACAATCGGAGAAGCTGGAACCTGTACCGTCGCTGGTCAATTGACCCTGCACGGCACAACTGGCGATTTCGAATTCCCGGCCAAGTACGAAATCACTGACAGTGGTCTGGTCCTGATGGCTGACTTCAAACTGGATCGCACCAAATTCGGTATGGACCAAATGACGGACGGTGTTGAGAAGGAAGTTTCCTTGAGCGTCGTTGTTGGCCAGCCGACCAAAAACATGGAATCGAATGATGGAAATGGCAGTGATGATTCAAACGTGTCACTGAAGATTAGCCTGCCCAACATGTCGTGAACGGGCTGCGAGGCTTCCGTGCGAAGCCGTTTGAAGTCCGTCGAGGAAATCGTTTCATTCGAAACGAACCTGGACGAAAAATTCGCCTCGATCACATTCCCTGAAGGATTCGATATTGAAGCCAAGCTGAATGAGCTGGCTGAATTGAATCACAAGATGAGCGAGTGGAAAAAGATCGACGAGTAATCGCCTACGATCAAACACGAAAAAGACCGCTGTTGCAATCACTGCAACAGCGGTCTTTACTTTTATGTCTACTCTT
>CAZPOL010000036.1:29258-44187 GCA_964588195.1 uncultured Pirellulaceae bacterium | reverse complement strand
TGTGGGCCGTCCAGGAACCGATTCTGAAGTTTGGTACCGAACAACAGAAGCGCAAATATCTGCCTCGTCTGATCAATGGCGAACTGAAAGGTGCGCACGGCATGACGGAGCCTGAATCGGGTTCCAACGCCTTCGACCTGAATACCACCGCGACCAAAACGGATGGCGGATATCTGTTGAACGGAAACAAGACGTATATCGGATTGGGGCCCGTTGCTGGACTGATTCTGGTGTTTGCGACGGTAGATGCCTCCAAAGGCCGGTGGGGCATTTCGGCATTCATCGTCGAGGCGGATTCGGCAGGCGTCACGCTGGGAAACACTGTGGGTAAACTCGGGCTACGCACAGGACCGATGGGCGACATCACGTTTACAGACTCGTTTGTTCCTGAGGAAAATCTCCTGGGCAACATTGGATCCGGATCGAGCATATTCAATTCGTCGATGGACTTTGAACGAAGTTTCATTTTCGCCAGCCACGTTGGCTCGATGGCTCGCCAGCTGGAACAGACGGTCGAATTTGCAAAGTCGCGATCAATTTCGGGCAGCCCGATAGGCAAACACCAGGCTGTCTCTCATCGAATTGCTGAAATGAAGGTCCGACTGGAAACATCACGTCTGCACATGTATCGAGCTGCAGAATTACTGGACCAGGGCAAAAGTATTCCGCTGGAAGCAGCCACAACGAAACTGGTCATCAGCGAAGCGTTCGTGCAAAACAGTTTGGACGCGATCCGGATTCACGGTGGCAAGGGTTATCTTTCCGAGGAAGGCGTCGAACGGGATTTGCGAGACGCATTGGGAGGTGTCATTTACTCCGGCACTTCAGACATCCAGCGGAATCTGATCGCTGGCCTGCTCGGTCTCTGAATCATCAGACTCTTGATCTTTACGAGGCTGAGTTTGCACTTCTGAGTTTTCGTTTCCGGATGGAGCAAAGTTGATCAAGCCAAAACAAACGACCGCACCGGCCAACTCGACCGTGATCAAGATAAAGATGATTGGCTTGGGCATGCCGTCGACAAACAGCGAATAGACCCTGCCGATCACGTAACCGGACATTACGAGCCCGGTGCACAACAACCCTGTCCGGATTCGTGCTGGCTGTAACGCACACCACACCAAAAAACAGCCGATCCCCAGGATGCAACCACCGTAATCGGCGCGGACGTCTGCGAAGGCCGTTGGCGTTTCAAAGGTCAGCTCAACCGCCGCAAGGATCTCGGCAGGGCGGAGCAGCAAAGCGATTCCCAATCCCACAAACGTCACCGCGCAAATCCACAAAATGACTCTGGCAGCCATAGCACTCCCCTTGATCCAAGGCGGATTCCGATCGTTCGGTTGCCGCGCTGATCTACAAAAATCGAATTGTACTCGAAATTTGTAACGATGATTCGTAGTACCGAACGCGAGCCAAGCGGCCAAAATCCTTGAGCACGAAGATCCTCGCCGACGCTAATCTGTTTTTCGTCGCAGCAAATACATCACACCATGCTGATTGGAAATGAACCAAACTCTGGCGCCATATATGTCAGAATTCGCCTCGTCGATGTACTCACTTTCATTTTGCAATACATCGACGGCATGCTGGAAATGCGGAACGACTTCCTGAACCGGTTGCGAAATGGACTGTTCGACAAGTTGCCCATTTTCGGAGTGCACCATGACATGAAACACGTCACAGGCCACCACCATTTCAGCAGCCGACGTGCGCCGACTCATCTGCCGTTGCAGCAGTTGATCGATATCACAATTGATCATTACGAAACCGAATACTTCTTCTGTCTCATCATCGTACACCGGAACGCCAACCGATAACCCAACGTCCTGTGCACACGTCACTTCCAATTTGCACAAGGGATCACAAACCAGCGACGTACGAACCTCATCCGGTTGGTGTTGCAACAGAGCAAGTACATGTTCGCTGCAAGGATCTGTTCTCAATCGGCTGCGGGGAACAATCCGGATACTACTGGCATCCGTGGAGTGACGCTCGACACGCACGATCTCCGTGTACTGCCCGTCGACCACGCGACTATACAACACGTTGCGATAATCCGGATTGGCACGTAACAGTCCATGGAAAATCTTGGCGAGTCGTTCTCGCCAAACCATGACATCGGCTTCGCTGCTGTGAATCAATTCCTGAATCGGAGGCAACGTGGACATGAATCTGACATTGCGTTCCAAATCGCGTACAGAAGATTCCAGGTCAGCACGCAATTCGCGACCCTCCATTCGCAAGTTGTCGTAGCCAGCTTGTTTGCCGCTTTGTCCAGCCATCCATAATTCGACCGCCTCGGACAACTCAGTTACCGACTTGTACCGCAAATGACGTTTACGCGCCATTGCCTTGCCGCAAATATCTTCCAATTCGCGTGGTACATGCTGACAGAATTCACCGGGACGAGGCGTATTGCTTTCGGCAATCGTTTTCAGGACCTGATTCAGGCTGTCCACATTTCCATCGACGCTTTTTTCATGCGGAGCCTTTCCGCAAAGAATTGAAAACAGGATCGCGCCCAGTCCGTACACGTCGGTTTTGTCATCGACATTATCCAGATCACCTGCGGCTTGCTCAGGAGCCATATACAACGGAGTGCCCACCACGTCTCCCTGCATCGTTTGTCGCAAAGTCGATTCTTGCAGGTTCGGGAAATTGGTCATCTTGTTGGCCAATTCTCCGTCCTCAAGCACCTTGGCCAACCCCCAATCCAGCACGATCACCTGGCCAAAATTGTCCAGAGCCACATTGTCGGGCTTCAAGTCGCGGTGAACAACGCCTCGTGAATGCGCGTAAGCGATCGCCTGGCAGATATCCAGAAAAACGGACAGCAATCGATGAGTCGCCATGTTGCAAACTTCACCTGCGTTCATGCGATCGTGATGTTCAATGATTGCGTCGGTGAGTGTTCGCTTGCCGACGAAACGCATGGCGTAGAATGGCTCCCCGGTCTTGCGATCCTCACCGTATTGGTAGATCGGGATGACATTCGGGTGTTCCAGGTGCCCGGTAATTTCGGCCTCGCGACGAAACCGCTCCCACGCTTGGGGCGATTCCAGTGACTCGCGATGTAGCTCCTTAATGGCCACGACACGATTAAGTTTCTTGTCCCGGGCCAGCCAAATATTTCCCAGGCCACCGCGACTGAGTAAGCGAATTAATTTAAATCGGGAAGCCAGCTCCCGACCGTCGTTTTCCGCCGACAACTCATCGATTACCTGTTTCTGGATCCGTTGTTCTTGCGAGTCGTCAGAGCGTGCCTTGGCTTGCGATTCAGAAATCGCAACTGCCAGTGAATTCCGTAAACGATTTTTGGCGTCATCAGAAAGTCGCGGCGATTCCTCCATCGATTTTTCTGCGCTCAGCACAATCGAATCCTGAATCACTTTTGAGATTTCAGCGAATTTGCGAGATTCCTCGTTGTTGCTGAGGTGTTGCTCCACCGAATTCTGTTCCTCGTCCGACAGTTTTCGGCGTAGCGATTTGGATATCAACTGGCTGATTACTTTATCGTCATCCATCGTTCTTCACCCCGTTTCCAGCATTATCAACGTCATACCATTTCGCCCCGACACACTTGGCCAATCCCAATCGGGCACGGTGCATTCGAACCCAGAAGTTCGAGGGTGAGATATCCAGTTCACTACAGATATCGTCCGAATCCATCTCCTCCATCACGCTAAGTACAAACACATCGGCCTGGCCTTTTGGCAAAGTCTCCAGGCATTGTCTGACCACATTATAGAGTTCTTCGGATTGTTGTCGTTGATCCGGAGCAGGTGAAAACTTGATCGCTCCACTCTTCCAGTTTCCCATCGCGTCGAACATCTGCGCCGACGGGTCGTGCTCGTCTTCGTAGGCGGCCGCTCGATTGTCTTTCATTCGACGGCGAACGAAGTCCACAATCTTTCGTTTCAGAATTCCGGTCAGCCAACCTTGCTCGGAGCCTCGTCCGGCGAACTGGGATGCATAGCGAACACCAGCCAGAAAAGTTTCCTGCACGACCTCTTCGGCCGCATTGCCGTCGCGAAGCCTGGAATAGGCGTAGCGATACAAGTAGTCGCCATAGTCTTCGACCCAGCGTGTTGGGTCTGCTTTGGGACCCGCTTCCTGGGAAACAGATTGGTCAGTCGACATATTTCAAGTCTTTAGAAATGCAGATGAGATCTTGCAGTTAACGCAGCCGCTGCCTTTTCTACATGCAAGAAGACTACATACAAGAAAAAACAGCCATCGAAACTCAAATTGCATTATCGCAAGTCAGTCGGTTTTAACAACCTTGACCCGATCAAGCCTCGGTCGGGCCACCGTTCGGTGAATCACACGCTGTCGTTAACCGCGGTGAGTTCCCGTCGGCTGAATTGCGCCATTGCCAACACACTTGAGATCGTTGAGACGGTGTAGGGCACCATATAAGTCAAAGCTGATTGCCATGCGCAGGTGATTCCAAACTTCCCGGAATAAATGCACATCCCGTGATTAATGGTGACCAAAACAGTCCCCACAATCGCCGCCATGATTAAAGCGCGGCGTACCACATCCCACTGAAATGCCTGCCGAAAGGGCGAAATGTTCTTGATGATGGGCTTCATAGCAGGCTTCGTGGCGGGATTCAAAAGATGGCTTTCTACTGGCTGATTTTCAACGCTTGGCGTCAATTCGGTGGGGTGACGTCAATAGAGTGACCTCCCTTACAAATTCTTGCAAGTTAATTAAAGAAAATTCATGAATTATGGTAATTACCGTGTTTCACGGGGAAAACATCGCCTCTGAATCATTAATTCGTTTCGTTACAATCCCAAAATGACCCTGGAATCGACTCGCCAATCTACCAAGCAGCAATTGACCGCTCAGCAGTGGCGATGCGCTGCGACCGAATACTCTTCGGCGATGAAACGCTGGACCGAACCGTACCGTGCCCGTCGCTGCGCGGGCAAATCGCACCCGATTCACGATTTCCTGTTCGTCTACTACCGCTACTCGCCATCCCGGCTGGAAGAATGGCATCCGGGTATCGACATGCATCTGCTTTGTGATCCTGACATCGAACTTTCGCATTTTTCCCCGCGTCATTACTCCAGGTCGGACGGAGCAATCTTTTGCGATCCGTTAAAAATGACGAACCAGTTGCGAGAACGATTGGAATGGATTGCCGATCTGTTACGGCAAACCGGGGAACGTCGTGGTAACTATTCCTGCTTTGGGCTGCACGAGTGGGCGATGGTTTACAAAGGCGACGACGTCCGGCACCGTGAAACAACGAAGTTTCGCCTGTCACAGTCGGAAATCGACAAGGTGGTCGAATCGCGACCGATCACCTGTTCTCACTTCGATGCCTTTCGCTTTTTTGCCGACGAGGCTCGTCCCCTGAATCGCTTGCTGCCGACCCTTGAAAAACGAGCCGAGATGGAACAGCCGGCCTGTATCCATGCCAATATGGACCTCTACAAATGGGCCTTCAAAGCGATGCCATGGGTTGGCAGCCCATTGCTGCGTGAGTGTTTCGAATTGGCCATGCAGGCACGGGCGATCGACATGCGGGCCAGCCCTTATGAGCTTTCCAAATACGATGACTATCCACCAATCCGGATTGAAACTGCCGCCGGAAGAGCACAATACGAAACGTTCCAGCGATCGCTTGCCCAGCAGGCCTCAGTCCTGCGAGAGCGGCTAATCCGCAAAATCGCCAGAGCAATCGAATTGGCAAGCACGGGAACCGCGACCTGACAGTGCGTGCTATCCATCGTTCGTTTAACGGCAAGCCGGAAGGCGTCGGTGTTTCACTGTCGGACACAGTCGCCTGCGGCTTGCCGTTAAACAATTCAAACCACTCGCTTGCGAGTCGTGCTTGAATTGCTCGCGGCTGGGATTGTAGACCTCAGCGAATCATAAAACTTCGAGAATTACCGGCCGGTATACGGTTCAGCCTGAGGTATCAGAAAAATGTGGCAAAAAAAGATTCGAAAATCGTGATCTTCGGTAAGGGTTGCATGGAAACCGCGTCACCTGCATATCGCAAGTAACATTTACCCGCATCAAGAACCGAGTGAAACAAAAATGTCGACGGCTCACGAAAAAACATTGCCCGCAAACAAGGGGGCTCGGAAAAAGTTCGCCCTGTTGGCAGTGTTCGTTGGCCTGGCGATTGTTGGCTACGTTCAGTTTGGCGATTCGTTGTCGCTTGGTAGTCTGGCGGAAAAAGAAACACAACTGCGTCAGTTCCAGGCGGAACATCCTGTCCTGGTTTACGGACTAGCGTTTGCTCTTTACGTCGGTGTGACTGGTTTGTCATTACCCGGAGCCGCCGCCCTGACGTTACTGTTCGGTTGGTACTTTGGAATCATGCGTGGGCTACTGCTTGTCAGCTTCGCCTCGACCACGGGCGCCACACTGGCGTTTCTGATCAGTCGGTTCCTGTTTCGCGATACCATACAAAACAAGTTCGGAGAAAAGTTGGCCAGTTTCAATTCTGCATTGGAGAAAGAGGGACCGTTCTATCTGTTCACCATGCGATTGATTCCAGCCGTTCCGTTCTTTGTGATCAACGCCGTGATGGGACTGACACCGATTCGCACACGTACATTCTGGTGGGTCAGCCAACTGGGAATGCTGGCGGGAACTGTGGTTTACGTCTACGCAGGCTCGGTCGTACCGGACCTTGCGACGCTGGCCAACCAAGGAGTCAATGCAGCGTTCACCCCGGAACGAATGACCACAATCGCAGTTGCCTTTGCTTTGCTGGGAGCCTTTCCGCTCCTCGCTCGCTGGGGGGTCAAACTGGTGAACAAGCAAAGGGAAGGGGACGAGGACAGTATGCCGGGAAAGTCTGAATTGAATATCGCCAGCTCGTAACTTCGAAACAGTGAAACAACCAGCTATGTACAAAACAACGAAAATTGAACTCAGAGTATTAAACCTGGTTTAGAAAAAACAACTTGAACTTCCTGCGTTGCCTAAGCGTAGGAGAGTAAGGATCTGTGGTGGGGTCCTCCTCGACCGCAATTGCCAAGCATCGAATTTGGCAATTGCGGTTTTTTTATGCGCGATTGGTGCTTTGAGAACTTATCGAGTACTCCGGATGTGGCTCAAAACTCGAGACGCTGTCGCCCCTCCGGGGCTTTCGATCGAAGGGCCATCTTGTCCATGGGCTGACGCCCATGGCTACGTGCTGTCGCCACTTCGTGGCTAACGCTGCTTGCGGCGAACAAAGCGTTCAAAAAACCTGAGAGTTGATGCAACAAATCGATCGCGTCAGTGCCTCATAGTCGATCTATTCCTCAGGCATCACGTTTGGAAAAGCAAAAATAAACGATGGCATACCAAATCCCAGCGTAGATCGAGGCGGGTAACCAGCCTGCGACAATCGAAAGACCGGGCGCTATGCTGTCGTAGCCCGGCGTGTAAGCCAAATGTTGTTGCCCGCCTACGATCATCAGCATCCACAAAGCCAGCGTCGCATAGATAAAGGCACGAAGGCGATTTCGTACCGTGAAAAAAAGAAACGGCGGAAGTGCCAAAAAGGCGATCATCATTGCGCGGTCTAAAAATTCCACTGCTTAATTACCTATTTGCTCGTTAATTGCAACTGCCTGCCTGCAATACAAGCCATATCGTTGATGCTGTCGCGATACCAATAAATTCTCAGCGAGTGTAAGCTTAAGCGTGTGAGTTCGTCCACGTAGAAACACAACATGGAGACCATGATGAAAATTCATATCAAGCCAAGACTGTTTCTGGTCGTTGCATTTCTTGTCGGACTATGGGGTCAAAACCTCACCGCTCAAGACTATCGTGACCTGTTTAAAAAACTGGATCCAACGGTCGTCACCATTCAAACGGTCGAGACCGTTTCGGGGCCGCGAGGCATCGAGCAACGGCGGGCGATCGGCACGGGTGTGATCGTCGACCAAAGTGGCAGCATCATGACGGCGGCTCATGTCGTGCACACAGCAGATCAGATCATTGTGAAATTCGTAGATGGCACGACGACCCGCGCGCAGGTCGTCTCGTCAGTGACAGGCGCCGATGTGGCATTGATCAACGTCGAATCGATTCCGCAATCTGCCGGTGTTGCCACACTTGGTGATTCCGATCAAACAGAACCTGGCGAGCCCGCTTTGGTCATCGGCACACCGTTTGGGATTGAGCATTCATTATCAATCGGCCACATCAGTGGTGCTCAAACCAGACCAGTGCTGGCCGGTGGCACTTCGCTGAAAGTGATTCAAACCGATGCATCGATCAATCATGGCAATTCGGGTGGCCCGCTGTTCAACGACCGTGGCGAAGTCATCGGTATCGTCAGCCACATCCTTAGCGAAGGTGGCGGGTTTGACGGAATTGGTTTCGCGGTTTCGATCAATGCCGCGAAAACGATTTTGCTGGAACGTTCTCCGTTCTGGACCGGCTTCGAGGGAATCTTGTTGCCGGAAGAATTGTCTGGCATTCTGAACGTGCCACAACCGTCCGCCTTACTGGTACAACACGTGACCCGGAATTCAATTGCGGCCCGCGCAGGATTGCGCGGCGGTACAGACAAGATCAAGTTCCGTGGCAAGGACGTCTGGATCGGCGGCGATGTGATCCTGGAAATCCAGAATACCGTTTGCGATTGCCCAACGAGCTTCGAGAAGCTTCATGAATCATTGAAGTCGCTGAATTCGGGCGAGCAAATCCAAATCAAGGTGTTGCGAAATGGCGAAGCCATCGATCTGTTTCTGACCATGCCTTGATGTTCTCTTGAAGTTTTGACAGGTGGGGAAGCGGGCCGCACAAATTCGTGTCGACGCCCGCAATCCCGCCTCTGATCGTCTATCATAAGAAATTGACCTGTCCACTTCGTATCGTTGGAGGCAATTTCGAATGACGCGGAATCAACCCAGTCGTTTTCGACGGAATATCCTGCTTGGCATTTCGTTACTTTGGCTTTGTTGTGGGTCGCAACAACACTTGCGCGCGCAAACGTTGCCAATGAAGTTGCTGGAAGATTCTTCAAAGATCGTTTTTCTGGGTGACAGTGTTACCTATGCTGGACATTATGTCGCACAGTTCGATCTCTGGCTGGAAGCTCAGCAGCTTGAGAGCAACCCAACGGTTCTGAATTTAGGACTGCCAAGTGAAACCGTTTCTGGACTCAGCGAGGACGGACATGCCGGTGGCCGATTCGCGAGACCCGACCTGGACGAACGACTCGATCGTGTTCTCGAACAGACCAACCCGGATCTGATCATCGCTTGTTACGGGATCAACTGTGGGATCTATCAGCCCTTTGATGAGTCTCGATTTCAGAAGTATCAGGAAGGGATTCAAAACCTGGTCGACAAGGCGGCCTTTGCGGGGGTCGAGCTTATTCTGCTGACTCCTCTGCCTTACGACGACTCTCAGTCCAGACTCGATTTCTCCTATGACGATGTAATGCGGAAGTATGCCGAATGGTTGGTTGCCGAAGGAGAACGGGAAGACTGGCACGTCATCGACTTGCACTCAGCATTCAATGCTGAACTACGATCGCTAAGAGCACGAATTCCGAATTTCACATTCCAGCGAGATGCGGTGCATCCAAACCGCGCCGGGCACAATCTAATGGGACAGGTGTTGCTGCGAAGTTTCGAGGAAGACTACAACACTCCTCGCGTGACTGGCATCGATGCGGTAGTTGCGCGAACCAAAAACATGCACATTCTTCGCGATGCATGGTTGGACAAAATCGGACACACTCGTCCCGGCCTGTCCAAAGGCCTGACCGTTGAAGAGGCGGAGCTGCGATACAACAGCTTGACCCAAATGTCGAAGACAATCAGAAAAACACAAGAGAAGTTAGCAGAGGATAATGCCGGACAAGATAAATAGACGGGCATGGCAAGCGAGCCTGCTGCTTTCATTCCACAAACTTTCTTGCTGCCCCTCGACATCACCACGGCCTTAGCCATTACAATTTCAGACTCGGCATAACACGTACATCGTTATCCATCTTTCGCTATCGTTTTTTTACGGCGTGAATCAATGCGTTTTCGAATCATATTCTTGTTGCTCATCTTTTTCTGCTTCTCGGAAAATTTGCTTGCCCAGCAACAACAGATGCTGGACGAGATTCAGTCGGTGCCAGAGGGCCAAACAGGCGAATGGGAAATCGGAGGCAAAACTTTTACAGTCACCGCCCGAACATTGGTTGATCAACAAACGCCTGTCGAAGTCGGTTTAATGGCGGGCATCCTGTACGTCGAACAGGATGGCAAGAATATCGCCCTGCGGATCCAGCCACTACCGATCAAAGCTGCGTCGATAACCGACGGACCATACGTTTTCTGGAAGGACGAATCGACCGCAGAAGTGGTGACGTTTTTCGACGGGAAAGTGGAACGAACGACTCATGAAAACATCACCGAGCCACTGGAAATCAAGGACCTGGCCGGTGTCGAGTCAGCAATCACGCTGGACCCTGTCGCGCCACAGCCACCGGCTTCGAAATGGGATGCTCCGGAAAAGCTGTTGGCAATCAGCGACCTGGAAGGCAACTATATTTCGGCACGTGCGTTTCTGACTATCAACGAAGTTATCGATGAACAGGGGAATTGGATTTGGGACAAGGGGCATCTGGTACTGATTGGCGACTTGATCGACCGAGGTTCGCAGGTCACTGAATTGATGTGGCTAATCAAACGACTGGAACGTCAGGCAGAGGCGGCTGGAGGAAGAGTCCATTACGTACTGGGAAACCACGAAGCGATGGTGATGGCTGGCGATCTGCGGTACATCCATCCAAAATACATTTTCACTTCGCAGCGTATCGGAATCAGCTACGAAGAACTGTTTAGCGAAACCAGCGACATCGGTCGTTGGTGGCGATCGAAGAACGCAGTGATCACCGTTGGCGACTTGATGTTTGTTCACGGTGGCTACTCGCCCAGACTGGATGCAGCCCAGCTTGACATGGATACATTAAATGAGCGTATTCGAAACGGCTTGGCCCCGGCGGTACCGACTGGTAATTCACCAGGCAGCAACCCGGTTGGTGACCAACACGGTCCATTTTGGTATCGCGGTCACTTCGACGAGCACGCGGCAACCTGGGGTAAATCGTCTGCGGCCGACGTGAAAAAAATACTCGACCGACACGAAGCGAAACACATTGTGATTGGCCACACGGTTGTTGAGAACGTTGCCCCGCTTGATGAAACTGGTCAGGTGATCGGGATCGATGTCAAATGGCGTGATCCACTGAAGGGCCAGGGATTGTTGATGGTGGATGGCAAACTGTGGCGTGTCAACATGAAGGGCGAACGCACTGATTTAGGACTTGGGAAATAGCGGAGAACAGAAGATGACGAAGTTGGCAACTCTCTTTTTTACACTGGCCGCGGCAATGCCGTGCCTGTTAGTGGCTCAGGATAGTGAACCGAAAGCGTTAGCGGTTCCTGAGTGCGACATCTTTTTGTTCGACGTCCAGGAATCCGACGACGCTTATTCCGTTTCCAACCCTCGCAACGTCACCAACCGCCCCGGCTACGACAACCAGCCATGGTTTACTGCCGACAGCCAGTCGTTTCTGTTCACCGCCAATGGTAAACCTGATCGCACCGACGTCTTCGAGTACTTCATTGCAACAGGTGAAACAAAGCAGGTTACCGACTCGGCCGATCAGGAATATTCACCGCAATCTTCCCCCGACAACCAAACGATCTCGTACGTCACCGATGGAGCAACGGCGAACCAGAGCGTTTGGTTCACGAAACGAGGCAGCGAAGAACAGGATTGGCTGTTGGGCAAACAAGGCGAACGCGAACCCATCGGTTACTACAGCTGGAATCGAAAAACGGGCTACATTCTTTACTGGTCGCGATACGGTCACAGCATACGACTGGTTCACGAGTCCAAAGAACTCAATCACTACGTCACAGGCAACGCCCCACCGTCGACTCCTCATATCATCCCGGAGAGTTTCTATAAAACGAACGACGGACCCGCCCGGTTCAGTTTCCTGCATCGCCAGGCCAACGGACAAACCTGGCTGAAAGAACTCGACCCGGAATCGCTGGCCATCCGGCCTCTGATAACCGTCCGGGGCAGCAACAACAATTACTGCTGGACGGCGGGAGGTCAGGTACTGATGGCCGATGGAACGGAACTGTATCGCTGGGATTACAAATCCAAAGAAACAGGATGGCAGTTGGTCGCCGACCTTGCCGATCACGGTTTGCAAAGCGTAACGCGAGTCGCCTGCAGCCCCGATGGATCAAAATTGGCGGTGGTTGCGTTGCCCAGGGAATAGACTGGTAAACTCTTTGCTCTCCCGATTCGTACAATTCGGTAGCTGCATAACAGAGCAACCAAAGAAACCAAAGGGTGGAAGACTAAAGGGTATCACGATGAAACGCCGACACCAGACGACTGGCCGCACCAATGAGTTCAATCAGAATTCAACTTTTCGTTCCCTGATTGGTGTCTGTATTTGCTGGATGCCGTTCGCTTGCCTTTGGGACCGCGAGACTCTGCGGATGGAGCGAGTGCGATTTCCATCAGCGGTCGAATTGATGACTGGCGAATTCCGACGCCACTCGCCCGAATTCCATCAATGGCGAATCAAGGACCGGTTGGAACGCATCGCAAATTCGCCTAACGACTTGAGCCTGTTGGACGACCTGGCCGTCTCGTACGAAAAGACCGGGCAAACCGATTTGGCTATTCAAACGATGCTGGAAAAACGAGCCATCGAACCGGGGCTATACGAAACGCACGCCAATCTTGGCACGTTCTACATTCATGCTGGCGAGTATGAAAAAGGGCTCGTAGAGATTAACACGGCGATCGAGGTCAACCCGGACGCCCACTTCGGTCGCGAAAAATATCAGGCGATGTTGGTTAAATACCTTCTACAACAAAGAACGGATGAATCAATTCAACTGCCACTTTGCGACGCATCAAGATCGAGCGGCCACCAACAGCTACCCGTTGGGTTTGCAAAATTCGTGATTGAGGAATCTTTGCCCGCCAGTGTCATCGCGAAGCAAATGAACCGCGGAATCTGGATTTATGGTGACACCGAAGCAGCCATCATTGATGAAGCGATCACTGGCGTTTTGGGAATGATGCGGTTCGGCAATTTCAATTCGCCCGTTTTGCTGGAAGCATTGGGTGACCTGCTGATTTTTAATACCGACAGCCCAAAACAATTGGCAACCCGAGCCTTCTTAAAGGCCGCTTACGAAGTCGAAGACCCGGAAGCAAAAACGAAGTATCGTGAATTCGCTAAACAGGCACTCAGCATGCAAGCGGTTCGCGGATCCAGTCAAATGAACCTGGAGGATTTGGAGTCCGAATTCAAAACCGAGATTCAGGCCGGCGATCGCTGGTTCAAACAAATCTGCCAAAACGAACGCGACTGGATCGAGGCCGGACTGGATGTCGAAGCGAAGTACGCTGAAGTATATTTCGAGGAGCCAGCAGCCACCAAAAACAGAAGCCGAAAGCGCCAGCAACGTCTCAAATATTTTGCCTGGTTCATGGTCGCTGCGTCTGCCCTTTGCGGAGTTTTTTGGTTCTTCAATCGAATGCGTCATCCGGAGAGCGTTAAGAACAAGCCAATTCTCAAGCCGTAAATTCAGTTAGCGGCCAAGCGTCGGCATTCGATTCAGGTATTTGCATGACACCCGACTAAAAACGCATTAGAATGTGGCGACGTGACTTTCACTTTCTCACTTCCGGAAACACCGCCCATGCGTTTCTCATACTTCCCGGCATTCGGAATTTTCCTGATTGCGCTTTCACTTGTCGTCGCTTGCCAACGTTCAGAAACAAAATCGACAGCGCCAGCACAGCCTCCAAAAGTTGATACAGGGTCTGCGAGTGGCAAATCGAATGCCGGGTCGGTCACCGAACAGCAAGCCAAAGTATTCGCCGACCAATGGGTTGAGGCTGTGGTCAATGGCGATTCCAGGACCGCGAATGAATTGATTGGCTGGCGAGAAATACTGACCAACGCAGTCGACTCGTTTTCAATCAAACAGAAAACAAAAACCAGTTTGATTGAATCAAATCTCCGGAGCGCCAGTCAAATCTCCAATGAAATCAGTAAGGGACTGATCGAAGGGGGCGACTATCGGTTAGTTAACATCAACCAACGAGGTGGTGATTCGTTTGCGCTGTTTCGGCTGATCAATTCTGATGAGTCATTTAATTACCACTTGATTCGCCTCAGAAAAGTTCGTGATCGCGTGCGTGGAGATCAGTTTTTTGTAGCAATTACGGGCGAAGAAATGGCAGATACGTTTCGAACGTTGTTCGCCCCGGCCATCGCCAGCATGGGCCTTGCCGGCAAACTGTCGGGCAAGCAGAAAGAGTACAATGATGCGATGGAGCAACTAGCGGCGATGAAGGCCGCTGTCGATTCAGGCAAACTCAATCGCGCGCTGAAGATCTACGACCAACTGCCAGAATCAGTCAAATACACAAAGGTCGCGATGATCCAACGAATCACAGCGACTTCCATCGAGAATGAGCGTGCCTACCAAATCGTCGTTGACGAATTCCTTGAAGCGTTTCCGGGCGACTCGGCTGGTGGAATGATGACACTCGAAGCAGGTTGCGTGCGTAACGATCCAAAACTAATCAAGCAAGGCTATCAAACCTTGAACGAGTGGACCGGGGGCGACCCCTATCTTGACTTGATGGTTGGTGCAAATCTGGCGAATTTTGGTGAACTGGAACAAGCGATTCAGTTAACAAATTCGATCGATCCGGCAACGACGGGCGTCGGTAGCTCGCACGCGTTCAAAATGACGATCGCAATGGCAACCGAGGACCACGACGAAACACTGAAACAGCTACGGGCACTCAGCAACGATTATGGATACGAATTTTCCGATCTTCGCGAAGTCCCTGATTTCGCGAAGTTCGTCGACTCGCCACAGTTCGAACAGTGGCAAGCCGA